>NZ_JBWDNP010000029.1:0-37581 GCF_056269255.1 Paenibacillus sp. JT31N17
ATTTCCCAATTCGTAAGACCCCTGGTAGACGACCAGGTTGATAGGTTCGAGGTGGAAGCATCGCAAGATGTGCAGCTGACGAATACTAATCGGTCGAGGGCTTATCCTACAATGATTTATCCAACAACAGCTAAAGAATATACTTGTCCATTTCCTATCCAGTTTTCAGGGTGTAATGCTTATACGGAGTTAACTGAACTCACTTTTGTGGGTTTTTTTGTTTTCATTGATAACAAATACAAAGACACCTCGGATGAATGAGTTTCATCCGAGGTGGGAATCTTGGTGTCTTAATGGATGGGGCAAAATGGTTCCGTTGTTGCAGCATCATCACCTCTTGGTGAAGGAGGTCAGGTGATATTCGCGGACTTGGATATATAACCTGCTGTTAGGCGGTATAAAAAGGTTGGTTATCCGCCTTTTGCTCTTCGATTTCGTATAATCATTCCGACAACATTAAAACAGATGCCTACAATCATTAAAACTGCGCCTATTGATTTATAATCCTGAAGCATGAACAGGATTCCGGCGATAACAAACGCCATCGCAATCATGGGAAACATGAACTGTTTAATCATATGTATCTCCTCACTGCCTGAATTAGGAATACTGTTTTAGAACAAAAAAGGGATTCCGACAATAAGAAATACAATCAGTACGATAATGCTGCTGATTCTGCTCATTATTAGATAGGCATCGCTCGGCTCGGAATCACCCTTGACGATCCAGCCATATCTTAAATGCCAACCAAAGCTGGGATAAATAATATTCACGATGGCAACCGCAATAATGATAAACGCAAAAAAGATCATCGTATCAACCCCTGGTTCATATATACGCATGATTTCTATATATGTTTCATGGGAATGGATCGGGGAACCGTGGAATGCAGCTTCAAAGTTTCTGACTTATTGATGCCCAGGAAGATTGTTCATTTTATTTTTATATGTAGAAGGCGTATGATAGTGGAACAACACAACAACTATGGTGGCAGATGGAGGGTAAGATGCAGCTCATTAATCAGATCAACGTCCAACAGAGGATAGATATTTTGAAAGATCAGATGCTTTATGTTCATCTTGAAATGACATCGGGAGCGTACGCTGCTCATTTGGACAGCAACAAGCATCCGGCAGCCACCTTTATTTCGAACGCCAGCATTCAATATTCACAAGGCTCCATCGCCGGAGAAGGGCCTTATTATCGGGTAGGCTTGAAAACGGCGAACGGTTGGATCTATTCAGAAGGGCTAACGCATTGGGACGAGACAGATACAGAGAGGTTAATTCTTGCCGGGCATGATGGTCAAGGCAAGCTGATTGTGGCTCTGCAGCTCAGCAGAACGCCTTTCTAAGGAGACAAAAGGAGGGAATGGAATGGGACAGCATATTTTAATTATATTGCCGCATCCGGATGATGAGGCTTTCGGGGTTGCAGGAACCGCTGCCAAGTATTTGCAAGACGGAGACAAGGTAACTTATGCTTGTTTGACCTTGGGAGAAATGGGCAGAAATATGGGGATCCCGCCATTTGCTAACCGGGTGACACTTCCGGTTATCCGTAAGAAGGAGCTTGCGGCATCTTGTGCGGCAATCGGGATCCAGGATCTGAGAATGCTGGGCTTTCATGATAAAATGATTGAGTTCGAGGATCAGGAGGAGCTGGACGGAAGTATCGGCAGTCTCCTGAAGGAGCTCCACCCCTCGCTGGTTATTACCTTTTATCCGGGCTACAGCGTTCATCCGGATCATGATGCATGCGGAGCGGCTGTGGTTCGTACGATTGCCAAGCTGCCCCCAAATGAGCGTCCCGTTGTCCATGCCATGGCCTTTTCCAAAAATACCATAGAAGTACTGGGGCAGCCGGATGTTGTCCGTAACGTTAAACCGTTTTTGAAGCAAAAGATGGCATCCATTGAGGCTCATCGCTCACAGTTCCAAGCCGCTGAATTAGTGGGCAGCAAGAAACTGGGGGAAAAAGAAATTGCAGAGCGTTTTGGCATTGAACGCTTCTGGACCTATTCTTTTGAATGATAGTAATGCCTGTCCGCTTCAAAAGTGGACAGGCATTTGATGTGGATGAAATATAAGGGTGCATTAGAAGGCTGCCGGGAAGTCGGGCAGCCTTTTTGAACCTTATAGGATGATAAGGTTCATTGTTAAAGCTCCAGGTAAAGAAACATGCTTCAGGCTGCAAAGGGTACCAATCCGAAGCTGCTCCCAGTCAGGTTTATGCTTTCTGTATTTTAGCCGGATTGTTGATTTTATAGGATACGGGGTGTTTTGTGAGCTTCTTCGCAACTATTTTTCCTTCAAAGGTGATTGTTTCTCCGACCTTCAAATCGTTTTTTTTCAACGTAGCGCTATGGCTTGACCAAGCCATGCCGACTTCTTCCCCGGATTCGGCAAAGGATACAGCCTCATAGATGACAACCTCATCCTCGGTATCGGAGAAATGGTTCGGTACTGTAGTAAATTCCTGTACGGTCGCGATCATTTTGATCTTTTCTTCCGGGAGCTGAAGCTTAGGGGCTTTTTCTTTTTTGGTCTTCTCTTTTGGAGCTTTCCTGACCTCCGGCTCCGCCAGTATGTTTTCCACCGGCAGCGGGTCCGGAACAGGTCCAGCCTCATCCTGCGGGACTTCGAGCTCCGCAATCAAAGAATCCGGCGATTCCTCCACTGCGCCGGAAGGCTTCTGACCGTAGTTCGACGCCTGCATCTCCTTCAGGTACGAGGGATGGATGCAATGCTGCTGATCATTCTCAAATGCTATAACCGCGGTCATTTTATCGACATAGCCGATAATGCTGCAGGCCAGATTCATGCCATTGCTTTTATAGAAAAACACTTTTGATTTGGTGGCTTTCTCGGATAACAAGCCCCATTCTTTACACTTCTCAATTTGCTCGGCCTCGTCTTCGAAGGCGTTATACATATCGGGTCTGATGGTGAATGCATGTACCATTTATTCTCCGCCTTTCTTTTCATTCATAAACATTTTAGCATTTTTTGCGCGTTTGATGAAATTCAAACTTTCTGAATACTTGAAAGAAGGTTGGATTCTGTCAAGATTATTTTTGCAACAGGAGAAGAATCTCGCCTTTGCCGCACAAATAAAAGACGTCAGCCGCTTTGATCCGAAGACCCGTAAAGTCCATAGATCTGCTCCTTAATATGGATAAAAATAGCCATACTGCAGCTGGGCAATTCTGATATAGTAACAAGTAACAGGGTCTTAGGAGGTGTGCAGCTCATCCGGAACAGCATGACAAATCCACTCACGAAAATAAGTGTCAAACAGCAGCTGCTCCTGTTATTGCTGGTTATGGTCAGTCCCGTCCTGCTGCTGCACTGGTACGGAAATGTGCGGGCAGAGCAAATTTTGAAGCGTCACGTTACAAACGCTTACACGGAACTGAATAAGCAAAATTTTGCCCTCATTAACCGGGACATCGACTCGGTGAAAAATACGACCTATTCGATCATTCAAAACTCCATTACCCAAAAGTTTGCGCAAAAACAGAATGAGTCCAGTTATGACCGGCTCAATAAATATACCGAAATGGAAAAGCTGCTCGCCGGCTATTCAACGGGTGTGAACGGCGGGGAAGCGATCTATTACAACTTTTATGTGTATGACCCCAATAATGATTTCTCTTTCGCAGCGCAGCTGCCTCTGGCGCAAAGCGGTGTGTATTTCCTGTCCGCTTCAAACAAGCCCAACTGGTATGAAGAGGCCGTGCTGAACAAAGGAAGCGGCTCCCTGCAGGTCATCGACGCCTATGTGGGAATCAACAAGCAGAAGACGCTGGTTTATGTGAGGGCGGTCAACAGTATTTATCAGAGAAATGATCTGCTCGGCGTATTGGTGGTAACCAAGATGGATAAGAAGATCGGCGAATCGCTGAACTCGGTATCCCTGCCGGACGGGAAGATTTATTTTACCGATGACCGTAATCAGGTGCTGACCTCTACGGAAAAAGGCCTGATCAACGAGGAAGTCCTGCTGCCCCCCGAATATGCGAAATTAACGAATACGAGCGGAGTCACCAACTTCATCGATTCCGATCTGATCTATGTGGTCAACACGAATGAATCGCTTAAGCAGAAGCTGATTTATAAAATTCCGGTCCGCTCCCTGCTGCAGCAGCAAAGTGAGCTCAAGCATGTCATCTTGTATATAACGGTTGTTTACACCGTTTTTGTATTGATGGGCATGGTTTATTTTTGGCGTTCCTTCATGACACCGCTTCAGAAGCTGGCTGCTTTCGTCCGTTCCTACGAGCCGGGGAAGCTGGTGCCGATGACGCCCGGCAAGGGCAGAAACGATGAGGTGGGCGTGCTTATTTCCTCCATGTACGACATGGCGCGGCGCTTGAATACGTTCATCCATTACAAATACAAGATGGAGCTGAAGCAAAAGGAGACACAGCTGCAAATTCTCTATCAGCAGATCGATCCGCATCTGCTTTACAATACACTGGAGAGCATTTACTGGAAGATATCACTCGGGGGAAGCACCGAGTCGGCAGAGATGGTCAAGGAGCTCGCCAAGCTGATGAAAATCGGGCTCAGCCGCGGCAGGGAGCTTATCCGGCTGGAAGAGGAGCTGGAGCATGCGGCCGCCTATATTAAACTGCAGCAGCCGAGATATGAATATGAATTCCAGGTCATCTGGAACCTGGATGAGCGGATTCATGATGTGCTCATTCCCAAGATTACGCTTCAGCCATTAATTGAGAACGCCATTATTCACGGCATCAAGAATATGGGAGAAGACGGGGAAATAATGATTTCAACATTCGACCGGGGAAACACAGTCATGATCCGGATTGAGGATAATGGCTACAAGGAAGTGAACTATGAGGCGATTGACCGGCTGCTCAATGAGGAAGAGGCACAGCCGTCCTTGGGATACGGCATACGCAATATTCACCAGCGCATTCAGCTTCATTTTGGGAGACCTTATGGACTGCACTATCAGCGAAGGGAGATTGAGGGAACAGCGGTAACCATCGTGTTTCCCAAAACTTACGAAGAAGGACAGCGGATCTAAGCGGCAGTGCAACAAATAAGGGGGCAAATGATGTACAACATATTAATCGTCGATGATGAACCATTGATCTGCAAGGGATTGACCAGCCTGCTCGCCTCATCGGGCCTTAGCATCGACCACATCTATAATGCTTACAACGCATATGAGGCGCTTGACTATTTGCGGATGGAAGAAATTGATCTGCTGGTTACGGATATCCAGATGGGCGCGATGAACGGAATCGAGCTGATGCACGAGGCCAAGCTGATCAAGCCATGGGTGCAGACGATTATTGTATCCGCCCATGAAACGTTCCAATATGCCCAAATGGCCATTAAGCTGGGGGCAAAGGACTATCTGATCAAGCCGCTGAACAGCGAGCAGTTTCTGGACTCCGTCCGCAATGTGCTGCTGAAGATGAACAAGCCCGCTGCAGCTTCGGAAGCCGTCATGTCCGAGCTTCGCGAGCAGTTCCGCATGGAGGAGCCGGCACCGGAGAAAAATGGACTGCTGGGGCAGCTGCTGAGGGGAGCCGGCGACCAGCAGGCGATCCTTGATATGCTTGCGCAGCGTTACGGCATCTCCCTGTACGGGCCTCATTATTCAATCATTGTCGTTAACCTGAATCTGCCATCCGGGATTAGAAATCAGCAATTATATCCTAAAGACAGCGAGCTGCTTCAGTATGCCGCGCTTAACATCATCAATGAGCTGATGGGAGAGGAATGGAATCATGTGATCTTCTCTTCGGACGATCAGGAAGTTACGGTGATGATTCAATGGGACGGGAAGAAAGCAGAAGAAATTAATGTCGATAAAATCAATCAGCTCGATATGATCGGTCGAAGTCTGCATTTCAATCTTCACAAGTATTTGCGCCTTTCCTGTGTGGTCGGAATCAGTCAGATTCTCAAGGGAACGGAATTTTTGACTACGCTTAAGGAGCAGGCCCGCAGGGCGCTGCTGCGGCATGCGGATCATCCGGATCATTATGTGTTTTATTACGGGGATTTCGATTGGAGCCGGTATGCCGCGCAGGAACCGACAGCGGATGAGCTTAATGCCCAGAATAATGTCATCGTGGACCGGGCCAAGAGCTATATCGACCATAACTATGCACAGAAGGGGCTCACGCTGCATGAGGTGGCCCAGAGGAATCACGTCAGCCCCAATTATTTGAGCTATTTGTTCAAGAAGAAAACCGGATTCAATCTCTGGGAATATGTAATCAAGCTCCGGATGGAAGAAAGCCGCAGGCTGCTGACCACAACGGATTTGCGCCGCTATGAAATATCCGAGCAGGTGGGCTACGAATCGCCGGAGCATTTCAGCAAAATATTCAAGAAATATTTCGGCATGAGCCCAAGCGAGCTGAAGAAGTAAAATCGCCCATCATTCAGATAGAACTGCACATGTTCAGTCCTGCTCTCCTTCATTACAATTTAATTATCACGCATAGAGAAGGAATGAGGGAGACTAGGATGAGTCAAACAACGGTGCCCATACAGGCGGACGGCCCACAGGGTGTCCATAAATCCGGAATCTGCAAATTGCTGCGCAAAAATATGTGGGGCTATCTTTTTATTTTACCGGCGGCGCTTATATTCATCGCTTTTCTGTGGATGCCGATTATAAAAGGGTTCGTTTACAGCTTTCAGCATGTTGATTTTGTGAATGGCACGGAATTTATCGGACTTGCAAACTATAAGACCGTCTTTCAAAATCCTGATGTAGGGAAGGCCGTCAAAAATACGCTTTACTATATGCTCCTGGGACTTCTGATCGGCTATTGGATTCCGATCCTGTTTGCTATTGCGATATCGGAGCTGAAGAAGTTTCAGGGAGTTGCGCGCGTTGCGGCCTATCTGCCCAACGTTCTTCCTGTTGTTGTGCTCTATGGATTATGGCGCTGGTTCTATGATCCGGTTGGGCCGATCAATGCGACGCTTTCCCAAGCCGGGGCGGACCAGATCGCCTTCCTGACCGACACCCGATGGTCAATGATTTCCCTCGTTATTATGGAGTCGTGGCAGCAGTTCGGCTCAGCCATGCTGATCTATCTGGCGGCGGTGCTCAGCATTCCGCGCGACTGGTACGAAGCGGCGGAAATTGACGGCGCCGGGGTATGGAACCGGATTCGCTATATTACGCTGCCCTCCATCCGCAATCTGATCGTCCTGATGCTGATTCTGCAGCTGATCGCGACCTCGCAGGGGCTGCAATCCCAGCTTGCCATGCTGGACGGCGGTCCTAACAACGCAACGCTCACCTATGCGCTGCTTATTGTAAAGTATGCCACAACCAGGCTGGATTACGGGGTGGCTGCCGCATTGGGCGTGCTCATGTTCCTTGCTCTGGGCGGCCTTGCGGTCGTTCAATACCGATTTCAACGCAGGGAGGGCAACTAGCCATGAAGAGCTATGACCGCGGCATTCTATCCGTCTATGACTTGAAGAAAACATCGAACAAAATCTACTACGGTCTTATGATTCTCGTCATTCTCATAATGGTGTTCAGTATGCTGTACCCGATCGCCGTGACTTTCTTTAATGCGCTCAAGAGCAATGAAGAGGTCTATGCCTTTCCCCCGCATTTCCTGCCTGAGAAGTACAGCTGGGGCAATTTCCAGAAAGCCTGGGATTTTATAGATCTGCCGATATTCCTGCGGAATACAATGGCGATTTTCGCCGGAAATATGATTGTTACCGTGCTGGTTCTCGGCTTGGCGTCATTCAGCCTGTCGAGGCTGAACGTGCCCTATCAGCGCGGGATTACATTTTTCTTCCTGATTACCTTGTTCATTCCGCCGACGACTTATATCATCCCGAATTTTCTGAATCTGAAGGATTTGGGGCTGATTAATACCTTCTTCGCTTTCTGGCTGCCAGCGGGGGCCAATGCCTTCTATCTGCTGCTGCTCAAGAGCTTCTTCGACAGCATCTCGATGGAAATGTTCGAAGCGGCAAGGATAGACGGCGCATCGGAGGTCAAATGCTTCCTGCGGATCGCGCTGCCGCTGTCGGTTCCGATCTTCTCGACGCTGGCGATCTTCGTGTTCTCCAATGCCTGGAACGACTGGTTCTGGCCTTCGCTTGTCATGCACAGCGATCAGACGCGCCCGCTGGCAACGGCCATATACAAATATGTCATAAATGCGAAGAGACTGGATTTGAATATCAAATTCGCGATACTGGCGATGATTATGCTGCCGCCGATGGTTGTATTTCTCACTTTCCAGCGTTTTATAATGCGCGGCCTGCAGCTGGGCGGCATCAAGGGATAGGATGGCGAGAGCGTAAAGCTGCACACGATGAGCATAGGAATACACATCGTCAGTATGAAGCCGCCTCCATTAAGATTAAGAGGTAAGAAGAAACGGCTTCGCCGTTCTTTGGCGGGAAAGTCAGTTTCTTCCCTCAAGCCTTATAGAAAATTATAGGCGTGAAACTTATAAATTCTAGAAGGTCAAGGTGAAAGGCTGACGCCGTCCTTATGAAGGCGGGGCTCGTTTCATTCCGGTGAAATAGAAGCAGAGTATAGGCCACGGTTACTTTCTTCTATTTCAAATAAAATTTATGAGGAAGAAGGGGAGTTTCAATGCGCAAGTTAAGTCTTATCCTTGTATGTATGATGGTTTTCAGTGCGCTGCTGGCTGCCTGCGGCGGCTCGGACAACAGCAAGAACAACAACACGGCCGCCAATGCGCCGGCTAACACACCGGCCGAGGACCCGCCGGCAGCCGCCAATGACAACGGAGCCGCGGCCAATAATACGCCGCCGGCCGAAGAGGACATCTCGACGAAGAAAATCACGATCAGCGTCTATTACCCGCTCCCTGACCAGGTGGAGAACCGGAAGCTGGAAGACGACAAGATCAAGCGTTTCACCGAGAAATATCCGAATGTAACCGTTGAGAAAAGCGACTGGCATTACAGCACCGATGAGATCGGCATCAAAATGGCGGCCAACGAAGCGCCTACCTTCTTCAATACCTTTGCGACGGAAGCCAAATTCCTCGTTGAGCGCGGCTGGGCTGCTGATATTACGGAGCTGTGGAATAATTATGAATTCAAGGATCAAATCAATCCGATCCTGCAAAATCAATTCCTGATTGACGGCAAAGTGTACGGCGTTACTCAAAAAGGGTATGTGACCAGTACCGTTATTAACAAAAAGCTGCTGGATGATAAAGGCGTGGCCGTTCCTTCCTATGACTGGACATGGGACGATATGCTGAGCACGGCCAAGGCGGCCTCCGATACGAAGAAAGGCATCTCCGGCATCGCGCCGATGGGCAAAGGCAATGAGGCCGGCTGGAACTGGACGAATTTCCTGTTCGAGGCGGGCGGCGAGATCCAAACGATTGCAGACGGCAAAGTAACAGCGGCGTTTAACTCCGAAGCGGGCTTAAAAGCGCTGGAGTTCTATAACAAGCTCCGCTGGGAAGCCAATGCCATTCCGCAGGACTGGGCGCTGGGCTGGGGCGATGCTGTAGGGGCTTTTGCACAAGGCCGCACGGCAATGGTTATTGCAGGAGCAGAAGGACCGATTGAGCAGGCCTTGAACCAAGGCAACATGAAGCAGGAGGATGTGCTCACATATCCAATGCCGGCAGCAGAAGCAGGCGGCAAGCATTACGGGATTCTGGGCGGCGACTATCTGGTCATCAACCCGAATGCGACCAAAGACGAGCAGGAGATGGCGTTCCGCTATATTACCTTTGATTATTTCTCCGATGACTGGCTCAAATCGGTTGAAACCGACATTCAGGCGCGTAAAACAGAAGGCAAGTTCTTCATCCCGCCGCAAATGAACTATTTTGGCGCCGACTCGGACTATGGCAAGAAGGTGCAAGCGATTTTCGACAAATACGACAATGTGTACAAATATAATGAGGAGTCGAATAAATTGCTTGATGGTCTGCCGGAAGCGCAGTACAATACGCAGGAATATTACGGTACGATGACCAATGTCATTCAAGAGGTATTCTCCAAGAAGGGCACAGACTTGAAGGCGCAGCTCGATGCCGCCGCCAAGGATGCGCAGACCAAATATTTCGATAAAATCAAAGCGCAATAAACGCCATATACAGCCTCCAGATCCGCTTCTCATGTGGGTTTGGGGGTTTTTAACTGGGACAGAGCTGGAAAAAGGACTCATGAATGGCAAACCGCCGACACAATTTGAAGCTGCCGATTACGCAGGCCAGGCAGAGGTGGCAATACTCATCATGAAGAAGCTGCCCGCCATGAAATAATTTTATTTAGTAGAAGCGGAAAATCCCCTACAGCCCCCTGAACGTAACGGTTCAGGGGGTTTTTGTCTTATGAAAGCCTGGATGAATCAGTTGAATATTACCTGGAGACTCATTGACATACACAATATATTGATATATATTCAATCTTACCAACTATATATAGATGAAGTTGCTGAAAAGAAAAATTGGAAATTCCTCAGGTCAGGAGTTGGTGTATTTGTTGATTGCTTATGATTCACGCACGGGCAATGTCGGCAGATTCATAGACAAGTTAGCGATGAGGGCGGTACGAATCGAAGGAAGCTCAACGATACGGGAGCCGTTCGTGCTCGTAACCTATACAACAGGATTTGGTCAGGTACCGGACAGGGTACTGGAATTTTTGCAAAATAATTACAGTTATCTGAAGGGTGTTTCTGCGAGTGGCAACCGGAATTGGGGAGAAGGATTCGCCAAAAGCGCAGACCGGATCGCCCAGTTATTCGCTGTCCCGGTCATCAGCAAATTTGAGCTGTCAGGTACGTCAACGGATGTTGAATATTTTCGGAGAGCGGTGAGCATGTTTGCGGTACATTGAACTGAATAATCAATTGATGCAAAGAAACGAAGACGGCTTTTTCAAGCTGGAAAAGGATCATGAGGCTGTTGCGGAGTTTATGGAGGATGTTCACAGCAGGAGCGAGACGTTCTCCGGCACGAAGCAAAAAATCGATTATATGATCGCCAACGATTATTACGAGAATGTCTATGACCGCTACACCTTGGAAGAAATCGAGTCTGTCTATGAGACGGCGCAGCAGTACGGCTTCGAATTTCAATCCTATATGGCGGCGTCCAAATTCTATACGGATTATGCGCTCAAGACTAATGATCAATCCAAATATCTGGAGCATTACCCGGACCGGGTCAGTATTACGGCGCTCCATCTTGCGCAGGGAAATGCGGAAGTCGCCAGAATGCTCACCCGCTCCATGATGGAGCAGCGCCTTCAACCGGCTACGCCAACTTTCCTTAATGCGGGCAAAAGCCGCCGGGGCGAGCTGGTGTCCTGCTTCTTAATGGAGGTTGACGATTCTCTTAATTCGATCAACTATGGTCTTGGAACCTGCATGCAGCTGTCCAAAATCGGCGGCGGCGTTGCGGTCAACTTGTCCAAGCTTCGGGGACGCGGGGAGTCAATCAAAGGGGTTGAAGGCGCCGCCAAAGGGATTATGCCGATCCTGAAGCTGATGGAGGATGCATTCTCCTATGCGGATCAGATGGGTCAGCGCAAGGGCTCGGGAGCGGCTTATTATAATATTTTCGGCTGGGACGTGCTGGAGTTTCTGGATTGCAAGAAAATCAACGCCGATGAGAAGAACCGGATCAAGACCCTTTCCATTGGACTGATTGTACCGAACCGCTTCTACACGCTGGCTGAGCAGAACCAGCCTCTTCATGTGTTCGCGCCCCACACCGTCTATCAGGCCTATGGCCAGCATCTGGACGATATCGATCTGGATGAGATGTACGATCAGCTGCTTGCGGACGACCGTGTGAAGAAAAAAGTGGTCATGAGCGCGCGCGACATGCTTGTCAAAATTGCGACAATACAGCTGGAATCCGGCTATCCGTATATAATGAACAAATCCAATGCCAACAAGAATCATGCGTTGAAGGATATCGGCACTGTGAAAATGTCCAACCTGTGCACGGAGATTTTTCAGCTCCAGGAGGTATCGGAGATCGGCGACTACGGCCAGCCGGATCTGATCCGCCGCGATATCTGCTGCAATCTGGCTTCCCTTAATATCGTCAATGTGATGGAGCAGAAGAAAATCAAGGAATCCGTGTATGAAGGCATGACCGCCCTGACAGCAGTCAGCGATATGTCGCGTGTACCCAATGCGCCCGGCGTTGCCAAAGCCAATAACGAGCTTCATGCCGTCGGGCTCGGAGCGATGAATCTTCACGGCTATTTGGCCAAGAACCGGATCGCATACGACAGCGGCGAAGCGAAGGATTTTGCCCGGACCTTCTTTATGATGATGAACTATTATTCCATCGAGAAGAGCATGCAGATCGCTCGAGACACGGGGACGGTCTTCCAGGACTTTGAACGCTCGGAGTATGCCAAAGGCACTTATTTCGCCAAATATGAAGATACCGATTACAGTCCGGTGACGGACAAGGTGAAAGGGCTGTTCGAGGGAGTTGCGATTCCAACGCCCGCGGATTGGAGCAGCCTCAAGCAGCTGGTGAAGCAGCACGGTTTATATCATGCCTACCGGCTGGCCATCGCGCCTACGCAGAGCATTTCCTACATCCAGAACGCCACTTCAAGCGTTATGCCGATCGTGGAGCAAATTGAAACGCGCACCTATGCGAATTCGACGACCTATTACCCGATGCCTTACATGGCGGCGGACAATTACTTTTACTATAAATCAGCCTATCAAATGGATCAGTTCAAGGTGATGGACCTTATTGCCGAAATCAGCGAGCATGTGGATCAAGGCATTTCAACCATTCTTCATGTCAACAGCGATGTGAGCACAAGAGAACTCGCCAGGTATTATTTGTACGCGGCCAAGAAGGGCTTGAAGTCGCTGTATTACACCCGGACGAACCATCTTTCCGTGGAGGAATGCATTAGCTGTGCGGTTTAAACGGGGAAAATCAGCTTGAACAACTGCTTCCTCGACAAGCGGCAAGCGGCAAACTCACTTGCAGCACCTACGAATATCAGAGGAGGCTTTCCTCATGCACGCCAGTTTTTTTGCCTCACTTCCGGTACCGCCTGAAATCATCATGGAAGGGAAATGAAGTTATGAATGTAAAATTAGCGGAGCCGGTCAAGAAGCCGGCGGTGACCTTTAAGGCTGTGAACTGGAACCGGCCTGATGACGATTATACAAGCACGTTCTGGAACCAGAACATCATGCAGTTCTGGACGGATGAAGAGATTCCGCTTTCCGATGACAAAATGTCCTGGATGAGATTAAGCAGCCCGGAACGGGATTTATATATGAAGGTGCTTGGCGGTTTGACTTTGCTGGATACGATTCAGGGCGGAGTCGGCATGCCGAAGCTGCTGGAGCATATCGACGGCCTGCAGCGCAAGGCGGTGCTTGGCTTCATGGGGATGATGGAGCAGATTCACGCCAAATCGTACAGCAGTATTTTTACAACGCTGGCGACTACCGAGGAAATAGACAAGCTGTTCAAATGGGTAGAGCAAAATCCGCTGCTGCAGTCCAAAGCGGAGTGGATCTCGGAATGCTACCAGAACATCGATTCGGCGAAAAGCTTGTATCTGGCGATGGCAGCCTCCGTGCTGCTGGAAAGTTATCTGTTCTACAGCGGCTTTTTCTACCCCTTATACCTTGCCGGACAAGGGAAAATGACCAGCAGCGGCGAGGTTATCGACCTCATCCTGCGCGATGAGAGCATTCACGGCCTCTATGTCGGGGTGCTGGCGCAGGAGGTGTTCCGCGAGCTGGATGCGGCTGAGCAGTCCGAAGTCACGGCAGAGCTCTATGATCTCCTAAACCGTCTGCACGCCAATGAGGAAGCCTATACCGACGAGCTGTACAGCGTGCTTGGCCTGCAGGAGGAAGTGAAGCGATTCGTGCGGTACAATGCGAATAAGGCGCTGATGAATTTGGCGCTGGAGCCGGTTTTTCCTGAAGAAGAGGTGAATCCGATCGTGTTCAACGGGATCAGCACCCGGACGAAGCAGCATGATTTCTTCTCGAAAAAAGGCAACGGCTATGTACGGACAGTCCATGTAGAGACATTAAAGGATGAGGATTTTCTGTTCGATTAACGGCCGCTATCCGGTTGTTCACAACAGAATGGCTATTGTTCTCATAAAAACCGCTGAACGTTTGGTAACCAAGCGCTCAGCGGTTTTTTTATACCTTATAGAATTTATAAGTTTCACTCCTGTAAATTTCTACAAGGTCTAAGGGAAGAAACTTGCTGTGCCACCAAAAGGACGGCGACAGCCGTTTCTTCTTGATTCATGAGATTAAAGGGTGAAGCGAGTGGGAGAAGGCTGGAGAAACGGCATCAGCGGCCAAAGAGACGTTTCTGTATGGCAGCCATGGCAGCCTATCTTATTTACCGGATTTCTAACTGGCATCAGTAAGGTTCAGGCTCTGACTGCTGTCCTTTATTTTCTGCCCTCCGCAAGAATGGCCCGGTAGGCGCTGGGGCTTACGCCTTCCTTGTTTTTGAAGGCTCTGCTGAAGCCGTGAATACTCGGGTAGCCAAGCGAATCCGCAATCTGCTGCATCGTCATCCTGGTGTGGCGCAGCAGGTTCTTGGCCCGGTCCAGACGCATCTGCTGATGGTATTGCATCGGTGTGATCTGGAAAGCCTGCTTGAACAACCCGATCAAATAATGCTTGTTCATATGAAACTGTTCGGAGAGCTCCATCAGCGTCAGCTCACGGCCGGCGTGAAGGTTCAGGTAATGCTGGATCTCCAGCAGGAGCGGGAGATGGCCGGGCTCTCGCAGCTTTTCCTCGAGCTGCGTCTCGCGAAGCAGGCACGCGAGCAGCTCAAGCATAAGCCCCTTCAGGCGGAATTGGTGGAATGGCATCTTCATTTCAAACTCCCGGATGACCGCGAACAGCAGCTCTTCGAACTTCAGCAAATCCGGCATACGGATGCGGCTTGGCAGCTTCCAGTCCGGTCCGGAGAGCAGATCCGGGCGGAACCAGCTATTCTCCGTACGGCTCATATGCCGCAGGGGCTTGAAGGACACCCATACATCGGGGCTGTCGGCGGTTTCGGATAAATCAAAATGGACATGGGGCTGCCTCGCCGCCTGCCCTCCCATGACCCGAATGGAGTGGGGCTGCTTCGGCTTGAAGAGAAACACGTCTCCGGCTTCCCCGGCGTATACGTTATCTTCGACTGTTATCTCCAGGCGTCCTTCTTTGAGAAGCAGCAGCTCATAATCCCAGATTACCCGTTCCTCGATGAAAGCACCGGAATCTAACCAGGAATCCATAGCTACCCGTATGTAAGGCGATAATTGCTCCAGCACGGAAAACCCTCATTTTCATTAAAGTATGAATGTTCTGAATGATTGATAAAAAGAACTAACCAATTGCTAAATCCAGCTGCGTAATGCCCGGCTTATAATGTCCTTGAACGCTATTATTCAAACGCACAGGAGGCTTATATAATGACAACAGCATTCAATGGAATCGGCATGGGGCTTGGCAATTTGTCACGTTTGTCAAACGCGGTTACCCGATCGGTCAGTCCGGAGAACTTTACCGGCGGGAAAGGCAAGGGAGCCATGGCCACGGAAGGCACCGGGGCGGCCTGCGCCCGCGATTTGGGACAAGGCTGGAAGATATCCCCCTCTGTCATGGTGCCGGCGAATTCCTCGTTCACAATGGCCGACATTCAGGGGCCGGGCGTGATTCAGAATTTCTGGCTCACCTGTCCGGTAGAATCATGGCGGCATTTGATCCTGAACATTTATTGGGATGACGAAGCGGAGCCCTCGGTGCGCGTTCCGGTCGGCGATTTTTTCTGCAACGGCTGGTGCGAGCGCAGTCTTGTGAATTCGCTTCCAATTGCCGTTAACCCGGCAAACGGCTTCAACAGCTATTGGGAAATGCCGTTCCGCGGCAAAGCCCGGTTCGTCATGGAGAATCTGGAAGACAAGGACACGGTGCTGTATTACCAAATTAATTATACGCTAACCGACGTACCGGCCGATATGGCTTATTTTCATGCCCAGTGGCGCCGCAGCAATCCCCTTGCCTACAAGGATGTACATACGATAGTCGATGGCATCAAGGGCAAAGGGCACTTTGTCGGAACCTATCTGGCGTGGCAGGTGAACAGCAACAACTGGTGGGGCGAAGGCGAAGTGAAATTTTACATGGACGGGGACCGCGAGTTCCCGACAATCTGCTCGACAGGGCTGGAGGATTATTTTGGCGGAGCCTGGAACTGGGATATGGAGGGCAAGTATGTACCTTACAGCACGCCTTATCTGGGCATGCACCAGGCGATCAAGCCGGACGGCCTGTACAAGGCCAACCAGCGCTTCGGAATGTACCGCTGGCATATCATGGACCCTATCCGCTTCGAGGATGACCTTCATGTGACGGTGCAGGCGCTGGGGTGGCGGTCGAAGGGCAGATACCTGCCCTTGCAGGACGATATCTCCTCCGTTGCATTTTGGTATCAGACAGAGCCGCATGCCGCGTACCCGCAGCTGCCGGACAAGGATGGCCTGGAGGTCATTTAACCGAATTTCATATAAAAAAGAAGCGCTCCCGTCATTCTTGGCGGGGGCGCTTCCGATATTTAGGGCATTTTCTTGCCGCGAGTGCTTTCATAAAGCGTATACCATTCCTCGCGGGTCAGGCGAAGTGTGGCGGCATCCCTGCAAGCCAGGATGCGCTTGGGATTCACGGTGCCGATTACAGGCTGAATGGCAGCGGGATGCGTCATCAGCCAAGCGAGAACAATCGCTTCCGGCGTCGTGTTCTTTTCTTCTGCCAGCCGACTGACAAGCTTGGCGGTTTGAACCACCATATCCGGCTTGCCGTCGAGCGGTGCGCCGGAGTATAGCCCCTGCGCCAGCGGACCCCAGGATTGCAGCTGGATATTCTCCATACGGCAAAATTCCATCGTTCCTTCCGGGAAAATGCTGTCCTTCGCCGCATCCTGGTTAATGTGGATGCCGGTTTCTACGAAGCCTGTCCGCAGAAGGCTCATCTCCAGCTGGTTGGCGACGAAAGGCTCATCGCAATACGCCTGGAGCATCTTGATTTGTCCCTGACTCATGTTGGAAACGCCGAAATGGCGGACCTTGCCGGAGGCGGTGAGCTTGCGGAATGCGCTCGCCACCTCTTCCGGATCAATGAGCGGGTCCGGACGGTGAAGCAGCAAAATATCGAGGTATTCGGTTCCAAGACGTTCAAGAATCCCGTCTACGCTTTTGAGAATATGAGCCTCGGTGAAGTCAAAGCGCTGTGGACCAACCCCGTCAGGAAAACGGATGCCGCATTTGGATTGGATAATAATTTCCTTGCGGAGGCCCGGCATTTCCTTCAATACATGGGCAAATACCCGCTCCGCCTTGCCGAAGGCATAGATATCGGCATGGTCAAACATGTTGATGCCGATTTCCAGCGCGGCATTGACAGCTTCCATGCCCTGATTGTAATGCTCGCTTGTGATCGGATTATCGTTCCAGCCGCCTCCAAGCCTCATACATCCGAGGACGAGCTGGCTTGCCTCTATTCCGCGCTGCTTTAAGGGAATGGGTTTCATTCATTTACCTCCATCATCATGATTGTCACACGGTACAATCCCTATTATATAGGTCAAGCTATCGATAAAGAAAGTAGTGAATTGTGCGTTATGTAATGCTAAACGGTATACCTAGTGATGCCAAGTATAGTGCCGCAAGCAGGAAGCTCCATGACGCATGTATGCCGAATTCATGCTACAGGGCATGGATGATTCTGGGAAGCAGAAGGGGAACGTCAACATTTTGCCATAAACCAAAAAGAATATGACCGGAATTTATTAAACGGCGCTATTAACAGATGCGTTTCTTTTTTTTCCTGTTATAATGGTAGGTAAAGGTGTTCACGACGGATGGCAAAGGAGAATTGCGATGAATGAGTCTCAGCTGGTAATGGCTTCCAGACAGGGCGATCAGCTTGCCTTCAACAAGCTTGTGGAATTGTACACGGACAAGATTTACAACATGGCGCATCGGATCCTCCGCAGCAAGACAGAGTGCGAGGATGTGGTTCAGGAAACCTTTCTCAAGGTATACCTCAATTTGAACCGCTTTGATGAGAACAAACGATTTTCCACCTGGATCTTTCACATCGGCAAGAACATTTGCCTGGATTTGCTTCGTCGTCGCAAGGCACCGTCACTTCCTCTGGATCAACCGGTTATGGCCCATTCCGATCAGCCTCTCTCGCTTCATGATGTCATTGCAAATACAGAACCGACGCCTGAAGGCGAGGTTATCGAGCGCGAGCTGTCCGACAAGATGGCGGAGCTCATCGACAAGCTTCCGGTCAAGTACAAAAGCGTCGTTTATCAGCGCTATGTATTGGAAATGTCGCTTGAGGCGATCAGCCAGGCCAATAATATACCGGTTAATACCGTGAAGTCACGGATTCACCGCGGCAAGGATTTTATGAAAAAAAGATGGGGCAAGGCGCTCTTGATATATTCTCTGCTCATGCTGATTTTAAGTCCTTAGGCTGTACGGACAACGGCATGAATCCTGCATCCACTCTCACTCCCATAAGCGGATATCGCTCAGGGGCGGGAGTGGTTTTTTTGTGATGGCGGCAGCAGAACTAATTTTGCAGCAAAGGTAAAGGACGATGCCGGCTCTTCCTTCATACTATATTAATGCCATCGTTTGAAAAAGCAGGCGCAGAGCTTTACAATGAACATAATCATGATCATAAAGGAGATTGACATGCTCACTATAAAAACAAAAGATCAAATTCATAAAATGAAACAGGCCGGAGAGGTGCTGGCCGCCTGTCATAGAGAAATCAGAAAGCTGATCAGCCCCGGCATCACAACGATCGAAATTGACGGGTTTGCCGAGAAGTTTATGAGAGATCACGGGGCAACGCCGGAGCAAAAAGGGTATAAAGGTTATCCATACGCCACCTGCGCTTCCGTCAATGACGTGATTTGTCATGGCTTCCCGGGCCAGTACCGTCTGAAGGACGGAGATATTGTGACCATCGATATGGTTGTCAATCTGGAGGGATGGCTTGCGGATTCGGCCTGGTCCTATGCGGTCGGCAGTATTTCGGAAGAAGCCGCCCATCTGCTGGACGTAACGGAGCAATCGCTCTACAAGGGGATCGAAATGGCGGTTCCGGGCAATCGGATCGGCGATGTGTCCCATGCGATCCAGGTATTCGCGGAAGCGCAAAATTTCTCGGTCGTGCGGCAGTTTATCGGCCACGGAATCGGGCAAATTATGCATGAGGAGCCTCAGGTTCCCCATTACGGGCCAGCTGGCCGCGGCACGCGCATCAAGGAAGGCATGGTATTCACCATTGAGCCGATGCTGAATGTGGGCGGGCCGAACTGCAAGATCGATGAAGACGGATGGACAGCAAGGACATTTGACGGCAGCCTGTCTGCCCAATACGAGCACACGATCGCGATAACAGAGGACGGTCCGATTATTTTGACCCAGCAGTAAAAGCTTGAACAAAGCAGTCCGGCACCTGCAAGCGAGGGGTTCGGGCTGTTTTGTTGAAGCTACTTAAGAACGCGCTAATGCTCACAGCTAAGGAGACATCCAGCATGAATTCCGGCAACCGATTGCGTCAGGCTTGGTCAAAAGTAAGCGATATGAGGATGGAGCGCAAGCTGCTGCTGGTGTTTCTGCTGCTCGTCATACTTCCGCTTACGTTTATTGGCGTCGTTTCCTACCGGAATTATTCCCATTCCATCGAGCATAATACGATCGTATACTCCACGAACATGCTCAGCAACATGATGGACCGGGTTGACGATTATATTGAAGATATGGTCCGGATCTCTTCCATTCCGGCTTATCAGGATGATATCAGGCAGAACCTGATCCGCTCCAACCGTTATTATGAGCAGCGCGCACAATTCTCCGGGGGCGGCGAAGGCAATTCGGTGCCGACCGATTTTGATCTGCTCCTGTCAATCCAGCGGGGAATCGAGGGCAATATTTCATATATCAATAACATCAAGCGGGGCGCGAATTCGGTCTATATTTTCGATCAATATGGAAACGGTTACTACTCGGCCAAATCCGGCATCCGCACCAATATAAAGGAAAGCTATGAGCTGTGGGAGCAAAGGATGCGGGATACGGCAGGCGAGGCTGTCCTGTTCAGCACGCAAAAATACACCAGCAATCTCAAAAGCGTGAAATATGCATTTACCGTCGTCCGGAAAATCATTGATAAGTCCTTGAAGGATGTCGGGATGATTGCCGTTGACGCCAATATCAGCGTTATTGAGGATCAGGTGGTCAAGCTGGATCGGGTTACTCACGGTAAGTCGCTTATTGTCGATGCGGATGGCAATGTCGTTTACGACTCCGGGAGGAAGCTGCTGACCGCCAATATTGCGGATCAGCCGATGCTGAAGCAGGCGACCGGGGAGAATGGAAGCTTTTATCTGAACGAGGGCGGAGAACGCCGTCTGTACATCTATGCCGCCTCTTCCCATAACGCCTGGAAAATGATTATTTCCATTCCCGCCAAGGAGCTGACACGGGATTCGGTGGTGATCCGCAACGTGACGTGGATTGCGACTTTTCTGACCATCGGCATCGCGCTGCTCATCTCGATCTTCTTTTCCTTCGCATTGACCAGGCCGCTGCGCACGATGATTCGCCTGATGCGGCGTGTCCAGGACGGGGACTTCGATGTCCAGTTCCAGGTCAGGCGCCGCGATGAAATCGGGCAGCTCGGCAGTCAGTTCAACCAGATGATTCTGCAGATCGATCAGTTGATTGCAGATATTTATGTGATGGAGACGAAGAAGAAGGAGGCGGAGCTGCATGCGCTGCAAAGCCAGATCAATCCGCATTTCATGTATAATACGCTGGAATCGATCCGCATGGCGGCCGAGCTCAATGACGACCGCGATGCGGCCAATATGCTGGCGATCCTCGGCAGGCTGCTGCGCTACAGCATCAGCGATTTGCACGAGGAAGTGACGCTGGCGAGCGAGCTGGATCATGTACGCCACTATGTGGAGCTGCTGAATTACCGCTATCCCGGCCGTTTTGAGCTGAGGATTGACGCTCCGCAGCAGCTGGCTGGCTATTCCATCATCAAGCTTGTGCTTCAGCCGATAGTGGAGAATGCGATCTATCACGGCATGGACGACGATAAGCCGCTCATGCATATTAATGTTGCAGCGGAGATAGCTAAGGAGCATGTTATTCTGCGGATCACCGATGACGGGCTGGGGATGACCGGGGAGACGCTGGAGCGGTTGAACCGTAATTTGTCGGGACAAGCCGTGGCGCTCGCACAGGCTGGCGGAAATCCGGCGGGCTCAAGCGGAAGCGGGATAGGGCTTGCGAATGTGAATGAAAGAATCAGGCTTCACTATGGAAGCGGCTTTGGCGTGAAGGTGTTCAGTGAATCCGGAAGAGGCACAGTGGTGGAGCTGCTGCTGCCGTTTGCCGGTAAAGGGGGAGGGGAATAGGATGAGCAGGCTCAGATGGAAATTCGTGATTACGGCCATGACGATTCTGATTCTGTGTACCGGCCTGGCTGCAGGGTGCAAGCCGGAGGAAGGAGCGGTATCTGAACCCTCTCCCTCAAATCCGGATCATCCGCAGGCCGAGGGCAAGCAGACACTTGTCGTTCTGACGAATCGGGTCGATCTGGTGGAGAATGGCGTCTTTCAGAAATACGCCGATCAGTTTCAGAAGTCCCATCCGGAAGCGGTTGTGGAATTTGATGCCCCTGCCAATTATACAAGCGATGTTCTCGTTCGCCTGTCCACCCGGACAATGGGAGATGTGCTGCTGCTGCCCAATAATATAACCAATGAGGAGCTCGCCAATTACTTTGAGCCGCTTGATCCGGAGATGTTCGAGGGAATGCGGTTCTCCGGTTACAAGGCCTATAATGGCGTTCGTTACGGTTTGACGACAGGGATTTCCACAGAAGGCATCGTCTATAACAAGAAGGCATTTGAGAAGGCGGGCATAACGGATATTCCCACGACGCTGGACGAGTTCTATATGGCTTGTCAGCAGCTGAAGCAGGCGGGAATCATACCGATTTATTTGAATTACGGTGCCCAGTGGCCAATGCTGGAGTGGGGTGAGAATCTGGTTGGCAGTATGGCCGGCGATGCGGGCTATTTGAATAATATGGTTTATACCGATGCTCCGTGGCAGCTTGATAATCCCTGGGGCAAAGCGATCGGGATCGTCAAGACGCTGATTGGACGCGGCTATACCGAGAAGGACCTGATCGCGAACAACTGGGAAATGTCCAAAAGCCAAATTGCGGGCGGACAGGCAGCGATGTATTTTCTGGGGAACTGGGTCATCAAGCAGGTCATCGATGCAGGAGCGGATTCATCCGAGATCGGTTTCTTTCCGTTTCCTTACGATAATAAAGCGGATAAACGATATGTGGCGCTCAGTCCGGACTGGTTTGTCGGCGTCAGCAAGTTCAGCGAGAATAAGGAGCTGGCCAAGGAATGGATTGAATTCTTCGTTAAGGAATCCGGCTACGTGAATGATTCCGGATTTCTGCCGGTCGAGCAGACCAAGACCTCGGAGCTTCCTCAGCTCAAGCAGTTTCAGACCTTCAATCCCATCTATCTCGAGCGGCAGTCGCCGAGCGACAATTTCCTGAAGCTTGGCGATAAAGCGCAGATCGCTTTTTGGTCAGGCGATTACATTCAGGAGTTTATCGCGGCAGCCGATTTGAAGCAGGCTTTTCGGAGCTACAACGAGAAATGGGCCGAAGCGAGAAGACTTGTTGCCCCCTAAACCCCCCGGAGGGGACCCCAAAGGTTTCCGACCCGCTGGACAGCCGGATGGGATAACGTTGGCGCTGCAGAGAAGCGGATTAGCTGCTGCCAGCTGGCCTCGTTTTTCGTCCCTGGCGGGACCCGCTTTGACTTTAATCGGGATCGCCCCCTAAATCCCCCGTTAGGGGGACCCCAGAGGTTTCCGACCCTCTGGACACCCGGATGGGATAACGTTGGCGCTGCAGAGAAGCGGATTAGCTGCTGCCAGCTGGCCTCGTTTTTCGTCCCTGTCGGGACCCGCTTTTACCTTTTCGGGATCGCCCTCTAAATCCCCGGAGGGGGACCCTAGAGGTTTTCGACCCTCTGGACAGCCGGATGGGATAACGTTGGGGCTGCAGAGAAGCGGATTAGCTATTGCCAGCTGATAGCCGTTTTTCGTCCCTGGCGGGACTTATACTGCGTTCTGATTGCACGCTGCATCCGGTTACGAATGAAGGGGATTTTGCTGTCCTGCGTAGGAATCCTCGCGGTATTTGGCCGGGGTTGTGTTCATTAGCGCGCGGAAGGTGCGTGTATAGTAATGGACAGATCCGAAGCCGGTCATTTCTGCTATCACTTTGATGGACAGCTCGGAATGAAGCAATAAATCAGCCGACTGCCGGACGCGCTGCAGGCGGACGTATTGTGAATAGGATTCATGAATATTGGAAGAGAATATACGGGACAAATGGCGCGGTGACACATTCAGATGCGCAGCGACCTTCCCCAGGGAAAGGTCATCATCGGACAGGTTGTCGCGGATGTACAGCTTGGCCTGCTTCAGAAGCAGCGCGGAGCTTCGATGGAGCGGGGTCCGCTCTCCCGAAGCTTTTAACACGAACAGCGGAACGAAGGAAAACAGCAGCGCGCGGGCCAGATCCTGCAGGGAGGATTCCGGTATGGCGGGCTGTTGGTCCTCTCTTGTAAGCAGTGACCGCCAAAGCAGCGCAGAAGGCAGATTGTCTCCGTTATGTTTGCAAACGTCGGTTGTTTCGGCAAGTGTCTGAAACGCCGCACGGACTTCCTCCGAGCATTCACTTTCATTCAGTTCGAAGGCAATAAAGATCAGCTGCATGCCTGCAGAAGACATAATTTGGTGATTAATTTCCGGCCGGGAACAGAACAAGCTTCCCTTGCTCAACGGATAAAGAGTGCCGTTATCCAAATAAGCGCCCTCGCCGCCCAGGACATAGCAGATTTCAAAATAGGAATGCTTGTGAAGAGAGTTGCTGAAATGCCGGGGCTCAAGCCCCCAGTAGTGGACGGTAAAGGAGGCGTCGGGAGACTTGATGCGGACTGCCTGCCGGTTCAGTCTGGTTTCGCTTTCAATCCAATGATACAAGGAGCTTCCTCCTATACAAGTTGGCGTAAAAAGACAAAAATATGACCCCATCTGCTAAAGATGCGAACCCGCTTGTAAGGCATAATGAGGGTAAGAAAACGAATTCATAGCAAACAGGAGGATCTAACATGATTAAAGCACAGGATGTCGATTTTTACAACGAACAGGGCTACTTGCTGGTCAAAGGCGTATTCAATAAAACCGAGGTAGAAGAGATGCGTGCGGCCGTCGGTAAAATCATCGATCGCGCGGCTCATGCCCGCAAAGACGTGAACCATGCCTGGCAGGGGGATTATTTGCCACCGGACGAGCTGAAGAAGCTCGTGCTTAAGGGCTTTCATGACGTGCAGTATCACGATGCTTCGTTCATGCGCGCTATTGTTCATCCCAACATGACATCGGTACTGTCCCAGATTATCGGCCCCAATGTCCAGCTTCATCATTCCAAAATGCTGGTCAAGCCGCCCGAGAACGGCGCCGCATTCCCGATGCATCAGGATCATCCATATTTTCCGCATGAACAGCATACGATGCTGGCGGCGAGCGTCCATCTGGACGATGCCAATGTTGAGAACGGCTGTCTGCATGTTATCCCGGGCTCGCATAAAGAAGGCACTCTGCCGCATGTGGGCAAGCATTATCTGAATGCCAAGGAATATCCGATTTCCATGGGAACGCCATGTCCGGCGGAGGCAGGGGATGTATTGTTCTTTAATTATCTAACCATTCATGGATCTCCAGCGAATCTTAGCGAACGGACACGCCGGAACGTACTGTTCCAATACCGCAGCGCGACGGATTTCCCGGTAGTGAATACGCATATCAATTGGGGCCAGGGCTTGATGGTCTGCGGAGAAAATCCGAACTTCGACCGGGTGAGCCCAAAATTCAAGGTCGAAGAATAAACGGTAGGTTCCGAAATAAGCACAATATGAATTGTTTCAAAGAAGAGGGCGATGTCTGCTCTCTTCTTTTTTGTGACCATATAAACATTTGTAGGTGTCACTCTTACAAATATCTGCAAGGTCTGGAGGGAAGAAACGAACTTGGCCGCAAGAGGGCGGGGAAACCGGTTCTGCCTGTGTCTGGACCAGCCGAAATTTGCCGGATAGCAAAATGTTCCTGCTTCATTTTAAATTCATCTAGGAATGCTATTCTACCCGTGGAAGATTGAGAGAATGTTCATGGAGAGATGGGAGCAACGCCTTATGGAAAAATGGAAAATAAAGCTTGCTGTTGGAACGCTGCTGCTGACTTTGCTGCTGACAGGCTGCGGCGCGGCAAACAATACGGCTGCCGGAGAAAATGCATTGGCCGGCAATGCAGCAGGAGTGCAGTCAACCGGTACGGCATCCGTTCCGAACGGCCAGCAAGGCGAGGATGCGGCGAACATGCCGGATATGATTGCGAAGGTGGTTGCGGCCAGTACCGACTCCATTGTTGTCCTGAAATCGACAGCACAGCCTTCGCAAATGCCGGGCGGCGGCGTGCGCGGCAGACAGGGAGCGGGTGGACGAGCTCCCGCAGGTGATGGTCAATCCGCTCCGGGCGGTGAAGTGCAGGGAAGGGACCCAGCTTCGCCCAAGGGAACTCCACCCGAAAATGGTCAAGCGGCATCTGGCGGTGCTCAGCAAGGTGACACCACAGGAGCCCAAGGAGACAGGCTTGGCGGCGGCAAGGGAGTGAGGCCTGCAGGCGGCTTCCAGATGGAATCTACCACAGACCAAACAACGATACCGTTAAATGCCGGCACGACAATAAATGAAATGACAAGGGGAGAGGGCGGCCCAAGTGAAAGTCAGCTGCAGGCTTCCGATTTGAAGGAAGGCGATATCGTCATGATTTGGCTCGCAGACGACGGCAAGACGGCGCAGACAATCCGAAAGCAGCAATTTGGTCAGGGGAATAGGGGAAAGGCGGGTAGCGATCAATGAGAAAGTGGTGGATATTAGGTATCGGAGTGCTGTTAGTTGCGGGGGCGGGCGTCGCTTATTTCAAGTGGGACAAGAAAGAAGTGGTCGTAGCTGCTCCAGTTGCGACTGCACAGGTTATTAAAGGCACAATCGAAGTGAATGTCAGCGGGACAGGAAGCATTGCTCCTGCCGAGAAGGAGACCGTGAAGTCCGGCAAGCAGGGCGTCATTGGCGAAGTGAAGGTGAAGCAGGGCGACAAGGTGAAGAAAGGCGACGTGCTGGCAACGCTGGAAGGCGAAGACAACACGGATAAAATCAAGACCGAGGAGGTCAATCTGGAGAAGAAGCTGCTTCAGCTGGAAAGTACGCAGGACCAGTACAAGATGGAGACGGATGATAAAAACATCAGCAGCCTGAAGCTCAGCATGAAGCAGCAGCAGCTGGATATCGATCAATCCAGAGAGACGATTGCCGATCTGAAGGATGCGGTGGCGGAAGAAACAATTGTTGCGCCGGTGAGCGGGACGGTCACGACATTGTCCGTGGCTGACGGGGATACGCTTAACGGCTCTACAGAACTGATGGAGATTGCGGATTATGATCATTATGAAATTATCGTAGGCATCGATGAGCTTGATATTTCCAAGGTGAAGGTCGGTCAAAGCGCGAAAGTAACGGTTGAAGCGCTGGCTGATCAAACGTTCACAGGCAAGGTTTCGGAAATAGCCAATGAGGGAACGGCAAACAACGCCGTGGCCTCGTTCGACGTAACAGTGGCGCTGGATACGGCTGCAGGTCTGAAATCCGGCATGTCCGCGGAAGCGAGCATCCAGGTGGAGAAGAAGGAGAATACGTTGATGCTGCCTATCGATGCCGTCCAATCGCTTGGCGGAAGGTATATGGTTATTCTTCCTGCCTCGGCGCAAGCTTCAGGTGCTCAAGGAGCAGCAGGCGGCAGAGGACGAACTGCTGAAGGCGGAGGATACTCAGGCGGCAAAGCAGGAGCCGGAACAGGTGGCCAAGACGGTGCTGGAGCAAGTGGAGCGGCAGGAGGCCAAGGCGGTGCTGGAGCGAGTGGGGCGGCAGGAGGCCAAGGCGGTGCCGGAGCAAGTGGGGCGGCAGGAGGCCAAGGCGGTGCCGGAGCGAGTGGGGCGGCAGGCGGCCAAGGCGGTGCTGGAGCGAGTGGGGCGGCAGGAGGCCAAGGCGGTGCCGGAGCAAATGGAACGGCAGGAGGCCAAGGCGGTGCCGGAGCGAGTGGGGCGGCAGGAGGCCAAGGCGGTGCCGGAGCAAATGGAGCGGCAGGAGGCCAAGCCGGAGGATATGGCGGTCAGTTCCGGGGCGCGGGAGGCGGTCAAGCCGGCAGAGGGCAGGCTGCTGCCGGAAGAAACGGCCAGAACGGCGCAGCCGGCCGATTGGGAGGAACCCCGCAGATGATCGAGGTGGGGATTCATAATGAAGATTATATTGAAGTTCTTTCCGGATTGACGGAAGGGGAGCGGGTCGTTTTACCGACAGTCATTACCCCATCGACTGGCGCTAACCAGCAGCAGGCGGCAATAGGCGCCTTGGGCGGTTTAGGCGGACTCGGCGGGGGAGGAGGCGCCACCCGATTCGGAGCAGGCGGAGGCGGTGGATTCCAGGGCGGCGGACAGCGTAGTGCCGGCGCTTCGGCCGCCCGCGGCGGAGGGGCAGGATAATGGAAGCGAAACGTGAACCGCTCATTCGCATCGAGACCTTATCCAAACAGTATAAAATGGGCGGAGAAACCGTTCATGCACTCAGCGATATCTCGCTTCGCATCGATTATGGTGATTTTATTGCCATTATCGGTCCGTCCGGCTCCGGCAAATCGACGCTGATGAATGTGATCGGCTGCCTGGATGCCCCCACCTCCGGGGCCTATTGGCTGGACGGGGAGGAAGTGAGCCGGCTTCGCGAAAGCCGGCTTGCGGAAATCCGCAATAAGAAAATCGGTTTTATTTTTCAGGGCTTCAACCTGCTGAACAAGCTGTCCGCGCTCGAGAATGTCGAGCTTCCGCTGATCTATAGGGGAATTCCCGGCAAGGTGCGCAAGGAGCAGGCAATCGAGGCGCTGCGCAAGGTGGGTCTCGAGGGACGCGTCGGGCACCGGCCAAGCGAGCTGTCGGGCGGTCAGCAGCAGCGGGTGGCAATCGCCAGGGCGCTTGCAGGCAACCCTCCTATCCTGCTTGCCGATGAACCGACCGGCGCGCTGGATACGCGCACGGGCGTTGAGGTCATGTCGCTGATGAAGGAGCTTAATAAGGAAGGCCATACGATTGTCCTGATCACGCATGACCTGAAAATCTCCGAACAGGCAAGACGGGTGGTCCGCATACAGGACGGCCAAATCAGCGAGGAAGGCGGTGATTCGAGAAGTGAACGTCAGCCAAGCCTTCAAAATGGCAATTAAAAGTATACTATCCAACAAAATGCGATCGCTGCTTACGATGCTCGGCATTATTATCGGGGTTGCGGCCGTTATCGCGCTTGTCGGAGTCGGCCAGGGTACGACCAAATCGGTTACCGATCAGGTGGAGAGCCTGGGAACCAACCTTCTGACTGTTAATATAACGGGCCGCGGCTCACAAACCACAATAGATTATAAAGAAGCGGAAGAAATAACCGACAAGGATAACATCGAATTTGCCGCACCCATCAACCAGTCGACCGGGAACGGCAAGAACGGGTCGGAGTCGGTCTCTGTCAGCGTAGTAGGGACGACGGCGGATTATCTGGATTTGAAGGATTACGGACTGGCGGCGGGGCGGTTCGTATCCCAAATCGATCTCGATTACTACCAGAAGATCGCGATTCTCGGGGCAACAACGGCAACGGACCTGTTTGGTTCGGACAATGCGGTCGGGCAGTCCTTTCTCCTCAATGGCGTACGTTATAAAGTCGTCGGCGTGCTGGCTGCCAAGGGAAGCTCGCTCACCGGCTCCAATGACGAGGTGATCATCATTCCGATTACAACCTCCGAGCGCCTGTTCAAATCCAAGGGCGTGAAAACCATTAATGTCCAGGTTGCAGCCTCGGACCAGATGGACGCGGTTACGGCTGAGCTTGAGGCGGCGCTGACGAAGAAATTCCGCGGCGATACGAACAGCTTCCGCGTCTTCAATCAGCAGGATCTGCTGGACTCGTTCAGCAGCATCTCGGGTACGCTTTCGCTCGCGCTGGGCGGGGTGGCGGCCATCTCACTCTTGGTCGGCGGGATCGGAATTATGAATATTATGCTCGTGTCGGTGACGGAGCGGACGCGGGAAATCGGCATCCGCAAGGCGATCGGCGCCAAGAAGAAGGATATTCTGATCCAGTTTCTGATCGAAGCCATCGCGCTCAGCGGCCTGGGCGGACTGCTCGGGGTGGGTATCGGTGTCGGAGTAGCCCAGATTTTGTCCAGGACGATGAGCATGACGGTGGTGATCTCCATGCCTGTGATCGGACTGGCATTCGGCTTCTCGGTCTTCATCGGAGTCCTGTTCGGGCTGTTTCCGGCGAATAAGGCCTCCGGTCTGCGTCCGATCGAGGCGCTGCGTTTTGAATAAGGCGGATTCTTCCAGGGGAGCATACCCATATCCGGTATGCTCTCTTTTTTCTATTCCTTTTTTCGATATTCCCTGCCTGATTATTGCATTTACTTGTACCGTCGGGATTCGCTAAAGTGAAGTTAAGCGTTTAATCTGTACAGAAGAGGTGTAAAGGTGAAAAAGAAATACGTATACAGCCCTCCTGCCAACGGTTACCCGGAGTGGAACAACAATCCCGAAATCTTTCAATTAAACCGGATGAAGGCGCATACGGCGCTTATTCCTTTCGAAACGGTAGAAGATGCGCTTAAAGGCGACAGCCTGTCATCGCCAAATGTGAAGCTTCTAAGCGGACAATGGAAGTTTGCCTGGGCGCCAACGCCTGATAAACGGATCGCAAATTTCTACGAACAAGGCTTCGACAGCAGCGCATGGGATGAAATTACGGTTCCCGCCCATTGGCAGCTGCAAGGCTATGATTATCCGCAGTATACGAATATCCGCTATCCATGGGAGGAAACAGAGGAGCTGATGCCTCCTTTTGCCCCGACAAAATATAATCCGGTAGGCTCGTATGTGCGAACCTTTACGGTTCCAAGCGACTGGAAGGGCCAGCCCGTTTACATCAGCTTTCAAGGGGTGGAATCGGCTTTTTATGTATGGGTGAACGGCGATCTTGTCGGTTACAGCGAGGATACGTTTACTCCGGCCGAATTTGATCTGACGCCTTACCTCATTGAAGGAGAGAACAAGCTGGCGGTTGAAGTGTACCGCTGGTGCGATGCAAGCTGGCTGGAGGATCAGGATTTCTGGCGGATGAGCGGCATCTTCCGCGATGTGTATTTGTACACCACGCCTAAAGCGCATCTGTATGATTGCTATGTTACGACAGAGCTGGACGGAAACTACAAGGACGCCAAGCTTAACATCAGGGCGACCATAAGGAATGCCTTTGAGGAGAATCTGGGTGTGCTGACTGTCGAAGCGCAGCTGTATGATTCCAGGGGACACACGGTTCTGGCCGAGCCGCTGAGCCTGTCCGCCGCGCTGAACGCAGCGCCGTCCATCGATATTGAGGCGGTTCAGGATATTATCGATCCGCTCAAATGGAGCGCCGAGCATCCTAATCTGTATTCGCTTGTGCTCAGCTTGAAGGACGAGGCGGGCCATCTGCTGGAGGTTGTAAACTTCCGTATCGGCTTCCGCACGTTCGAGCTGAAGGATGGTTTGATGCTCATTAACGGCAAAAGGATCGTGTTCAAGGGCGTCAACCGCCATGAATTCTCCTGTCTTACGGGCAGAGCGATCAGCTATGAAGAAATGGTCGCGGATGTGAAGCTGATGAAGGCTTATAATATTAATGCCGTCCGGACTTCTCATTATCCGAATCATCCAAAATGGTATGATCTGTGCGATGAATACGGCTTGTATGTCATAGACGAAACCAATCTGGAGACGCATGGCAGCTGGACCTACCTGCAGGATGAATTCAGCGCTTCAACCGTTCCTGCGAGCCGTCCGGAATGGACAGCCAATGTGCTTGACCGTGCCAATTCCATGCTGCAGCGCGACAAGAATCACCCTTCGATCATCATCTGGTCCCTGGGAAATGAATCGCATGGCGGCGATAATTTTGTGAAAATGCATGATTTCCTGCGTGAGGCGGATCCTACACGACTGGTTCATTATGAAGGCGTCTTTCAGTGGCGCGCGTCGGAGGCGGCCTCCGACATGGAGAGCCAGATGTACACTAGACCAGCCAAGATCGAGGAGTATGCGCTGAACAAACCCAAGAAGCCCTTTATTCTCTGCGAGTACAGCCATGCGATGGGCAATTCATGCGGCGGCCTGCATCACTATACGGAGCTGTTCGACCGCTATCCTGTGCTGCAGGGAGGATTTATCTGGGATTGGGTCGATCAGGCAATATGGACCAGGAATACGGATGGCGTCGAATATATGGCGTACGGCGGGGACTTCGGCGAGAATCCGCATGACGGCAATTTCTGCGGCAACGGAATTATTTTCGCGGACCGTACGGTCTCTCCCAAGCTTTATGAGGTTAAGAAATGCTATGAGAACATCCGCATAACCGCGGTTGATATGGAAAAAGGCGTTTTGAAGGTCGAGAATAAATTTCTCTTCACCAATCTGGGCGACTATACGCTGCAGTGGGTTGTGACGATGGACGGGCATACTGAGAACCAAGGCACCGGACATGCTGCCATAGCACCGGGCGAAACTCAGGAAATAACAATCCCTCTGGAGGGGATTGCCTACAAGAATGGGGAAGCCGTATTGACCGTAAGCTTCCTGACGAAGCAGGCTTCGGAATGGGCTGAGGCCGGACATGAGGTTGCCTTTCAGCAGTTCGTTCTTCCTGCACCGCGCATGGCTTTTGTGACTGGCGCCAAGAATCCAGGCTTATCGGCTGCACTCTCGGCTGAAGAAGATGCAGATTCCCTGACCGTTGCCGGTCAAGGCTTCTCTGCCAGCTTCGATAAAGCTACAGGGAGTCTCTCTTCCTTCATTGTAAAGGGCAATGAGCTGCTGAGCAGCGCCTTGATACCGAATTTCTGGCGTGCTTACACAGACAATGACCGCGGCAACAAGCAGCATGAACGCAGCGCTACCTGGCGTTCTGCGGGAGAAGAGCGGATTTTGCGCGAGCTGACCTGGGAGGTGCTGCAGGACCGGGTTATCGTGCGCGGAAGCTATTTCCTGCCGACCACAACAGCATCGGAATGCGAGCTGGTCTATACCGTGAAGGCAGCAGGTGAGATTGAAGTGTATGAACAGCTCACTCCAGGAGAAAATCTTCCGGAAATTCCGGAGATTGGCGTTATGCTCGTCATGGATGGCTCATACGAAAATCTCGAATGGTACGGCAAGGGGCCGCATGAATCGTATTGGGACCGCCAATCGGGAGCGAAGCTTGGTCTATACAGGGGCAAAGTGGCTGACCAATTCGTACCTTATCTCCGTCCGCAGGAATGCGGGAATAAAATGGGCGTGAGGCATGCTTCCGTCACGAATGGTCAAGGAGCGGGGCTTGCAATCATTGGTTCGCCGGCAGTTGAGCTGAACGTGCTGCCGCATACGCCATCGGAGCTGGAGAATCACGATCATGTCTATAAGCTGCCGCGCAGCAACAAGACGGTTGTACGCATCAATCACAAGCAGATGGGTGTCGGCGGAGATGACAGCTGGGGTGCTCAGGCACATCCCGAATATGTGCTGCATGCCAATAAAACCTATGCGTTCTCCTTTACCTTAAAAGGAATTTAAACACACGGATCGGGCCTGTCCAGCAGCCGGTGGATAATATTAATCATATAAATGAACAGCCCCCGGACAAAGTTTCATGTGCGGGGGCTGCTCATTTTCAGGAAGATTGATATATAATAGGGACAGAAGTCTTCATCCAAACCATATAATGGAGGTTTACCAAGCATGTATGAGCATCTGGTTTCATTTAAATTCAAGGACTCCATCTCCGGAGAACAGGAGAAGCTGCTGCTGGACACCCTGTACGCCTTCAAAGGGCAAATACCGGGACTTATTGAACTGACGGCCGGCTTGAATGTGACGGAGGAGACGGGGAATATTCACGGATATACACTGGGGCTCCGCGTGACCTTTGACAGCCGCGAGGCGCTGCAGCAGTATGGTCCCCATCCGCTTCATCAACAGTTTGTAAAGCTGCTTGACGGTATATTGGACAATGTGGTTGTAATCGATTATCCGATACGATAGCGCCATAACGAATCCGGCAGGCGTCCGGTTAATTAATTGATAATGACTTTCTGTCCTTCTTCAAGACCTTTGACGATTTCCACCTCGCCAGAGGTCATAAGTCCGGTCTGGACGTCCAGCTCCTTGACGCGCTCGCCATCGATCACCTGCACAGTCGAACGGCCCAGGAAGGTCCGAAGGGCTGAACGCGGAATGATAAGGACATTATCCTTCTTCTCAATAAACAGCTTGATCCCGGCATATTCGCCAATTTTTATTACGGGCTTGGGCGCGTTAAAGGCGATGATTAGAGCCTTGGCGTTGCGTTTCTGAAGATTGGGATCACTGGTCTTGGGCGCAGTGGATGGGATTTGTGCGACTTTTCCCTGATAGGTTTTCCCGCTGTAGGTAATCGCAACCGGCGTATCCTTTTTGATTCCGGTAATACTTTTGATGTCGGTGGCTTCGTAAATCAGATCGATCGAATCCGGATTGGAAATGGTGGCGACGGTCTGGAAGGCCGTCACTCCCTCGCCTGGATCGGGAACCGACAGATACGTGATTTTACCGCTTACGGGAGCAAGCAGCAAGGATTTTTGGTATTCGCTCTCAAGCGATTCCAGAATCAGCTTCTCCCGGTCAAGATCAATCTGGGTGAGGCGGGAATCCTTCTTGTCGGCTTCAGACTTTACCGTTGTGGAGAAGACGATCTGCTTCTGCTCCACGCTCAGCTTCTGCAGCTTGATGCGCGTCTGCAAATCTCCTGTGTCCAGCTCCGCGATCGGTGAGCCAGCCGAGATGAGATCGCCTGCCTGAACAAACATCTGTTTGATTCGTCCGCCGGATTCGGGGAAGGAAACGGAAGTATTGCTGCTGGACAACGCCGTTGCAGTAGAATCCAGATACCGTTCGATACTCCCTTTTTTCACCAGGGCGGTTTCCTGATCGGTCTGTCTTTTCTGCTGAATCGGAGGCTGCAGCGCCTCTTCTTCCTCGGGCAGCAGAGAGCAGCCGGAGAGCAGTGCGGCGATGAGGCATGCAGCTGCAGCGAGGCGAAGCCCGCCAAAAATCTTATATTTAGATTGAATGCTCGGCATCATATTTCCCCCTTTGATATGGGCTCATCCTAATCAAAGTGTAACGACCATGTGGATTAGTGTCAACGTTTTCATTTCCAGAAATTAGCGGGATTGTTCCTGCGATTACCCGGGAAATATGTCGAGTCTGTTCCAGGAATGGGCAGCAGCAGGTGCAGAAGAAGATAATCGTTTGGAAATATAACAATAAAAAGATCCGGGAACGGCAGAGGCTGTTTCTTCTTAAGTTGCCAGCAGAAACGGGTATTTCTGCAGCAGCTGTGAAAGGCGGTAATGAATTGTCCACAGCAACGCAAATGCGCTCGACCACGGTTCAAACGGGAACCCTGTACGCCATTTTATTTGCCATCAGCTCTGTTCACATGCTTAATGATACGATGCAAGCCGTCGTGTCCGCCCTGTTTCCGATTTTGCAAAAATCGCTTCTGCTGTCATATGGCCAAATCGGCTGGATTGCTTTCACGCTTAACATGACCTCATCGGTGATGCAGCCGCTCGTCGGCTTCTTCTCGGATAAGCGTCCTTCTCCCTGGATGCTCCCGGTTGGGATGGGCATGAGTCTGCTCGGGATGGCTGGTCTGGCATATGCGCCGAGCTTCTGGCTCGTGCTGCTTGCCGTTGTATTTGTCGGGATAGGCTCAGCCGTCTTTCATCCCGAGGGTTCAAGGGTTGTATTCTTCGCTGCCGGCGGCCGCCGCGCTCTGGCGCAATCGATCTATCAGGTTGGCGGGAACACGGGCAGCTCGCTGGCGCCGCTGATGACGATCTTCATATTCGTGCCGCTTGGCCAGAAGGGCGCTGTATGGGGAACGCTGCTTGCGGCAGCGGCAATTCTCGTTCTGCTGCGTGTTGTGCCATGGTACAAACAGCAGCTTGCGCTGTATGGCAAACCGATCAAACGGGCGGTTAGCAAGGTTATGAACGAGGATGCCAAACGGGAGCGGTCAGTCATTGTTATGGCGCTTTCGATTCTGGTTCTGCTGGTGTTCGCACGATCCTGGTATGTCAGCGGCATTTCGACATTTTATCAGTTTTATGTAGAAACAAGTTACGGGCTTTCCGTTAAAGCCGCGCAGGTGCCGATTTTTCTGTTTATGGCTGCAGGTGTTCTCGGAACCTTCTTCGGTGGCGTAATGGCGGACAAAATCGGCCGTAAGAAAATGATTTTATTTTCCATAGGCGGCTCTGCCCCGTTTGCTTTATTGCTCCCGCATATGCCGCTAGGCTGGGTGTATCCGATTATATTTATATTGGGTTTTATTATCATGTCCGGCTTCTCGGTAAGCGTCGTTTATGCGCAGGAGCTGCTGCCGGGCAAGGTCGGCATGGCGTCGGGCCTGATTACCGGCTTTGCTTTTGGCATGGGCGCTCTTGGAGCGGTGGTGCTCGGTAAACTGGCTGAAGTATGGGGACTGGCGGATGTTATGACATACTCCAGCATCCTGCCGCTGATCGGCCTTCTGTCCATCCTGCTGCCGCCGGACCGGCGGGAGTGATGGACGAAACAGGCGTCCGGGATGATCGGCGCTGTGCAGAGCTTCGTCTGGCACTGCCAGACGGCGCACCGGCCATTGTTGAGGATTGGTAAATGGATCGGGTTGGGAGAAACAGCAATAACCAAGCAGATCAATAAGGGGGAAGTACGATGAGCGATTCGGAACAATTGGACGGGAGTCGTCCATTCAAGGTTGTCATTGCTCCTGATTCATTCAAGGGAAGTCTGAGCAGCGCCGAGGTGGCCGAAGCAATGGGCGAGGGGGTTAAACGCGCCGCTCCTCATGCCGAGATAGTCTCTATTCCTGTAGCCGATGGAGGGGAAGGCACAATTGACGCTCTCCTGGCTTCCATAGAAGGAGAACGGTATAACGTAACCGTTACCGGTCCGCTGGGCAAACCTGTGGATGCTGCGTATGCGCTGCTGGCAAACGGCATGGCCGTCATCGAGATGGCAGCTGCGTCAGGACTGCCGCTCATCACCTCTGATGAGCGGGACTCGCTTGGGGCTACGACCTACGGAACAGGTGAGCTGGTCCGCCACGCTCTTGATCAGGGCAGCCGGAAGATGATGATCACGCTTGGCGGCAGCGCCACGACCGATGGCGGCATGGGAATGGGACAAGCGCTTGGTTTCCGCTTTCTGGATGACGAAGGCCGCGAGCTCGGCTTCGGCGGGGGAGAGCTGGAGCGGCTGGCTGCCATTGACGCATCCGCAGCGGATCCCCGGCTGGCGGAAACAGAGGTAACGGTATGCTGCGACGTTACCAATCCGCTTTATGGTACACAGGGCGCGGCCTTTATATTCGCGCCGCAGAAAGGTGCCGACGAGGCCGCGGTTCTTCGTCTCGACCGCGGCCTGCGGCGTTATGCCGCCGTGCTGCACAGCTCGCTCGGCGTGCAGGTGGACAGCCTGCCGGGAGCCGGCGCGGCAGGCGGGATGGGCGCGGGCAGCGCGGCCTTGCTGCGCGCTGCGCTGCGCCCGGGTTTCACCCTCATTGCCGGGATTACCCGGCTGGAGGATGTGATTGCGGGAGCGGACCTCGTCCTGACAGGCGAGGGCCGGACCGACGGGCAAACCGCCGGCGGCAAAGCGCCCGCCGGCGTTGCGGGTCTTGCCCGCAAGCATGGCGTGCCCGCCGTCTGCATCTCCGGCGGGCTTGGCCCCGGTGTTGACGCCTTGTATGCGCAGGGCGTCACAGCCTTGATGAGCATCATCGATGGCCCGATGGGCCTGGACGATGCAATAGCCGGCGCCCGGCCGCTGCTGGCGCGGGCCGCCGAGAATGCGGCGCGGATCTTTCTGGCCGGCGCCCGATCGCGCGGCTAGCGCGGCATAAACGCGGGATGCCATGGTTAACAGGCATCCTGCGGACGATTACTATAACCAGAAAGCCCCTTCCGCAATGCGAAGGGGCTTTCTGGTTTTTCTCTGTAATCCTTAATAACCTGCTGCATGGTTGCTTTTTATTAGTGGACCGACCATGTCGAGGCACTTATAAGAAGGCTGTAAGCCGCCATTTCCTCGCTGCATTCGCACAAGTGGTGCGGCAAGAAGCTGCAGTGAGGTTATTCCTTACTGGAAGCTGTATCAGCCGTTGAAACACCATCACGA
>NZ_JBWDNP010000028.1:0-40387 GCF_056269255.1 Paenibacillus sp. JT31N17
TGAGGTTATTCCTTACTGGAAGCTGTATCAGCCGTTGAAACACCATCACGAGAGGCTGTAAGCCGCCATTTCCTCGCTGCATTCGCACAAGTGGTGCGGCAAGAAGCTGCAGTGAGGTTATTCCTTACTGGAAGCTGTATCAGCCGTTGAAACACCATCACGAGAGGCTGTAAGCCGCCATTTCCTCGCTGCATTCGCACAAGTGGTGCGGCAAGAAGCTGCAATAAGGTTTTTCCTTACTGGAAGTGTATTAGCTGTCGGTTCCAACACGAAACATGCCCAAAGCAAGGCGCGGCTTCGCGGATAGTTATTCCGAAATAAGGCCGCGCTTGACCAGTGCCTGCTCAATCGGCATATGGCGTATGAGCTTCTCCATGGCATCCCCGGTCGCGATCAACTCCTCTTCCGTATAAAGCTGCCGGAACTGCTCATACATTCCGATTTCAATATGCCGGACAGACCCGGCAAGGGTCGTGCCTTTGGCTGTCAGTCTCAATAATACGTATCTCGAATCATTGGGATCGCTCATTTTGTCGATCAGTCCGTCTGTGACCATCCGGTCGATTAATCTCGAGGGGCTGCCCGTTTCACAAACTAACAAGCTTCCCAGCTCCTTGAGCGAGATGGGCTGCCGCTCTTCGAGAACACGTATGACCTCCGCCTGTGAAGCCGTCAGATCATGCGTTTTGAGCTGATCATTCAGCATGCGGACGCCTTGACGCTGTGCGGCAAGAATCAAGTAGCGAAACCGTTCCGCTTCATAATAAAGATTGGACATAGACTCCTCCTGAATTTGTAGGCTGAAGCTTACGCCCCCTAACGGGGGAGTGCAGCTAAGGTAGGCCGTGCAGATAGCCTATTCTAACCGATAATACGGGGTATGACATTCCCATCATGATTGGCGAGAACCGCGCAGCAGTCCGCTCTTTGCGCGAATTCGGCTACCCGGCGCAGGGATTGTGCCGCTTCATTCTTGCTCGTTGCCAGGCATGGTTGGATTGTGCCGCTTCATTTTTGCTCGTTGTCAGGCCTGACAGGATGTGCCGCTTCCAGGATTCTCGGCATAGCCGGCATCGCTTGTCAAGAGAACCCAGCCTTCCCCGGTACGGACAAGAACGGAAATATGGCCTTTGGAATGCCCGGGTGTATGGACTAAGTATAAGGAACCGTCATGGAATAGATCAAGTCCAAGCTTGAAAGAGCCATAAGGAATATCCTCCGACGCAAATGTCTGGAAGATTAACGCCTTTCCACATGGAGCGGATATATCCCGCATCCTTTACGGCTGCACGCAGCTCAATTTCGCTGGTCAAAATGCGCCTGGTACCGCTAAGGCTGCTTCAGTCCGCTCACATGATCGGAATGATGATGAGCCATAGAATCACATACTCCAGATCCTTTTCTCCGAGCCGCAAACTTGCGAGCCTTTCGCGCTTGGAATGAGCTTCAGGTAGTCTGCCTTGATAAATACTGTGGGCAAGATGCCCAAAATGCTTCTTTTGATTCAACTATCCTCATGCAGCCGGTGTCCCCCAGTATCCGGCCTTTCAGACGCTCGATCAGATAGGCGGAAACCGGGACCCACATCTTCCTGGAGCGCGGGCGCAGCCAGCCGGCGAAGGAAGCGCGGGATGCCAAGTTTTTTCTTTAAAAGCAGCGCCTGATCGATGAGGACCTCGCCGGTATGCCAAACATGAAGGTTAACAGTATTCATTCCTCTCACTCATTCCGCTATATGGATGACAGATCATCTAATTACATAGTAGATGATCTGTCATATATCTGCAACGACTATCGGAAGGAAAGCTGCGTGAAGATGATGCGTCAATTGTTTATCAATCAGTTTGCGTAAATAGAAATCCTCCAAAGACCCTGTTATGAAAATAATCTCTTCATGGCATATCCGCTTGAACAAAAGCGAGGAATAATCGTATACTACTCATAGCAACATACAATCAAATAACAGGAGTTGGGAAAAATTATGGCTAAAAGCGCTGCGCGAAAGAAAAGGGAGAAGCGGCTGCGGCAGGGTGAGATGGATCCGAGATTGCTGCGGGGGAATTGGAACGGAGTCATGCCGGTGACGAAGGTTAAACCGGACAAACGGAAATATGCATATGCGAAAAGTGACGATGATCGAGTCTTTAAGATTGCTTAAAGAATGGATCATCGTCACTTTTTTTCTTTAATGGCCATTTTCCACAGAGAGGAGGAGTGGAATTGAAAAAGAGTGTCCGTGCGAAACAGATTCCTGCGAGGAGGTATGAGCCCGACTACATCCATCCCGTACCTGTGCTTGAACATGGGGACCAAATGGATATGAACGGTGCGCGCGAGGCTTTTCTCTTTCAGCATGAGGGTCTCTTCTATCTGCATTATGACGGGAATGGTGCGAACGGCTGGAGCTGCTGTCAGGCTGTTTCCAGGGATTTGATCCATTGGGACAATCGCGGCGAGCAGCTGCAGGCCGGACTGGCCGGAGAACTGGACCATGGAGGAGCATGTTATGGACCGACGTTCTTCTTTGAAGGCAAATGGCATCTCTATTATGTATCGGTTGAAAATACTTCCGGCGCTCCTTTTTACATACCGGCCCTTCCTTATCGTACAGGTCTGGCCACAGCGGATCATCCGGATGGGCCCTGGACCAAGGTGTCGACCAGTTTGTTTGCCCTCGGAGAGAAGGGCAGCTGGAACGAAGGCTGTATCTGTGCGCCATATGTCCTTCAACTGGACGGCAGATATTTTGCTTTTTACAGCGCCAGCACGACAGGACCTGACTATTACCGGACAATCGGGCTGGCAGTATCGGAGTCGCCGGGCGGGCCATGGGAGCTGTCTCCTGAGCCCTTGCTGCCTCCCGGGGAGCAGCTGGAGAATGCGAGTTTGTATTATGAGCCCGCATGCAGCCTCTGGTTCATGTTTGTCAATCATGTGGGACGCGATGAAGCCGGCAATGAATTTACCGAGGCGGTATGGGTCTATTGGAGCCGCAGCGTAACGGAGTGGGATCCGGAGGATAAAGCCATCGTGCTGGATGCGTCCAATATACCCTGGGTCAAACAGGCGGTTGGACTTCCGGCATGCTTGGTCGTGGGCAGTAAGCTGTGGGTTGGCTTTGACGCCTGCAAGGAGCCTGTGAATGCAGTTAATATCGGCAACGCGCACCGGGATATCGGGATGTGCAGCTTTGATCTGCCGCTGCGTGCGCCAGTATTGGAGTGATTGTCCTCATCGGCATGCAAATTCAATTTCACGTCGAAACAAAGAAATAACCTTGCTGCGTCGTTTTGGACGCTTGGCAAGGTTATTTTTTGCAGCCATCAGCTGTACTGTTCTACAAATAAAAAGGCTGGACGCACACCGGCTTGGACACCTCGATGCTGTTGCCTGTGTAATGCAATTTGCCGGATTGGCGGTCGACCTGGAAGGTTACGATATTGTTCGTGTCCCGGTTGGCGGCAATGAGATAGCGCCCTCCAGGAGTCAGGGCAAAATGCCGCGGGTGGGCGCCCCGCACATCGGCATGCTCCACAAGCGTCAGCCTGCCAGTTGCTTCATCAATGGCATAAACAACGATGCTGTCATGCCCGCGGTTGGAGCCGTAAAGAAACCGTCCATCCTCCGAAACGGCGATTTCGGCGCATGTATTTTCTCCTTGAAAGCCAGCCGGCAAAGTGGGGACCGTTTCAATGGAGGTTAACCGCCCCTTTTCCGCATCATAAGCAAAGCCAGTTATCGTTGAATCCACCTCATTGATGACATAGGCATATTTTCCGTCAGGGCGGAAAGCAAAATGCCTCGGACCCGCGCCTGGATGGAGGCCAGTCTCCTCATGGAGCGCCAGCCGGCCTGCGTCTTCCTCAAGGGAATAGCTGCTGATGCGGTCAAGACCCAGATCCTGCACAAACAGGAACCTGCCGTCCGGGCTGAAGATGGCGGAGTGGGGATGGGGCTGATTCTGACGTTCCGGATGCAGCCCATGGCCTTCATACTGCTTGACATCGGCAAGCTTTCCGACGTGACCTTCAGCTGTTAATTCGACCAAACCAATCATGCCTCCATGATAGCTCGCCACGATCAGGTATTTACCGCTGGGATCTCTCTGGATATGGCAGGTTGGCGCTTCAACGGTAGCCGCTTTGTTCAATAAGTTCAAAGCTCCGGTCGCGGCATCGATGGCAAAAGCGGCCGCTTCCCCGATTTTTTTGCCCGCGGCATCGGTACCCTCCGAGATTGCGTACAATCTGTGTTTGGCAGCATCGACATTCAGAAAAGTCGGATTCTTAAGTCCCTGGTATTCATAGGCAAGCGTCAGAGATCCCGTATTTTCCGCAAAGCGGTAAACATAGACCCCGCTGCTCTCCGGTTCCGCATAGGAACCTGCAAATATGTACAATGATTGACTCATCCGATAAATTCCTCCTCTTGCTCGATATTCACTTCCACGCTTCCATTATAAAGTGTGATGGGGATACAAACAATTCTCTTTCCCCTGCACCGCTTCATTCGGGAGGCCCAGCCGCCTGGATCCCAAGACGCGTGAGGGAGAGGCATATCTGTTTGCATATTGATATAAACCAAACATAATGATAGTATATCTATAAATAAGACAAACAACATGTGGAGATGTTTAATATGAATGTGTCGGAGTATTTTTACAGCGCATCACTGCAGGATTTGAAGAACGGTTATGTCTTCGACCCGGCTGCGGCAAGCTTTTATTGCTTGATCTGCGGCGAAGCGTTCGAAGACGGCGATGTATATCCTGCCGGGAACCGCTTCATGGAAGCGCGCAAGTATGTTCTTTACCACATCGGGCAGGCGCATGGTTCCATGCTGGAATATTTGCTCGGACTGGACAAGAAAGCTACGGGCCTGACCGATTTGCAAAAGCAGCTGATCGGCGCTTTCGCTTCAGGTCAGACGGATGCGCAGACGGTCAAGCTGACAGGAGCAGGCAGCGCTTCGACGATCCGGAATCATCGATTCGCCCTTAAGGAGAAGGCCAGGCAGGCCAAATTGTTTCTGGCCACGATGGAGCTGATGGAAGCTGCGCTCCCGAGCGGAACGAAGTTCATGCCGGTTCACCGCGCTGCGCCGCAGGTCGATGAGCGGTATGCCTTGACCCAGGAGGAATATACGAAGCTTTTGGCCAAGTACTTGCCGGATGGACTGAATGGGCCGCTCACGGGGATGCCGCGCAAAGAGAAGCAAAGAGCCGCACTGCTGCGCCATATTTCCACAAGCTTCCAGAAAGGCAGCAAGTATTCGGAAGCGGCGGTTAATGACATTTTACGGCGCTTTCTAAGCAAAGACTACGCCACGCTCCGCAGGCAGCTCATCGATTATCGTTTTCTGAGCCGTGAGAGCGATGGCAGCGCATATTGGCTGACGGTTTAATATAGGAATCATTCAGGAGGATTTCAGACATGGATCGAAGAAAAGAATTGCAAAATGAATTTGCCATGAAGAAGAGAACGATGGGTGTTTTTCAAATCAGGAATCTCGGCAGTGGAAAACGCTATATCGCCTCGACATCGACGCTCGATTCGGCCTGGCATCGTGAACGCTTTATGCTGAATATGGGCTCCCATATCAATTCCCTGCTGCAGGCGGACTGGAAGCAAGACGGCGAAAAACAGTTTGAGTTCGAGGTGCTGGAGCCGCTCAAGCTGGGCGATGAGGTCAGAAACGATTATAAGGATATCAAGGTTCCCGGCGGGGGCGTACAGCGGAATGTCGTCATGGCTTACAGGGATGAACTGAAGAAGTTGGAGAAGAAATGGATGGATCAGCTTATGCCCTACGATCCGCAGGGCTATCACAAGCCGCCATCTGTATGAGATTCCTTTATATGATTATATTTAAACGGGTATAGCGGGTAAAAGGATGTCCAAAAGGAGGACCATGATGAAACGGATGCCATTTGAACGTCCAACTGAATATTATGATGAACGAATTGTTAATATCGATGAGCAAATTTGCGTACTGCTAAAGCAGCGGAAGGAAATTTCGGACCATAATCCCGGTTTTCCGCCATTTGAGCATATCTCTGGATGGGCAAATTCTTTTGAACTTTACGAAGATTTCTTGAAAGCGGTATTTAGCGTTTTGAGAAATGAAGAATATTTTAAACCTATAGTAGATCCATCTGGATTCCGAAAGCATATCCCGATCCTGAAATCGATTGAACAGGGAGAGCTTTTTTATTCGTTAACTTCCATACGGCAGTATAACAATGCAAGTGTAATAACGTTTAGTATAGATCAGGACATTATAATTGACCTTCCGGAAAACCAATATAAACACAGTTATTTTGAGCTCTATTTAGGAGAAGAATACGACAGTCGAATGACTAATGGTGGACATTCATCAGGGCATTCTTCCTATAGCTACGTAATAACTCCGCCTTTACCGGATGATATTTCAGGAATTGAATTTAAGTTCAGTGAATATAGTGCCCCTTTTAAGAACAAACCGACAGGTATAGAGGTAGTTTTTCAGGTGGAATGACTTTTCAAGGAGCAATACCATGCCGGCAATCGGTCCCGATTGCCGGTTCTTTCTGTTTTTATCTCCGCCGATATTTCTTTCATTGTATAATCGTGGAAATAGATAGGGAACCATTCTCCTTTTCGATTCGTCTACTTTTGCGAGGTGAACACAGTTGCAGTTCGATTACTTGAAACATGTTAAGGGCGGCTTGGACCGTCATGCCGTGCTCGATGAACTGATGCAGGCTTACGGCAAAGACGTCTGGAATTTCGCCTTCTTCATGACGCATCGAAGAGAGCTGGCCGACGATATTACCCAGGATGTATTCATCAAGGTGTTCGAGCATCTGTATAATTTCCGGGGTCAATCGTCGGTGAAAACATGGCTGCTGGCCATTACCCGCAATACGGCGCGCGACGTGCTGCGGTCGGCCTGGATTCGCCGTGTGACGCTCATGCCCAGCCGTCATGCGCAGCAGCAGACTCATGCTTCAGCGGAGCAGGAGACAATCGACAAGCTTATGACCGAGCAGGTCTGGGGTGTCGTATTGAAGCTGCCTGCCAAGCTGCGTGAGGTGATGCTGCTGAGCAGTCATTACGGACTGTCGATGAATGAAATGGCGGACATGCTTGGAGTATCGACGGGCACCGTGAAATCAAGACTTCACCGGGCAAGGGCGGCGGTTAACCGCAAGCTGTCCGAGGATGCCATGCTGACCGGGGAGGAAAAGTGGACATGAAGGATCCGGTAAATCAATGGGAGCGCCGGTTGGCGGAGAAGCCTCCAATCCGAAATGGGTTCACCTCGGATCTTGAACGCAAAGTGAGGGAACGCATCCGCATGAGAGAGAAGAAACGAAAATCGCCGTTTCGGGCTGCAGCGGCCCTGATGAGCGTGGTTGTGCTGCTTGGCTGCGGCTGGTGGTTCCGCGACGATTTGATGCAAATTCTACAGCCAGGCCATGCCGAAGACGGCATGTCTGCGCTTTTGAACGACTCCCTGGAGGATGAAGGGGATCTTATCCTTAAAGTCCAGGACTCCAAATACAGCAATTTCATGAATGATATCGGACGGCCGTTTGTTCTGCGTCATCCATCGGTGGAATTCCGTTTGACATTGCCTTCGGACGCTTCACTGAAGAATCTTGCGGAGTGGGTCGATCAGGAGAGGCCCGATGTGCTCCGGTTGACGCCGACTCAGTTCCAGGACCTTGCGGGACAGGGGAAATTGAAATCTCTCGATATTCTGGCGGACAGGGATGGTGTAAAGCTGGATTCCATGTACGATCCGGTAGTCAAGACCATCCGTCAGCTTGGCGGAGGGGAACTGTACGGGTTTGCGCCAATCTTCAGCACGGAAGCCGTATATGTCAACAAGAAATTATTTGAGAAATACAAAATTGAGCTGCCAAAAGACGGAGTCACGACCGATGAGCTGCTGCAGATTGCCATGAAATTCAACGGCACCGGAGCAGCCGGACTATCCACCTCAACAGGCAGAAACGGATTTGGCTTGTTCAGCCAGCTGGGAAGCATCTCGGGACTGCGTTCGCTAAGTCCTGACGGCAGCCAAATGACGCTGGATACTCCGGCATGGAACAGCCTTTGGAGCAAAGTGACGGAGGGGCTGAAGACTGGCTGGATCATAGACAATGTGATAGATTGGGCGGAACACCCGGGTGGATTATCGATGGAGCAATTGAGAAAGCTTGATGCTTTTGCCAATGGCAGGGCGGCGATGTCCATTAATACCTATTCTTACGGGAATCAGCTGGCCCAGTATAAGTTAAAGCCATCGGATGTCGAGTGGATGGCGGTTGCCCCGGCTGCGGTTGACGCATCGGCTGGTTTTTATCTGGATACGATCTATGCGGTCAATGCGCAGACGACCCAGGAGAAAGCGGCATGGGAGCTGGTGAAATTCGCAGGAGGGCCGGATTACGCCAAAAAACTGCTCAGTCAGACGGGTTCTTTGCCTGTTTATATGGATTCCAGGCTGTTAGCCTCCCTGCCTGCCGAACAGTGGAAAGCCTTTTACCCGCCTGGTCTGGATCCGGAGCAAATTACGGCTTCCATCAAACGCTCCGGCAATGAGGAGCAGGCAAAGGCGCAAGGGCAAATCTATCAGATTGGCTCTGAGACGATGAAGACGGTGCTGGACGGCAAGCTGCAGCCAGACCAAGCGCTGGCAAGCATGGAAGAGAAGCTGCAGAGCGCGAATCCCGATCTCCGAAAGGGGACTTCTCCATGATTAGCAGCAGCTTGATTGCCATATTCGCAGTCCGTCGGAATAAGCGATCCCTGATGAATATGACGGGCAGCCGGCTGCTCGTCTTTGCAGGACTTGCCTCTCTCCTGCTGCTGTCGGGCTGTTCGGACAGTTCAGCTGCGGAGAAGCCTGCAGGTGTGCTGAAGGTGGCCGTGGGAGACGAAACGACATTTGAATTCTATTATCAGGATTATTTTGATCTGGTTTACCCTGACCTTCCGGTTGAATTGGTTGCCACAGGAGATATTTATGAGGAGAAAGACCCCATAGAGGCTTATAAACAGTTGATTGAGAAGGAGAAGCCGGACATTGTTATTTCTCCGTCGGCTTATTACAGCCCGCTCGCAGATCAAGGCCTATTGGAGGATTTGACCGGCTGGATGAGCCGCTCGGACATGCCTGAGACGGATTATCAGCCGGGAGTTATAGCCATGCTGAAGGATAATGAAGAGAACAAAATATATGGTCTGGCTCCCTCATACGACTCTTCGCTGCTGTATTATAACGCCGATTTGTTCAAGCAGTACGGTATTGATCCCCCGACGAGCGGGATGACCTGGAAGGAGCTGCTTCAGCTGTCTTACCGCTTCAAGCAAGCGGGAGGCGGCATTGTCGGCTATCATGATCCATGGATGCAGGACTTGAATGCCCTTATATTCGAGACGCTGAATGGAACCGAAGGCCTGCAGCTTGTAGATTGGCAGAGAGGCGTACATTTGTTGGATACGCCCGCCTGGCATGATCTGCTGCAGACAGCTGTGGAGTCGGTTCGCGACGGATCCATCGCCATTAAAGGCGTGGAGGTTCGCGTAGAGGATGGCAGCAGCTGGATCGACGAGGGGGCGATAGAGAAGCAGGATCTCTTCGCCAAAGGCAAAGCTGCGATGACCATCGACATGTATGGCAACAGGACCAGGTTTGATCAAGCCAAGTTTGCCTGGAGCGCGGTTCTGCCCCCGGTGAACAGCGCTGCCCGGGAGTCGGGCGGCTACATGCGGATGGATGGGGTTTTCAGCATATCCGCAAGCTCCCCCTTCAAGGAGGAGGCCTGGAAAATGATCCAGTTCATTGGCGGCGAGCGTGCCGCCAAGGTGATTTCCAAAATGGATGGCGGATTGTCCATCCGCCGCTCGGGACTTCAATTCAACACCAATCCGCTTGCGGCTGTTGCCTTCGATCAGAAGTCGACCCTTAATGCGATTGACTTCACTGACCGAAGAGATTTCTATCAGAAGGAATATGCCATGGTTCAGACGGAACTGCAGAGGGTGCTGCAGGGCAAGCAAAGCCTGGACGCCGCGATTCAAAGCATGCAGAAGCAGGGACAGGCGTTTGTTGATGCCTTTGTGAAGGAGAACAAAGAGGACGAGGAGAAGACGGCACCGTGAGCGGAATCGTGATATGAGATCATCAGACGGGTTATTTTGCCGGGCTGAATATATGATATACTAGCTGGAAATTAACTAGTTAAGAGGTGTGCAAATGGCGATAGCGTACAAGATTAATGCTCCGCTTCTCTCAGGGGATGTTTCCGCTGTATTCAAAAGCTCAGGAATCAAACGTCCGGCGGATGATCTTGACCGTATCCAGCGGATGATTGACAACGCCGACATTAACGTATCGGCCTGGGACGGGGACAAGCTCATCGGATTGGCCAGAGCGATTACCGATTTCTCCTATTGCTGTTATTTGTCCGATCTGGCAGTAAGTCAGGAGTATCAGAAGAGCGGGGTAGGTTCAGAGCTTGTCAGGCAGCTGCGTGCGTATCTGGGGGATGAGGTCTCCTTATTATTAATCTCCGCGCCGGCCGCGATGGATTATTACCCGCGTATCGGGTTTGAGAAGAATGACCGGGCATTTATAATACCAAGATCGAAGTAACGAGCGTTTGCAGGTCCTGTTATTCACTAAACCTTGGAAACAAGAACGCCATTATATCAATCCGGCAGCATGCCGCGTTTCGGGGAGACTTCCACATGCATGAAATAAGATGGGCACGGATGGGGGATGCCGGGGATTTGGGACGGGTGCACGCCGCATCCTATCGGGATGCTTATAAAGAGATCATGCCGGCTGATTATTTGGTCAAGGTTACGGCTGAGGAACGGGCCAGGCACTTTGAACAAACCCTGTCTCAAGGCTTGGAGCGGACTGCAATCATGCTGGTCAATGAAACAGCAGTAGGCTGTCTGATAATCAACTCCTCCATGGAAGGCTTCGAAAGCACCGCTGAAATTTCGGCAATTTACCTGTTGAAGGAATATCAAGGCTCAGGGCATGGGACCCGTCTGCTTGATTGGGCACTGGAGCGATTGAAGGAGCTGGGTTACATAAAAGTGATTTTGTGGGTGCTCCGGGAGAACCAGGCCGCAATCGGCTTCTACGAGCGTCAAAGCTTTGAATTCGACGGCACGGAGCGTGAGATCTGCCGGGGCAGGAACCTAGTCCAAATGCGATTCCAAAGGGCGTTATGACAACCTGATCGATTACAAAGGAAAATAGGATAGAACCGTTCACAAGGCTGCCGATCCATTGGCAGCCTTGCTGCGTTACAAATGCTTGTAAGCAGCGTGAGCATATGTCCGTCAGAACCTATATTCCCGGCAGACAGAACGCAAGAACTGTCTATAGGCTATCGTTTTTGTTTTTGATAAAATGGAGAAAGTTCGGTCAAGAGCGGCCGGAAGGATGGATAAATATGGGCGGGAAAAGTGATTCCCGGCATAGCCGGGGGTGAATCTGAGATGAGCTGAATGAGAGCGTTTACAATTTTGTTGAATGACTGCAAATAAGAGATGTGCCGGGCTGTACCCAAAGGAACCGACTTCTACTTGGGGTACGGCCTTCTATATTTCAGGGGCTGGGTCCGGCTATCGCTCATAATCGCAATGTCGCTAATCTCATATTAGGAGGGGGACAATGAGATGGAACTGGAAAGAGAAACCGTTTGTTAGCATGAAATCGACTTTATTGCGAAGAATGATTTTGTTGATGCTGGCTGCCGCCGTTCTGCCTACTCTGATTGTAGGCGTGAGCAGTTATTCATTCTCCGCCGCGGCGCTGCAAAATGAAGTGAACCGGGCAAATATCCAGCTTTTAGAGAATTCTTCCGCAACCATTGAAAATGAACTGCAAAATATTCAAGACAGTACGCTGCAAATGCTGTTTCTTCCCCTTTTTTGGGATGGGGCCTTGCAGAAGGTCAAGAATAATGAACTTGAATATAATATGCAGGTTTCCCAGTTTTTCTTGTCCTTTCAAACCAATCACAAGCTGATACTGGATATCTCGATGTATGTCAAAGACAACTATCTGCTTTCTTCATCCTCCGGTCTATTCAAAGTGACGCCAATTTACGATATTAACAAGCTGAACGAGGCAATCGGATTTCCGAAATCATTCCAATGGGTAAACGAGATATTCCATATCCGCCCCAATGATACGGCAAACGGAATTACATTTGTCTGCAAGCTGCCTTTGCAGGATAGCAATCCGTTTGGACTGATGCTTGTCAGGATTGATAAGAAGCTGTTCCAGGATGCTATCCAGCGCTCCGTTGTTTATCCCGGACAGATGATCGCCGTTGTAGATAACGAGGATAAAACGGTTGTTAATTCTTCCGAATCCGTATTGCCATCAGAATTAATTGATACGATTCGAGAAAAAACCGGATCCAACCACAAGCTTCACTATACATGGAATAACCAGGACTATTTAGTGACGACTCTTACATCGCCTTATACCGGATGGCAGTACATTGATCTGATTCCGGCAAGGCAATTGAATGCGAAATCGGCAGGGATCGGAATCATTACGGCGGCTGTTCTGGCTGCCGTTCTGCTGCTTGCTTTTGTCTTTACTTTTCTCGGGACCCGATGGGTCTACCGGCCGGTTGCCAATCTTTTGTCCCGTATGAGGCGTGATTCCACTGAAAGTGATACAGATGGAGATGAAATCGGTTATCTGGAGCAACATTGGCTGGAGTTAAAGGATAAAACCAGAGAGCTGCAGCATCAACTCTCACGCCAGTTACCCATTATTCAGGAATCTTTTGTTATGCAGGCGCTTCATGGTCATCTTATCCACTATTCGCAGAGCGAACTCGAGAACTTATTCCACCGTTACGGTCTTCCGCAGCGGGCCATTTTCTCCGTTTTTATTCTGACTTACGATAGGAGCTCGACACTCGAAGGAAGGTTCTCGGATCGTGATCGTGATCTTATTGCATTTGCAATGAAGAATATAGTAAGCGATATGATCAGCAATTATGAGCGTTCCTTCCTTGGCATTACCGTTAATCTGTTGAATGACCAGGTGGCCGTTCTCCTTTGGAATCGAACGGACACGAAAATCAACATGGAAGCGGTGGCAGCATGGAATGCTTCGGTTAAAGCTTTTTTGGAAGAGGTCAGGGTTGTTCTGGCGAACTATTTGCGGCTGCCGATAACGGTTGGAGTTGGGACCGCAACCCATGAAATTCGCGATCTGGCGCAGGTGTACCGGCAAGCCGCTTCCGCATTATCCTCCCGGTTGGTCGTAGGGGGAGAACAGGTCATTGACCAGGATAATGCCTTCTTGAAGACAAGCGGGAGCTATCGTTATCCAATTGAGCTGGAGCAGCACTATGAGGAATCATTGAGGCAAGGGGACCTGGCGGAGTCGCAGCGCATGCTTCACGAGTTCTCCTTGTATGTGGTGAGTGCCACCCATGCGCCTAAAGTGATCCATATGTCGTATACGCAGCTTCTGGGTACTACAATGCGTACCGTTTATCTGCTGGGCATGGATATGGACGCCATTTTTAAGGACGAGGAGCCTTATGAACATTTGCGCAAAATGCAAAATATGGATGATCTAAACCGTTGGTTTCTTCAGGAATTAATTACTCCGATTGTCCGGTTTGTGCAAAATAAAACCTATATGGAGCACGAGCAGATTATTGAGAATGTAGTCGCCTTTATACAAGAAAATTATCATCTGGAGATTTCCCAGGATCAATGTGCGCGCGATGCCGGAATTAGCCGGACACATCTCAGCAAGCTGTTTAAACGGTTCAAGCAAATCTCGTTCACCGATTATTTAACGCAAATCCGTATTGAACGGGCAAAGCAAATGCTGCGGGAAACCACGATCCCCGTTAGTGATATTTCCGAAAAGGTTGGTTATTTGCATACGCAAAACTTTATTCGTGTTTTTAAAAAAAATGTAGGAAGCACTCCGGGGCAGTTTCGCGAACAAGAATAACATGATCGAAATAACGGCTATCCACAAGTCTGTTAAGACGGAGGGCAGCCGTTTTTGTATGAGTGCTCCTTTTGTGAATTCGAATAAAAGCGGCACATAAAGAGCATTCACAATTGGCTCATTGTTAAACGGATAGGGCTTACTTACAATACGAGTTAGCAATCCACAATCGAATAAGGAAAGGATGAGCGCATTGCCGAATCAGCGAAAAACCGTATTCTCTCCAGGGAAGCAAATCGAACTGCCTTACCAGACCGCTTCTCCCCATCGACTGCTGCTTTGGCTGAAGGGCTGGAGAAAATCGTTCAAACAAGAAAAATATTTGTACATGCTCGCACTGCCTGGCCTGTTATTTTTCCTTATCTTTAAATATGTGCCCATGTGGGGGTTAACGTTAGCCTTCACAGAATACTCTCCTTATCTGGGTCTTCTAAAAAGCGAATGGGTCGGGTTCAAAAACTTTGAGAGCTTTTTCTTGAATCCGGACTTCTGGCTGCTGTTCCGAAATACATTGGCAATCAGTTTTTTAAACATTGTTTTCTTCTTTCCCACACCGATCATTCTGGCGCTTTTATTGAATGAATTAAAAAACGTAACCTTTAAAAGATGGATTCAAACCGCGGTTTACTTCCCGCATTTCCTGTCCTGGGTCGTTATCGTGGGGATTTGCTTCCTGACCTTGAGCGGCAGCGGAATTGTCAATAAACTGATCGCGGATTCAGGAGGCAGCAGCATAGACTTCCTCACCAACTCCAATAACTTCTGGTTTATGCTGACAATGCAATCGATTTGGAAGGATGCCGGATGGGGCACAATTATTTTTCTGGCTGCCTTGGCCGGCATTAATCCGGAATTATATGAAGCGGCGCGGATGGACGGTGCGAACCGCTGGAAACAGGTTTTATTTGTGACGCTTCCCGGCATTAAAGGAACGATTATCATTCTTTTGATTCTTCGATTAGGTCAAGTTCTGGATATCGGATTTGAACAAATTTATTTGATGTCCAGCTCTGCCGTGACGGAGGTGGCTGATGTATTTGATACCTATGCCTATCGGATGGGAATTCAAAACGGGCGTTTCAGCTTCGCAACGACTGTCGGTATATTCAAATCGGTGGTGGGCCTAATTCTCGTTATTTCTGCCAATCGGTTAGCCAAGAAGCTCGGAGAGGAGGGAGTTTACTGATGAAGCACCGGCCCGCATCCCGGGTGTTTGACGCCTTCAATTATATCGTTCTCATTTTGTTCTCCCTGACGACGTTACTGCCTTTTCTCTATGTAATTCTCGTCTCCTTTACGGACCCGATCGAATATGCCACAAGCCCGATTGTGCTTATTCCGAAGCAGTGGAGCCTGGCTTCTTACCAGTTTATTTTATCAACCTCAACCTTTCTTCACTCCATGGGCGTGAGTGCTTTCCTGGCGATTGTCGGCACGGCCTGCAGCCTTATCCTGACAAGCGGGCTCGCTTATGCCTTGTCCCGCAGGAAGTTCAGGCCCAAACGCATTCTCATGATGGGTATTCTATTCACGATGATGTTTAATCCGGGTATGATTCCCAATTATCTGCTTGTGAAGGAGCTCGGATTGATCAATACGGTATGGTCGCTTATTCTCCCTGTAATCACCAGCGCCTGGTATGTCATTTTGATGAAAAGCTTCTATCAGGAAATTCCCGATGAGCTGGAGGAGTCGGCAAAAATAGACGGCTGCACAGACATTGGCGTGTTTTTCCGAATTGTTCTGCCTGTTTCATTATCGGCCATCGCTGCTTTCGGTTTATTCTTCGCAGTTGCTTATTGGAACACCTATTTCAATGCTGTACTTTATATCAATTCGAATACATTCCGCCCCATGCAGGTAGTCCTGCAATTACTGCTCATTCAATCGTCCACCCAGGTAGGGGATCCCTCAGTAGCGCAAATGCTGCAGAGCGATCAAATGCTGCCGCCCGAAACCATAAAAATGTCAGCTGTCGTCCTGACCTCGCTGCCTATTATTATGGTTTACCCGTTCCTGCAGAAGTATTTTGTCAAAGGGATGATGGTTGGTTCGGTGAAAGGCTGATGAGGCATTCCTGCTAAGGGGGTGATGGAGTTAGAAGGAATGCGTTCAAGCAGCTTAAAAATAAATGAAGGCGTTCTAAAATTGAAGGAGGATTGAATATGAGAAGATGGTTGAAAGGTATAAGCTTTGGCGCTTTGGCTGCCGTAATACTGGTGGCGGGCTGCAGTTCAGCACAGACCCCGTCAACAACTCAGCAAGCATCTTCAACTGCTGCTGCCGGGGGTAAAGCTTCCAAACCTACAGAAATTAATATACTGACCACGACTTACAATTCGGTGCCAGGCAATGATCTGGATAGTCTCAAACAACTGAATGAGAAATTCAATGTCAAAATTAACGTTACCTATGTTCCTGCGAACAACTATACGGACAAATTAAATGTGATGCTCGCTGCCGGCGACCTTCCCGACGTGACTTTAGTATGGGATATCAATACGCAAGCGTTCGCCAATGCAACGAACCAGGGAGCTTTCTGGGATTTGACACCGTATATTCAAAACTACCCTAATTTGGCCAGCTATCCTGAGCAAATTTACAAGAATGTCGCCTTCAAAGGGAAAACAATGGGGATTCCCCGCGTCCGGCCGATTGATGGTCACCAATCCCTGCTGATCCGGCAGGACTGGCTGGACAAATTAGGACTGAAGGCTCCAACGACCATGGATGAATTCTATAACGTGATGGAGGCATTCACCAAAGACGACCCGGACGGCAACGGCAAGGATGATACGTACGGTTTCGTAGGTCAAGGGACGCCCTCGTTATCCAGCTATTATATATCAATGTTCGGGAATGGCCTGCAAACGTATGTGGACCAGGACGGTCAATTGCTGCCGAGTTTCTTTAATCCAAAAATGAAGGATGCATTGGCATTCTGGAACAAGGTGAATACAGCCGGCATCATGGTCCCGGACTTGCCGCTGTTGCAGACCAGTCAGACCAGAGATTTCATGACCCAGGGGAAAGCGGGAATGGGCTTTACCAATGTGTATGACGGCCACTTGTATACCGATGACTTAACCAAGGTTAATCCGAAAGGCATGATCAAGCCTTACTTATTTCCCGCTGCACCGGACGGAAATGTATACATGGAGGCAGCGCCGGGCTCATTTGGAATTTTTATGGTGAATAAAAAAGTAAGCGAGGAAAAATTGAAAAAAATTCTTGAAATTTACGACTATACGGCGACCAGAGAGGTATATAATCTAGTTGCGTACGGAATAAAAGGTACGGATTATACCGAGAGCGAAACGGGCGACATCACCCAGACGGAAGCAGGCAAGAAGAAAGGCTATGCCTTTGATACATCCGCACAATGGGTTTCCAGCTACTACGACAAATATGTGAAAGCGGACTTGCCGGGCATGACGCCGGAAACCAAAGCATACAATCATGAGCTTGTCGATAAGATCACCACCCTGTCGACGCCGAATCCCGGACTTGGCCTTGTAACACCAACCGCTTTGGAAAAAAGCGCGGATTGGAATAAGAAAATTAATGATATGGAGACAAATGTCATCATAGGAAAGAGCACCATGAGCGATTGGGAGCAGTTTGTCAAGAGCTTCAAGGATGATCCGGGCTATCAGCAGCACCTGAAAGAGTTGAACGAGTTATATCAGGAGAAGCTGAAAAATTAAAAAAAAGCAAGGAGGAGAAGAATGTGGGAACAAGACTGAAAGACAAGGTGGCCGTTATTACAGGTTCATCTTCCGGGATTGGAAGAGCATGCGCGGAGTTGTTTGCGGAAGAGGGCGCTTACGTGATTGTCAACGACGATGGCGGACGGCAAGGCCTGGGCCAGCAGGTCGCCGATAACATTGTTGCCGCTGGAGGCAGGGCCAGCTACTGCTCCGCTGACGTGTTTAAACCGGATGATTTGAGGAAACTTATCCAACATGCCAATGAATCATGCGGGAGGCTGGATATTCTGATGAATAATGCCTATAAAGGCCGAGCGGCTTCTGTCGTTGAACAGGAGGAGGCGGAGTGGGACGAAGTATTCGCCTCAACGGTCAAGGCAGCCTTTCTGGGAAGTAAGTATGCGCTTCCAGGAATGATGAAAGCAGGGAAGGGCTCGATTATCAATACTGCGTCGGTCCATGGACTCTTGGGTGGAAGAAGGCATTCGTCCTATGCTGCCGCCAAAGCGGCCATCATTAATTTGAGCCGTCAGATGGCGCTGGATTATGGAAAATATGGAGTCCGGGTCAATTCCCTTTGCCCAGGGAGAATCGTGACGGAAGGCAAAGTGGATTTTCTGGAAAAGTATCCGGAGGAGGTTCGCCGCCAGAAAGCGACCTATCCATTGGGAAGGCCTGGAACGATGCGCGAAGCGGCAATGGCTGCCCTTTTTCTGGCATCGGATGAATCCTCTTTCGTTACCGGCCATGCCTTGGTAGTAGATGGGGGGTTAACCGCCCAGCTTGCGGATGGGGTAGCGGAGTCGGTTGAAGAAGGATTGGGAGTTTGGAATCCGTAAAGAAAGATTGGAGAAACGGTTATGAATTCAAATTCAGCGATATTGGCTTATATAGGAACGTACACGGAGGGTGAAAGCGAGGGGATTTATGTCCTCCGTCTGGATGCGGCTACCGGAGAGCTGGCTTATTCCGGCAAGGTTCCGGGTGTTGTGAACCCTACCTATCTGGCGATTGATTCGCAGCAGCGTTATCTTTACGCGGTGAACACCATTGAAGGGGAGGGAATGGTGAGCGCATTTGAAATCGACTCTGGCACCGGGCTTCCCCGATATTTAAATCAGCAGTCCTCGGGCGGCTCCAAGCCCATTCATCTGGTTGTGGAGCAGGATAACCAATTCTTGTTGACCGCCAATTTCGGCAGCGGCAGCGTAAGCGTTCTGCCTATACGTGAAGACGGAAGTCTGGGAGAACTATCGGATTTTATTCAACATGAGGGGGCGAGTGTACATCCGGTTCGGCAGCAAGGACCGCATGTCCACTCTATAACCCTGGATAACTCCAGCCGTTATGCCGTTGCTGCCGAGTATGGGGCTGATCAATTAATCGTCTACCGTTTCGAGCCGGTGAACGGGAGGTTAAATTCCGGTTCCATTCCGCCGGTGCAGATGGAGCCCGGAGCCGGCCCCAGGCATTTCGCTTTTCATCCCCATAAACGTTGGGCTTATGTGATTAATGAGCTGAGCAACACCATTGCGAGCTATGACTATAACCCGGATGAAGGCATACTCATGTATAAAGAATCGGTTTCGGCTCTACCGGCGGATTTTACGGGCCGCAGCAATTGTGCGGATGTACAGGTAAACGCTGCGGGGACGTTTGTTTATGGTTCGAATCGGGGGCATGACAGCATCGTGATTTATGCTGTCAACCCTGCTACGGGCGGTCTTGAATACGTAGGACACGAGCCGACGCAGGGAAAGGAGCCCAGAAGCTTCATTATCGATCCCACGGGCAAATATATGCTCGTTGCGCATCAGGCTACTGACAATATCGTCGTATTCGGCATCGACAATCAGACCGGCAGACTGCATCCGACAGGACATAGCATCGAGATTCCGATGCCGGTTTGCATCAAGATGATTTCGCTGCCCCTGTCATCGAACAAGTTTTCAAATTGATACCCGAGGAGTGTTTCTCTTTGTCAAATGAAACGCCAAAGCTGCTGTCAGAAGTGATCATCTTCCGCGATGATCAGAATCCGCTCGCCTCGCAAGCCCAGGTAATCTGGGCAGAGGGACTATTGTCGGATGCGCTGAAACAACGCCATGTACCCGTAAGCCATACCGGGAAATATCTGAACGGGTCCGGTACCGCGCTGCAGATCGTTATTGCCGGAACGGATTCGCCGCTTGTACATTCGGCTTTTGATCGGGCCAATCTTCCTTTGCCTGCCGAAGCGGAAGCTTTTGCCGTTGCAGCGCTCCCGGGGCTGATTGTACTATCAGCCACGGACACTCGCGGCATCGTCTATGCCGTGCTTGAGCTTGCAGACCGCATCCAGTTGGCTGCCGACGTTAGGGAAGAACTGCTTGCTACAGCATCGTTTGCCGAGAAGCCCGCCAATCTTATCCGGAGCGTAACCCGTTTATTTGCCTGCGAGCCCGAAGATAAGCCATGGTTTTACGACAAATCATTCTGGGATGAATATTTGACTGAATTGATGACGCAGCGGTTCAACAGATTCAGTCTTGCACTCGGCATGGGCTACGATTACGGTCATGATCCCGATGTCCATGACAATTACTTCTGCTTCAGCTATCCCTTTCTATTCGAGGTACCCGGATATGAAGTGCAGGTCGCAGAGCTTCCTGCCGACGAAAGGCAGCGCAATTGGGACATGCTCCGCTATATCGGAGAAGAATGCCAACGAAGAGGTCTTCATTTTCAATTGGGATTATGGAATCATTCCTATAGGTTCACCGAAAGTCCGAATATGAACTACACGATTGAAGGAATAACCCCGCAGAACCACGCCGAATATTGCCGTGATGCCATCCGGCTGCTGCTGAGGGATTTTCCAACCATTGACGGTCTTACATTTCGCGTCCATTATGAGGGTGGCATTCCCGAGCCTGCCTATGAATTCTGGCGTGTCGTTATGGAAGGTACGAAGGATGCCGGACGTAGAGTAGAAATTGATATGCATGCCAAGGGAATAAACGATGAATTGTTGAAGGTTGCCTTAAGCACGCAGCAGCCTGTTTACTTGTCCCCCAAATATTGGGCTGAGCATATGGGGCCTTCTTATCATCAGGCCGCCATTCGGGAAAATGAATTTTCTCCGCCTGACAGTCCTGCAATGAAAATGCAGGAAATTACGGCTTTATCCCGCAGATTTACACGGTATGGCTACGCCGATTACTTGCGGCATGATCGCGCGTTTGGCATCTTGTTCAGAGTTTGGCCGGGAACGCAGAAGCTGCTGCTTTGGGGCGATCCGGCTATCGCTTCAGGGTACGGGCGCTTTGCAGGCTTCAGCGGCACTCAAGGGGTGGAATTATGTGAGCCTTTAACATTCAAAGGCCGCAAAGGCTCAGGATCGCCCGGGGGCCGCGAGCCTTACCTGGATACAGCGCTGCAGCTGCCTAATCGGGATTGGGTTAAATATAAGTATTATTACCGGCTGTGGGGGCGGCTGCTGTATAATCCGGATGCGGATCCGGCCTCCTGGCGGCGTTACCTGAATAGCGAGTTCGGTGCTGCGGCTTATCACTGCGAGCAGGCGCTCGCCCATGCCAGCAGAATACTCCCGCTTGTAACCGCTGCCCATCTTCCTTCTGCTGCGAATGTTATATATTGGCCCGAGATGTACTCCAACCAGCCCATTATGAATAGGGGGGAGGCCTCCTATTATGAATTCGACACACCCAAGCCCGGAACATTCGGCACATCAAGTCCACTGGATACGGCTTTGTTTTATCGGGTTGACGATTTTGCCGACGACATTGTTCAAGGGTTCCGCACAGGGAAATATTCCCCTCTGGAAACCGCCGGCCGTCTGGAGCAGTTTGCCGATACGGCAGAAATGAATTTGTCTCAAGCCTTTCGCGATGCAGGTGACCAGAATACGCCTTCCTTCCGCCGGTTCACTATCGACGTAACCATTCTGATCGATCTGGGACGCTTCTTTGCCAATAAGTTCCGTGCTTCATTAGCTTACGCATTGTTCGAGCGCAGTCAGAATTTTGCACAATTGGAACTGGCGTTGGCACATTACCGGACAGCAAGAGATTCATGGAAGCATCTGGTTATGGTCTCGAAGGACATATATAAGCCGGATATTACATTTGGTTATACCCCTCATGTCAGGGGACATTGGAGCGACCGTCTGCAAGCCATAGAAGACGATATCATGGCTATGGAGCAGAAGGCCGGCGAAGCAGCAGCAAAACCCGGGATAACGGACATACTGGCAGCCGCTGCTCCGTTTCTTCAAGCCCGCAGCCCGAATAAGTGTGAGGAATACAGGCATGAATCTCCAGTCCGTCTGAATAAAGGGGAAGCATTGGATTTGAGCATCGCGGTGCCGGATGCAGAGGACGGGTTTGGAATCGATCTGCACTACCGTCATGCCAATCAAGGGGAACGCTATGTGACCGTGGAGATGTCCCGGAAAGGAGACCTGTTCTCCGCTTGCGTGCCTGCGGAATATACGGACTCATCTTTTGATTTCATTTATTTTTTTGAAATGAAGGACAGCAAGGGCGATGCCTGGATTTACCCGGGTTTGAATGAGGAGCTTTCCAACCAGCCCTATTATGTCATTCCAGGCTGCTGATACTGACGCCTAACCTATAACACGGTACGAGGCTCCGGAGATATATCCGGAGCTTCTTTGCGTGTAAAGTAAAGGTTATTCTTATGCCGGCCCGATCATAAAAAAGTGTAACGTATATTAAATTCGTTACAAATTATCAAAAATAGCCGGTGATACAATATAAAGAGCACGATTAACCGAAGAATGTCCGGGAAGGAGATTGATATGATAGCGGCAATAAGCTATTCCGGCGATTTTATTCTGGACGATGGGCAGCTGCAAAGGATGAAGCGGCAGTTTCCCCAGGTGACGTTTATGGATAGAAAGCGGGATGAATGGGAGCTCGGTGGCCTCGAGAATGCCGAAATCCTGATTGGATTCCCATCCGACGGGATGCTTCAAACAATGAGAGCGCTAAAATGGCTGCAGCTGCCAAGCGCCGGAGCGGACAGCTACGTGAAGAGGCCTGCGCTGCAGGAGCATGTGGTCGTAACCTCCTCCAGCGGAGTATTCAGCGTCCCCGGCGCCGAGCATGCACTGGCGCTGTTGCTGGCGTTAACGAGACAGCTTCACGTTCATTTCCGCCAGCAATCGGAACGGATCTGGAAGCATAATCCGCGTTGTCTGGAAATTCAGAATTCGCTCGTGACGATCATCGGCATGGGGGATATTGGAACGGAGTTGGCCCGGAAAGCGAAAGGGCTGGGAGCCCGCGTCATCGGGGTCAAACGGAGCCTGTCGGAGCGTCCGTCTTTTGTCGATGAGCTGGTTGTGACCGCCGATCTGGACAGCGCCCTGGCCAAATCGGATTTTATCGTCTCCACCCTTCCGCTGACGGCCGAGACCGAGGGTATAATCAGCGCTGAACGAATCGGGAGGATGAAGCGCGGAGCTGTTTTCATTAATATTGGACGCGGGCGCACCGTCGACGAGGAGGCGCTGATCGAGGCGCTGCAGAGCGGGCATCTTCATGGAGCGGGACTGGATGTTACGGCGGTGGAACCGCCCCAGGCAAGCAGCCCCTTGTGGGATATGCCGAACGTCATTCTGACGGCTCACGCGGCAGGCGTAAGTCCAAAAAAAGCGGAGAGAAGAACCGAATTGTTCACAGCAAATATTCAAAGATATTTGCAGGGCGAGCCGCTGCTTAATGTCATCGAACGGGGCAGAGGGTATTAAACGTTTATTGATCTTGGGTATGGCTGGTGATAAGATCGCATTACGGTAAAGCCCAAGTACGCCTTAGGAAAGGAGAATGGTTGAATGAAAATAATCCGTTATAACACGCTTCTCGATGAACTCATTCCCGTAGGGCGGGAAATGCATAAGCTTGCTTCCGGATATTCGTTCGCGGAAGGACCCGTCTGGTGCTCACGGACCAACCAGCTTTATTTCACAGACTTTCCCAACCATCATATTCATACCTGGAGCGAGGCGGACGGTCCACGGCTCTACATCGAGCAGAGCGGCAGGGCGATCGGTCTTGCATTGGACGCGGAGGGCCGATTGATTCAGTGCGAATCGCTGGCACGGCGGATTTCCCGCATTGAAGCGGATGGAACCGCAGCCGCTCTGGCAACGCATTATCAGGGAAAGCGGTTGAATAATACGAACGATGTCATCGTTAAAAAGGACGGGACGATTTACTTCTCCGATCCCTACAGCGCGATGCTGGGAGATTCCAGAGATCTGGATTACAACGGCGTGTTCAGGTACCACCCGGCAACAGGCGCTGTCGATTTGCTGGTCGGCGACTTTGAGCGGCCTAACGGCCTGGCCTTTTCGCCCGATGAATCTCTGCTCTATATTAACGATACCAACAAACAGCATATTAAGGTGTATGATACTGCCCCGGACGGAACCGTAAACCCTGACGGGCGGATCTTCGCAGAGATGGATACGGCAATGGGGCCGGGGGCCGCGGATGGAATGAAAACCGATGAACGGGGCAATGTGTATGTCACCGGTCCGGGCGGCATCTGGATATACGCCCCGTCAGGGGAGCATTTGGGCAGAATCGAGCTGCCCGAGGTCGCAGCCAATTTATGCTTCGGCAGCGGGGCCGGCTCTTCGCGGAACGATATATTGTATATTACCGCCACCACTTCTTTATACAGTGTGAGGCTTGATGTTTGCGGAGCTGTGTAGAACGGGTGCTTGCCACAACCTTATGCCATTTATAAGTTTTACGCCTATAAATGTCCATAAGCTTTGAGTGAAGAAACGAACTGCTCCGCCAATGGACGGCGATAGCCGTTTCTTCTTTTATAAACGGGGAGGGATACAGGATGAAGTTTGGTTATTTGGGACGATCCGGGATGAGAGTAAGCCGGTTATGCCTGGGTACGGCGGCTTTCGGCAGCGAGAAGAAGAAGCCGGGGGATTACGGCAGCGTGACGGAGCAGGAAGCGCATAACATCATGGATGCCGCTCTGGATGCGGGAATTAATTTTTTTGATACAGCGAATGTATACGGCGATCTCGGACAGCGCGGCATCACGGAGGAAATCATTGGCCGCTGGTTCGCCAAGGGCGGCAGCCGCCGCGAGCGGGTTGTGCTCGGCACGAAGGTCGGACGCATGTTTGACGATGACATCATCGACGGTCCGAATCAGCCGCAGGGACTGTCCTTATATAAAATCCGCCGCCATTTCGAAGCTTCGCTGAAACGATTGCAGACTGACCATATCGAGCTTTACCAGATGCACCACGTCGACCGCAACGTACTGTGGGAGGAGCTGTGGGAGGCCTTCGAGGGATTGGTGCGGCAGGGCAAGGTGGATTATATCGGCTCCTCGAATTTCGCAGGCCGGGATTTATTGAAAGCGCAATCAAGCGCCAAAGAGAGACATTTCATGGGCTTGATCTCCGAGCAGCATGGCTATAGTCTGGTCAACCGTTATGCCGAATTGGATACGCTCCCCACAGCAAGAGATCTGGGAATTGGCGTTACGATCTTCAGCCCCTTGGCCAGAGGGCTCCTGGCTCTCGACATCACGCGCCCCATCCCGCAGACGCTTAGCGGTCATGCGCGCAAGCTGCTTGAGTCGCATCGTCCACAGCTTGAGCAGTACTCCGCCCTCTGCCGTGAGCTCGGGGAGAAGGAGGCTCACGTCGCCTTGGCCTGGTTGTTGTCGAATCCGGCAATCTCCGCGCCGATCATCGGCCCCTGTACGGTAGCGGAGCTCGAGGATTCGCTGAGGGCTGTCGAGATCGAGCTGGATGAGCCGACTCTAAGGCGGCTGGATGAGATTTTCCCGGCGCCGCGCGAGTTGAATATTTTTCAATAAAGAGGGTGGGGATCGCCATGCCGAATAACTCGCCGTGTACAATGGATGAAACTGCTGTTTCCAATTTAAAAATGCTGGTTTTGGAGAACAGCCTGCTCAAAATCAGCATTTTGACCGGAAAGGGCGCCGATCTGTACGAATTCATCTATAAACCCCTGGATATGGACGTCCTTCTGAAGACCGGCGCGGGTCTCGAAGGCTTCCGCGGCAGGAATCTAGCCGAACAGCGGCTTGGGATGTATTCGGAGCTCTATGCGGGAGGCTGGCAGGACTGCCTGCCCCATAGAGCCAGATACGGCAGCATCGAGATTACGCAGGATACGGGCGGAATCGCCGCGACGCTTCCATGGGAGTATGAAATAATCGAGAATACGGCCGATAAGGCGGCTGTCCGCTGCTATGTCCAGCTGCCGGAAATCCCCATGCATGTCGAGAAGACATTCATGATCCGGAAGGACGATCCCGTCTTGTATATCGGGGAGCGGATCCGGAATGCGGGAGACTCCGCTATCGTGTTTACCTGGACGCAGCATCCTGCGTTCGGGGGACAGTTTCTGGACGAGCACGTGACCGTTGAGGTGCCGGATTGCATCGCATTCCATCCCCGTCAGTATGCGGCTGCTCCCGGCAGCGGTCTGAGCAGTTATGAGGAGCCGATAGACCGGATCACGCTGCCAAGCGGCGCAGCCAGAAATATTCGGGAAGTGCTCCCACGGGAGGCGCATGAACAATTATTTCTCGTGCTGAAAAATATCAGCGAGCCCTGGGCGCGGCTGGTCAACCGGAAGAAGGGAGTCGGCGTTTCGCTCCGCTGGAAGCTGGACGCTTTTCCGTACATCCGCTATTGGAGCAGCATCAGCGATGACATCTATACCGTTGCCATAGAGCCGTCCAATGACGCCTTTGCCTCGTTGGACGATTCCCTCGCTCACGGCACTTTCCGGGAGCTGCAGCCGGGCGAGGAATATGTCACCGATTTTAGCTGCGGAATTTTTGAAACAACGGTCTGAATTCTCTGGAAAGAAGGGCTGCTCCATGACAGTGGCGATAACGGTTCGGGATGATTCTCCCAGATTGAAGCTGGCGCTTGATCACTTGACCGAAGCGCTCGAAGAGATCGGGGAACCCTGGAGCTGCGGAGCGCCGGACAGTCCGGCGTCCACAACTATTATGATAACGGCAAGCGTAGAGGAAGCAGCCTCGTACGGGCTGAACATGGATGCCGGCGTTCGAAGCGAGGGCTTTGAAATCCGCCAAGGCATTTATAAGGGCAGGCAGACGGTATACGTGCTGGCTGCCGAGGAAACGGGAGGGATGTACGGCATATTCGAGCTTGCCGAGCGGCTGCAGTCGAAGGGTAAGCTGCTGGATGTCCCGGAGTGCGTGATGAACGCCAAATTTCCCTTCCGCGCGCTGAAGTTTAATTTGCCCTGGTCCAGCTACAGGACGAATGAATGCTTCGACCTTCAGCACGACGCCGTCCGCGATCTGGACTTCTGGGTTCAGTTTCTCGATATGATGGCCAGGAACCGCTATAATACGCTGACACTCTGGAATCTTCATCCCTTTCCCTATATGATCAGGCCGGTGAATTTTCCGGAAGCCTGCCCCTTCACAGAGCAGGAATTATCGGAGTGGAGGCAGTATTGGACCTCGCTGTTCCAGATGGCGAAGGACCGGGGAATCGAGACTTATATGGTGAACTGGAATATTTTTGTATCGGAGGCTTTCAAGGCGAACTATGACGGAAATGCTGTCAGCGATCTGGATCATTATTACGGCGATTCCTACTCCACGGAGCAGATCAGGCAGTATACCCGGGAGTGCGTGACGCAGCTGATCGACGAATACCCCGATTTGACCGGCCTTGGCACATCACTGGGCGAAAGAATGCATGATATGACTCCGCAGGACAGGCAGACATGGATCGAGGATGTCTATTATGAAGGAATGAAGCGGGCAAGCCGGCCTGTCAAATTCATTCACCGGGCGCCGTTTTCCGTCGATCCGCAAATTACGAGAGACTCCATTGAGAACAACGGGCTTCTGCCCGAGCCGGTCTGGGTCGAAGTGAAGTTCAACTGGTCCCATGCCTATTCCTCCCCAAGACTTCTGCTCACGCATGGCGGTTCGGCAGGAATGGAGGGGTATTGGGATCGGCCGCCGGCCAATTACAAAATCACCTGGATGGTGCGCAATGAGGATTTCTTCACGCTCCGCTGGGCGCAGCCGGATTTCATCCGGACGCATATCTCGGCCAATGCTCATGATTATGTCGGCGGATATTATATCGGCTCCGAGTGCTTTATCCCTGCCGACGATTACTCTCATGACGCAGGACATCCGCATATGGACTGGACCTATGCTTTCGAGAAAATGTGGCTGTATTACATGCTGTGGGGCCGGCTGCTGTACGATTCCGGGACGCCTGACTCCGTCTTCGAGGAGGCAATCGGCCGGCGCTTCGGCAAATCCGCAGGGAGTCCGTTATTGAGCGCCTATTCCGCCGTCTGCAAAATGCCAATGGCGCTGGCCTCGTACTTTTCGTTCACATGGGACTTTACCTTATATGCGGAAGGCTTCATCGCAAGCGACAATACCAAATGCGACTCACCGGGCGATGCCTTCATTTCATTGCGGGATTTGCTGGAAAGCACGCCGTTCGATCCCGAATATTTGTCGCTGAGGGATTATGCGGACCGGCTGCTGGGCGGCGGCTCCATGGAAGGGCGCACAACGCCCCTCCAGCTCGCGGATACGCTGGAAGCGGACGCCAGCCGCGGCTTGGCTTTGCTCGGAACGATCCGCACGGAGCATCCGGCACTTGACTGCGAGAAGGCGGATATTGAGGCGTGGGCGTATCTCGGTCTTTATTTTGCCGCCAAGCTGCGGGCGGGGGTGCATGCTGCACTGTTTGAGAGAACCGGCGAAGAAGCGGAGCGGCAGAACGCTGTGGAATGGCTGAGTCCGCCGCATGCCGCCAGCCACTGGGAGGCGCTGATTGCGGTGACGAATGCCCATTACCGCGAGCAGCCTCTGATGCACCTGGGGGAAACGCCGTTCAGGTGGGATTTGTTCCGGCCGCAAATTGCGGCGGATATCGCATTTGCAAGCGGAAAAGAGGCGATAGAGCATGCTGAAGGTCATGATCGTAGAGGATGAGGATATCGTCAGAGATGAAATCAAGCATCTGATCGATTGGGAATATCACGGCTTCGCGCTCATCGCCGAAGCGAGGAACGGCCGCGAGGGCTTGCGGCTATTCGAGGAGCAGAATCCTGACATCATCATCTCGGATATCAAGATGCCCGTGCTCGGCGGCCTGGAAATGACGGCGGGCATTCTCGGCAGGCAGAAAAACAAGAAAATTATCCTGCTGACCGCCTTCGGAGATTTCGATTTTGCGCGTGAAGCGATCAAGCTGGGCATTCATTCCTATGTGCTGAAGCATGAGCTGGACAGCGAAATATTAGTGGAAGAGCTCAATAAAGCGAAGCAGCAGATCGAACAGGAAGAGAGCGCGGGCTACCTGGCCAGAAAAGAGCATCTGCGGATGTTCCTCAAGCGCGCGGCATCGCAAACGGGTGAAGCGGAGACGGCAGGTCTCGCGAGTCCATTCCCCTGGCAGGGCAGGACGGGAATATTCATCGTGGGGCTTGACCGCAAGCCGCTGGAGCGGGAACCGCTGCAGCCTGTGGATGAAGGGATAGAGCAGGGCGAGTTTATCGATCTTCTGTATACCCGGCTGTTTAAAGGATTCGAAGCCGAGGCGGCCGATTTGTCCAACCGCGAATATGCGGTTTTTGTCCGGATTCCCCAGCCGTTCAGCGAGAGTAAAATGTACGAGTTCAACTGGGCGTTCGCCCGGCATCTTCAGCATCAAATTGCCCGGGCCAGCAGCCATACCGTGTCCATCGCCATCGGGCCGATTTTCGAGAATCCTCGCGTCATGAAGGAATCCTTGAAGAAAACAAGGGAAATCTACGCACTCAAAATTTTCAATAAAAGCAGCTGCATCCTGACCGGTGCCGGGAAGGCGCCGAATCAGGATATTCCATATCCCGCGATAGAGCAGGAGCTGAAGGATATTCAGGATGACCTCAGCTTGAGTCGGTATGCTGACGTGAGCGGGAAGATCAGAGATCTGTTTACACGCCAGCTGGTGCTGCTGCAGGATACGGGCTTGCTGCGCAAATGCATGTTTGAGCTGGTTCGGATCATCAATCACCAGAAATCGCCGCAGCAGGGGGCTCCCATTATCGACCCTATTGAAAAGCTTGCGGAAATTCAGAATCTAGACAATGTATTTCAAATATCCGAATGGTTTGAGCGTATTGTCGGGCAGATCTCGGAGGAGTCCAAATCGAAGCACAGCAGGAAGATCAGGGATGTGCTTCAGTATATTCATGCCAATTATCAGAAGGATATTTCGTTGAATGAGATTGCCGACAGGCTGGGGCTAAGTCTGATTTATACCAGTCAGCTGTTCAAGAAGGAGGTAGGCATTTCATTCGTCGTCTATCTCGCCAGGTACCGGATCGAACGCGCCCAGGAGCTTCTGGAGACAGGGAATTATAAAATCTATGAGGTGGGCTCCATGGTCGGCTATCAAACGGTGCAGTATTTTTGCAAAACCTATAAACGGATAACGGGAAGAAATCCCGGCAGCCGTTAACGTTAGGCAGGGAGAGGAATCTTATGACAAGTCGGTGCAGCATATGAGAATCAAGACAAAAATCGTCACGCTGACTTTTCTCGCTATATTGCTTTCCGTCGGACTAATGGGCGTTTCCATGTACATATACGTCAATCCCATTCTCAGCAGACAGACGATCAGAGACAACCAGACCATCGTCGGGAAAATAACGCAGCAGGTCTCGTACACGCTGGAGGATACGGTGACCTACGCCAAGGGCATTATCGTCAACGACCAGCTGCAGGCTTTATTGAAGAAAACGATGGTAACGGACGGTTACGACTATTTCTCGACGGTCTGGAAAATCAATACGCTGCTCAAGGAGTACAATTTCCTTCGGGACAATATTATCGTGGATATGAGCATCGTCGATACGCATGGCAAGGCGCTCGAGCTGAGCGGCATTTACTACAGCGACCTGAGCGGGGGCTGGTACGACGATTTCAGAAACAGCCATACATATAACGGGGTCTCCAGTCCCCATATCGTGGTCGCACCGTCGAATACATCCCGTTTGAATGTGGTGACGTATGTGACCAATATCTATGATAAACAAAACCCCTCCCAGAGCGTTTATTTGGGCAAGCTGCTGATCAACCTGAACTATGCCGCCCTGGTAAAGCCGATGCTCGTTGACCCCTCTCTCGGGATCAAGATTATCGCTTTCGACAAGTCGGAGCATACGATTTACTCCCCCGACCCATCTTCCGCCGCCATTCCCGATGAATTGCTGAAAGGGCCGTCACAGACGCAGAACGTCTTGTTCAGGGCAGGCCAGTATTATATCTTTGATTCGATTCCATCCAGCAACTGGACGATTACCGGAACGATATCCAAAAGCAAAATAAACGCGAATATGAAATATTTCAATTACGCGATTGTGTATATTTTTTTGATCTGCCTGCTGTTCATGTGGATCATCATTTATCCGGTAGCCGCCAATGTGGCAAAGCCCCTGCTCAAGCTGGTTCGAGGCATGAGGCAGGTGGCGAAGGGCGAATTCCACACCAATATCGTGGTGACAAGCGGAGACGAGATCGAGGAAGCGGCCAGAGTGTTCAACCGCATGGTCAAGGATATCAAGAAATTATTGGACGAGTCTGTCCTCATGGAGAAAAAGGAAAGAGAACTGGAGCTCAAAATGTTCATGCTGCAGATCAATCCGCATTTTATCTCCAACACCCTGAACGCCATTATTTACCTGGCGCGCAAGGCGAACGCCCCGGATATTGTCACGCTGACGAAGGCGTTCATCTCCTTCCTGCAGACAACGATCAGGAATCACCCCAAGATGCTCTCCAGCATCGGGGACGAGATGAACTATATCGACGACTACAATATGATCCTCAAATACAGGTACAACGATGCGGTGGAAGTCATCTGGCAGGTTGACGAGTCGTGCAAGGCATATAAAATTCCGAAAATGATCCTGTATCCGCTTGTCGAGAACAGTATCTTTCACGGGATTCTGCCTGCCTTGAGGAAGGGCTGGATACGGATCCGCGTTTCATCCGACTCCAATGTGCTGAAGGTCAGCGTAGAGGACAACGGAGTCGGAATCAGCCCAGGCATTCTGGACAAGCTCCGGGGGCAGATGGCCTCTCCTTCGCTGGAGGAGGATCTGGATCACATCGGGCTGCTTAATGTAAACAACCGTCTGAAGCTGCTGTTCGGCCAAACCAGTATTCTGAATATTGAAAGCACGGAAAACGAAGGTACGCTGATCTGGTTTTCGCTGCCGCTTATTTTCCTGACGCACGACCCTAAAAATGTATAACAGATCATAATTTTGAGCTATATTTTGCGATTCCCGCAGATGATAAATTCAAGTTGAAGGAAAAAGATAAACAGGAGGAGGCAGTTGAATGAAATCACGCATTTGGAGGGGTATACCGTTATTTCTTGTCAGCATCCTTATAGGTACGCTGCTTGTGTCATGCAGCAGCGGCGGCGGTAACAACCAGACGGCCGCGAATAATGAAGAATCACAGCAGAGCTCAGACACAGGCGGGAAGACGGCGGAAAAAAAGACAGACATCAACATCTGGACATGGGATGTCTCGGACAGCCGCAAGAAACTGTATGAGGAATTTACCAAGCTGAATCCGCAGTACAATATCGTGCTGACCTCGGTTCTGGCCAAGGATATGGCGCAAAAGCTGCAAACTGCGCTTGCCTCGGGAGCCGATCTGCCCGATATCGCCTGGCTTGAACAGACGTTCCGCGGCAAGCTGCTGTCGCTGGACATTTGGGAGGATCTTTCCAAGGAGCCTTACAGTCTCGACACCTCCCAGCTGCTGGACTACCTGATTCCCCTGGAAACGACAGATTCCGGTGTATATGTCGGGCCAGAGGCTCCTTCCGTAGCCGGCATGGCGTACAAGCGGGCTTTGGCCAAGGAATACTTCGGCACCGATGATCCTGCGGAGCTGGAGAAAATTTTTACCGACTGGGATGTATTTATCGAAAAGGGGAAGGAAGTTAAACAGAAATCAAATGGAAGCGTATTCATGTTTGCCAGTCTGGGCGATGCCTATGCGTTCCTGAAGGGCCAATCGAGCACGCCGTTCATCCAGGGCGATACGCTTAATTTCGATCAGGGCGTCAAGCCGATTCTGCAGAAGCTTGTGGAAATGAAGCAGGCGGGAATCGTCGATACGCTGGATGTTTCATCGCCGGCCGAAGGCACGTCATACACGGACGAGATTCATATCTTCTACCCGTGCGCCAACTGGTCCGTCGACTTCACGATCAAGGCCAATGACAAGGACGGGATTGGCCGCTGGGGCTTCATGATCCCGCCGGGCGGCCCTTTCCCTTTCGGCGGAACGGTTCAGGGGGTTCCGGCGAAGGCCAAGAACAAGGTGGGTGCAGCGGAACTGATCAAGTTCTTCTTCATGACCGAGAAGGGCTCGGAAATTATGCGTGACCAGAAAGGGAATTTCTCCCCTTACAAGCCTGTCTATGATATTCCGAATTTCTATTCCCATAAGGATGAGCATTTTGCGGGGCAGGATGTCATGGCCGTGTTCGATACGGATATTTTCCCCAAAATCAAATCGGTGCGTCTGCCGAGCAAATATGATCAGGATATCGATGATGCGATGAATGTTGCGATGCAGACGATCAACGCGTCAGAGGGCGGCAGTGTGTCCGTCGACGAGCTGGTCCAGAAAATGCAGGACGACATCATGACCAAGCAGCCGGATATCAAGGCATAGTTCCGTTGAAGAAGCGGGGTTCGGGTTAACGCCCAGCCCCCTTCATACGCAGTCAAATGTTTTAACTCCATTCGGTAGAGGGTGAAGGATTTGCAATGGAATGGAAGAAAGCTGGTTCCCTATTTTCTCATTACTCCGTATTTTCTGCTGTATGCGCTGTTTAGTCTCTTCCCGATTGTGTACTCGCTTGTTCTCAGCTTTACAAGCTGGGACGGGATTTCCGCCAAGACGTTTGTCGGGCTGAAGAATTATATCCGTATCTTTACGGACGATCCGCTGTTCTACAAATCCATTTTCAACACGCTGCTGATCGTCGTGGTCACCATTCCGGTGGAGATTGTGCTGGGGCTGGCGCTTGCGGTATTCCTCAAGGATTTCTTCAGCAGATCCCGGACGACGTTCCAGTTAATCAATTTTTTCCCGTATATTACGACGCCCGTCGCGATCGGGATTATCTTCCAGATCATGTTCGACTGGAAGACCGGCACGGTGAACATTCTTCTGGAGAAAATCGGAGTGGACTCCGTCAACTGGCTCGGTACCTCCACGCCTGCGAGAATAGTGGTCATGATAATTGTAGGCTGGGTCGGATACGGCTATAAAATGGTGCTGTTTCTCTCGGGCTTGTCGACGATTCCCGAGGAGCTCTATGAATCGGCCAAAATCGACGGCGCGAAATGGATCAACTCCTTCTACTATATTACGCTTCCGATGCTGAAGCCGATCATGCTGTTCGTAGTCATTACGAGCATTATTAACGGGTTCAAGCTGTTCGATGAGCCCCAGCTTCTGTTCCAGTCGGCCTCACAGCCGATCGGCGGTCCCGATCATGCCGCAATGACCGTCGTGATGCGCTATTACGAAGTGGCGTTCAAGGATTTTCAATTCGGCTACGGCTCGGCGATTGCCTACAGCCTGTTTATCATCATTTCGATTTTTTCCTTTTTGACCTTGAAGATTATGAACCGCGGGGAGGAGACCTGACACTTGAGTATATCAATCGCAAAATGGCCGGTGTATTTCTTTGTGGCGGTCTTGTCCCTGCTTGCTCTGATCCCTTTCTACATGATGATTGTAATGGGCACCTATGTCAGCGAGGATCTGTACACGGGTCTAAAGCTGCTGCCGGGCAATTATTTCATCGAGAATTTCAAATCGATTATGGAACAGAATTTTTTTAAATTTTATCTGAACAGCGTCTATGTCTCGGTGCTGAACACGGTCGGAGCCGTGCTGATCAGCGCCCTGACGGGCTTTGCTTTTGCCAAATACAATTTCAAGGCGAAGAAGTCGCTTTATTATTTTATTCTGGGCACGCTGATGATCCCTTCGCAGCTTGGTTTGATCGGTTTCGTGGTGGAGATGCGGACGCTCGGACTTGCCAATACGCTGTATCCGCTCATTATCGGCGGCCTGGCCAACGCTTTCGGCGTTTTCTGGATGACGCAGTATATCGCAAGCTCCGTTCCCAATGAAATTATTGAGAGCGGAAGGCTGGACGGCTGCAGCGACCTCGGTATTTTCGCCAGGATTGTGCTGCCCGTCATCCGGCCGGCCATGATTACGCTTTTCCTGCTATTCTTCTTATGGTCCTGGAACAATTATCTGACGCCGCTGGTTCTCATTAACAAGGAATCGTTATATACGATACCGCTTGCCATATCCACATTGGGGAGCGAATACCGGACGGATTATTCCGCCAGAATTCTGGCTCTTGCCATTGCGACGCTGCCGATTCTCGTCATATTCGGCTTCGGGTCCAAGCATCTTATCCGGGGACTCGTAGGCGGGAGCATCAAGGGATAGATAAGGAGTGCGATGATGAAACAGATTGTGGAGCTGAACGGGGACTGGGAGCTCAAGAGCTTCGAGCCGTTCGATAAAATAAACGCCGATGACAAGAAATGGGAGACGGCGGAGAACTGGATCAAGACGTCTGTGCCGGCGCAGGTACATGAGATATTGCTGCGGGAAGGCATTATCGAGGACCCTGCGCTGTGGGGGAAAACCGAAGCGTGCCTGTGGGTGGCCGAGCAGGACTGGATTTATCAATGTGAATTCGCCTGCGGAGAGCCTGCTGCATCCGGGGGGAAAGCCTTTCTGCATTTCAAAGGTCTGGATACGCTGGCGGATATTTACTTGAACGGAAAGCATCTGGCCAGCCATAACGATATGTATCTGCCGCTCAGGGTGGATGTGACCGGCCGGCTGGAGCCGAATAACACCCTGATGATCCATTTTCACTCCGTGCATGAATATATCAAGCATCTGGAGCTGCCGGGGGAATGGATCGGCAAAATCAGACCGAGCCGGTTATTGCGGAAAAACGAGCATGATTTCACCATGTATCTGGGCGCCAAGCCTTATCTTACCCGCGTGGGCATTTACGATAAGGTACTGCTGGAAGTGATAGACGAGGCGGAAATTATCGGGACGGATCTTCGGGTCAGGCTGCTGGACGGCTACGGACAAGGGACGATCAAGGTAACAGCCGATGGTTGGGGCAGCGTGGGAGAATGCGGGCTGAAGGTTGAAGTCAGAGATCCGGACCGGCGCCTTGTTGCGCAGTACAGCGGCAGGGCAGACCGCAATCATAAAGGCCGATGGGGGCATTCCTGCGAATTGACCATCGACAGCCCCCGGTTATGGTGGCCGCGCGGCTACGGAGGGCAGCCGCTGTACGAGGTTGCCGTGGAGGTGCTGGTAAACGGCGAGGTCAAGGACCGTGAAGTGAAACAGATCGGGTTCAGGGATGTTGTCATGGCGAAGCCGCTGGACTTTGTCATCAACGGGCGGCCCGTCAAATTATGGGGAGCCTTGTCTGCTCCGATTCAGGGCATTACGCATTGCTGGGACAATGAGAAATCCAATTTGCTGCTGGATATGCTGGAGAATTGCAATATGAACGCGCAGCGGGTATGGGGCGGATGCGACCGGTACGACGACGCATTCTACCGGGAAGCGGACAAGAGGGGCATCCTCGTCTGGCAGGAATTTTTTCATGATTACGGCATGTTTCCCGATACGCCGGAGTACCGCGAATTATGCAGGAAGGAAGCCGAATATCAGGTCAAGCGGCTGAAGCATCACCCTTCCATCCTGCTGTGGTGCGGCGGGAACGAATGCTTTATGGGGGCGGAATTCGAGCTGCCCGGCGAGTCTTATATTGGCGGCGAAATATTTCTCGAGGATTACAGAAACGTCTGCGGAACGCTCGATCCGGACCGGTATTATCATATAAATTCTCCTTCGGGAGGCAGCTATTCCAATGATCCTCTGGAGGGGGACACGCACAGCTATACCAATACCTGGTATGTGCCGGGAGCCGATTATCCGGTCTTCATCGCGGAGGAAATCCGGACGTCGCCGCCAGCGGTGAAGAGCTTCGTCCGGTATATGGGAGAAGAAAGAGCGTGGCCCGCAGGGTACTCGGGAATGATCACCAGGAAGGACCAATACCCCTGGCCGGATACGTGGACGGAGCGCACGACTACATTCGGGTGGAGAAAAATCCCGCCGATCGAACAGTTCTACGATTCGGATGATCTCGAATCGGCGGTCTATAAATTCGGAGCGGCCCATGGACTCTACTTGAGGAAAATTATTGAGAACAACCGCAGAGGAAAACCGTCCGCAAGTCCGGGGGGCGAGCGGATTACCAAAGGGCATTTCGTCTGCAGATGGAATGATCCCTGGCCGGTCATCTACGGCTCGATGATCGACTATTATTTTGAACCCTATATTCCCTATTATGCTGTCAAAAGAGCGTACGAACCGGTTCTGCTCTCCTTCGACGTGAACAATTTCATTCATCTATGGGTGGTCAATGACAGCCCTGAGGATGTGGAGGGAACCTTGTTTATCAGGCTGTTCAACCCTTCCGCCAACGCTTTTGCAGGTGAGATGACGAGGAAGGCTCTCGTCGCTCCGGGTGAATCGACCCTCATTGCCAATCTGAATGAGTTCAACCAGTTTTCGAGAGAGTATATCCTCTACGCCTGTCTCGTAGACGGCACAGGCAAAGTCGTAGCCAGGACGAATGATTTTGTGGATATTGAAAAACATTTGAAATTTCCCGAAGCCAGGCTTAACATGGAAATAAACGGAAATGATTTGTTGCTGACTACGGACCGGTTCGCCAGAAGCATTGAGCTTGGCGGCAGCGATGAGGGGGATGAGTTCGGCTGGCTGTTCGAGGACAATTACTTCGATCTGCTTCCGGGTGAAGAGAAGCGTATCCGAATATGGGGCAGGCACACGAAGGGAATCATTTCGGCCAAACCGTATTATTCGCCGTTCGTCACCAAGGTCTCTTTCAACCTGTAACTGTCATTCACGGCCCGGTTAAGAGAGGAGGAAACGAATGAAGATTACCGATGTTGAAGTCTGGAAATTGACCGGAGCGATCGATCCCGTGTGGGCGCATGACGAACGCTCCGCAGCGCCGCTGGACAGTTATTCCGACTACGCGCAGCGCAGCCAGCCGGTCAGTCTCGCGGATGGCAGGCTTCCCGTGGTCCGCCATTATGTGATCATTCATACAGACGAGGGAATTGACGGTCTATACGGGCCGATTGTGTACGAGGAGCAGGCGGATATTATCGTTAAAAGGATCAAATCGTTCCTGATCGGCCAGAATCCGCTTGATATCGAACGGCTGTGGGATCAAATGAGAGTTGACCGGCATGGACGTTCCGGTTATTTCATGATGGCGCTCAGCGCGATTGACTGCGCGCTCTGGGATTTGCGCGGCAAATATTACAACACGCCGGTTTACCGGCTGCTTGGAGGGCCGACACGCACACAGATTCCCGTATATGCCAGTACGCTCGGCTTTCCCATTGAGGCCGGAGCAGCCGGGAAGCAGGCGAAGGCTTTGGCCGGGGAGGGATTCACCGCGCAAAAATGGTTTTTCCGCCACGGTCCCTCGGGCGGCAGGGAGGGCAAGGCGATCAACCTGCGGATGGCGCAGGAGATCCGGGATGCGCTTGGCGGCGGGAGCGACTTCATGCTGGATTGCTGGATGGGCTGGGATGTGCCCTATGCGCTCGATATGATGGAGCAGCTGCGCGAATTGCGGCCGCTCTGGCTGGAGGAGCCGCTGCAGCCCAATCAATTGGACGGCTACGGGGTGCTTCAGGACCGGGGAGGGATACCGCTTGCGGCCGGCGAGCATCTGTATACGCGCAAGGAATTCAAGCCGTTCCTGGACCGGGGACTGCTGGATTACGCGCAGCCGGATCCCGACTGGACCGGAGGCATTACGGAGCTGCGCAAAATCGCCATTCTTGCGGAAACCTTTGACGTCAAGTTCATTCCCCACGGCTGTACGGTAATGGCGAACCTTCATGTCATTGCGTCGCTGCCGCCTTCCGTCTGTCCTTATCTGGAATATTTAATCCGGTATCAGCGGCAGCAGAATCATTTTCATATCAATAAACTCGTACCGGTTGACGGTTTTCTGCCGCTGCCCGATCAGCCGGGTCTCGGAATTGAGCTGGACGAGAGCGCGATCCTGAGCAAAATGGCTTACAGTTAATAATACTAGAAGTCTGATGATTAACAGGTGGAGAAGGCGGAAGACGTTTCCGCATGCTCAGCCAGATTTACACCAGACTTCTGCAGGAGGCCAAGAATGAAAATAACAAGCATCGAGACCTTTACGACCCGCCAGCTGTCGATCGTCCGCGTCACCTCGGAGGACGGACTGCAAGGCTACGGTCAGATTGCTCCCTATCATGCCAATATATCGGCGCTCGTACTTCACCAGCAGGTCGCGCCCCGCGCATTGGGCGCAGATTCGAATGAGCCGGGAGCGTTAGCCGAGCTTATTATCCGGGAAGAGCATAAATTTCCCGGCTCATATATTTGCCGGGCGTTGGGCGGATTGGATACGGCATTATGGGATTTGAAGGGGAAGCGTGCCGGGAAGAGCGTATGCGAGCTTCTGGGCGGGCAGCCGCGTAGACTGGCTATTTACGGCTCCAGCATGAAGCGCAATATATCGCCGGCGGACGAAGCGGAACGGATCAAGCGGCTGCAGGAAACGAGCGGAATCCGCGCCTTCAAAATCCGCATCGCCAATAATTTCGGCAATGATGTGGACGTCTATCCCGGCCGTTCGGAGCAAGTTGTTCGTGCGGTAAGGGAGGCTGTCGGCGACGACACGCTGCTGTTTGTCGATGCGAACAGCGGCTTGACGCCGGGCAAAGCGATCGAGACGGGCCGTATGCTGGAGCAGTACGAAGTGTCCCACTTTGAGGAGCCTTGTCCCTATACAGAGCTGGAATGGACGAAGCAGGTAGCGGATGCGCTTGATATACCGGTTACCGGCGGCGAGCAGGATACGGACCTGGCCCAGTTCCGGCGGATGATCGGGATGCGGGCGGTTGATATCGTCCAGCCTGATATCTGTTATGTCGGCGGCCTGAGCCGTGCGCTTGAAGCGGCGAAGATGGCGGAGTCGGCCGGTATGGTCTGCATGCCGCATGCCGCCAACCTGTCCATGGTCACGATATTCACGCTGCATATGGCCGCTGCGATCCCGAATGCCGGTGCCTTCATGGAATATACAATCGAGCAGGATGAATGGACGAAAGGTCTGCTTGAGACGTCTCTGGAGGTGGACGGAGGTCAAGTGCAGGTTCCGGAAGGCCCTGGCTGGGGAGTAACGATCCGGCAGGAATGGCTGGATCGGGGAGACTATCAGATCAGCCGATAAAAGAGATAGATTAAAGCCTGCCTGAAGATATTGGTCAAGCCCCAAATTTGTAGACAATGAAAAAAGCCCTAGGCTATGAGCTGGCGTCGGTACTCAACCGGCGTCAGTTTGTTTAGTTTTAATTGAATCCGTTCTTCGTTAT
>NZ_JBWDNP010000034.1:0-4250 GCF_056269255.1 Paenibacillus sp. JT31N17
CCAATTCGTAAGACCCCTGGTAGACGACCAGGTCGATAGGTTCGAGGTGGAAGCATCGCAAGATGTGCAGCTGACGAATACTAATCGGTCGAGGGCTTATCCTACACCGGAGCAAGAGAAAGTCTTGTTCCACCCGTCAGCCGAAGGCTGGAGGAAATCGAGCCGCTAAACGTTTCGCAAACGTTCGTATCCAGTTTTCAGGGTGTAATAAAGAAGAAATAACCCAAATATAAGCGAAATCACCGTAATCACGAAAGTGGATGGTGGTTTTTTTCGTTGTTCCTCACTTATTTTTAATAGCCCCTGAACCACAAAATTTATTGATGAAAAAGCCCAAATGTATGCCGCAGAAGTGAGATGATTCTCAGTTATTGCATTACTTTACGGAAGCAGCGGCTTATTTGCCTTCTGTAGATCCCCGAAAAACACCAATCGCCCTCAATGGTCAAGTAGAGGGCGGTCCTTTGGATTCTGCACGTTGGGATCACAGGGCTAGCTTCAGTACGGTTACAATCATTAAAGAGTGGTGTGCGAACGGATTTCATCCCGGGCATTGTCATTCATTCTTGCTGGAGTCCATTTTGGTTCCCATACAAGTAAAACCTCGACCTTGCTAACACCAGATACGGATGCCGCAGCTTCTTCTACTTCCTTTACGATTTCATCGGCTAGTGGACATTCAGGAATTGTAAGTGTCATTCTTATTTTCACTAACCCATTCTCTTCAAGAGTAATTCCATATACAAGTCCAAGATCGACGATATTAGCTCCTACCTCAGGGTCGTGTACTTCCTCCAAAGCTGTCCAAATGGCACTTTCTTTATCCATAACAGAAGAGCATCTCCTTTCCTTCTCAACAAACCTGACAAGGGATAACCTCAAAGGTCAAGCCCGGCAAATATGAACGGACTGGTTTGGTGCTTAGAGTACATTCACGGCTTCCGCCGCCCAACCGATTAATCCGGGAGACTAAGCCGGCCCATATCTTCTTTGTTGTTATCGGTTATGTCATAAATGACCTGTTTCAAGTTTCTTATTCAATATCGATGAGCAGGCTTTTGAATAGAAATTTTGATAAGGGATGACTAGTAATCACATCCGCACTACAGCACAGGTGCATCGAGGGCTGTCTGAATGTTCTGCAGGTCAAACCGCAATTGCTCCTGCACGTTCCACGGATGGTACCACTCACGCTCCAGCATGTAGGTCAAGATTCGCTCATGGATATCAATGGCTTCCTCCAATTGCTTCGTGAGTATCGCCTTGATTTCCGGTGTTCCGGCTTCCGTTACCGCCATTGCGTAGTTCCTCACGCCGCTTTTCGCATTGATCAAAAAATCCATCGCTATGACCTGATCGGTCATGGTATTCATACCGGTTATATACTCCAGAAGCGTGTTCATACCTTCATCTCCTGTTCAGCTTGCGTCAGAATCGCCCCTAGCTCCTGCAGCTGGCGGGTCGAGATCTCAACATCCTGCTGTAAAATATCCTTCAAAGCCGCATCCGAAATTAATCCTTGCATCGTCTTGGCTTTGGTCAAGCATATGGTTTTGAACGCAGCCATTTCGTGAACCTCGAGTGTTTCATGCAAGGCATACATCATTAGAATTCCTCCTATATCGTAAAATTACGGCTTGAGCAACACTTTGATGCAGTTGTCTTGTCTCGTGTCAAAAATGTCATATCCGCGTTTGGCCTCGCTTAACGGGATGACATGAGTCACGACGTCGCCTGGATCTATCTTGCCCTTATCGATTAAGTCATACATGTAAGACATATAGTGAATGACCGGTGCTTGTCCCGTACGAATATTGACGTTCCGCTGGAAAATGTCACCAAACGGAAAAGCATTGTATCGCCCCCCATACACGCCTGTTACCTGGATCGTGCCGCCTTTGCGAACGGCCTGCGAGGCAATAACAAAACCGCCCATCGCCCCGCCTTGCAATTTTAGGCCGGCTGCCAGGGATTCAAGCGGAGACATCTTGCCGCTCATTCCCGAGCAGTCGATCACGATATCCGCACCTCCCTTGGTCATCTCCTTTAGATGATTGCCGATATTCTCCTCCGACTCTGCGTTGACGATCTCTACCTTGTTCGTCCGTTTGGCGTGCTGCAGACGGTAATCGAGGTAATCCACCGCTATTACACGCTTTGCCCCTTTGAACCAGGCAAACTTCTGCGTCAATAGACCAACCGGCCCGCAGCCGATCACAATGACCGTGTCCCCTTCCTTCACGCCGGCATTATCGACGCTCCAGAACGCCGTTGTCATGGCATCCGCAATGAGACACAGCTTCTCGTCGGGATGCTCGCAGTTTTCCGGAATTTTGAAATGCGTAAAGTTCGCAAAGGGCACACGCAGATACTCGGCTTGTCCGCCCGGATAGCCGCCGGTTGTGCCGGAATATCCGAAATACCCTCCCATATCCCCATGTTCGTTCGATTGGTCACACTGGCTTTCCAAGTGATTTTTGCAATAAAAACATTCCCCGCAGGCGATGTTGAACGGGATGATCACGCGGTCGCCTTTTTTTAAATTCGTCACGCCTGGACCGACCTCTTCAACGACACCCATCGGCTCATGTCCAATGACATAATCCTCTTCCAGATTCGGAATCATCCCATGGATCAGGTGCAAATCGGAACCGCATATGGCTGTGGTCGTCAGTCTGATAATCGCGTCATCCGCCTTCTGAATCTTCGGATCCGGGACTTCCTTCACGACAACATTCTTGATGCCTTGGTACGTAACTGCCTTCATGCCTTATTTCCTCCTATGTGCTCGTCCGGCGTGCGATCGAACATGCCTTTGCGTGTTGTATCATCAGGGAACAGCTTAAGCTTGCTGATTTCCACCGTATTATTAGCTGACAGCTGATCCAATTGATATTGCTTCTGGAGTTCATAGGGGTGAAACCATTTCTTGCGAACCATTAGGTCCGTAATTTCCTGATGAAGCGCAATGCCTTGATGAAGCTGAGTGCGCAAAAGTGCCCTGACATCGGGTGAAACAGCCTCGGTCAACGCTGTGGCGGTGTTTCGAACCCCCTCCTTAGCACGGATAAGGAAGTCCATGGCAAATGACATATCGGCCATTTCGGGCATATTCAGCGAGTTAGCGGGGTCAACATAATCCATCTTAATCGGATCTGCCTGATTCAATGTAGTGTCACCTCAATTCAAAATGGGGGTTGGCCGTAATTCCGGGATAGGGGCATGGAAGGGAGCTTTGGCATACACGGCTTGCAGATCAGCAATGGCTTGCATGGACTGCTGTACGTCCTTCTGCATCAAATCTTTCAGTTCCTGGTCAAACACAAGGCCTTGCATTAATTTGGACTTGGCCAGGCATAAGGTATTGAAGTTGAGTGCTTCATGAATTTCAAGGGATTCGTGAGCGGCTAATGCTTGTTGCTGGTGTTGGTGTATCATTTACTCACCTTCTTCAAAAATATTTGATAAGGGATATGTTGTCCCTCGGTATCAAACTTATTCAATGAAAGCTTCTGTCTTAGAACGGTTGAATCTCTACCAGAAGAGTCCCGAACTGTTCACCATATCCAAATATTTGAAGATGGCAGCCATACCATACAATTTAAAGCGATGATTTATTCGTTAGAAAAATTCCACTACGAACACCGTGAACACAATCCGACCGCCATTCCCGCGGTTAATCATCCATTCTTTAAATGAACAATTAGGTTTTATATTCTGGAAAGACCTACGGCTTTTTTCGTTTGTAATCCCAACTTCGACAAAGCCGAAAATATAAAATCTCCTTCTCGCCGATTGCTTTTCATGAAAGGGCGGGAAGGAGGTTTTTTATTTTTCTGCAACTGTTAAGCAGGTGGCTTTAGCTGCATCTTAAATTAACGTTGGTGTTCATGCTGAAATTATTTTGTCAGGCTTGAGAGTTACCGGCTTGCGACCCTGCGGAATAACCAAGATGCGAAAGAACGGGACCTTCCTGCTGGTAAGCTTGAGTTGCCTGGTAAACCGGGTTTTGTTGAGTTGATGCGTTATTTTGTCCGGCTTGAGAGTTACCGGCTTCCTGCTGGTAAGCTTGAGTTGCCTGGTAAACCGGGTTTTGCTGAGTTGAAGCGTTATTTTGTCCAGCTTGAGAGTTACCGGTTTCCTGCTGGTACGCTTGAGTTGCCTGATAAACCGGGTTTTGCTGAGTTGAGGCGTTATTTTGTCCGGCTTGGGAGTTGCCGGCTTGCGACCCTGCGGAATAACCAAGCTGT
>NZ_JBWDNP010000006.1:0-461237 GCF_056269255.1 Paenibacillus sp. JT31N17
ACATGCAATCGAATCGCTTCACGCTTCACCGATTCTGGATAGTATTGATACTTTTGTCCTTTAATCGCCATAAAAATGCACCCCTTAGAATTCATCGGAATAACCAGGGGGTTTTTCCAATGTCTATTCTAAGGGGTGCACTTCAGAGTCCGTTTTCCGGGTTATTTGTTCCTATGCCGATTCGTCTTGATATGACCTTCTTACTCAATCCATTCTGTCTTGCTCGCTGCGCTTTCCCGTCGTCCCTGCGGCTGTAAATCCGGTACGCCCAGAAAAATAAACCCAAGCATCTTGTCCTGCGGGCGCAGCCCGAAGCTCTCGTTCATCAGGGGATGAAAGCAGGGGTCGCCTGTGCGCCAAACCGCACCCAGACCCAGCGCATGTGTAGCGAGGAGCATATTCTGGATAGCCGCAAACACCGCTCCGTATTCCTCAAGCTCAACCACACCCTTGGCGTCGCTTGGCTCAACTCCCACCCCGATGACGACAGGGGAACGGAACGCTTTTTGCCTGGCGGAATCCGCCTTCTTCACATTCTCTTCCGAACCCGGGTCCTGCGCCGCTTCAAGAGCGATGCGCGCATACGCATCCCCCAGCCGCTTGCGGCCGTCTCCCGACATGACAAAAAACCGCCAAGGCTGCGTCAATCTATGGTTCGGCGCCCAAATAGCGGCCTCCAGTATGGTTTCGATCTGTTCTTTGGCTATCGGATCTTCTTTCACTCTGCCGATGCTTCTTCTGGTATGAATCGCTTCAATAATATCCATTTCTGATTCTCCTTCTTGTACCATGTGATCTCTTTATCCTAATGCAGTTGAGTGCTTTATGTAAACCTTCAGAAGCGGAACATTGCAATAAATATCTCTTCATTGATCCATTGGGTCTACATTGAACCCATAACGACATCCTTTTAAGACCTGCCATGATCTTCGGCAACATTCACCTCATCCAATCTCTTTCATAAAAAGCAGTGCTTCTTATATTCAAGGAATTATGTAAACAAGCCCCCGTTCCACAAATTGCGGAACAGGGGCTGGCGCTAATTTCTATGCATGGAATATCGTTACCAGAGCACTCCTAGAAAAGGATCGAACGGCTGATGATGACAAGCAAGATGAAAAGTACCAGGATAATGCCTATACCTGCGCCGCATCCAGTCGATACTGGGCTTACTACCGGACCGCAATTACCTACGCCTACGCCGCCTACTGGATTACCATATCCGTATGACACCTGCAAAACTCCCTTCGTTTTATACTACTCTGCATTGTATGGGGCTGGCATGTATCATGCCTGTGCGTTTGCCCCTCCATGGCATATGCCTACAGCGCCGGCTCCCTAGCAAACCGGAAATAGGGCCTTGCCCATATGGAAATATCGGTATCATCTCAAAATGATGCGCGGCCTTTCCGCAACGGGTTTAATGGATTGTAAAGAAGTAAATAATGCTAGAAAAAGATACCGGGGATAGGCCAACATGAATAAAAATGCGGTTTTCAAATACCCTCGCCGTCAAAAAGGAGCATACTTGCGGTTCCTTTGGAAAAAGCCGCAGAAAAACCTAAACTTCTGGACAGCATCCACCGCTCTGACGGTACGAGCTTAATTGATACTGTTGCCGCATGCGCGACAGCTCTGACGGTTATTGCCTCATCCATCGGATTTATTTTACATTGGGGGCCAATTATATGGGGTTTAATCGGTGCTGCAGCAGGCTTCATTATTGGAGTCCTGATCGATTGGCTGTTAAAACGACAGAAATCCAATCAAAGAAAATCACAAGCGATAAAAGGAAAAAGTACGGAGGTTATTGTTGTAATCGATTGCGAAGCGCATTAAATGGAGGCAGTAGAGGCTATCCAAGCATATGGCGTTTGGCGTGGCTAACTAGAATAAAAACAATCAAGAAGGCGGGAGCGTCATGCCCCCGCCTTCTTGATTGCTTACTTAATGTTATCGGATAAATCGCTACTTATAAATCCGCAGCCTGGAACACCTTGTCAAAACCGGCTTTGGACCGCTGGGCAAGCTGCTCCGGCGAATCCGTCGGCGCCGGGGCGAGGATTTCCTGGGAAACTGCTCCCTGATAGCCGATTTTATGGAGCGCCCGCAGAAACCCGCCCAAATCGATGACACCCTCGCCCGGATAGATCCGTCCGCCATCCATCGCTTCCGACACCGGCACATCCGGAGCGTCATTAATATGGACATGCACGATCTGATCGGCGCGCAGTGCTTCAATATCCGCAATAGTCAGCTCATTGGTGTACCAGTGGTAAGAATCGAAGAGCAAGCCGACATTCGGCTCGCCGATGGCATCAATCCAGTCCAGTGTTTCCTGCAAGGTCCAGATAAACGGATTCTTCCACGCGGTGCGCAGATGATGCGGTCCGACGAACTCCAGACCTAGCCGGATACCATAAGCGCCCAGTATTTGCGCACAGATGCGGATCCTGCGCGTAGCCAGCGCCATGAAATGCGCTGCTTTGTAGTCCGTTGCTGGAAGAACATACGTACAGCAGCTTGTACAGCCCAGTGATGCGGCGGCCGCAGCGGCTTGCGTCAGCTTCGTCAATCCCTGTTGAAAATTCTCATCCGTGTTTCTCCAGTCCACAGGAAGTCCAATGGAACCGATTACAACATTATGGCTCTTAAGCAGCTCGCGGGCGCCTTCAACCCCATGTCGTTCCACCAGGCCCAGCGCATCCACATCCACAGCCTGAAAGCCGTATTGCGAAGCCAATTTAATAAGCTGTTCGTCATTCTCCACTTTTCCCAAACCGGCAGAAGTCAAACCTCTAAGCATTCCTGCACCTCCATATGAAGATATTATTATCGCGCTGCTTATATCCTCAATAAGTATATCAGTTTTATAGAAGGCTTCAACCTCTACCGCCAAGAAAAATTGCGCTGGCCGCGATTACAGATTATAGAAGGACACAGCGGTACCTCCCAATATTGCGTCCCTCTCGGGGTGCGGCCGGTCCTGCAGCGCCAGGTTAGTCTCTGCCCATACCCTGCCGTAGTCGCCTGCCAGATTCGCCACCGGCCAGTCGCTGCCGAACATCAAGCGGTCCGCCCCGAACAAGTCAATCGCATAGTCGATATAGGGCTTGATGTCGGAAGCCGACCAGTTCTCCGCAGCCGCGGTGTTAAGCCCGGATACCTTGGCATAGACATTCGGATATGCGGCGGCAGCCTTCAGCTCGCCGGCCCATGGCTCCATCCGCTGCTCCTTGATCTGCGGCTTCGCCAGATGATCAATGACCATTCTCAGACCCGGGACTTTCTCTGCAAGAAGCGGCACATGCTTAAGATGGTTCGGGAACACAGCTACAACATCGAACGTCAGTCCGAATGCCGCCAGCAGCTTCAGTCCCTCAATAACCGTATCCTGCACGACCCAGTCGGGATCCTTCTCTTCATGAATAAGGTGGCGAACCCCTTTGAACAGCGGATTACGGGTGTACGTCTCCAGCCTCCTGGCCGCTTCATCAGGTTTGTTCAGCGGAACCCAGCCCACCACGCCTGCCACCCAATCATGCTGCGCTGCCGTCTCCAGCATATAATCGGTATCCTCATAGGAGTCCATTGCCTGAACGATGACGGTTCGGTCAATTCCGTTCTCCCGCAGCAGCGGCTCAAGCTCCGGCGCTTCAATCGTCCGGTAAATCGGGCCAAAGCCTGCGGTCAGCCAAGGGTAGGCCACCTTTTCCAAATTCCAAAAATGCTGATGTGCGTCAATCCTTGGTTTCGTCTTATTCGGGAGTGGCTCCATTATCGCAATCGCTCCTTTTTAAAGGGTTAAGGATCCATTAATTCGGTTGGTTATTGGTACTACCAGAGTACCTAATATTGACCTTATCACACGTTCTTGTGCAGTTCAATAAAATTCTGTATAGTAGGCTCCATAACCCTATCCTGAACATTTCCACCAGCAGGTCTATCGGAGGCTACCGTATGTTTGAAGTGAATCCCGTCAAGAAAGTGACCGTAACCGAGCAAATTATGGAACAAATAGCAGGGCTTATCACCACCGGACAGCTTCGCCCCGGCGAGCAGCTGCCCAACGAAAGAGATCTGGCCGAGAAATTCAAGGTGACGCGGGGCCGCGTGCGCGAGGCTCTTCGGGCATTGTCTCTGGTCGGCCTGATTACCATCAAAGCGGGCGAAGGCAGCTTCGTTAACGAGCAAATGGTACCCCTGCCCGCGGAAACGATTATCTGGCTGTTCCATAGCGAAATTCATAATCTGGATGAGGTATACGCCGCCAGGCAGCTCATAGAATCAGAGGTCTACCTGGCTGCAGCCGTGCTTGCCAAGGATGAGGATTACGCCTACCTGCAGGGCCTCCTCACGACCCTCTCCAAATCCGTTAAAAAAGCCGATCCTGCCGTTTTTCTGGACGGGCTGGATACCTTTGATCTTTATATGGGAGATATATGCGGCAACCGCATCTATGCCAAGCTGATGCAGACGATCGTCCATCTCCGGCGGGAGACCAGCCTCCGGCTGCTGCGCGTTCCCGGCGCGATCGAGAACAGCCTGGAGATGCGCTCGGCTCTCTTGAAGTCCTGCCAATCCAAGGATATGGCGCTCGTGAAGGCATCGGTCGAGGCGTTCTTCCGGAATTCCCGGCGTTTCTATGACAATATTATCGCGAAGTCATAGTCTTGTATCCCACAGGAAGAAACGGCTGTCGCCGTCCTTTTGGCGGCGCAGTTCGTTTCTTCCCTCAAACCTTATAGACGCCTATATACGTCTATAGGCGTGAAACTTATACATGCTATAAGGTCAACAAAAGGCAAGAGAAGGCATCATGGATGCCTGTGCTCTTGCCTTTTCATTTGCTCCGCCTGGTCCTACGTGAAGCATGGCGATTCTCAAGAACAAACTTTTTGTTATTCAAACTAAATTTATGTTTGAATTCATTTTGGTTTGTGTTACTATTTTTGAAAGAGGGATATTTTACAGGAGGAGACCGTGATCAACGATGGAGTCTATCCACGAGGACTTTGAATTTTACAGCGATATGATCAAGGGTATTGCCGCTCAATTCGGGGATCAATGCGAGGTTGTGCTGCATGATTTGACCGGGGATTACGAGAGCACGATCGTGGCCATTGAGAACGGCCATATCACCGGACGAAAAATCGGCGATCCCGGTACGAATCTGGGACTGGAGATTTTGCGGGGCAGTCAGGTCAACGGCAACCGGTTCAATTACATGACGCAAACCAAGGATGGACGCATCCTCCGCTCCACTTCCATCTACAAGAAGAACCGCGAGGGCAAAATCATTGCCGCCATCTGCATCAATTATGATGTCACGGATCTGATGCTCGCCAAAAGAACGCTTGATTCATTAACGACCGGCGGACAGCAAATCGATGTGAAGGAATCGTTCGTCAGCAATGTGAGCGACCTTCTGGACGCGCTGCTGCAGGAGGCGCAGGAGCAGGTTGGCAGGCCGGTGGCTGCCATGACCAAGGAAGACAAGATGAGGATGATTCAGCTATTGGACCAGAAAGGCGCTTTCCTGGTCAAGAAAAGCGGCGAGAAAATATGCGGCTATCTGAACATTTCCAAATATACTTTGTACAGCTATCTGGAAGAAAGCAAATCCCAAGCGGAAGGAAAGGGGGAGCAGCATGAGTGAGTCAGCGGATAAGTCCATGTCGCCAATTCAGCCGCAGACGCCTTGCATCGTTATTGAACAAGCCGTTATGGAGCGCAATATTCAGGCTATGGCTGAAGCTGCCCGCAGTCACGGGGTTCAGCTTCGGCCACACGCCAAAACCCATAAGCTGCCCGAAGTCGCTCACCGGCAGCTGCAGGCCGGAGCTGTCGGCATAACAGTGGCAAAGGTGTCAGAGGCCGAGATCATGGCGCAAAACGGGATCATGAATATTTTCATTGCCTATCCGCTCGTAACGCCGGATAAAATCGGGCGCGCCATCCAGCTGAGCCGGCAAATCACGCTGATCGCAGCCGTGGACAGCCTGGAGGGCGCCAAGCGGATGAACGAAGCTGCCGGCCTCAGCGGGCATCCGCTGCAGGTAAGACTGGAAATCGACACCGGTCTGCGGCGGACCGGCGTGCTGTACGAACAGGCGCCGGAGCTGGCAGCCCGTATTCATGAGCTGGAGCATCTGCGGTTGACGGGAATTTACACCTTCCGCGGAGCGATTCACAAGCAGAAGCCGACGCTTGATCTGCAGGCCGCAGGCGAGGAAGAAGGCCGCCTGATGGCCGATTTGGCCGGGCGGCTGCGCACAAGCGGCATCCCTATCCTCGATGTGAGCGTAGGCTCGACGCCGACAGGCAGGTACGCCGCAGCTGTAAAGGGCGTTACCGAGATCCGGCCGGGAACCTATGTCTACCAGGACCGGATGCAGGCCCGACTTGGCGTATGCAGCCTTGAGGATTGTGCCGGCAGCGTCTGGGTGACGGTCGTCAGCAGGCCGTCGGCTGATCTGGCCGTCGTTGACGGCGGCAGCAAAACATTTGCCACCGATGTGCAGCCCGGCGTCGAGCCGCTTATGCTCCAGGGCTTCGGCCATGTCGAAGGCCTGGATGATGCCGTGCTGGAGCGGCTGTCCGAGGAGCATGGCATGCTGCGCCTGGGACCTGATGCGCAGAAGGCGAATCCTCAGATCGGCAGCCGGCTGAGGATTATCCCGAACCATATTTGCAGCACGGTTAATCTGCATAATAAAGTGTTCTTCAAAAGCGGTTCGGCACTTGAAGAAATGGCCGTGCTCGGCCGCGGAATGCTGGAATAGCGTCAGACCCGCAAAATAAGGAGGCTTAAAAGATGCTTGATCTCATTTTAAAAAATGGCCGCATTGTAGATGGCACAGGCAATCCATGGTATATGGGCGATGTGGGAATCAAAGATGGCTTGATTGCCGCCATTGGAAAGCTTGACCAGGAAGCGCACAGGATGATCGATGTGCACCGGCAGGTGATCTCACCGGGCTTTATCGACGGACACTGCCATTCCGATCTGATGATACTGGATCACCCGCTCAGCGAGATCAAAATCCGCCAGGGGGTCACGACAGAGGTGGTCGGCAACTGCGGGCTTGCCCCTGCCCCGCTGTTCAAACCGAATGCCGAGCTGCTGCAAAGCTACGTTCAGCCTGTGCTGGGATCAACCTCATGGGAATGGCCGTGGGAAACCGTGGCTCAGTATATGGATACGCTTGCCCATTCCTCCCCTTCCGAGAATCTGGCAACATATGTGGCGCATGGGGCGCTGCGCATTGCCGTGATGGGTTTCGCCAAACGCGATGCAACGGCGCAGGAGCTGCAGCTTATGAAGAAGCTGCTGGAAGAAGGGCTTCAGGCAGGAGCGATCGGCTTCTCCATCGGACTGCTCTATGCTCCCGGCAGCTACACATCCAAGGAAGAAATAGCGGAGTTATGCTCCGTTCTGCCCAAGTACAACGGTCTGTTCTCGACCCATATCCGCGGCGAAGGCAACAATCTGATTCCTTCCGTCAAGGAGGTCATCTGGATCGCCGAGAAAACAGGCGTTTCCCTGCATATCAGCCATTTGAAGGCGGCGGGCAAACGCAATTGGGGCAAGGTCATGGAAGCCATGGAGCTGATCGAGCAGGCCCGTGCCCGCGGCCTTGACGTCACCTGTGATGTTTACCCCTACAACGCCGGCTCCACGTCACTGACGACCGTGCTTCCGCCATGGTCGCTGGAAGGCGGTATAGCAAGCGCTCTTGAGGTTTGCCGGGACCCGGGATCGCGCAAACGGATCCGGGAAGAGCTGGGAAACGAACAGGAGGATTGGGATAACCTCGTCTGCTCCACCGGTTGGCAGAGCATCTACCTCTCGGCCGTACATACCGACAAGAACCGGGAGCTTGAAGGCAAGCATATCGAAGAGATCAGCGAAATGAGAGGCCAGCATCCGGTGGACTGCATGCTGGATCTGCTGCTTGAAGAAGAAGGACGGATATCGATCGTCTATTTCCATATGGCGGACGATGACGTCAAGCAGGTCATCGGGTATGAGCGGTCGCTGATCGCCTCGGACAGCCTGACCTGTGAAACCGGCAAGCCTCATCCGCGGCTCTACGGGACATTTCCGCGGGTATTCGCGAAATATGTGCGCGAAGAGCGGGTTCTGACGCTGGAGCAGGCGGTACGCAAGCTCACGTCTTTCCCTGTCCAGCGCTTCAAGCTGGGCAAACGGGGATTGATCGTACCCGGATACGCAGCCGATCTGGCCGTGTTCGATCCGGAGACGATTCAGGATCATGCCACCTTTGAGAATCCCAGGCAGTACCCTGGCGGCATAAACCAGGTTATCGTGAACGGCAAACCGACATTTGACCGTGAGCAGCATACGCATGCCAGAGAAGGCCAATTCATCCGGGCACAGTACAGCTGCAATCATTCCCATTAAAATTACGGAGGTATGTTAAAATGGCAAAAATCGAACAACGTCTGCTTGAGCTTGGCATCGTGCTCCCCCCTTCGCCGGAACCGCGTTTCACTTATATTCCCTGCAATCAGACGGGGAATCTGATTTATTTGTCCGGCCAGGACTGCCGGATCAACGGCGAGCTAATGTACGAGGGCAAGCTGGGGACGGATCTGACCATTGAACAGGGCCAGGAGGCCGCCCGCCAGACGATCATCAACTGTCTGGCTGTCATGAAAGGCTATCTGGGCGACCTTGACCGCGTCGTCAAAATCGTCAAGATGCTGGCTTTTGTCAACAGCGCACCCGGCTTCGCGGACCAGCCCTATGTCATTAACGGCGCATCCAATCTGCTGGTTGATGTATTCGGCGAGAGCGGCAAGCATGCAAGATCCGCTATCGGCACAAGCGACCTGCCTTTCCATACGCCTGTCGAAATCGAGATTATCGCGGAAGTACGGGATTAATAAATCCCGCATGAAGCAGCGGCTAGCGCCGTCCTTTCATGAACAACGCGCAGAACACATTTTTATACAGGAAGAACCGGCGGCCTTAAACGATAAGGTTGAGAAAAGCCTGCTCGCGCGAGCAGGCTTTTCTTTATTCGGAGTGACCATATTTCTTGTTCAGCTTGAACAGCAGCAGAATGATAGCCATTGCAATGACCAGCAGAATCCAGGCCATAGCCGATGCATACCCCATCTTGAAGTACTGGAACGCCGCACGGTACAGGTTGAGCGAATAGAACAGCGTCGCATTATCCGGACCGCCTGCCGTCATAATCAAGGGCTCCGCGAACCATTGAAAGACGTGGATGACGGACATGACAACATTGAACAGGATGACCGGCGAGAGGATCGGCAGCGTAATGGACATCGTCCGTCTGAAGAAGCCGGCTCCGTCAATCGAGGCGGATTCGTACAAGGAATCCGGAATTTCCTGCAGCCCCGCCAGATAAATGATGATGGAGGTGCCAGAGCCCCATATCATCATCAGAATGAAAGACGGCTTGGCCCATACCGGACTGGCAAGCCAGCCGGGACCGGTGATCCCGAATTGAGCCAATATGACATTGATAATCCCGTTATCAGGCTGCAGAATCCAGATCCACAGAATGCTCACGATTACCACCGGCACCAAGGTAGGTATGAAGAAAATGACCCTTAAAAAGGATAATCCCTTGATCCTCCGGTTGTTCAGCATAATAGCCAGAGCGATCGCGATGATGGTCGTGAAGAACGTGCCGATGACCACCATATACAGTGTATTGGTCAATGACTTGTAGAACAGTGCGTCATTGAAAAGAGCAGTATAGTTATCCAGTCCGATAAACTCCGGCGGATTCACAACGGAATAATCGGTCAGCGAATAGTAGAACGAAATGAGAATCGGATAGAGTTTAAATACCGCCGTGCCGATAATCCACAGAGAAATGAACAGCATGGCATTGCGGAAATCTCTTTTTCGGATATTCAGGCCTTTGTTCATGGTCTCCCCCTAACCCTTGATTCCGGACATAGCCACACCCTGTATGAAATATTTCTGCAGCAGGAAGAACAAGATCAATACAGGCAGGGTCATCGTCACGCCAAGAGCCATCAATATATTCCATTTGGGATCGTAAGTTCCCATGATCTGCTGTGCGCCCAGCGATAAGGTGTATAATTTATTGTCGCTCAAGAAAATCAAGGGGCCGATAAAGTCATTCCATGTCCCGAGAAAAGCAAAGATGACCACTGTGGAGATAACCGGCTTTGCGAGCGGCATAATAATTTTCCAATAAATTTGAAACTCGTTCGCGCCGTCTATCTTGGCCGAGTACGATAATTCTTTCGGAATTCCGAGCAGAAATTGACGCAGCAGAAAGATGAAGAAGGCATTGCCAAAAAAGCTGGGAACGATCAAAGGCAGAAATGTACCGATCCAGTTAAACTGCTGAAAAAGCAGAAAGAGCGGAATCATGGTGACCTGAAACGGCAGAATCATCGTAATCAGCACCAATACAAATACACGGTCTCTGTACTTCCAGTCCAGTCTGGCAAAGCCGTATGCGATCAGGGAGTTGGATACGATGGAACCGATAATATTGGGAATCAGAATGATGATTGTATTTTTCAGATAAAGCATAAAGGGAAATGAAGTAAAAACCAGGGAAAAATTAACCCATTGCGGCGTTTCCGGCCACCACTTGGTCGGCACCTCGAACAACTCGGAAGGAGCTTTGAGGGATTCCGCTATCAGCCAGAAGAAAGGAATAATGAAGCATAGCGCAAAAAGAATCAGACATACATAAACAACAAATAATTCCGCTTTTCTCCCGATATTCCCCAATTGAAGTCCTGCCTCCAATCCAATTTCATCCTGGATTTGCCGGATTCATCACAGGCAGGCACGCCCGAAATGAACCCGGCAGGTTTCATTGATGCTGCTTCCCTTCAGGCCGGAGAGCCTGGAGGTTTCCATGCGATGCATTATTGCTTGTCAATTTCCTTTTGCAGCTTATCCTGCAAGGCTTCGAGCAAAGGCTTCGGATCTTTATTGTTATAGATCACATTGTCTCTGAGCTGGACAATTTCATCCGCGAGCTGCGAGGATACCGGCGTAAGTCCGGGATGGCCGGAATTCGGCGAATTCGCAAGTTCGCGCTCAACCTTGTAGATCTCATCGTTGTTTTTGGTCCAGCTGACTTCGTCAAACTTCGCGTCCGTAACCGGTATGGATCTCCAGATATCAAAATTATTGCCGTTGATTTCCGGCTTCAGCGCAAACTTCACGAACTCCGCGGCAAGATCCACGTTCTTGGAGCCCTTCGGTATCATGAATACATTGGAATTCAGCGGCGATCCGCCTTCTCTGCCGCCCGGCGGCGTCGGGATCTTCGCCACTTTGTACTGGACGTCGGGAGCATAAATCTTGAGCGCGTTGGTGAACCAGTTGCCGGTCAGGGTCATGGCGATCTTGCCTGTCATGAAAGGATGGTCAGGCGAGAACATGCCTCCGAACCCGGAGGTGAAAGATTTCAATTTGGCAGGATCGTATTTTTGGGCGTAGCTGTTCATCCATTTGAAGGTTTCCACACTTTTGTCATCCGACAACACCAGCTTTTTGGCGGCCGGATCATAGATCGGAGAACCGAACATCCATAACCAGGTAAACGCATCTCCGCCGTTGTCCACCCAGGGAATAAATCCAAGCTGTTCAATTTTCCCGTCGCTCACCTTCGTCAGCTTCGCGGCATATTCGTCAAGTTCCGCTAAAGTCGCGGGCGGTTTGTTCGGATCAAGTCCCGCTTCCTCAAACATCTTCGTATTATAGTAGAGAAGCAGAACATTGGAATCCTGGGGCACCAGATAAGTCTTGCCATCGTATTTCATCAGATCCTTGAACCCGGGCATAACCGAACCGTCCTCAAATCCGATTGCCGGGAGATAATCATCCCAGGGCATCAAAGAATCCTGAGCAGCAAAATTGTAGCCTCTCGCCGGCGCGCTCGTTTCCACCAGATCGGGAGCGGTGCCTCCGGATATGGCTGTAAGCAGCTTCCCGTTCGACAGCCCGCCATCCGGTTCAATAAACTGAACGTCCACCTTGATTCCCGTTTCTTTCGTGAAAGCAGCGATTCTTTCCTTATCCCAAAGCTGGGAATCGCCGCTGAACGGGCTCCAGTAGCTTAATGTCCGGCCTGCAAAAGGCTGATCCGCTGTGGCCCCCTCACCGGCAGGACTTCCTCCGTCATTTCCCCCGCTGCCTGCACAGCCAGCAACCATAGCCAGGATCAGTATGAAAGCGAGCATCAAAAGCCAATTTCTCTTCATAAACAGGTTCCTCCTCTTTTAACCTTTTTCCCTGAAGCCTGGAATCGGGCTGTCTCCCCTTGATCCGTCAAATTTTGTAAGCGGATACATTGTCAACTGCCTTTATTTGTCTGCACGTCTTATTTTAGGGGAGATCCGCTATGAATGCTCGCCACACATTGTCTGATTTATAGTCATTTTTTGCTCATTATTTGTGCATGGACAGTAATAATAAAGGGGCTGGCTGCCCCTGGCGCAAGTCCGTTATTTCCCCGCTCCCCTCAGGGGGAAGGTCTAAGCGATGTTTTGCGAAGATCAGTCGGCGTATATCCTTTTACCAGTCTGAAGCATCTGTTAAAGGTCCGGATACTGTTAAAGCCGCACTCGTAGGCAATGTCCGTTATTGCCGCATTTTCCGTGAGGATCATGCTCTCCGCTTTGTTCAGCCTGAGCTGGTTTTGATAGGTTTTGAGATTCATGCCGATCGTTTTATTGAAGATTCTCGAGAAATAATGGGGGCTGACGTTCAATGTCTTCGAGATATCGTCAAGGGATATGCTGCGCATATAGTTTTGTTCCATATATTCAACAGCCGCTTGCACAAGCCTGATGCCCGAGGAGCTTCGGGCCAGCGCGGATTCGCTCTCTTCCTTGGGCAAATGCCGCAGAAACATGCCGCAAAGCTCAAGCAGCTTTCCCTTCATGACGATCGTAAAATAATCGTTTTGCCTCTGCCTTTCATGGACCAATGCCCGGAACAGCTCCATAATATCCTCATAGACGCGGCTTTTCAGACCGTTTTTCTTGTCTACGAACTTCTTTTGGATAAAGGGAGGCACAAAATGATGCTTCTGCCATGACCCGCTGCCGTCGATCAGCTCCGGAAGAAATTTGATCACCAAGGTCGAGCTGGATTTCTTCGTCACAAAATAATGAATGTCATTGCTGATGCAAATCGCCATATCCCCTGCTTCAAGCAATCGGCTTTCGGTATTGATGCCCATCTGGATGGGACCTTCAAAGACGAGGATAAACTCCACATCCGCATGCCAATGAGCCAAATTATTCAAATTTGGCTGTGTCGTCACAACAATCGGAATGTCATTATAATTGTTCTTGTTTTCGAAAATAGGTTTCATAGAAGGACCTCTTTCGACTTGACAGTGAATGTTTTTCATATGGATATGCAGGCTTGTCCGGCAATTATTCCATTATTCTTTAAAACATCTCGATTTCGACATTTATTTTATTTGGGATCGGATATAATGGGCTTTGGATTGGTCGAACTCGAATCGAATTCTTTCTTTTGGGAGTGTCCTATGTTCAGTAGAAAAGCCAGATATGTATTGATAACTGCTTTAACTGCTTTACTCACGTTATCCTCCTATATTTTGGGAAAAGTAACCAGCCCTGCCTTGTTGCTTCTTTCTGCTGTACTTTTTTTATCTGTGATGATCATTGATCATCAATCCAAAACGGTTCTGTATTCACAAGTGACAGCGCTCGCATTCTTTCATTGGTGCAGCCACCTCAATTGGTGCCAGCTGCTGTACTTTATTTTGATTGTTCTGGAAATCAGAAGCCGGCGGGATATTAAATATACCTTATCCATCACCGTAGGATATTCGCTTCTTTATACCTCCATAAGACTGACTTACCTTCCGTGGACTGAATATAATCTCCTGGTTTCCGTCTATGATTTGATTGGTTTCGTATTGGTCGTGCTCGTGATCCAGTATCTTCTTGCATCTGAAACAGAGAAAAAGCGTCTTCAAAAATGGAATACCTTTTTGACGAATCATGACCCTCTGACCGGGCTGCTCAATTATGACGGTTATATCAACGCGGTGAACGATTTGGTTGAAAACAAGAAGGCAAGCTTTGTCCTGCTGTTATTGGACTTTCAGGATTTTAAGAGCATCAACAAAGAAAGTATAAGCAGCGGCAACGAGATATTGACGAAGATATCCATCATCCTGCGAACCTACTTTTCAAATGCGGCGGCTATCTCGCGTTATGCCGGAGACCGTTTCGCCCTGGCGATTCCGGTAACAGGAGATGCCCTGAGAGAGGTACGAGAGATATTGGAGTCGCGGAGCCTTGGCTACGAGATCACCTACAGCATGGCTATGTTCCCCGAGGAGAGCTCGTCCTCCCAGCAAATTATCTCATTAGCGGAGGATCGTCTTTTTCAGAACAAGAGAGTGCTGTGGCTGAAACGCGAAGAGGAATTATTCAGAAACGAGAAATTGAAAATGGTGGGTGAGCTTGCCGCCGGGATGGCTCATGAAATCAGGAACCCCCTGACAACGCTTAAAGGCTTCATTGATTTATCGAAATCCCAGTCGTATAACATTAAACCATGGGTGGATATCATCTCTAATGAAATAACCAGAATGAATGAATTAACGGCTGAATTTTTGCAATTCTCGCGGCCGCATATGAGCAATATGAAACCGGAGACCATCTCCGGCTGTCTGGACAGAGTCAAATACTTAACCGAATCGCAAACTCTCTCGAAAGGACACAGCATCCGTATTCACAGCCCGGATGACACCATTCTGGTCATGATGGATCGGGACAAGATCGTGCAGGTCCTGATCAATCTTGTTCGAAACGCTCTGGAAGCCATGGACGAACCGGGTCATATTTATATCCAGGTAAAAAGAACGGACCCGATATTTACGGTTATCGAACTCCAGGATACCGGTAGAGGCATACCTGAAGACGAGCTCCCCAAAATATTTGATCCCTTCTACACGACGAAGGAAGAGGGAACCGGACTTGGCCTGTCCATCTGCTACAAGATCATTCAGGACCACGGAGGCATGCTGTCCGTGAAAAGCATCGTAAATGAAGGCACGTTATTTACCATTACACTGCCTGTCCTCGCCCAGCCGCTAGAAAAAAAACCTTCCCCTGTATGAAGGGAAGGTTGGTAAGATCTCATTCTCGCTGCCGGTTTATCTTAAATATACACGGCTGTAGTCAAACTCGTAATATTTGCCGAGGAGCTCGGAGGCGGGCATGGAATGATTCACGCTCGCTACTCCCGTATGCCCCCAGCCCGCATCAACCAGAAAATGGAAATCAATCGGCGTTCCGTTCGAAGTGGCCCCTGAGCTTTGCGGAAACTCCCGTGGCAATCAACGGTGTTGTTGAAACCGGTGAGAATGGAAGCCTGACAGGAGATTGGCAGGGTGCGTTTGCCGAGAATATCGCAGGCCTAGTCGATGCCAACGGAGATGAGCACGGTGCGACTGTTTATTTGCAATATGACTATGACAATTTTTTGTATGCGGTCATGAGATCAGGGCTAAGCTCTCTGGCCATCACAACCTGTTTCCCATCAATAAACGTATCTATGCCGGCGTCATACGCTGCTGTATCCGCATCCGCTGCAGCCGGTTTCATCATGATCGGAAATGCAAGCAATGTCATGATGCAAATCAGTTTGACGAATCGTTTCATGCTTCTCATCCGGTTTTTTCTCCCGGTATTGAAATTAAATTCTCTTCGTAAATCTCAAAAGACTGCTGCTTGCAAACCACACTCTGGATATCCCGATTACTATCCCTCCCACCAATAAAACAAGAAGAAACGGCTGTCGCCGTCCTTGGCACCGATGACGGTATCGGTTCGGACCGACCTGCTCTGCCTAAGGATAAAGCGTTCCGCGTTCCGCTGCACATAACATACGTTCGTGTGTCTAACTCACTTTTTGACATTTCATTTATTTTTTTTGAAAACTCGCAAAACTCTGGCAGGAACCTGATCCTGACCATAGAATCCTTAACAAAAAAGCGGAAACTTCAATTCAAAGCCAGATTAATTACCTCTTTACTGGGTGCGGATAACGGCTGAATTTTATAAGTAAATGACAGGGAGGGAGGGAGTCTATTGAGCGGTACCACTGAACGGAAGCTAGCGGAAAGGGAAATCACAGTAGGTAAAACATTGGTTCATCCCGATGGTCGGACTGTCGCTTTTTTGGCAAAGGGAACGGACGAGAAGGGGGATTTTCTGATCATCGAACATAGCATAACGCAGCGGGGAGCAATGAACGGCCCCCACTGGCACCCGGTACTTACGGAATCATTCCTGGTAGCGGAGGGTCGTATGAGATTCGTTGTGGATGGGAAGGAGACCATTCTCGAGGCTGGCGGACAACTGACGATTCATCCGAATCAGGTTCATCAATTCTGGAATATCGGCGATCGCCAGCTGGTTGCTACTCATGAAATTCGCCCGCCGGGGTTGCACGGGAATATGTTCGTCCTGATTCACAAGCTGGAGTGCGAAGGCAAGCTGACATCAAAAGGAATTCCTCGTAATCCGTTGTGGCTGGGAGTCGCTTGGGAGTGCATTGACGGTTACCTCGCCGGACCTCCCAAATGGATACAAAAAGTATTATTGGGAGGCTTGGCGAGGTTGGCCAAAGCGATCGGGTACCGGTTTTGATATCGGGGGGCAGGAACAGAATGCTCAAAAAAACAAGCAAACTCTAACGGAATATGTCATTTCGCAGCAAAATCTTGTAGACCGGCGCTTTATAACGAACAGGCAAAGGGAACGCAGCAATTACCATAAGGTTGAAGAATACGCCGTCACCCATTCTCCGACCAGGGGATTCGTGGATTCGTGTTGCTGGGTTGATAATGTCCCACTTGGGATCGGCGGCGGCAACTTTGACCACCTTATTAACCAGTACCTTGAAAGGCGCCGTCCTATGGCCTTCCTTTTCCGTTCTCTCTCGTGTTGTCGGGAATGAGATCAAGTTCTTGTTAAAATAGGGAAAAGGATTAAGTACTTGTCATTGGCATTTAACAAGAACATGATCCCATAAAACAAAAATACCGCGATTTCCACGGTATTTAATGAGTCATGTTATTATCACCCGACAATCACGTGCGAGACTGTCGGAGTTATTCCTCCGTCGACTCAGTGGATTTCATTCGAACCAACACACTTTGTTTGGTCCAGTAAGCGGAAGCGGTTCTCGATTAAGCCGTATTTCTACGAGTGTAGTTGTGTACGGATGGAAAAAATTCACTCTGCTATCTTTTAGCAAACTGGATAGTTTCAGAGAAGCTTGCCAATTACCATCTTCATCAATTGTATCGGGGATCGCGGATGCTCCTCCGGCATATCCACGGTAGGTAACCATGGCAGTTCCAGAAGATGCAATGATTCGCAGTTGGAGACTCTTTAGGGTTTCAACCTTTAATTCACTCAGATTGACATGAAAGCTCCGGAGGCTGGGGTCATTGCTATAAATATGTACGTCCATGTCAAACGCCTGAAGTTCCTGTTCTTCTTCATTTTCGCGACTACCTTCAAGCCGGATGTAATAGTCATTGATCGGATCGCCTCGCTCATCAACAGCACGGATCACAAATTGCTGCCATTTCTCAAGATTAGCCAGCATCCTTCCGGTTCGGCTTGTAGTATAGCCATACCATTCGTTTAGTGCTTGCTCGCTCTCTACCTCAAGTGCCCGATGAACGAAATCGACTAGCTCGTCCGACGGTTCACTCATGATCGTTCCATGGTCAATTCCCTGGATGGGAATCAACGGAATGTCAACATTGCTCCAATTCGAGAATAAAATCCTATCATTCTCCTCACCGCTCCTTGTTAGATCCAGGGTGATCTTCCGCGTATTTAACGCGCAGCCCGCCCATCTGACTGTACCGTCTGTACCTGGCTCACTAACCAGCTTCTTTATGCCATGGTATCCTTCTGTTCCACAGAAAATAAAGACATACGGCGTATTGTTATTGGGGCCGTAAAAAGGTTTGTTTCCAAGCAAGTCTTTCTCCGCCAATTCCCACGAAAAACGGCTACCGAGCTCAAGGCTGTCCAAGATGCGGTTCCCTGCCTCCAGGAAGTCTGGCCCCAGTTCCTTTCGGCCAACAAAAATACCTCCCAACCAACTGCGACCCTTGTGGGCAAGAGGAGACCCGAAGCTCGCTGGGGCTAAACCGATAAGGTGTTTTAAACGATCCCTCCGTTTGACAAATGCCGTAAGCCATGATCGGATGACCAACATCCCAGTCGAATGAACGATTGCATCGAACTCTTCATCGCCATTTAACCCAATTTGTTCACGGAGTGCTCGATCAAATCCTTCAGCAATGTCGGGAATCGACACCTCGTTAGTTAGAGTCTCGTAGGTGATCACATGAATGGTTTGCTTATCATATCCTCGGCTGTAAAGCTTGTTAACCCAGGTTTCAAAGGAGTTGCCTTTACTTGAGTAACCGTGAATTAAGACAACTGGTCGTTTTTTCATAAACGGTCTCCATTTTAATAGAATCTATACCTGTATGATCGGCACTGACTAATTTTTAATATTAATTTAATCTAACCGAAGCAAGTTCGGGGAAGATGTGACTAAGGAACTCTTGTTACCATTGTTCGATACACACCGGTCACTGTGAACGCGCATCCAATCCGCTTTTTACTCATAGGTCTTCTTATAACCAAGTAAGCCGGCGACCGGAGCAAGCGCTGTGAACACGGCTTTTTGAACCGGCCAAGGTGGATCTACAATTCGAATTTCATTTTGGTAATATAGCATCGGACGTGACATGCGTAGCAAGCTAGGTGTTCCTTTCTTATTGAGCTTGCCGTTTCTTGCAAGTGCGAAATAGCATTTGAAAAATCCGTCAATTTCTAAAGCAGGATAAAATCGTTGAATCGTGTGCGCTTCTTCGGAACCCTCATTCCAAAAATAATGCGGCACCCCTGCGGGAATGTCCAGCTTGTCACCGGCTTCTAAAATACGAGTCTTGCCGTCAATATAAAAATGAATTTTACCGGAAATCACTTCACACGAACTTTTTTGTTTGGGATGGATATGCTCGGGTTCTCTTTCCATTGTCGGTGGGTTAAAGCTTTCAATCTCCAGCAAAGTCCCGTTCGTGTCCTCCCCTGTCTTGCGGAAAATCATTCTTTGTCCGCTACGGGGATTCGTAATGGAATGACCTGAAAATGTCATTAGCAGCCTCCTCCTTGTACCAGGAAAGTGAAAGCGGAATTCGTCCTCTATGTTTTATACTACTTGCTTTGAGCATGGAATGCTATTGAAGCAAATGTCGAAAAAGGTTAAGTATTCGTTTAGCCCGTATTGATGATGACATCAATATCAACATATCCAACAGCAGCGTCTGCTTTTGGAGGCCGACCAGGTAATGCTATAACGCAAACAAGAACATATTTGAATTGAAAACGGGACAGCTGCAGTTATGCAACTGACCCATGTTTGATTCATTTCAGTGACACCTTCTTTTCTAGAGCATTCATCTTACTTGGCTACAGAATGCTGTTCCGTTGGGTTGAATCCTTCTGTTTGGTATTTTGACATGGGCGAGCCTGTTGGTGAATGGGTCGCCTATGTCAGTCAAGGCAATAAACTCAAAACTACTTGCTGGGCCATGATCACGTTTCGATTTTTTCGGGTGAAAGATCATATAAGCTGCCGTGCATGTGCCGCTCGTTGTAAAACAACAAAACATTGGCCAGAAAAGGACTTAACGGACCTCCTTGCGGAGTTCCTGCTCTTGTATCCTGCTCCATTGCGTTTACCATAGCCCCGGCATGGAGATACGCTCGAATAAATTTAAGGACACGCTTCCCGTAATGCCCTTTAACCCTGGGCTTATTTTATTCAATCAACCTCCATAGCAGATAGGCAGCTTCCGCACGCGTGAAGCCTTCCTTTGGCTCAAACAAATTTTGCAACCTTCCTGTCACAAGACCTTCTTTGGCCAAACCGGCGACCGCAGCTTTAGCCCATTCCGATATCCGGTCGTTGTCAGCAAAATCCGTCGTTTCCGTTTTGGCAACCGATTGGCCCTTGGCTTCCAACACCCATTTCATGATAACAGCCATTTCTTCCCGAGTCAGAGGCGATTCCGAATTCAGACCCTTCAAGCCGTCTTGACTCCATGCCGCTGTGCAATCCATCGAAAATGCTTTATTCAGAAGATCGGCAAACTCCGTTTGAGACAAGATTTCACTGGGTGCGAAACGACCTGCGGCTGTACCTTCCATGATCCCTTTGCCGGTTAGTCCGTAAACTCCTTCTTGTGCCCAGTGACCATACGTAACGTCTGCGAACCCGTTTAGCTGGATCCGATTGTCGGTTTCGATGTTAATCTTGCCAAGCTTTTCCGCATAAGCGATAAGCAGTTCCGCATCAGTCAAAGCTTCATTTGCGGCTACGATACTTTTAGCTTTCCCAAACATAGTGTAATTGTCGCCGCCCGTGAACATATAGTTGGACAATGCAAGCTTGTATCGGGCATCTTTGATTACGGGCAAACCGTTAACCTCTGCCTTATCAATCCGCTGTCCCACAGGCTTATCGGAACTATACGAATACGATATGCCAGAGACTTGCAGGAAGCCGCCTGCTAATTGTTCCGTTGCTGAAACGCCATTCTCAAGGGCGGCGAGCAGCATTTCCCCGCTTACCTCCGCCACGACGATTTTGTTGCCGAAGGGCAAGATGGATTTGGCATCCTTTAAAGTAAAATCCCCTTTTTGGGCGCTTGCGCGGATGCCGCCGCCGTTTGCGAATGCGATGTCGGTTTTATAGTAATCCTTGTAGGCGTCCGCGATCAAATCGCCGATGGCAGTCTCCTGGAAACGGGATTCATGGTTGTCCCCATAGGACAGATCAGTTTCCGATACGGCAATCGTTTTCCCTAATTCCTGATCCAGCCGGGATTGATACTTTCCAGCCATTTCCGCCAAAGGCGCATCGTCTTTGACGGTTTCGTCCGCCTTCATTATCTCGTGCGCCAGCTTCACTTGTCCTTTGGAGTCCTTGGTAATGTCCAATCGAATTACTGACCCCATGTTCCCCTGGGGAGAGAAAATGAACCTTTTCCCGCCGTCGACATCGTAGACGAACGATTTCTCTTCTGCTTCTTCCTCGGTAAAAACGACCCTGATGTCGGGAATGGCTTGAAGCAAGGATTTATCATCGATAACCGGTTCCTGGGTCAGCGCAATGATGAGATCGGGTTTCGCCACCTGTTTTATCATCCCAACCGCTTTTTTGGCCGACTCGATAACGCTTAGCTGCCTGACATTCTCGACCTGGGTCGTCGTATCCATCGCGCTGGTCAAACCTATGACACCTATTCGAATGCCCTGCCTGTCAAATACTTTATACTCCGGTACTTGGCCAAAAGGCTTCCCGTCCTTGCCAACAAGATTGGACGAAATCCAAGTGAAACGGGAAGCCTTCATTAATTCGAGCGCATTCGCCGTTCCTGCATCAAAATCATGCTGGCCGAAATTCGCCAGATCAATCGGAATCGCATTAAAGGCTTCAACCATAGGAAAACCTTTGAATACTCCGCCGAAAAGAGTACCGCCGCCCAGGTCTCCTCCGAATGCAACGATTTTATCGTTTTTGACGTTATCGACCAGTGTCTTGATCCGGGCAACTCCGCCCCGGTCTCCAAAATCATCTGACACGGGGCTGATTTCATGTCCGTCATTAAAATACAAAAAAGAAACGGTATCCATTGTTTTCGATTCCGCCCGAACCGGTATATCCCAACCAAATGGAACGGTAACAATTAACAGTAATAATATAAAATGAATAATACGTTTTGACATGTTCGCTCAATCCCCTTCTTATGAAGCCGAAGAATGCAGGCTTTTTCCATTATTATAAGTTAACAGCTAAGTGAAAATATCGTGCCAGAAGTCTTCAGCACCCTTCCTGCATACCGGTAATGAGCGGATCTTCAGTCACGATGGCTGCAGCCGCCCTCATGAACCGGTTCTGCCAATAATCGGTGCCATCCTACGCGATGGCCACGACGATTTTCGCCGCGTTGAGTGCCTTCTCCGATACCTTTTAAAGTAGCTCCAGCTGCGTGGAATCAATCTCCTGAAGGAAAGCATGACCTATAATGATTATCTTGTCACATTAATTCCCTCCTGGTATTTCTTACGGTTTAATGGTTTTAAAGCGCTTTCGTATCCGGATGCTTCTCCCCGCAAGAGATTCCGGACGTTTTGACTGAACACGCTTGAAACCGTATTCAAGAAACTCTCCCGTTCTAGCCTCATCTCGCTTGTTATCAAGTCTCCTCCTCCTATCGTATTGATAATGACTTGTGGATTAATATCTGACAAAATCATATTAAACCGGTTCTATAAGCGTGATGTTTCTGATTTATTAAGTTAATTTGAATATTCCTTCATTTCCCGTACCAGTTTTTTTGCCATTTAGTGAAACCGGTTTAATATCGGATTAATAGTTTTCCCCATAATGACGGCCTCTGATGAAGCTGAAGATCGCGATGCTGCGATTTTGACAATCATACAATAGGATAGGGAAACCTTAATCTTCGATTTTAATCTCCGGAAATAACAAAAGAGAAAATGACGCGCTGCAAATGGAGCATTGTAATAAAAAAACACCCGCGAGGGTGCTTTTTTACGATGGTTATCGGTTGAGGGCCCGTTTGACGCTGATTTCCAAAGGTGAATAGTCCGAGCCATCGCTTCGTTCGAACTTCATCCGCTCTTTCAACGGAGTCGTCCGATTGCACATGAACCGGGTAATGCCGCTATGATTTTGCGAAGGGGTGTGATACAGGAACGGATGGCATAAAATAACGTCGCCCGGCGATGCAATCGTTTCAATGACCTTCAGACGGGTACCGTGCTCGTCGATGTATGCATGGTCCATGAACTTGCCAATCCGGTCCTCCCCCGGCAGGAACGCATCGCAGGCCTGACCCGTCAATGCGGCAAGCCAGGGATGCTGAAGGCTGCACTCGTCGATTCCCTCTTGCGACTCGACCCCCTCCGTCTTGCTTGCCAAATAACGGGCCACGACCTGATGCGATCCTTCCGCTACCAAGGTCCCGCCGCCGTGCTTCCCAATCTCGGAAAATATGCATAAACAGAGCAGTCCCTGCTCCGATGCGTCGACGTAATGGCGAAAATGCGCTCCGTCCCAGTGCCAGCCTGCCGCAGGCACATCCCATTCTTTGTCTCCTCCAAGCCGGAAGTTGACCGGCCACCAGCCCCACGTTGGGTAATTCCGGTTCGGGTCGCTGTTCCAAAGCACTTTCTCCGTCCATCGGCCAACGCCGATCAAGTCTTCGATAGCCCCGCCCAGCCGCTGCGAATTGCATCTGTCGAACGACGGGCTGCGGAACGATTCCTGCACAAAGAGGATCGGCTTATCCCATGTTGCCGGATCACCCCGATCGATGCCATACCTTATTAACTGCTCCCATAAGAAATCCTGCGATTCGAGCGCCAGCGCAGTGGGGAATGCCTCCTCCACTTTGACCCAGCCAAGCTCTATAAACTGTTCGATTTGTGAGTCCATCAGTACTTTGTTCATGGGTTTCAGTCTCCCTGTTGTCCCGGATTTAAGAAGGGCTAACACAATTTGCACGTTAGCCCGGCCGCTATTCCATCCAATTTACTTGGATGCCTTCCACTCGTCCAACTGCTTTTGCACTTCCGCGTAAACTTTATCCATGCCGATCGATTTCATTTTTTCCAGGAATTTGGGAAGCACTTCCTCCGGATCAACCGTGCCGGTATGCAGACCAGGCGTGAATTCTTTCACGGCATTCTGGAATGCGGAAATTTCGTTTTTCACCGGTTCGATGTTGAAATTGAAGCCCAGCAGCTTGGATTCTACCGCCTCGCCGTTGAACTTCTCGAATTCATTCCACTTTTCCGGATTTTCGTTGTCGAACAGATAATCGTTGAATTGATTTCCGAACATGAAAGGCGTACCCGGGTTATATCCCGACGTGGTTCCGTCTATTCCTTCCGGGTAGGAAATGATGTTGTCTGATTTTTTGACATAATGCTTGCCCTCGATCCCGAATGAGAGCAAATTGACCAGGTATTTGTCGGTATAGAGCAGGTTCAGGAACATCATGGCCCTCTCCGGATCCTTCGACGTAGCGGAGATCGACATCATGGAACCGAGCGCGTCTCCGGTTGAAATAATTGGCTGCGTGAGCTCGACCTGAACCATCGGAACGCCGTGGGAATTGGTCTTCTCCGCATCCTTGCCGGGCTTGAGCTGATCCGTAAAGGCAAACCATTGGCCGGCTTTGATTGCGCCGTCGAAATCCTGAAGCGTAGCTGCGTCTTTGTTAATATAGCCTGCCTGATACCATTTGCGCATCAATTCAAGCGATTCTTTATAACGGGGATCCGCGTAAATATTAAATACCTTCAGCTCATCCCCTGACGCTTCACGGTCGATCGCAGCGCCGCCATCCGTCATGTTCAGCACTAATTCGGCTTCGTTGCCGAACGCGAGCGTATTATCGATAGGATTGACGCTTTTGTTCATTAAATAGGGCGTAATACCCGGCTCGTTCTTTTTGATGATGTCCAGATACGGCTCCAGGTCGGTCAAGGTCTTGATGGTGCTGATATCGATTTTATATTTCTCGACAAGCGCCTTGTTCAGGAGCAGGCCGCGTTGGGACGCGATTTCTTTATTAACGGGCAGCCCATAGTTTTTCCCGTCGTACAAGCCGCCCTTGAGCAGGGCCGGATTAAGAATGGCTTTGGCGTCCTGGCCGTACTTTTCAATCAAATCGTTAATCGGCAGGTACGAGCCTTTCTCGACTCTCGAGAAGTAGTTATCCCATGAGGCTGCCCAGTTAATATCGAAGGCTTCGTTCGACGCGAACTTCAGGTTCATTTTGTCCGGCCAGCTGCCCCAGTCGACAATGGTCATTTCCAGCTTCGCATTGATTTTATCCTTCAAATATTTGCTGGCTTCCTCGTTGATGAGCGCGATATCTTTTTGTGGTACGCCCGGCACGAACATTTTGATCGTATACTCCGGCAAATCCGCTGCTGCAGGAGCGTTTGCCGCATCGGTGCCATTGGCTGCATTTGCCGCAGCCGGCTCGGTCCCGCTTCCGTTAGAATCGTCCGCAGGCGGCGCCGTGTTGTTGGCATTGTTTCCGCCGCACCCGGAGAGAACCAAAACGGTCATAATCATTAATGCGAAAGCGGTAAGCCTGACCCTCTTCAAAGCGTTCATGTTTCATCCTCCTAGTAGATGTTATTTATGCTCACCGGCAAAGCCGGATACAGCCGATCATTAACAGTTATCCCTTGACCGCCCCGATTGTCAGCCCTTTGACGAAATACTTCTGGAATATCGGATAGGCCAGTACGATCGGTCCCATACCAATGATCGCCATCGCCATACGCACCGTTTCACCAGGGAGCTTGGCGATGGCTCCGCCCGCATTGCCGGTATTCGCTGCGTTCGAAACCAGGAACTGCAGGTTCATCATCGTTTTATACATCAGGTACTGCAGGCTGACCAGTTTATCCTGCTGGATGAATACCAGGGAATTAAACCAGTCGTTCCAATAGCCGATCGTATAAAACAGCGCAATCGTCGCCATTACGGGCGTGGAAAGCGGCAATATGATACGGAAGAAAATCCGCAGCTCCCCCGCCCCGTCTATGCCGGCCGATTCGATGATCGACGGGTGGATGGAGGTCTGGAAGAATGTCCTCATGATGATCACGTAGAAAGCATTGAACAGCAGACCGGGAATGATCAGCGCCCATATCGTGTCTCTCATATCGAGCCAGTTCGTGAACACGATGTACCAGGGAACGAGCCCCCCTCCGAAGATCATCGTAAAGAAGAGGAAAAAAGAGAAGAATGTGCGGAAATCGAAATCCTGTCTGGAGATCGGGTAGGCGAACAACGCCGTCATAAGTAATCCAAGTGTCGTCCCGATTACCGTGACAAGGATAGACAGTCCATAGGCATGCATAATTTGCGTTGCATCGTTCAGCAGATAAGAATAGGCGTCCAGGCTGAACTGCCTCGGAATAATGTTGTAGCCGTGAAGCGTCACCTGCTTCTGATCAGAGAACGAAACGGCCAACACCACAAGAATGGGAAACAGGCATAATACGGTATAGACCCAGAACAGGATGTTCAACACCACATTCGTTACCGGAGAAATCGCGTTTATCTCATTTGACTTTACATGTTGTTCCACATTCAAGGCGGTCTGCTGCTGCATCGTCGTTTTCATCTCAAACCCCCTCCTAAAACAGTGCGTTTTCTTTATTGATTTTGCGGACGATCCAGTTGGATGAAAGTACGAGAACGAAGCCGACGACAGCCTGATAGACGCCGGCAGCCGATGACATGCCGAGATCGCCGATTCGGAGCAGCGCCCGGTATACATAGGTGTCGATGGTCTGGGTTACCGGATATAAAGCGCCAGCATCCAGCGGAACCTGGAAGAACAAGCCGAAATCCGAGTTGAATATTTTGCCGACGGCGAGCAGTGTCATGATTGTTATCACCGGCATGATCAGCGGAAACGTAATGCGCCTGGTCTGCTGCCATTTGGAAGCGCCGTCAATTAACGCAGCCTCATAATACTCGTTGTCGATGCCGATGATGGCTGCCAAATAAATAACGCTCAGATAACCGATGTTTTTCCACAAGTTCACAAGCGGTAAAATATAGGTCCAGTATTTGGGCTCGGCATACCAGGCAATCGGTGATAATCCGAGCGGTTCCAATACATTTTTGTTGATATAACCGAATTCCTGGCTTAACAGCGATAATCCGAGATATCCGACGATAATCATGGAGAGAAAGTAAGGCAGGAACATGACGCTTTGATAAAATTTGGCCATGATCCGGTTGCGGAGCTCATTCAGGCCAATTGCGACGGCTACGGCAACGATGGTGTTGAGGACAATGAATACCGCATTGTACAGCACCGTGTTTCTGGTAATGACCCAGGCGTCCGGAGTTTTGAACAAGTACTCGAAATTCGCGAATCCGTTCCATTCGCTGCCGAGGATGCCTTTCTGATAGTCAAAATCCTTGAAAGCGATTATAGTTCCAAACATGGGCAAATAGTTGTTCAGCAGCAAATATAGCGTTCCGGGCAGCAGCAGCAATAGCAGCATCTTGTTCTTGCTGAGCTTCTTCAGGAACGATTGCCGCCGGACCGCCGCTTTTTTCTGCATGCAGGTTCATCCTTTCCTTGTCTCGATTAAGAAGTCTGTCAGCTTATTATAGGTTACTGTCTGCACCCGAAAAATAGCGTATTGTGACCGAAGTAACGTTTTTATGATTTCTATGGCACAAGAAGAAACGGAGGTCGCCATCCTCTGGCGGTATAGATGCTACAGGGCAAAAAAAAGAGACCGCCCTCCACCCTTAGGAAGTGGAGACGGTCCCCCCGCGTGCGACTACCCGATCGCCTGATACCGTTTGCGGAAATCCTGCGGCGTAATCCCGACCTGCTTCTTGAATGTCTTCGCAAAATGGGACAAATTCTCGTAGCCCAAACTATCGCAGATATCGCTGACTTTCATATTGGATTTGGTCAGCATCTGCTTCGCCCGGTTCATCTTCATCGAAATGATATAATCCATTAACGACATTCCGGTCTCCCGCTTATACAGCCTGGACAAGTAGGCGGAATTCAAATAAACCGCTGAAGCGAGTTCTTCCCTTGTAACGCTTTGAAGATTGCTTTCCACATATGCATTTACTTTCTCGACAAGCGCCGAGCTCTCCGTCCTGTTCTTATCGAAGTATTCGGCCGTCGACTGGATCAGCTTGCGCGTCCATGCCAAGAACTGGGTCACCGAACGCGTTGCCGCTGCGGCTTCCGTCCATTTGGAATTCCCGAGAAGCTGCTTGACTGATCCGCCCTTATGATGAACCGTCTGATAAACGAATCCCAGCAGTGTATGATACAAGGCATCCAACGTTTCCGAACTCATGCCGGACGCCGCATCGCCTCTGAACAATTCCTCGATTTGACGGATGACCGCTTCCGTTCTTCCCGCTTCGAGATGAAGCGTCCACTCCGCTGGATCGAACGCGAACGAGGTCATCTTGCGCGGAAGGGGAGCATCCGCACCGTCATTAACCTTCAAGAACAGGACTTGGCCGGTATTGACGATATTGCTTTGTTCCAATTCGATCAGCCGGTGATAGACGGGACTGATATCCGGAATCGGTACGGCTTCCCCGATGTAGCAGGACAGACTGCAGTAAAAATAACGGGAACAGGCTCTTATATAACGCTGACAGGCTTCTTTGAGTTCATCCTGGGAATACGCCTTGGGATCCGGCCAGTATAACAAAGCAAACAAAATGCCGTTGCGGTCCTCGATCACGTCTCCTTCCACTTCCCGGGGCCGGAGCAGCTCGGACGCGGCGTTGCGGAGCGCGTATATCAATATTTCTTCATCGCGCTCGGTAAATTCCCGGTCCCAATGCTCTACGCTGAGCAGAATCGGCATGACATACCGGTCCTTGCCTATTTTTACCTGATACTTGTTCGTGATCTCGTCCCACTGCTCGGGATACGGATGGATGCGCTTGGACAAGAGATCCTGCCAAAACAGCTCCTTAAGCAGCGGTTTCTGGGATTCCTGAAGCTTGGCGTACGTCTTGTACATCTCTTCGAAACGTTTTGCCTCCTTGTTGTTCTCCACCTCTGTCAAAGCCCGCTCCACAATAGTCCGGAACTGCTCGTAACGAATCGGCTTCAGCACATAATCGAATCCCGAGAGCTGAACGACCTGCCGGGCGTAATGGAAATCCGCGTGCGCCGTAAGCATAATCGTCACTGTAGCCGGAGAATGTTCGTTCGCCCACTCAAGCAGTTCTACCCCGCTGCTGCCGGGCATTTCAATATCGCAAATCATGACGTCAATGGGGTGCTGCAGCAGGAAGCCTTTGGCTTCTTCCGCATCGTACGCGCAATACACGTCGGAGAACCCCAGCGACTCCCAGTCAATACCGACTTGAACGGCTTGTACAGCATAGATTTCATCGTCTACGATAAGCAGCCTATACATCTGTTTGGTTACCCTCCTTGCTTGCGTCAAATGGGATCCTTAGGGTTACTTCCGCGCCTCCGGTCAGCTCGCCGCCGTTATTCGCAGGTGTACGATTCTGAAATCGGATGCTTACCGACCTGCCGTATTTGTGCTTGAACCGGTGCTGAACGTTGAGAATACCGAGGCTGCCGCTATTTGCGGTTTCGGTTGTCAGGCCGCTGTTTAAACGCTCCAACGTTTCCGCTGAAAACCCGATGCCGTTGTCGGCAATGACGATTTCCATGACCCGGGGGTTCTCAGAACAAGAGCGCGCTTCTACCGTAATATGAAAAACATGCCTCCCTGTTTTCATTCCATGCACTACCGCATTCTCAACGAAGGGTTGAATCATAAGCGGCAGCACGCTCTGATTTTTGTACCCGCGGGGCACCGTCATCTCGAAAGTCAGCTTTTGGGGAAAGCGCAACCGCTGAATCTCCAGATAGTTACGGATATGATCCGTCTCTTCCTCCAACGTGATATATTCCCTGTTAGCCCGGGTAATGAACCGGAAAAAATCGGTCAGGTGATGGGCCATTTCCATAACCAGATCATTATGTCCAAGCTTCGATAAGCTGTGTATGATATTCAGCGAGTTAAGGTAAAAGTGCGGGTTAATCTGCGACTGCAAATGCCTGAATTCCGCCTCCTGCGTTTTGAGCATTTCTTCGTATACGTTAATCTTCAGCGACCGGATCTGGTAAACCATCCGGTTAAATGTTTCATTCAGAAATTTGAACTCCTGGGTAGCCCCTTCGCTTAAGCGAATGGAGAAATCGCCCTGCGCCGTTCTCCGCATGCCGCGGATCAAGGAATTCATCGGCTTGTGCAGCACCTGCTTGAGGACGATCCAGAAAATAATAAGCAGGAGGACAAGACCGATCGGGATCAGGACGAGTCCGCGCTGAAAATAAGGCAGCTTCTGGAGGAGATCCGTATCCGGTATCGTAACGGCGAGCATTACGGGTGCCTGCATCACCGGAAAACCAACCAAAATATAATCTTTGCCGTTGGCCGGATTTTTCATGATTTGATAGGGCTCGGTTTTGACCGACAGCTTCCGCACCATGTCCTGAAGACTGGTATTATCCCACGTCGTATCCGTCAGCGACACCGCATTATTGGAAATGAGCATCGCTTGTCCCGTAGGCCCGAGATCCAGTGAGCGCAAATCCTTCATCAAATTCTCGACAGGAATGAGCGCGCCGACATAAACGTTCGGTTCAATCTGGATCTGCTCGGTCCGCACCAAATAATAACGCTGCGCATCTTCAACGATTTGCCAGGTATGGCTGTTGCTGAGCGATCCATTATGAATAAACCGGGTAAGCATTTCGTTCATCTTCTGGGAGCTGGCATAATCGACCTGCGATGCGATCAATTCGTTATATTTCTCCGTATACGTGAAAAACGTATCCACGACCACATAAGAATTCGAGGTAATTTCATCCTGGAAGCTGTTATAGATGCGTTGCTTGGCAAAAAAATAATTGCTGCTTCCCTCCGGATAAATGGAAAGTCCGATCAAATCCGAGTAATAGTTTTTGCTGGATACGAGCCGCAGCAAATAATTGCCGACCTTCTCGAGGCTGTTATCGATCTGATTCACATGAATGGAAAGAAAATTGGTCGTAGACTGCGAGACTTCGTCCCGGACAACATTCATCGCATACAGATTAAGCATGAACAAAGCGACGGCCAGGGGAACGATAACGGCGATAAAACCAGCCAATAGTCTAAAACGCAACGTTTTCGTGAACGTCATGGAATGGCACCTTTCACTGGGGGATTCAAATGTACGCGCTTTCTACATAATATAGCAGGAGATTTGATTCCAGTCAGCAATTATTCCGAACCATAGAATCCGTTCATACCCTTTCCATGAAATTCATTAGGTTTATCTTAAAATTTAAACGGCTTTATTTCAATCCTTATCTCTATTTTGATCGTTGTCATCATCCTGTTCGCAAAAAAAAACAGGTGATCATCTTCTTATCAGGAAGACGGATCACCGGAGTCGTTGCTGCAATTAGCCTGTATAAATTCCCGATACTTTGCCATTGGTGAACGTTACGTAATTGAAGCCTGAATAGCCCCATGTTTCAACCGTTATTCCGCTTGAAGAGAGCGAGCTTTTGGACGACGGGCTGCCCCAGGACAGAAGCACCTGTTCCTTTGTCATGCCCATGGAGATTTTCTCCGCCTTCACGGCATTCCATACAGAGGATGACCATTTATATTTCTTGTACGGATCGTAATTTGTAAAGGAATAGCCGTCGGTCAAGGTATCCTGAACATTTGATGCCGGCATGGCGTAGGATTTCAATTCTTTGTTTGACGCTGTTTTAAACACAATTTCAAAATAGCCGTTTTTATCCGGTTCGATATCGGCGACCGTCAGCTTGACGAATCGTTCCCATCCCTGGAAGTGGTTAACCCAGTACGTTTTTCCGATAAATGCGGCCAAGCTTCCCTGTGCTTCCCGTTTCTCGATTTTCGCCGTTTCGGCCGATTGTACGGTCATTTTCGCTTTACCGAACGTAATATTCATCTCTTGCCATCCTGTATCCCACTGCAGCTTTGCTCCTAATGCATCTGCAAGAAGTCCGGCCGGAAACAAAGTCTCCCCGCCCGCCGCTAGCGGAGCTGCCTTCATCTTATAGGGTTTACCGTTGAGCAGGGCAATGGCGCTTCCGCTGGTTAGTACAATGTTTGTCTGACCGACCTTGACCGCAAATGATTTGGATGCAGCCGTATAGGAGACGGTCCCTCCCAACGCTTGGAACACCGGTTTGACGGGAAGGAATACAACGCCTTTTACCTGCTTCGCATTCTGCAAGGCGCGGCCTAAACTCGCCGATACGGTAACGGTCTTCGACACCCCGCCCGACGTTACGGTAACTTGCGTTTCTCCAACGCCCGTAACCTTAAAGGCACCGTCGCTCTCCGGCTTTAACAAATGCGGCTTCTGAACGGTTACGTTCGCTTTGCCAAGCGGCACTTTTATTTTCGCCTGATTGGAATAGAGCTCCGTGATTTCCGCTTTCACCTTGTCCCCGACATTAGGCGCAAGCTTATCAAGCGCGAATGTAAGACTTTGCACAGCAGGAGCTACTAAAGGCTTAATCGCTTCATTATTATAAATCAGCCAGCTGCCGTCGGCTTTTTTGGCATAAAACAAGGAATCGTCGTCCAGTGCGGATGTACGGGTAATATTGCTCAGTCCGCTGATTTGCTGTGTTAATTTGTACCGTTCCTGGTATTCCCCGCTCTTCCATACCGTGCCGTCTTTACGGGTCACCAGCATTGTTCCGTCATTGGCATAGGCCAGGTGAACGGCGTCCTCAGTCATCGTTTCCGGAATGACCTCCAGCGTATCTTTGTCAAGGTTATAAATATCATAAATCACTATTGTGCCGCTGCGGTCCAGCAAGGCTGTCCTGCCGTCATGCGTATCCATCATAACAATATCGGATGCAGCGGAAACCTTGCCCAGCTTCCTGCTGCCGTACAGAATATCCCCCGTCTGCGAAAGCGATGCGTAAGACGTCTCGTCTGCGACTATCAGCATGGTCCCATCAAGCTCTTTGATTCGCCCGTCATAGTTCCACACCGTGCCATCCGTCTTAAGCCATGCGCCTTCCGTTACCAGACGGACTCCGCCGTATTCTGTTTCAGGCTTGAAAATTCCGCGATTCCATGAAACGACTTTGCCGTCACGGGTCAATCCATAACCGTTAATGCCATTGCCGGCAATGGCTGCCAGGTTAAGATTGTTGTGCACATGTCCATCAGAGCCGTATGTCCATAAGGAACCATCATCCAGCAGAAGCGTATTTCCCCCGACAATATCAACAATTTTCGGCTGAGCAGCAGCGGCAGCAGCGGCGGTCTCCGCTGTCCAATTTGCCGGGACAACCAGCAAGCATAATACGAGAAAAAAACCTAATAACCGTTTCATCTTTCCAACCTCTCCTCAACTCTGAATATAATAGGTAAAATATACTAGGGTTCGATAGTATTCTATAAGATTCGCTATAATTTTACAAATATTTCTTATCCGCTTCATGTGCAGGACTCCCTTTCGCAAAAAAAACAGGCTGCCGCGGCAGCCTTGTCGGTATTAAGCCAGATTTAATTCGCTTCTCTACGGTTTAACGGGTAATTAGATGATCCTTATCAAAAATGTGTACGGCTGCCTCGTCTGTCAGGACGGTTGACGTGCCGTTGATAGAGCTCGTAAGCCTGACGGTAAAGTCTTCGTTATATTCGATGAGATGATCGTCATTGATCTTTATCGTTATTGTCTTGCTGGTCTCGCCGTCCTGGAAAACCAGCCATTTATTCTCCGCCGCCGCAAAGTCGGCTCCTGCTGCGGCGCTCCCCGAGTACGCGGTATAGCCTACGTTTGCAATTCCCTGCGTGTTGCCTGACCGGATGACCTTGAGTGCCACCAAACCGGATTCCTCTATCGTATAGTAAGTCGGGGTTTTAAACGATATGATAGGGATGGAGTCGCTCTCGGTAACGGTCACCTCCGCATTGGCCAATTCCCCCAGCACCGCTCCTTCTGATGTGCTCTGTAATGAAACGGTGAAGGTTTCGGTTCCTTCATGGATAAAGTCATCGATCAGGGGAATGTGGAGCTTCTTGCTCATTTGGTTATCCCCGAATGTCAGCCAGCCCGATATGGCGGTAAAATCAGAGCCCGACTCAGCGGAACCGCTGCTCACTGTATAGTAAACGGAAGCTTCGCCTCTGCTGCTCCCTGTACGAATGACTTCGACTACTGCCTCTCTGGACTCCTCAATCGCGTTGTAAGCGGACGATTTGAACTGCAATACCGGCTTCGCTTCGCTGCCGCCATCGCTGCTCAAAATATCGATAAAAACCTCGGCCGGATCCATCACGATATCATCAGGTCCCGATGTACCCGTTATTTTAACGCTGAACCTCTCCGTTTCTTCAGCGTCTTCATCGTCTATTATCGGGATGGTAATGGTCTGGCTATCCTCCCCGTCAGAGAGAACAACGGAGCCGCCGGGCACTTCGTAATCGATACCTCCGGCAGCTGTTTGACCGGTAACCACATAATAGACCGTCACGGATCCGGTAGGAAACTCCCTGCCTACCTGCAGCGAGACAGCTCCGTCATCTTCATTGACCTCCACATGGCTGGGGGATAAAAATCTGACCCTGTTAATGGTATCGTTATTGATAATATTGACAAGCATCAGCGGCTCCCCTAAAGCGGCTCCCCCGGTCGGATTGCTTAAGATTACACTAAAGTCCACAGTAAATCTCTCGTACTTGTTGTTATCGATAATCGGTATCTCAATTCGTTTCCATGACTCTCCATCTGCAAACACAAGAGTCCCGCTCACGCCGATGTAATCGATATTTTCCTGAGCCTCTCCGGGCGTCGTTTGATAATCAACCGCTACGGTCCCGTCTGTACCGCCCGTGCGCTGCACGATTACTGCCGCATACTCATCCTCTTCATCGATATGAATATATTGGAATTCCAGTCCCGGTTTGCTGTCAAACTTCAGCAATCCCGGTCCATGCGGAGCTTGATTGTCATCCAAAACCTCGATACGTGCTCTTGGATACAGCCCGTATTCAAGCCCCTGCCCTTCGATCCCCGCAATAGATGCCTCGATCAGGCGGTTTCCCGTTTCCTCGGCATCGTTCATGACCGGGATGGGAATGGCCTTCGACACTTCTCCTTCCGCAAACGTGTACCATTGGCTAATGCCATCTATGGCTATTTTCACGCTTCCTGTTCCATCTCCTCTTACCCGGGTGACATTCAGCGAAACGGTTCCGGCCGACTCAGGTACGGAAATAAAATCCGTTTCAAAGGATACCTCATTGAGAAGGGGTTGGGCATTTACGGTGCCTTGAATGACGGGAAGCGTGAGCGCAAATGCAAGCAATAAGGCCAACAGAACAACTAGTTTTCTTGTCGATTGGGGAATAATCCATGTTTTATCCAACTTAATTCCTCCTCGATAATGGACTGACCATTGTCTTGTTACAAGCTGCTGCTCATCCAGATTCACGGTTCTGCTTATTTAAGATGATCCTTATCGTAAATGACAACCTTTGTTGACGTTCCGGATGACAAGCTTACATAGAACTGTTCCATGTACTCCGCCAATTGAAATCCAAAATGGGAATTCGTAGTGTCTTGACTGTTTCTCAAGCCTCAAACGTAAGGTTGCCCGTCACCGGGCTGAAATCGTCATTGCCTGCCGACTGGGCTTCCGTGTAATAATGAACGGTCTCCCTCTCTTCGGTGCTGCCCTTGCGAACTACTGGAATGCTGGCCTGCCCCTCCTCCTCAATAATATTGTAGAATCCGCTCTTGAACCCGATATTCAAGGTCCAGGCAAAGCCGGACTGGTTCCTGTATAACCGACACCGTAACGAACACTTGCGCTGCTCTCAATGCCGGTTGTACGTAAAACCCTCAGCGTAACCGTTCCATCCGACTCGTTGACGCCATAATAGGGACTCTCAAAATAAAAATCTTCAGCAGCATCCCCCAAGGCATGAACATCTCGTTGAACCATCGGCACAATCAGTGAAGCAGCTAGAATGAACGCTGCGAACAGGCACGTCTTGATAGTCAGGCTTCTTGAAGTGATCTTCATTGTCTGCATCTCCTTCAGCATATAGTGAAAAATTTGAGTGTCATCATATAAAAAGAACATGCAGCTGTCCTTATATGACTGGACAAGCTGCATGTTCTAAAATTTTCATTATAATAACGTTAGATAAGCCATAATATTCAATAGAAACATTTTGTATCTAATGTAAATTTATAGGATGCCCTGTTGATCGTCAAGAGCAAAATAGACTATGCCTCAAGGCCCTATTTTTACAAAATTCTAAATATTCCCTTTGTAGGAAATGAATCTCGGGGACGACTTTATCAGAAATAATGCCCTGTTTCGATTCATTATTTGACATTGTCATGATCTGTGCCCGTGATTACCTCATGCCATTCGCCGATCTCTGTCTCAAAACGAGCTGTCTTATCGCGATAGCGCGCCAGTGAATCACTGCCCAGCGGCAGATGGACCGGCGGATTCTCCGATTCGGCTAATGTAATGAAGGCCAACGCCAATTTCTTGGGATCGCCGGGCTGCTTCTTATTTACTTCCGTAGCAAAATCCCGCATTTTGCCGACCGTATCCGCATAATCCGCAATAATATTTCCGGTCCGGCTCAAGGAAGTCGTGTCCAGGAAATCGGTACGGAAGAAGCCTGGCGCCACTATAGTTGCATGTATACCTAACGGAGCCAGCTCCAGCGCCAACGCTTCCGTAATTCCTTCGACTGCAAATTTTGTGGAACCGTATATCCCCCAGCCGATATAGCCGCTTAGTCCGCCAACCGATGAAATATTGATTACATGTCCGGAACGCTGATTGCGCATGTGTGGAAGCACAGCACGTATGACATTCAATAATCCGAAGACATTCGTTTCATAATTTTGTCTGACTTCTTCACCGGATGCTTCTTCGACTGCGGTTAACAATCCATAGCCCGCGTTGTTGACGAGAACATCGATTCTGCCAAATTTCCTGATGGTCTGTGCAGCGTTATCAATGGCCATCGCCTCGTTCGTAACATCCAATACTGTAACAAGAAGGTTTTCGTTGTTGTTGAATTGCGCTGCCAATTGTTCCGGCTTGCTCCGGACCGTGGCTGCAACTTTATCGCCTGCCTCGAGAGCCGCTTTTGCGATCTCAAATCCGAATCCTCTTGCCGCGCCTGTAATAAACCATACTTTTTGCTTTGTTTTCTTGTTTGACATGGATATTCTCTCCCTTAGCTTGAAGTGCTGACCGCCTTCTCCATTCATGGTTCCCGGCTGGCTGATACCATAACTATACCAGAGCATAAATGGATCTACTTTGCTTGGAAGTCCAGAGTATTTGTCTATTTAGCTCAAAATCATTCGCCATGCCGCCATGTACCTTTGCTCAGGTCGAGAACCCGCAAGAATGAAAAAAGCACCTTTTTCAAGCACCGGATCACCATGCGGTCTCCAATGATTGGAAAGAGGTGCTGATATATTTTTCTCGATTACTTAAGCGAGGATGGAGAGTATCCAAACCTTTCTTTGAATACTTTGGAGAAATGGGCTGCATTTTCAAATCCAGTTGAGAAACAGGCATCTGTTACCGATAAGGATGAATGGGTTAATAATTCTTTGGCCATATCCAATCGTCGATTTCTGATCCATTGCAGAGGCGAAGTATTGTAAATCGCCTGGAAATCCCGTTTAAAGCTCGATAAACTACGGCCTGATAAATAGGCAAGATCATTGAGAGAAACCGGGTTTGTGATATTCGCCTCAATCACCTCGGTAATATTCTTCCTTTCTTTACGCTTCAGCATAAAAAACTGGAATAAAAATTTTTCGTTGGCATTTGCCACATCAAACAATAATTCCAATAATTTAACCTTAACCAATCCGTCCTCTACCTGTTCCGGTTCTTTGAAATAGGGTTTGAGAGACTCGATATAGCTGACAAGCCGGTCATTGACCGCGCTGATAGAAATTGGAACGATTGCGGCTGGGTACGCGTTCTGCAGATCCGCCATTTTGATAAATTCCGTAATCAATTCTTCTTTCAAAAAAAACATCATGTAGTTCAGTAAATAGTTTGACTCCTCTTCCCCTGACTTCTCAAATTCCACCACAATCGATTTTTGGAGCAGAACCATTTCATTTTTACGAACCGTAAACTCCTGATCGCCGAACCGCACCGTGTATTTTCCGTCAAGCACAAATAAAAGCAGATGGTCCTCCAGCAGCATAGTCCCCTTCTTGCCTTCTGTATGCGTACAGGTCTCGATCACGGTCAGATCGTTCATTCTTAAAGCCGCTTGATAGTAAGGGGCTTGTGTCAAATCCTGCGGAACTTTTGATACTTTCCTGGTTCGAAGCGCCATTGCTCCGACCTCCTTTTTTTCGAAAGCCACAGAAGGTAACCGAAGTTAGATGGCCTAGGTTCCCTTTATTGAATAAATCATAACCTCCTTACTCATCTAATTCAATAAGCCACCGCCATATGGTTATCACGGGTAAAGATCATCTCCTTCGAATGGAAAAGAGGAGCACCGCATCGGATGCTCCTCCACAATTTCAATATGCAGCATGTATGATATTCACGCATCTTGCAGCAGGCATCACCCGGAATTGTCAGACTCCCGGCAGATTCGCCGGCTTGGGCATAAGCCATGCGTGATTCGGATCATTATAGAACTTCCACGTGCGGACCGGTCCCGCCATTACGTTCAAATAATAGACTTCATAGCCCGGCGGCGCGGATACCGGATGATAACCCCTGGGCACGAGTACGGCTTCGCCGCTCGCAACGGAAAGCGTCTCGTTCAGCGACCCGTCATCCGTATACACCCGCTGCACCGCGAATCCCTGCTCCGGCTGGACTTGGTAATAGTAGGTCTCCTCCAGCAGGGATTCCTCCGGCAGAAAATTTCTGTCATGCTTATGCGGCGGATAGCTGGACCAATGGCCGCCCGGGGTAAACACCTCAACGACCAGCAGGCTGTCCGCAGCCTCAGACTCCGGCAAAATGTTGTGAATGAGCCGCTCTGTGCTTCCTTGTCCACGAAGCTCGACCCCCACCTGCCCGGGAGCGATCAGACGCGCAGGCTGCGACCCTTTGCCCGGGGCCCAGCAGACAGCGATTCTCAGCTCGGTCAGCGCCGTTATGGCAAAGCTGTCTCCGGAAGGAACATATACGGAATAAGGCGGGATCTTCTCAAACACGCTCATGCGCTCGCCTATCTGCTTCCATTCGAATTTGTCCGTGGCAACATCCGCTTTGCCTCCGAGGAGAACGATGCAGGCTTCCTGATTGCCGGTTGGGCGGCTAAGCCGTTCACCGCTGCCCAGCGCATATACTTCGAAGCCGACATGCTCCCAGCCTGCGGACTCAGGCGTAATCCGGAGCAGATTGCCTTCGGCATCCGGGATCTGGCCTGGTTTAACGATAAGATCGCTCATCTGGATCACCTCTCCTAAGTATGACTCGAATCCGTCATCGGTTACGCGTTTGCTTTGCCGGATGAACCGAACTCGCGAATTTTGGCCTGCACGCTCCGCTTCACAGCTTCCCGTCCTGCCCCCAAATATTTGCGCGGGTCATATTCGGAGTCATTCTCCGTCAAATAAGCGCGGATTGCGGCCGTGTTGGCCATTTGATTTTCCGTATTCACGTTGATTTTGGCTGTGCCGAGCTCAATCGCCCGCCGGATCTGGTCAGCCGGAATACCGCTGCCGCCGTGCAGAACAAGCGGCAATCCGGTCAATCGCCCGATTGTCTCCATCCTGTCGAATCCAAGCTTCGGCTCCCCGCGGTACGGACCGTGTACAGAGCCCAGCGCAGGAGCCAGACAATCGATGCCGGTTTCCTTTGCCAGCCGGACGCATTCCTCAGGCACCGCATACATCGCTTCCGCTTCATTGACGACGAGATCGTCTTCCCGTCCGCCGATTCGGCCCAGCTCGGCCTCCACGGAGATATTGTAACGATGCGCTTCTTCAACAACCTTTTGCGTAATCCGGATATTCTCCTCAAGCCCGTGATGGGAAGCGTCGATCATAACAGACGTGAAGCCGGCGCGGATCGCTTCTGCGCAAAGCTCGTAGGACGTACCGTGATCAAGATGCAGGGCAACAGGCACCGTGATCCGGTAGTAGTCAACGAGCGACCGGACCATTCCGGCAATGCAGGACAGACCGCCCATGTAGATGATATATCCCTCGCTCAAACCAAGAATAACCGGTGCCCGCTCCTCCTCGGCAGCCTGCAGAATCGCTTGTGTAAACTCCAGATTATTCAGATTAAACTGGCCGACAGCGTATCGGCCCTTGACAGCTTCATTCAACATTTCCTTCATCGAAACCAGCGGCATTTTCCCCATCCTCCTTTTTTTATAAGTGTAATGAGAACAACCTTATTCTGCAAGGAAGACCTTAAGCTTACCAGCGGGAGGTTACCATTTTCTTTCTCGTATAGAATTCGACGCCGTCCGTTCCATTCGCATGCAAATCGCCGTAAAATGATTTCTTCCAGCCCGAGAATGGAAAGAAGGCCATCGGAGCCGGAACACCCAGATTCACACCAAGCATTCCTGCATCGATGGTTTCACGGAACTGCCGGACATTCCCGCCATCCCGGGTAAAGATGCAGGCACCGTTCGCAAATTCCGAGCGGTTGGCCAGCTCAATGGCTTCCTCCAGGCTGTCTACGCGCACAACTGACAGCACCGGCGCGAATATTTCATCTTTCCAAATCTTCATGTCGCTGGATACCTGATCAAAAATCGTCGGCCCGACAAAGTATCCGTCGCCGCTGATTGCGGCATCCTTGCGTCCATCGCGAATCAGCGCTGCTCCTTCCTTCACGCCTGTTTCGATATATCCCAGTGTACGTTCCTTATGCTGTTCCCTGATGACAGGACCGAGGAAAACCCCCTCTTCCATACCGTTGCCGATGGTGAGTTCGTCTGCCGCTGCGACGAGCTTGCCGGTAAGCGTCTCAGCCGCTTCGCCGACTGCGACAACAACGGCGCATGCCATGCATCGTTCACCGGCGGAGCCAAATGCCGCATTAACAATTTGTGCGACCGTATTATCCATATCCGCATCCGGCATAACGATGGTATGGTTCTTCGCGCCTGCGAGGGCCTGTACCCGTTTGCCATGCGCTGTTCCGGTTTTGTACACATACTCGGCGACCGGCTGGGAGCCGACGAACGAAATCGCCTTGACGTCCGGATGCTCCAGCAGACCGTTCACGACATCATGCGCTCCATGCACCAGGTTCAGAACACCGTCCGGCAGGCCGGCTTCCCTGAAGAGCTCAACAAGACGCTTTGCAAGAAGCGGCGTACGCTCGGACGGTTTCAGCACGAATGTATTTCCACAGGCAATAGCCAGAGGAAACATCCAGCAGGGAACCATCATCGGGAAATTGAACGGCGTGATTCCGCCTACAACGCCTATCGGATAGCGGTACATGCCCGATTCGATGTTGGTGGCGATGTCCGGAAGCTGTTTGCCCATCATCAGCGAAGGTGCTCCTGCGGCGAATTCGACGCATTCGATGCCGCGCAGCACTTCACCGTGAGCCTCCTGATAATTTTTTCCATTTTCCATTGTAATGATTCTGGCGAGCTCATCCCAGTGATCCACCAGCAGCTGCTGGTATTTGAACAAAATACGGGCCCGGCGGGGAACCGGTGTTTTGCTCCATGTTTTGAAAGTGTCTTTGGCATTTTGGACAGCCTGATCAAGATCCCGTTTGGAGGACAAGGGAACGTAGGCTAGAATTTCTTCCGTTGCCGGATTATATACAGGATCATAATTGCCTGATGTGGAAGCGATCCATTCGCCTCCGATGAAATTTTTCAACTGAGCTGGCGCATTCGTTTGAGACATATCGGGAATTCCCCTTTCGGATTAAGCTTGTTTGGAAGCGAGCATAAATTGTTCAACCTGCATGACAGTCGGCATGGCGTCGGAGCTGCTGTGACTGGAAATAACGATGGAGGCGGAAGCACTGCCGAATTCCATGCTGCGGCTTGGACTCCATCCCTGCATCAGACCATAAATAAAACCTGCCGCATAGGAATCGCCCGCCCCGAATGTCTTAATGACCTTGGCGGGAAATATCGAGCCCCGGTGAGAGCTGCCATCCTTGCCGTAGGCAATGGAGCCGTCTTTGCCGTGTTTGATGACGACGATCTCGGCATGACAGCCGAACCATTGCGCAGCTGTTACTTCATCGCTGCGGGTCGGATTCACGGCGAACCGCTCCAGCATATCGAATTCTTCCCGGGTTCCGATAATGATATCGCTTTTTTCGGCGGCCAGATGGTAATAGATCGCCGTTTCCTCGGGAGATGTCCATGTATAAGGGCGATAGTCGATATCGAAGACGACCTTTGTTCCGTGTTTGCGGGCGTATTGGAGAGCAAGCAGCACGGCTTCCCGGGAGGGGCTTTTCGCCAGAGCCGTACCGGAAACAAGCAATACCCTGCTGCCCGCAATCAGCGACTCGTCGACTTCTTCCGGCGCCAGCAGCAAATCGGCGACATGATCGCGGTACATCAGGATGCTGCAATCCTCCGGGCTTTTGATTTCCGTGAATGCAAGACCCGTTACCGCGCCTGTCCGGTCTGTAGTAATTCCGGATGTTTCAATATCGTTATTCTGCAAATATTGGACAATAAACCGGCCCATCTGGTCATCGGCCACTTTGCCGATGAAGGCTGATTTCATGCCAAGCCGGGACATGCCGATACAGATGTTGGCCGGTGAACCGCCCACATATTTCGTGAATGTCATGGTCTCTTCCATCGGACGATTAATCTCATTCGCGTTCAAATCGATGCACAGACGGCCGATCGCCACAAAATCAAGAGCTTTGCCTGTGGCAAACGAAACAGATTCCATCTTAATCCCTTCTTTCGATTCGGTTGGAGAGGCTGCATGCAGGCGGAAGCCTGTGTTAACCCCCTACCTTCTCCCATGTGCAGGCCAGCCTAAGGAAGGCTGGCCTGCTCAATAACGAGCAGGCCTTAACCTCTATATTTTAATGTTGCGTCCAATTATTAGTAAGGCCGTGCAGCCTTCACATTCTTGCGCATTTGCTGATGAGCATCCAGCACCTTATCGCTCACCGACACCTCGGGCACGCCGACATGCCACCATGACTCGTAGCTGTCCGTGTTCGTTCCCGGAAGCACCTTAATCTCCACAAGCACCGGTCCCGGCTCCGATTTGGCCTGTCGAAGGGCTTGCTCCAGCTCATCCGCCGTTCGCGCCGTATATGACGCTGCCCCCAGACTGCGGGCATGCGCGGCAAAGTCAATCGGCATATAGGAACCGTTTAAGCGGCCCGTCTCCTTGGCGCGGAAGCGGAATTCATTGCCGAAGCCGTCGCTGCCATGTCCGCGCTGCAGGTTGTGGATGCACTGAAAGCCATGATTGTCGAACAGCAGAACGGTCAGCTTCACGCCTTCTTGAATGGCGGTTACAAACTCGGAGTGCAGCATCAGATAGCTGCCGTCGCCTACGAATGAATATACATTCCGGGACGGCTCCGCGAGAGCTGCGCCGAATGCGCCGCTGATTTCATAGCCCATGCAGGAGAATCCATATTCCATATGGTACGTCTTGGGCTCGACAGACCTCCAGACCCGATGCAGATCGCCAGGCAGGCTGCCGGCAGCGCAGACAATGACGTCTGTCGGTTCTACGAATCCGTTAATGACGCCGATCGCTCTTGTCTGAGTCAATCCCTCATCGCTTTCCAGCGCGTACAGGCGATTAACTTCCTCATCCCACTCTGCTTTGAGGCTGCTGATTCTTCCTTCTGTATAGCCGGAGCGGTACCCTCGCCTGGTTAATGCTTCATGCAGGGCGGCAATCGCTTCCTTCGCATCAGCCGTAATCACTGCGGCATCCATCTTGACCGCATCGAATGCGCTGATATTCAAGTTCAGGAAAGCGGCATCCGGATTCTGGAAGGCGGACTTGGAGGCTGTTGTAAAATCAGAAAACCGTGTGCCAACGCCGATGATCAGATCCGCTTCTGCAGCGATCCGGTTGGCCGCGAGCGTTCCGGTTGCACCGACGCCGCCAAGACTCAGAGGATGATTCCACGGGACAGCGCTTTTTCCAGCCTGCGTCTCCGCCACGGGAATACCGAAGGCTTCGGCAAACGCAAGCAGCTCCTGCGCTGCAGCCGCATAATGCACGCCGCCGCCTGCGATAATCAGCGGCTTCTTCTTGCCCGCAACCAAATCCGCCGCACGGTCAATGGCGTGAGGAGAGGCCGGACGTCGGTCAAGGGTGTGGATGCGCTTCTCGAAGAAAGAAGCCGGATAATCGTAAGCCTCTGCCTGAACATCCTGGGGCAGCGCCAATGTCACGGCGCCAGTCTCCACAGGGTCAGTGAGCACCCGCATCGCATGAAGCAGCGACGTCATCAGCTGCTCCGGGCGGATGATCCGGTCCCAGAACCTGCTGACCGGCTTGAAAGCATCGGTCGCAGAGATCGAATAATCGGTTGGAACCTCCAGCTGCTGCAGCACAGGATCCGGCTGGCGGGAGGCAAAGTTATCTCCCGGCAGCAGCAGGACCGGAATACGGTTGACTGTCGCTGTTGCTGCGCCAGTCACCATGTTGAGCGCACCAGGTCCAATCGAGGTCGTGCAGGCAAAGATCTGGCGGCGATTCTTCTGCTTGGCATATGCGGTAGCGGCATGAACCATCCCTTGTTCATTTTTGCCCTGGATGAATATCAGCTCGCCGGCCTGCCGCTCGAGAGCTTCGCCAAGCCCCGTTACATTGCCGTGTCCAAAGATGCCCATGAGGCCCCGGACAAACTTGGTTTCTTCGCCATCCACGGACAAATACTGCTGGTCCAAAAACTTCAGCAAAGCCTGTGCCATGGTCAATCGGATCGTTTTCATCGGCAAAACCTCATTTATATCAGATTTCATGATTTAACCTCAAGCTGTACAAGAAAGGTCTTGATTTCATATGGCTTCAGTGCGAATTCTCCATCATTAATCCCGGCCTCTCCAAGCTTGCGTTCCATCAGATCGCATTCCTCCAGCGAGCGGATTCGAAGATCGCTGCCGAGCTTCACTTGAGTGCGGATACCCGCAAACTCATGGACACGCAGCACCAGCTGCTCGCCGTCCTCCGCTTTCTTGACGGCATCCACCATCACATTGGGAGCGGACAATCGGAACATCGAAAGCGAATGGAGATCCGCTCCTCCTTCGAAGGCGGTCAACGGGTTATTCAGTGACCACGCCTCTTGAACGGTACCTCCAGCATACCAGTCCCCCTCATGCGGGAGGAGCGCATAGACAAAGGAATGCTCGCCGATATCCGCATCCGGATCCGGATTTATGGCCGATTTCAACAACGACAGCCGGATCACATTATCCTTGATGTCATAGCCGTATTTGCAATCGTTCAGCAGGCTTACGCCGTATCCGCGTTCGGATAAATCCGCCCACTGATGGCCGACGGATTCGAATCTCGCCAGATCCCAGCTTGTGTTCCAATGCGTGGAACGTTTAACATTCCCGAACTGAATATCATAGGTAGCCTCTGTGGAGCGCACATCTACGGGGAAAGCGACCTTCAACAGCTGCTGGTGCTCCTGCCAATTGATATGCGTACGGAAATCAATCCGTCTGCTTCCTGAATAAACCATCATCCGCTGCGATATTTCGGACTTCCCGTAGCGCCACTTGAATTCAACAACCGCTGCGAGCGGGCCAGTTTCCACAAGCTCGACAGAAAGCAGCTCAGAGATTGTCCGCATCTTTTCCTGATAGAAAATATCGATATCCCAGGCATCAAAATTAAGCGGCTTGTCTTCAAATACCTGCAGCACATTGCCAATTGCGCCTTTGGCCAGAACATTCCGGCGATTGTCCAGGTCGTAAATGCGAACCAATTGGCCGGATTCGTTCCACTCGATCTCATAATGAGGTGTCTTAAGCAGGCTGCCCTCCATCATGAAGGGAGCTTCGGCAATTCCGCCGGACGGCTGCGCGGAATCCGCCGTATAATGAATGGCTGCCATGCCTAAAGAAGGCAGATCGGCAGCTTCTACGAGCCAGCGTCCATTGGCATACTGTGAAACCAGTCTTTGGCCATCCTGATTCGTCCATATGCTTCCGGGAGGCACATTCTCTGCGGTTAATTCCAGCAAATCGTTTCGCTTCCAGGACGAGCTGTTAAAGACGGTCCATGTACCTTGTTCCCGTCTGCCGCCAACCAGGGCAGCGGCCTCGTTCCAAGCTTCTGTGGCGATCGATAAGGCTTGCGCATACTCCTCTTTGCTGTCCTCGTACACTTCCTTAATGGAAGAGCCGGGAATGATATCATGGAACTGATTGCGCAGAATGATAGTCCATCCGCTGTTCAGCTGCTCTTGGCGATAACGGCTCCAGTCGCTGCCCATCAAGACAGCGAGCGCGCTCAGCCATTCCGTCTCGCGGTAGAGAAGCTCGAGCTTGCGGTTCATCCGTTTATTGTAAGCCTGGCTCGTATAGGTGCCGCGATGATATTCGAGGTAGAGCTCCCCGTCCCATACATGCACGTAGCGGTCGGTCTCCTCGACGGTTTCATGCAAACGGTCGAAGTAATCATCCGCCCGCCCTGCCTTCACATTCGGCAGACCAGGCATCGTCTCCAGGCGGCGGCGCATCTCAAGCATCTCCCGGTTAACGCCGCCTCCTCCATCGCCATAACCATAAGACAGCAGAAGCTCTTGATTCACTTCTTTGTCCTGATAGCCGTCCCATGCCCCTTTGACGGTTTCCGGCGAGATCAAGCCGTTATAGGTATAGAAGAAGTTGTTGGCTCCTTCCCAATCGTCCGGTGTCGTAATAAAATGCGTCAGAACCTCGGAGCCGTCGATTCCGCGCCATTTGAAGGTGTCATGCGGCATCCGGTTGAACTGATTCCAGCTGATTTTCGTAGTCATAAAGGTTTTGAAACCGGATTTCTTCAAAATTTGCGGCAGCGCCCAGCTGTATCCGAAGACATCGGGCAGCCACAGGTACGTGCTCTCCACGCCAAATTCCTCTCGCATGAACCGGGTTCCAAACAGGAACTGCCGCACCAGCGATTCCCCGGAGGTCAGATTGCAATCCGCCTCCAGCCACATGCCGCCGCCAATCTCCCAGCGCCCTTCACGGATCCGGTCTCGAATTTGCTCGTAGATTTCCGGGTAATCCTGCTTGATATAGGCGTATAACTGAGGCTGCGTCTGCAAAAACACATAATCAGGGAAGCGTTCCATCAACCGCAGGACAGTAGAGAACGAACGGGCGGATTTCTCCCGGGTATGCTTCAGTCTCCAGAGCCACGCAACATCGATATGCGTATGTCCGACACAGGTGACCGTAACCTGATGATGCTTCTCGAACCGGGCTAATTCGGCAGATAGCAGCTCTCTTGCTTCATATACCGAATCATAATAAGCGGCAGAGCCGGGTTCGGACCAATCCACCTTGAAGAATGCGCGGTCCAGCGCTTTGATAAGATCCATGCGATCAGGGCTTCCTGCATCCAGCACCTGAACCGTTTCAAGAACAGCGGTTCCCGTGTAGTAGAAATCGTCAACTCTTTCATCCAGCCAGCACAGATCGGCACGGTTTATCGTATGCTTTATCTCGCGCGGCTTGCCGCCTCCGTCCAGCCCGGACCACAGCCGGATATCCAATCTTCCGGACGTTCCGGCGGATTGATCCGGCAGAAAAACCTCCTGATGGTAGGAATCGACGCCTTGATACGGAGTGCCGTTCCAGTAAAGCAGCGATTCAAAGCCCTCATTGTTGCCTCCGCCGGTCTCACCGAAGTCGAAGAGTGCAAGCACCGTTTTACCGTTCCATTCCTGAGGAACCTCAATGCTGCGGGAGAGCCAGATATACCGGTCGCGGCCGCTCCAGCTGTCTCCGGTCTTCAGCTCAAACGTCGGAAGGACGTCCATCGGCCTTGCCCCTGCTGCGCCATGCTCGTCCTCCGCTGCGGAGAAGCTCCCGAGCGGTATAAGATTGCGATAGCGGGTCTCGCTTAACTCATGCAGCCTTGCCTTGAGCTTCTTTTCTGCAAATAACATGTCATCCTCACCCTTCGGGATTCAACTTTAGAGAGCCTGCTCCAGCTTCAACAAATTTTCCAGGCTCAGTGCCAAGCTGTCCATCGGTTTTCCCGGGCAGTAATCCTGTTCTACGGCGAACCATTCGACTCCATGATCCAGGCCCCAGCGGAGAATGGGAGCAAAATCGATAAGGCCGGTACCAATTTCCGCGAATGTTCGCCGATCGTCTGCCGTCATATCCTTCAAATGCAGAATCGGCATACGATTAGCGTATTTGCGAATGAACGTAAGCGGATCCTGGTCGGCTTTCAGAACCCAATACGTATCGATTTCGGCATAAACGGACGGATCCTCAAGCAGATATTCGAGAGCAAACTTACCGTCGATCAGAGTATGAAATTCAAAGTCATGATTATGGTAACCCACCCTGTAGTCCATGCCTTTTACTTTGGCGGCTACATCAAGCAGATCTCTTCGCACACTCCTGTACCCTTCCAGATTCTGCAGGCCATCCGGCAGCGAGTGGCAGATGAAATCTTTCGTTTCGAACAGGTCCGCTTCCTTAAGGACAGCATCCAGATCCGTCTTCATCCTTTCCAGACCGACATGCATGCCTGCGGTTTTCAATCCCAGCTCCTTCATAAGAGAAGAGATATCCCGGGCGGAGTTGCCGTGCAGCCCGTCGATTTGTACGGCAGCCCAACCCATTTTGCTCAAATCTCGAAGGACGGCTTCAAAATCCTGTTTAATTTCGTTTCGCAATGTATACAGCTGTGCAGCCAGTTGATGTCTGATCATTTTGAAATTTCCTCCCTTTGTAAATCCAGCCATTCCACTTCCTGTGCGGTTAATTCAAGATTCAACGACAGAATGGAAGACTCAAGCTCCTCCGGATTACGCGGCCCGATAATTGCGCTGGTCGGGAAAGGCTGGTAGAGAACATAGGATAAGGCAATTTGTATAGGAGTAACCTGCTTCTCTTCCGCCAGCTTCACGGTGCGGCGGTACCGTTCCCAGTTGCCGCTGCTGTAATAAACTCTTACCATTTCCTCATTGGACCGGTCTTCCGGCGTAAAGTTCCCCGAGAAAAATCCACCCGCTTGAGCAGACCAGGACAGAAGCGGCAGCTGATTGCCCGCATGCCAGCGGCAGGTATCCTCGTCAGCCGACACAACGCCTTCCCATCTGGGTTCGATAGGCTTCGCCAGGCTCAGATTGGAGCTGCTGAAGGCAAAGCCTGTCAGCTTGTGCCCGGCGGCATATTCATTGGCTTCCTGGATGCGCTGGTACGACCAGTTGGAAGCGCCGATCGCCCGAATCCGCTTGGCTTGAAGATGCTCATTCAATTCCTCCATAATCGGTCCGACCGCTACGCTCGGATCATCGCGGTGAAGAGCGTACAAATCCACATAATCGGTGCCCAGCCTTTCCAGGCTCTCCATCAAATCTTTTCTGATCGCCTGCGGATTGACCCGCAGGCCCGGACTCCCGTCATCATGATGGGCGCCCTTGGAAAGAATGACGACCTGCTCCCGCAGCTGCTTTTCCGCCAGCCAACTCCCGAGTATTTGTTCTCTTCCCCGATACTGATGAGCCGTATCAAAAGCATTGCCTCCGGCTTGAATATAGGCATCCAGCATCGTCCGCTCAGACTCGCCCAAGTTCCTCAAATCCCCTGTCCCCATGATCAGGCGGGAAATTTGCTTGTTTACTCCTTCAATCTGCATATATTTCATCTTATTACCTCCTTGGCATATCTCAGCGAGCTTTTATTCATCCTCTTTAAACAGCGGCCTCAGCCTGAGTTCGAACTGGAATTCCTTTTCGTTCAGACGGTAGGGCTCAGCCAGCTCCGGTCCGCAGGAATTGGAGCCTACGCCGCTCATCCGGTAATCCAGATGGACGATCGTTTCCTTTCTCTTCGCCAGCTCCCAGCTGTGTGCGGCATTCGTCAGGTCCTCCGGCGTAAAATGCGATGCGTGGAAGGAGAATCCCTCCGATGCGGAGAATTGAAGGCCCATGCCCTGCTCATTGGATAGGATTGCCCAATCCGTACCATATCTCGCACCATTTTCCTGAGGCATGATGTAGTTTTCGAACATTTCGTCAACGCTTGTCAGGAACCGGCCTCTTCTGACGCTTTGGCGCTTGTCGATGTAGCTCTCATGCGGCCCGAAGCCGGAATACTCGACTTCCTCCATCCCTTGCGGCATGGACAGCCTCAGTCCGAAGCGGGGCAGATAAGGAAACTCGCGCTCCTCCCCCATCTTCACCTTTACCAGCAGATCGACCGCTCCACTCGGGCTCACCCTCCAGCATGCTTCACCTCGCAGGATCATAAAGCGGGAAACAGCGCCTATTGAGAACCGGGTTCTGACTTCGATTGCCCCTTCGCCGGTTTGTTCCCAATCGCATTGATACACCTTGGTGATTGCCCGGTCATAGCCTTCATCACGCCATTTTTCCTTCACATGCATATCATTGTCTGTCGGCGCCCGCCAGATCGAGAACTGGGCGGGGGCATCCAGCATCTCCACTCCGTTCCTCGACAACCGCTGCAAAGTACCTTCAATCAAGTCAAACTCATGCTGGAAATCAAATCCTTCGACCATCAGCCGATGGCCCTTCTGCTCCACTTGAATTGGCGGCTGCCACGCATGCACCGCTTCAGGCTTCGGATCGCTTTGTACACCGCTCTTCCATTCGAGCTGCTGGAACGTGATTTCATGGCCGGCTTCCGCCCAGGCTGTTTCTTCCTTCAACCAGCAGGATAAGGTGAGGACAAACTGCCCATTAACCGCCTCCGGCAGTTCGTATGGAAGGCTCACAATCCGTGAGCTGTGAGGCTCGATCCCGCCAAGCTCCAGCTGTCCTTGGTGAATCATCTGTCCATCGTGTTCCAGCTTCCAGAAAACGCCAGCATGGGAAAGATCAATAAAGTCATACAGGTTCGTGACCTTGATCTCTCCGGTTGGCAGGTTTTGTTCCTCGATCCGGATGGGAGCAATAACCTTCTTGAGCTCCAGCAGTCCCGTGTGAGGCTTGCGGTCAGGTGTGACAAGTCCGTCGATACAGAAGTTGCCGTCATTGGGTGTATCTCCAAAATCGCCGCCATAACCATAAAAAGGCGTTCCGTCCTTAGTCTCTGTCTTGATCCCGTGATCAGTCCACTCCCACACGCAGCCGCCCATCAGCTTCGGATGGAGATAGATCGCTTCCCAATAATCGTTCAAATCGCCGGGACCGTTACCCATCGCATGACTGTATTCACACAGGAACAACGGCTTTTTGTTATTCTCATCGCGGGCATACGCTTCTATCTCTTGCACAGAGGTATACATCCGGCTTTCCAGATCCAGGCATTCGACATGAGGACTGCCTTCGTAATGGGGAGCTGCCCCCTCGTAATGAATGGGCAGGGAAGCATCACGCAATTTCGTCCATTCGGCCATCGCGATATGATTGGCCCCATAACCCGATTCATTTCCCAATGACCACATTACGACACATGGGTGATTCTTGTCCCGTTCAACCATTCGGACAGCCCGTTCCACAAACGCTTCCTTCCATGCCGGATCACGGGACAGCTTATGGAAAACCCCATTTTGAAAATCGCCGGCGCTTCCGATTCCGTGACATTCCAGATCGGCTTCATCTACAACATAAAATCCGTATTCATCGCACAGCTCCATAAAGCGGGAATCATTAGGATAATGGGAAGTTCTGATCGTATTGATATTATGTTTCTTCATTAGAATAAGGTCCTTGATCATATGCTGGACCGGAATCGTCTGCCCGAGCTCCGGATGGGAGTCATGCCGGTTGACGCCTTTGAGCTTGACAGCCTGTCCATTGATCAGAAAGACGCCATCCACAATCGCAACTTGCTTGAAGCCCACCGGGAACTGGAGCGTTTCTCCGCCGCCATAAATATAGAGGCGGTATAGATAAGGCTTCTCGGCATTCCATAAGACGGGATCTATCAGCTCGAACCGGAGCGCGCCTTTGCCATCCACGAGCTCTTGTGCCGAAGCGACTACGCGCCCCTTGGCATCCTTCAATTCAGCACGGACCTCCAGAGGTCCTGTCGTATCAATCTCCGATACCAGTGCAGCCTTGCTGAACCCGTCCTCGAAACTCTGTTTATTAAATACATCCCGGATATGGACAGCATCACGCGCAAGTAAATATACATCCCGGAATATACCCGTATACCGCCAAAGATCCTGATCTTCCAGGTAGGAGCCGTCGCACCATTTCAGCACCATGACAGCGATACGATTCTTCCCCTCCCGAAGGAACGGGGATATATTGAATTCCGCCGGCATGCGGCTGCCTTGACTGTAACCGGCAAACTGCCCGTTAACCCATAAGTAAAAACAGGCGTTAACCCCTTCAAAGACAATAAATCGTTCTTTATTTAATCCAACTGGCGCCGCATTGAACTCCCTCACATAAAGTCCGGCCGGATTATTTTCCGGAACATAGGGGGGATCGCATGGAAAGGGATAATTGAAATTTGTATATTGAGGCTGATCATAGCCCTTTACCTGCCAGCAGGACGGAACCGTTAAATCGTCCCACCCGCTAACATCGGCAGTCTCCTCATAAAAAGCTTCTTTCACATCATGAACCGTTCCGTGATATTGGAATTTCCAGTTTCCGTTTAAGGTTTGATAATAAGGGGACTGACCCCGTTTGCCTGATCTCGCCGCCCGTTCATCCGCATAGGGAATATAATAGGCCCTCGGAGGCTGTCTGTTCACCTGAAGAACGTTCAGATCTTCCCAATATCTCTTGATTTGAATCATGCATCCCATTCCTTTCTGTTAAAGGAAAAACATCAATCGAAGTATCCGTCTCTCATCAGGCCGTGGATCATTTCACTGAACAGACTGTTGGCCCAGGCAAACCAGGGGCGCGTGTAATTCTCGGGACAATCCTTGTCAAAGCCTTCGTGCATGTATCCTGTATTCCCATCCGTCTGAATCAGCGTCGTCAAGATTTCTCTTATTTCGCGCTCATCCTTCGATGTCAGGACCTGCATAGCCAGGCTGATTGGCCAAATATAACCTTCCGGCGTATGCGGACTTCCGATTCCTTTTGCAAATTCACCTTCATAGTAATAAGGATTATCGGCGCTTAACACAAACCGGCGCGTATTCTGATAGATCTGATCCTCGCAGGTCGTGTAGCCCAAATAAGGAATGGACAGCAAGCTGGGAACATTGGCATCATCCATCAGGTTATGGTTTCCAAAACCGTCTGTTTCGTATGCGTAGATCTTTCCGTATTTCGGATGTACAAAGGTGCCGTAGGTCCGGATGCCAAAATCGATCTCTTCACGCAATTCCGCCGCCAGCTTCGCACCATTTGCATCCTTCCATATTTCACTGGCAATCTCCTCGATGTAACGAAGCACGACGACAGCAAACATATTAGAGGGAATTAAATAACCGAAGGTACAGGCATCGTCGCTTGGCCGGAAACCTGACCAGGTCATTCCCGTATAATTGACCGGCATCCCCATTCTGTTATTGCGCAGCGTATCGCTTGGCGGACAATCGATGCGTGCGAACCGGTAAGGAGACTGCTCCGCATGTCTTTGCTCTGTTCGCCACAGGTCCATAATCTTGTACACCGTCGCTTGAAAAGCATCATCGAACAGATCCGTTCTTCCCGTCTCCCTCCAGAACAAGTAGGCTAACTGAATCGGATAACAAAGGGAGTCGATCTCGTATTTCCGTTCCCAGACCCACGGGTTAAGCTCGGTCAAATCTTCGTCGTACCGGTTGTCATTTGCTTCTTCGTTAAACGCATTGGCATAGGGATCGATATGAATATAAGTGATTTGCCTGCGGATTAATCCTATAAACAATTCCTGCAGCTTCTGATCTCCGGCAGCTAGCGGCAGGTAATGCCTGATCTGCGCGCTTGAATCACGGAGCCACATGGCAGGAATGTCCCCCGTAATGACATAGACGGATTGGTCACTCAGATATTTTGTCGTCGTTTCAAGCGTATTCGGATAACAATTCTTAAACATTTGCAGCAGCTTGGGATGGGCAGCAAGCTTCGTTTCCGCTTCTTCAAGCAAGGCTGTAACTGACGCTGGCAATGTCATTGTCGGTATGGTCTCCCTCTTCATCTTGTTGAGTCAGATACACTCAAACCCTCTTCGCGCTGATTGATAAATACGTTCAACTGTTCAAGATCAGGTGCGCTTGTACTTCCGCCATAAGCGCCAACTGAGAGTGCGCCGCACGCATTTCCGTAACGAAGGCTGGTGGCGGCATCCTTGCCTGATAAAAAACCGTATAGATAGCCCGCGTTAAAGGAATCCCCTGCGCCGGTTGTATCTACCGCTTTAACCTTATAAGCCGTGCTGCGGGTCAGCAGCCCGTCTTTCATGGCAATGGCACCGCTCGCTCCAAGCTTCACCACCACATGATTGCAATATTTGCTCATATAACGAAGGCTCTCTTCCTTGTTCTCAAGTCCTGTATAATGAAGAGCTTCCGTTTCATTCATGAGGAAAACATCAAAATACCGCATAAAGTCAAATATGCTGTTGTCCCATTCTCCGGAATCATCCCAGCCTACGTCGCAGGACAGAGTAATTCCCTTTTCCTTGAGCGACCGGGCTAATTGAACATACTGCTCATGATTCCGTCTTCCTTTATATCCGGTGATATGAACATGCTTGCCTTGGGAAATTTGGTCCAGATCCAGTTTGTCTACCTGCAGCTCCATATTCGATCCCGCATATGTAATGAAGGATCGATCCGTTTCCGGATTGAATGCAATGGAGATGCCGGTACTGTGGATTTGACTCGTTTGAATCATTCTGGTATCGATACCATATTCGGCAAAACGATTCCGAATAAAATGTCCGTTGGCATCATCCCCCAAAACACCGTTAAAGGCTACCTGAAGGCCTAGCTTTGCAAGAGAAACCGAGAACAAAGCGGCTCCCCCGCCCAAGTGGATCATCATATTGTCCACAAAAACTTCCTGACCAGACTCGGGAACCTGGCCGGAACCTACTACCACAAGATCGATATTAGCATCGCCGATTACAACAGCATCAAATGTTTCCAACTCTTTCTCCCTCTTCCAATCGCTTATGATTTGGTTTCTTTATTTTTATCTTTATTCAATCATGCTCCTGATAAGCCTTGCAGCTGTCACGCACCACTAATTTATGCTTCAGAATAACGTCATGCACAGGTGCGCCTTCGTTACCTGAAATCATATCAAGCAGCTTCTCAATCGTCACTTTGCCCATCTCCAGGATAGGCTGCTCCATAGACGACAACTGCGGACGCACCTGCTCCGTCAGCTGGCTTCCGTCAAAGCCAATTACGGATAAATCCTCCGGAACCTTCAGCCCGTGGTCATGGATGCAGTTCATGGCGCCGACAGCCATATCGTCACTGACAGCAAAAACGGCCGTCGGACGCGTATCACAATTCAGAATTTTTTTCATTAAATTATAACCGCTTTGGGTTTTGTAATCACCGAAACGGATATAGTCGTTAGCGATCGGGATACCGCTCTCGGCCAGGGCGTCGGTGTAACCGATGTAACGGTTTTGTCCTGAGGTGACGTCACTCATGTCTCCGCCAAGAAATCCGATTCGCTTGTGTCCAAGTCCGATCAAATATCGCGTTGCATCATAGGATGCCGCGTAATCGTCTATAATGACGGAAACAAACGGCTGATTCGCCGGCTTCACACTGGAGAACAAGAGCGGAATGTCCAGGCTCATGATGAGCTCCCGAATTTCATCGCTTAATTTCTCATGCATGATAATAATGCCATCGACGCGCATCTGCTTGAATACCTGCAAATATTTCAGTTCTTTATCGTTATCCTCAATAATATTGCACAGCATAAGATTGTAATCATTGAGGCTTGCAGTTCTCTCAATCGTGCTCAGGATCGTGGAATAGAAGCTCGATGTAATATCGGGAACGATTACGCCAATAAGGTTCGTTTTTTTCAGTACAAGGCTTCTGGCGATATGACTGGGTGTATAGCCAAGCTCGGCAATCGCCCGCTGCACCCTTTCCTTCAGATCGTCCTTGACATACCGTTCGCCATTCAATACCCTCGAAACTGTTGTTACAGAGACGCCCGCTTGCCTAGCGACGTCTTTAATCTTCGGCGCCATTATTGTCACCCTGCCTTCTGAATAACTGAACCTTACTCGATATTTGCGTCCTTAGCTTTTAACCGCTCCTTCCATGATCCCGGCAATGAACTGCCGGCTAACCAGCAGGAAGAAGATGATCAACGGAACGGTCGCCATAAGCGTTCCTGTCATAACCATGGAGTAATCTGCCGTATGAGCCGACTTTAACTGCTGCAGCGCCAGCATCAATGTGAATTTGGACGTATCCGTCAGGACAATCAGCGGCCATAAGTAATCTTCCCAAACTCCCATGAAGGTCGTGATGGCCAGAAACGCAAGGGCAGGTCTCAGGATGGGAAGCGCAACACGCCAATAAAGCCCGAATTTGCTGGAGCCATCGATACGTGCAGCCTCAAGCAAATCATCGTGAATGGCCAGCGCATACTGCCTGATCCAGAAAATCCCCAACGCGCTTGCTATACTCGGAACAATGAGCGCCTTGTAGCTCCCCAGCCACCCCAACTCCTTGATAATAATAAATTGAGGAACAAGCAGCATTTGTGCGGGAATCATCATTGTCAGGATCATTAAATAGAAAAGCGCCTTGGAGCCCGGAAACTTGAATTTGGCGAAAGTAAATCCGGTCAATGAATTAAAAAACAGCTGCAGTGTGGTGCTGATCACAGCAATAAACACCGTGTTCAGGAATGCCCGTGTAAAATTGATATTGTCCATGACATGGTTAAAGTTCATCACAAAATAACCGCCGAATGTCAGCTTCGGAGGAAACGCAAAAATCGCACTTGTTTCATTCGTTGACATGACTACTAGCCAATAAAATGGAAATATAGAAAATAGAACACCGATTAACAAAAAAGTATGCACGAATATTTTTTTTGAAATCATCTTATTATGCTCCTTTTAGTATTAATCGTCTGATTTATTAAAGATTTTCCAGTTCAATAACGATATGATACCAATAATGAAGAACAGCACCCAGGATACAGCTGCCCCATATCCATAATTCTGATAGGTGAAGCCTTCCCGGTACATATAAAGCACGATGGTATCAGAGCCCGGATAAGGAGCTTGATTCCCGGCGAGTACCTGAGGCTCCGTGAAAATCTGAAAGCCGCCGATGGTAGACATCATAACTGAGAACAGGATAATCGGTCTAAGCATTGGAATCGTAATCTTGGTAAAAATCTGGAATCCGCTGGCTCCGTCAAGATTTGCCGCTTCATACAAGTCCTTGGGAATCCTCTGCAAGCCGGATAAAAAAATGATGGCATTGTAGCCCATATATCTCCAGCCAATCATTGCGGCAATGACGGTCCTGACACCGGCGCTGCTATTGAACCAGGCAATTTTATCAAGCCCGAGCTTTTCAAAGAAAAAGTTGATCAGCCCGTACTCATTGCCAAACATAGACTGAAATATTATGACAACGGCAACCATAGCCGTTATATTCGGCAGAAAATAGGCGATTCTAAAAAATCCCTTGAAATTCACGATCGACAGATTAATCACAAACGCTACGATCAAAGCGATGACTAGCATAGGTCCATTAGATAATAACCAGAGCGCTACGTTGTTGATTAATGCCTGCCAGAAAGTGGGATCGTGAAACATGTAAACAAAGTTGTCGAAGCCTACAGGCGTCATTTCCCCGATTCCATCCCATTTGTGAACGGAAAGATAAATGGAGAAGAAAATGGGGAACACGGAAAAAACTAAGAACAAGATATAGAAAGGAGAAATAAACAGATAAAACATCCTGCTTTTATAAATCTCTTTTAAAAGGCCTCCCATATTACTCCTCCACGAATGCGGGCGAGGCAGGCTTCAAATTCCGCCCGCCTCAACCCTTATTTGATTCCCTATTTCAAGGTGGCTGACGCTTAGTGCGACAGCTGGCGTTTAATTTGATCCTGCGCGTCTGTCCATGCCTTCTCGGGATCCTGTTTCTTCGTATCTACATAACCGAGATCCTGAACCAGTAAATTAAGGACCATATCGTCTCTTGGGTCCGTATGCGCGACTTTAACATCCTTCGCCGCATCGGCAAATATGGGGCTCAGATCCTGATTTCCGAAAAATTCATTCTTATTCTCCATTTCCGGATTCGAGTAGACAGCAGGTGTAGAAGGATAATTACCGAATTCCTTATATCCCTTAACAAGATTGTCAGGGCTGACCAGGAATTTAATGACCTCATAGGCTTCCTTCGGATGCTTGCTTGATTTCAAGGCACCGAAGAAGGAACCTCCCTGATTGCCTACGCCAACCGGCGGATAAGCAATGCTCCATTTTCCCTTCGTGTCGGGTGCCGCACCAACCAAGTCTCCCACTGCCCATGAAGCCCCGCTAAACGAAGAAATTTTACTGTTATTCATCGCGGCATTCTTCTCGGAATCGCTGGAGTAAGGGAATGTCAAACCTGCTTTATAGGCTTGTACCGAATCATCCCAGACGCTTTTGATGTGATCCTGGTCGCCGATGTAATTGCCGCCTTCATCGAAGAAGCCTTTACTGTTCTGACCCAGGAGACTTCTGAATATATCTACGAGCGTTCCGGTTTGCGTACCTGTTTTATCCTTAACCTTTTGGAGAAGATTCATGTAATCATCCCAGGTTTTCACTTGACTCTTGATGTCTTCCGGCGTACTTGGCACTCCCGCGTTCGCGAACAAGTCGCTGCGGTAATAAAGGACAACCGGCGCGACGTCAATCGGCAGCCCGATCAGATACTGATCGTCGCTGGTTGCTGCCATTTTCCACTTCCAGTCCAGATATTGGGATTGAATATCACGGGCTCCCTGGTCATACAGATTGACGTATTTGTCTTTATACTCCAGCATGGATGAAACCCAGCTGTCCATCGCGACAATATCCGGTCCGCTTCCGCCGCCGGCTATTGTGGTTTTTAATTTGGTCAAATAGTCAGGTCCGGACGGAAGCTTCTCCGCCTTTATATCGATATTAGGAAAGTTTTTCTTGGCGGCCTCTATCGTTGAATCGGATATCGCGCCGTTCCAATACCAGAGATCCAATGTAATTTTTCCGTTTGCAGCGCTTTCACTTCCAGCATTATTGTTACCGGTATTGGTATTCGTATTATTTTGACCGCATGCGGTCACGACAAGAACAAAGCACATAGCTAACAGAACGCCGAACAAGGCTTTAGATTTCATTTGTTGTGTTCCTCCGATTCGATAAGTTCAGAAATGTAAGGTATGCGGTAAATCAGTTTACTGCTGCTTTTTCATGCTGTTTACGTAAGTATTCCCATGCTTGACACGAAAAATTCGATCCATCAAGCCTGTTAAACCACCGCCTTTTCAGTCCTGCTTTGAATAAAAAATTTTATGGTATCGATACCAGATTTGAATATGGTATCGATACCATAAATACTCCTCTTAAGCCCCCGAAATGTTTGAGAACGATCTGGTATCGATACCAGACGCGGCTTGTGTACAAGTATAATATCTTAAATGATGTTTGACAATAGCAATTATGTATTTTATGAAAATGCTCTTGCAGGTAATATTTCACTATGAAATAATTATAGGCTGTTCATCTGTGTTGTAAGTTCTCATCAAGATTGCTTACCGTGCATGCCCGCCTGACGCGTTCCCTCCGCTCCGGCAGCGGAGGGAAGCAGTCCGGATATCGAAACAGCGGCCGATCAAACGATCCCTTTTTTAGTGCATGTGGCTATTAAGTGTCATTTCATTTGCTGCTTGCTGCGCTGGCGGCAGGATCCCCGTTATCGAAATAAGACGTATCCATAATCCGGGCATAAATATATGGATTTAAATTATGGCTTTGCACATGAATTTTAATTTTTTCCAGACCCTCTACATTGAATATAAGCTGCTTCACATCATCTTCCGGACTGACGGCATGAGTTTCCAGGACAGTCGAGGCTGTCGATCCTGCATCATCCCCCACGTTATAAAGCGAATATTCCACATCATATTCTCCGGGGCTAATGACAGCGGCATCCAGGACGAGACGCTTGTATTTACGGTCAATCGTAAAAATAACATCCCCGTACTGGTCAATCTTCAAAACCTGCTGGAACTGTTTATCTTTCACCATTGTTTCTTTGGGGTCTTTGGTCAAAATGGCATAGATGTTGTCAATCTCCATCGGTGCGGCAAAAATCGGCGTCTTTTCTCCGAGTTTTCCTCCGATATAAATTTTTTGATCGGCAGCGTCAAAGTCGATCGGGACTTTCAGCGCTTCAGACAAAGCGCGGACAGGCAAGTAGGTGCTTCCATTATAACTGATCGCCGCCAGCGATTTGCCGGATGGATCTTTGGGCTGCCATAATTCACCCTTCAGCACAAACGACACGCTCCGGTTAAGAAAAGCATTGATCGGCTCCAGCTTGACCGCTGCATATGCGGATCCCAACGAGCTCGCGATAATGGCAGCTATGAACAAAACACCAATTTTAAACGTTCTCTTTTTCGTAAAATTCAGCTTCAATGAAATTCATCCTTCCGTAATGGTTTGGACAACTGCTGTATCGGTGGCGCAATCAATCTCCAGCTTCTATGGCTATCTGAATAAAAAAATCCCCCCTTTAGATACATCCTAAAGAAGGGAGCGCTTCAAAAGCGTTTCACATTTATCAGCCGTTTAAAAAACGGTCGATTTCATCCAGCATGCCCGGTGATATTCTTTTGGATCGGATGATCTCGGTTGTAAGCTTCGGCAGCGGATGCGCGGCGGCGGCATGGCACAGAGCGCTTAGCTCGCGGCAGCGGTCGAGATATTCCTGTTTGCCCGATTTCCGGTAACGATCTTCGTTCAACGTAAGCGCGGCGGTCCGCTGCTCTGACGATCCGGGATTCAGCTTCCATATGGCGAAGCGAATGGCAGCCTCTTCCTGCTGGCCGGGAAAGTGCTCCAGCATCCGCTGCAGCTCATCCGCTTGTTCGGCGGACGTGATCTGACTTAAATCAGCCTTCAACCGGATGAGAAGCAAATTGAGCCTGAATTGCATATCTCTCCTTTTCAGCCGATTTGCCAGCATAAGCCCTTCCTCCGCCGTCTCCACAGCGCTGTCGAATTGCTGGCGTCTCTGCTTCAGCAAGCTCATGGAATAAAGCGCTTCGGATGCAAAGTAAGGGGTGCTCAGCTGTTTGAACAGCCGAACCGAGCGGCCAAGCATACGATCAGCCTCCTCCAGCCGCTGCCGCTCCAGAAGCCTCAGCCCTTCAAAGCCAAGCATGATGCCTGCAATTCGCAAGTCCTTGACCCATACGGCTTCTTCCAGACAAAAAGCGATGCAGGGCGCCGCTTGCTCAAGCTCGCCGTGACAAAGATAATATTTGCCCAGCATGCCGTGAGCAATGGCAAAGCCCATACGATCTCCAATCGATTTGCTGATCTCCATCTTATCGGCAATGAAGCCGAAGGCCTGATTCATTTCATCCATGTCCATATACACCATCGCCAATACGCCCATAGCTTGCTCGATCGTATACTTGTCTCCGGTCTCCGTTGCCAGCGCGATTTGTTTCTTGATCCAATGAATCGACTGATCGTACTCGCAGCGGTCATAATAGATGTGACCAATAATACCGAAGGATCGGCAATCCTCCCTGGTTTGGTTTCCGATACCGGGCAATTCCATCCTTTTCATCAGATAGTAGAGGACCTCGTCGTACTTCCCTCTATAGTAATGCAGAGTACCAAGCGTTACATAGACGGTGCTGAGTCCGGAATAATCGTCCAGCAGCTCAAAGCAGCGCAGCGCCCGCTCCAAATGAAAGCTTGCTTCCTCATATTTTCCCTGCATTCGCAGACAGTTGCCCAGCGCAACGTCGCAGCGGGATCGCTCCTGAATCGTTGCGGAGCTTCCCGAACGTTCAAACCATTGTTTATAAATCCTCTCCGATTCTTTCCAGTTTCCTGTGATGATCAAGGCCTCGCCAAGCTTCATCAGAATGGGCAGAATCTGCCCGAAAGGCAGCAGAATGCACAGCTTCTGATAATAGTTGATCCGCGTTTCATTGGCGTAAATCTTCTCCGCCGCCAATGCGGCCATTTCATAATAGACAATGGCCTCCCTGTTCATGCCCGCAAGCTCAAAGTGCAAGGCGATTTCCGCGGCAGCGGTTTCAGTCTGCCCATGATGAAAAACGTTCAGGCTGTGTGCAATCTGCCGGTGGCATTGGCGGCGCCTGCTCTCGCTTTTCAGCTTGTACGCGGATTCCCTGATCATATCATGTGCAAAATCGTACTTCCCGTCCCCCGTTTCCTGCAGAACCTTCACCAGCACGAGCTGCTCTATCCGTTCCAGAACAGCTTCCTCTTCCATGTCTGTCAGGATCATCATAAACGCTGCCGATGCAGGCCTGCCGATTGCGGCCATGGCCGATACAAGCTGGCGATCAATGGGCGAGAGCCTGCTTAAGCGGTTCTCGATGACGGTGATTACCATTGGCGAAAGACGAAATTCGTTCTTGTCGCTGCCTGTTTGCCACTCCCTCATCGTTTCTACTATAAATAATGGATTGCCGCCCGTCTCTGCATATAAACCGGATGAATGGCGGTCGGCGAGGACATCGCCGACCGTCGCTGTCATCAGCCGTTTCGTATCTGTTTCGCTGAAAGGAGCAAGCTCGATTTCCGTCAGCTTCCGTTCGGTCCGCAGGCCGGAGAACAGATGCATGACAGCCCCGTTTGCATCCTCGTCTGTCCGCATTGTCGCGGCCACGAGCAGTTTGGTCCTGGAATCGCCGCGCAGAAGAAAGGAAACAAGCTGGAGCGTTTCCGTGTCGCTCCATTGGATATCGTCCAGGATGAGCAGCAGCGGCTGCTCGGCAAGCAGCATCCGTTCGATCGCCTCATACCATTTGTTAAGCTGCCAATTTTCCTGAACGGGATTTGGCGCCGGCAGGTCCGGGTATCGCTCAAGAAGCTCCGGCAGCAAGCGGGCTAATTCGGAAAGCCAGACCGGATTCAGCTGCGGCAGGGGAAGACTTCTCAGCCAGCTTGTCACCGGCGTATAGGACATGGACCTTACCGATAGATAGCAGCCGGCAAAAACCGTTTGAATTCCCCGGCTTTCCACCCATGCCATAAATTCACGGGACAATCTGGTTTTGCCGATTCCCGCCTCTCCCTTCAATACAATCAGAGAGGACTGGCCTGCCGCGGCTTGCTTCCAAACACTCAGCATGCTTTCCCATTCTGCGGTTCTGCCGATGAACGGGGTTTCGCTGTGCACGGCAGCCGCATGTCCGCATCTGTTCTGCACAAGTCTTTCAAATAGCTGCAGGGTCGCCTCCGCAGGACCGATTCCGAATTCCGCCTCCAGAACACCGTGCAGCTGCTGATAGGTTTGCGCGACGCCGGCCATATCATTCTTCAAGGCGTACAGCCTCATCAGCGTGCGGTAAGTTTCCTCTCTTAATCTATTTTGGATCAGCAGCTTATTGGCAAAAAATAAGGCCGACGAATATTCCCTTTGCGTTTCCAATATGGCGATCAGTTTCTCAAGAACATCGGCATACAGCTGCGCCAGCAATTCCCGCTTCGCATTGAGCCAATCCTCGTAATATCCGGGCAGCAGCTCCCCCCGGTACAGCTCTTCCGCTTGTTGCAGCATATGCAGGCTTTGGCCGTGCGCCGCCTGTTCAAATTCGTACACATCCGAATAACAGGGCAATTCATTATTCCAATGTAAATATGCGGGGGTAATCTTCAGATAGGGGTTAATTTGCGGAAAGCTTTCCCGAAGATCGTGGATGACCTTGCGTAAATTGGAAAGGGCCTGTTTCTCCGTGGAATCCGGCCAAAAATCAAAGGCAATTTGCCTTCTGCTCTGCGGCATGTCAAATGAGAGGATTAAATAGGCCAGCAGCAGCCTGGCTTTCCCGCCGGGAAGCGGCGTAATCACCTCGTCATTGAGCGCGATTTGCAAACTGCCTAATAACTTGAATCGGCAACCGGCCAAAAATGATGCCCCCCATCAAATCCGATCGAATATCGACTTGCTTTATTTAAACATTACCGCACACAGCCTTCCTGTCAATAGTCAAAAATATTAATATATTGCGAATGACAAGCCCCTGTTCATTCCCGGCTGATCCATCGACGATTTGCCGACTATCGGCATTTGATTATCCCTAATATAGACCAGCTCTCGCCCTGCATCCGGGACAAGTATACGGGCGAGTCTTCGCATAACGGGCAACTCCATGTGGAAGGTCATTCGTCCTTCAACTGCAATAAAGCCAGCCGTTCTCATTAAGAATGGGCTGGCTTTATTCATTTTCTGTTTACTATCTACGTACGGGGGGATTGTTTTTTGACACCGCCGGACGTATTATTTTCGAACCTTTTGCGGTCAGTCCGTTCAATCTGGACAATCCTTCCGTCATGCACCGTTATTTGAACAGAGCCATATTCCAATCCGTTGACCTGCTCCTCGACCTGTCTGATCCAGACTTCGTCCAATTCCAGTCCTTTCGCCACTTTTCGATCCTCTCCTGTTCGTTTATGGAATTCTTTCCTCTTCTATACGAATTGCATATCAGGCGGGCTCGATACGAGTGATTCCCAATTATATTCGTTCCATTATGACTTTGTTGCCGCCGTTTCGCGCAGCGTCTTTAGACTGCCGGGAACGCCCCGCGTAATCTCGTCAATTTCCGCAAGCTCTTCGGAAGTCAGCTTCTCCGCCGCTTTGGCAACGGAATCCGTTATATTCTGCGGGCTTGAAGCACCAAGAATAGCGGACGTTACATGCGGCTGGCTGATGACCCAGTTGAGCGCCAGCTGCGCCAGCGTCCATCCTTTCCTTGCTGCGATCGGCTTTAGCCCCTCTACGATCTGGAAGTTGCGTTCGTTCTCCAGCAGCGACTTGATCCGCGCTTCTCCCGCAGCACCGCGTGAGCCGGCCGGCGGCGCCTGATCGAACTGGTATTTGCCTGTGAGCACACCGCGGCCGAGCGGGCTGTATGCGATGATCGCCAAGCCTTCGGACGCTGCAAACGGAAGCAGCTCCTGCTCGATCCCCCGGGCTATGAGGCTGTATTCGGGCTGGTTGCTCTCGTAACGGTGCAGACCCAGCTGAGCCGATATGCCGTGAGCCTTGGCAAGCTGCCATGCGGCGTAGTTGGAAGCCCCGATATAGCGGACTTTGCCCTGGCGGACAAGATCGTCAAGCGCGCGCAGCGTTTCCTCGAGCGGCGTCTCTTTATCGAAACGGTGAACCTGATAGAGATCGATATAATCGGTTTTAAGGCGGCGCAGGCTGTTCTCAACCGCGCGAATAATGTGGTAGCGGCTCTGGCCCTGGTCGTTCGGCTCGCTGCCGACGCGTCCATGCACTTTGGTCGCCAGAATAATCCGATGCCTGCGGGCACCCAGCAGATGGCCAAGTATCGTTTCCGATTGGCCGCTCTCCAGCGGGTTGCCAAGGTCGGTTCCTTTGCCATATACGTCAGCCGTATCGATAAAATTAATTCCCGCATCGAGCGCCGTATCCAGCACCTCCGCCGATTTCGACTCATCGATCCAGCGGCCGAACGCCATTGTGCCCAGCGCCACCTCGGATACTTTCAGACCTGTCCTGCCGAACTTCTTCAATGAGATGCTCACTTAAATGCACGCTCCTTCTATCAGGAATTGGTAAAAATGAATAAATGCGTCTGCAGTCACCCCTCCGTTATGGATAGCAAAATGACCGGAGAGGCGCAGCTTCTTACGTCTCTCCGGTCGACCGGTCGATTATTTACTAGTAATCCAATAAATAAACTATGATTTAGAATATAGCATCGTCCATAATCTGTGTCAAGATGTGGAAAACGATTTTGCACATGAAGGATACAGCCAGTTATTGACGCCCTATCCGATTGGTGATAACATTTAACTTATTATTCCACTAGGATTACAAGCATATAGTTGACCAGACTGCTGGAGACACAAGGATTGAATTGTGTTCTCCTTTTTTTTGCTGTTGTCTGGCGTAACGATGAGCGTAAGCGCGCCTTCATGGTCGGAATTCTTGGTGCTTGCAGGCGATTGAGGAAGCACCAAAAAATACAGGGAGGGTTTCAGCGTAATGGGCAAAGCAAAGAAGCAGGTGCATTTGAATGTTTTTCTTCGGCAGGCAGGCCATCATGCCGCCGCCTGGCGGCATCCCAAAACGACGCCCGAACTCACCTTCGACTTCGGGTATTACAAACGATTGGCGCAAACCGCCGAACGCGGATTGCTTGATTCCGTCTTCATGGCAGACGGCTATGTCGGTACGGGACGCCGGCTTGAGCCTTTCACGCTCCTCTCCGCTCTCTCCGTGGCCACTACACATCTTGGTTTGATTGGCACTGTCGGAACTACCTACAACGAGCCGTTCCATGTCGCCCGCAAATTCGCTTCTTTGGATCATATCAGCGGGGGCCGCTCGGGTTGGAATATCGTTACCGGCCATACGGATGCGACAGCCTTCAACTTCGGCAAGGAATCGCATCTGGAGCATTCGGAGCGGTACAAATGGGCGGAAGAATTCGTCGAAGTAACAAAAAAGCTGTGGGACAGCTGGGAGGAAGAGTCGCTCGTCTTCGACAAAGCCTCCGGCATCTCCATAGACGAAGCCAAACTGCATGAAATCAATTTTGAGGGCAGCGTATACCGCGTGAAAGGGCCGCTCAACATCCCCCGTCCGCCTCAAGGCTATCCCGTTCTGGTACAGGCGGGTTCTTCAGACAGCGGCCGCGAGCTGGCAGCCCGGACGGCGGAAGTCATTTTCACTGCACAGCCTACACTGGCCGAAGGCCAGGCGTTCTATGCGGATGTCAAAGGCCGGCTGGCGAAATACGGACGCAGCGCTGACGAATTGGTCGTCCTGCCGGGCTTCAGCCCGATTATCGGCCACACCAGAGCTGAAGCCCAGGAGCTCGAAGATGAGCTGAACGCCTTTCACGATATCCATGACGCCGTAGCCAAGCTGTCCGAGCGCTTCGGCGTTGACTTGACCGGCTTTCCGCTTGACGGCCCGATCCCGCCTATCATCGACCCGAAAGGGATCGAATCCGTCAACGGCAGCAAAAGCCGGCACCAGCTTATATTGGATATGCTGCGCAGCGATTCCAGCCTGACGCTCCGTCAGGTTGTGAACCGGCTGGCAAGCGCGCGGGGCCATCTGACCTGTACCGGCACGCCGATCGAAGTCGCGGACGTCATTCAGCGCTGGATCGAGAACCGCGCAGCTGACGGCTTCAACCTTATGCCTCCCATCTACCCGGACGGCCTCGATATCTTCGTCGACAAGGTCGTACCCGAGCTGCAGAACCGCGGTATCTTCCGCACCGCTTACGAAGGCAGGACCCTTCGGGAGCATTACGGTCTGGCACGCCCGGCCAATTCCTACAGCATCGGCCCGGAAGAAGCCGCTGCGGCACCTTAACGATAATCCACTAGGACAGGAGCTCACCACGATGGCCAAAATCGCCACCAACCTCACCCAGCTGATTGGCAATACGCCCCTGCTGGAGCTGAGAAATTTCAATGCCAAATATAATGTCGGCGCTGTACTGATCGCCAAGCTGGAGTATTTCAATCCCGCCGGAAGCGTCAAGGACCGGATCGGCTTCGCCATGATCAAGGATGCGGAGGAACGCGGCGTCATCAACAAGGATACGGTCATTATCGAGCCCACAAGCGGCAATACCGGGATCGCCCTCGCCTTCGCGGCGGCCGCGCTCGGCTATAAATTGACCATTACGCTTCCCGAAACGTTCAGTATCGAGCGGAGAAAAATACTGCTTGCCCTGGGGGCCGAGCTTGTTCTCACGCCCGGCGCGGAAGGCATCGCCGGCGCGATCAAGAAGGCCGAGGAGCTCGCAGCTGCGACCCCGAACTCGTTCATACCGCAGCAATTCCAGAATCCGGCCAACCCGGAAATCCACCGCAGAACAACAGCGGAGGAAATTTGGCGGGACACGGACGGATCGGTCGATATTTTCGTGGGCGGCGTCGGAACCGGCGGCACGATTTCCGGTGTCGGCGAAGTCCTCAAAGAGCGGAAGCCTTCGGTCCGGATTATTGCGGTTGAGCCTTTCAGCTCCCCTGTCCTGTCGGGCGGGGAGAGAGGCCCCCACAAAATCCAGGGAATCGGTCCGGGCTTCGTACCGGACAATTTCCACCGCCATATAGCGGACGAAATCATCGCCGTGACCAATGAAGATGCGCTCGAGACGACCCGCAAGCTGGCGAGAAGCGAAGGACTGATCGTCGGCATTTCCTCCGGCGCGGCTGTCTATGCGGCTGTTCAGATTGCCAACCGGCCTGAGAATGCCGGGAAAAACATTGTCGTGCTGCTGCCGGATACCGGAGAACGTTATTTGTCAACCGAGCTGTTCCCCATCGAAACGATTTAGATATCCATCAGTCAGGAAGAACCGGTTATCGCCATTCTTGCCGGTAAAGCAATTTTCTTAACTAAGACCTGTCCATAGATTGGATGACAGCCTCCGCGAATTCGCTCGTGGAGGCTGTGCCATGCAGGTCGGCGGTACGGATGCCTGCGGCAGCTGCTCCCTCGACTCCACGTACAATCTGTTCCGCGATGCGCTGCAGCCGCGAATCCCCGTGCCGGCCGGCCAGCCATTCCAGCAGCAATGCCGAGGATAACAATATCCCGACCGGGTTCGCGATATTCCGGCCCGCTATATCCGGTGCCGAGCCGTGGGCGGCCTGCGCCATTGCAAAGTGATCGCCCGCATTGATCGCCGGCGCCATTCCCAGGCTTCCAACCAGCTCTCCCGCGAGGTCGGACAGAATGTCGCCGAACATGTTCGTCGTCAGAATGACGTCGAAGTCCCCTGCCCTTCTAACCAGATGGGCTGCGGCGGCGTCGATATGGTAATCGTCCACCCGCACATCGGGATACTGCGATGCGACTTCCCGGCAAACGCCGAGAAACAAGCCATATCCGAGCTTGATCACATTAGCCTTGTGGATAATGGAAACATGCTTCCGGCGCGACCTGGCCGCCTGAAAAGCAGCATGGGCAATCCGTTCGGCTGCTTTGCGTGTAAAGACGCCGGCCGAAATGACAATATCCGGCGTCACCTGCCACTCTCCCGTTCCGTACGCCATATTCCGGTCAGCGTAGAAGCCCTCCGTATTCTCGCGGTAAATAACGAGATCCGCCTGCTTCGCTACGCTGTCGATGCCGGGCAGCGTCCGGTTGGGCCGGATATTGGCAAACAGGTCGAAGCTGTGCCGCAGCTCGCCGCTCGGATTTCGGCCGGTCCGGTGTTCCACCGGATAGGAAACGGAATCATGAGGTCCCATCAACCAGCCGCAGCAATTCTGCAGCGCCTCCTTCGTCGCCTGCGGCAGCGGGTCGCCATACTGCGCGATCGCTTCAAGCCCCATCGGCAGCCTTACCCACTCCAGCAGCTCAAGCCCGCAGCTTCTCTCCGCAGCCCCTATCACCTTCACCGCCGCAGCGACGATTTCCGGTCCGATCCCGTCCCCTTCCAATACCCCAATGCGATAAATATCCATCTAACCGCCTCCTCATACTTATTAACCTGCAAAAACAAAAAATTCCCGGACCGCCCGTAAAAGCGGTTCGGGATAAGCGACCTGCTAAACAAGCACGCCTTGCGCATTCAAATACAGCCTCGCATAATAACCGTTCAGCTCCATTAATCGGTCATGGGCTCCCTCCTCCACGATGCGGCCGCGATCCAGAACAATGATTCTGTCGGATCTCCGGATCGTTGACAGCCGGTGCGCAATGACCAAGGTCGTCCTGCCCTCCGATACAATCCGCAGCGCGGACTGGAGCAGCTGCTCCGTATGCGAATCAAGATTGGCGGTCGCTTCGTCGAGAATCAATATTTTCGGCTGGAAAACGATAATGCGGGCAAACGAAATCAGCTGCTTCTCGCCGGAGGACAGCCCTGTGCCGCTCTCGGCAAGCCGGGTTTCGTAGCCATGCTTCATCCGCCGCACAAGCTGATCCACTCCGACATGCTCGCAGGCACGAGTAACCGTCTCCACGGGAATCGATTCATCGAACAGCCGGATGTTGTCAAGCACGCTTCCCGAGTAGAGAAACGGCTCCTGCTGCACGAGCCCGACGATCCGCTGCAGCGTTTCCTGCTTCAGACTGCGGATGTCGGTTCCGTCAATCCGGATGCTGCCTTCCTTCACATCGTAGAAGCGGCACAGCAGGCTGATCAAGGAGCTCTTGCCGGCTCCGGTGGCGCCTACGATTCCCAGCAATTCGCCTGGCCGGATATTCAGATTAATATCAGTTAACACCTTATGGCCGCTGCCGTAGCCGAAGGTTACACTGTTGAATTCCACTTTGCCCTCGACCCCAGCCTTCTCAACAGATGCGGCTTTCTCCGGATCGCGCACATCAGGCGACACTCCGAATATGCTCCAGATCCGGTTCACGGACACGATGGTCGACTGAATCGTATTCCACTGCTGGGTGATCGAGTTGATCGGCTGAAAAAACTGGCGGATATAGGTGATGAACGCGTACAATACGCCGAATTCGATATGACCTCCCAGCACAGCGCGGCCGCCGAGCCAGACGACAAACGCCACGGACAGATTGCCGAGAATATCAAACAGCCGGTTGAACAGCACCATTGTACGGACTTCGCGCAGGTTGGTGCGGTAGAAGGCATCGTTTCGCTCGGTAAACTGCCGCTGCTGCTCCTTCTCCTGATGGAATACCTGAATGAGGTTCATGCCGGAAAGATTCTCCGCGGCAAATGCGACCATCCGCGACAAGGCCGTCCGGACCATCTGATACGTCGTCCGCATATAGGACCGGAAGCCGTACGCAATCATCGTAATGACAGGCAGGACCAGCAGACAGAACAGGGTCAGCCTGATATCCAGCTGAAACATCAGCACAATGATGATCAAGAGAGTCAAGCTGTCCCGCAGCAGGCTGGCCAATACCTGGTTGAAAAATCGGTTCAGGCCTTCCGTATCACTGGACACATTCGTAATAAGGCTGCCGGTCGACACGCGGTCGAAGTAGGAAACCGACAGCTTCACCATATGCCTGAACATGCCGCTGCGGATGCCGGCCACGATGCTCTGCCCGATTTTTTGCAGCAAATTGTTCTGCAGATACGTGAAGACGAAGCTGACGACTGCCAACAGGAGATAGATGCCGCAAAGAATCAGCAGCGACCGGTAATCCGCATGATCAACGGTAAATACGTCATCGATGGCGATTTTGATCAAATAAGGCTGCAGCAAATCGGCCGATATGGACAGCAAAATAAAGAAAAACAGCAATAGAAACGACCAACGATGCGGCTTGGCGTAGGTGTAAAGCGCTTTGAAGGCAGAGCCGTAATCAAGCGCGGCATTGTTGTCCTGCGGGATGCCCGTCCGTTGGTCCTGCTGCCAATCGTTAACGGCCCTCGGCATTGGCATCCCCCTTCTCCTGGATATTGTACAGCTCCGTGTAGACACCTTCCGTGGAAACCAGCTCCTCGTGCGTGCCGCGCTGCACGATCCGCCCTTCGTCCATGACGATGATCTGGTCCGCATGCTTGAGCGCGCTGATGCGATGGGAAACGATCAGGGTTGTCTTGCCCTGCCGCCCGGCACGGAGCGAGTCGATAACCGCTTTCTCGGTAAGCGAATCGATAGCGCTGACGCTGTCATCGAGAATCATCACGGGAGCCTGCTTGAACAGCCCCCGGGCGAGGCTCGCCCGCTGCCTTTGGCCGCCGGACAGCGTCAAGCCGCGCTCCCCGAGCCTTGTCTCGAACCCGTCGGGGAACGCATTCACCTCGAGATGGATTTGCGCTTGAATCGCAGCTTCTTCGATTGCCGCAAGCTCCGCTCCGCGGTTGCTGAAGGCGATATTTTCACGGATCGAGGTGCTGAACAGGAAGCCGTCCTGCGGCACATACGCAATGCTGCTCCTGAGGCTCTCAAGCGTCAGATTGCGAATATCCCGGCCGCCTGCGAAAATCGTGCCTTCAGGCGGATTGTAGATCCGCAGGAGCAGTTTCATAAGCGTCGTCTTACCGCTACCCGTCTTTCCGATAATGCCTACCGTTTGACCGGGCCCTACCCTTAAGCAGATATCCGACAATACGGGCGAGGAGCCGTCCGGATAAGCGAACGACAGATTCCGGATTTCGATGGCGGCATGCTCTGCATCCTCCAAGCGCTCTGTCCCGGCATCGGCAACATCGGGCTCTTCGCCAAGCAGGTCGTTCAGCCGCTCCAGGGAACCGCGGGCACGCTGCATCGCATTGATAACATCTCCGATCCGCTGCAGCGGATTGATCATCATGCCGATATACAGGACCAGCGAGACGAAATCGCCAAGGGAAACAGTCTGATCCGCCGTCAAATAGCCGACCAGCGCGATCGCGGTAATCATCGACAGCGCCCCGAGAAACGGAATAACCGCCTGCAGGAGTGAAGAAACGCGCACCAGCTTCAGCTGGTTGTCGCGGATCTGGGCAACCGTTGCGTCGAAACGGCCGATCATGATCGCTTCCACCGCAAATTTTTTTGTGACCCGGATGCCGCTGAACTGCTCGGAGGCTGTTTCCGTCATTTTCCCGAGCGCTTCCTGCACATGGACGGAACGTTTACGGATGACGGGACCCAGCCAGGCAACGACCCATGGAATGAAGAGAAGCGGAATAACGCTGATTAGAATCGTGTATGCCGGGATCGGGCTAAGGATCATGGATACAATGACGGAAATAAGCAAAATCGATGAGTTCGTAATATGGTTGATGCCCATCGATATCGATTCTCTTACCGCTGTTACGTCGTTAATCAGATAGCTCAGAAGCTTCCCCACCCCGTACCGGGAATAATTGTTCAGACTGAGACGCGTAAACTGGACAAACAGCTTGTTTCGCGTAATCCGCTCGAACAATCTCCCCGAGTACATGATGAGAAATTGCCCGGTCCCCCCAAGCAGGCCGTAGCTCAGCGCGATCGCCACAATGAGCAGGCTGTAGTGCACAACCTCATCGAAGGAGAGCAAGCCCTTCTGAAGCTCATCCGTAAAGCTGCCGATTGTTCTGGGCATGCGCGCCAGAATTACATTCGCCGCCCCGATAACAAGGACGGCGCTGATGTACAAGTACCACCTCGACCAGATATAGCCGCTTAATATTCTCTGCTTACTCAACAAGCATTCACTTCCTGTATCTATCATTAATGTTGCGCATAAGAAGAGACGGCAGAAGCCGTCCTTTGGCTGTCGAGAACCCCCTGTTTTATGTACGGGGTCTAAAAACTTCCTTATCAGTCTCAAAAGTGGATTCATCAGAACGTTTTAAATCGATTTTTTGTTTAAAAGATGGGTCTCTCCATACAAGAATTGAAGTGTCGAAAATGCCTCTGGACTTTCTCGATACTTTGAGTCGGCTGAAGCCGTCCTTTGGCGGCAAAGTTGGTTTCTTCCCCCAATCTATCAGAAATGGGCATGACATATTTTTTTACTTGCTGATACTTCAAGAAGAAACGGCTTCGACGTCATTTGGCGATTTGCAGGTTTTTCCCTTGAAGTGCGGTGAAAAAAACAGGCAGCGACTCTGAAGTCACGAAAATGGACTGATTTCAGTCGAGAATCCTCATCGGTCCGCCCAGATCGTTGGAAGCCCTTCTAATAAGGAAATTCCGGCCTGCATGCTCCCAAGCGGTCCCTTTCCACCTTCCAGCAAGGAAAATCCTCACTGCACCCGCTGCCGCATCACATTCAGCCCCTTCGAACCGCTCCAGCAAGGAAATTCCGGCCTGCATGCTCCCAAACGGCCTCCTTCACCTTCTAACAAGGAAAATCCTCACTGCACCCGTTGCTGGCAGGCCCAGGAAGACCGCTCTCCTTTTCTATCCGTTTCGGCTTCCTGCAGCGCTGAGTATTCAGCAAAAACCGGGGCCCAATAAGCCCCGGACTCTTCAATTCAATCTATTATGGCGCGCCGATTGTCGTTTTGAGCGTCTCGACATCCTTGTTGATCGCTTCCTCGGCTTTCCGGATAGCGGAGTTGACGTCGAGACCGCCGATTGCCAGATCCTCAGCCGCCTCAGTCAGACGGGTAGCAATTTCCAGCTCGTACGGATGGGTGTAGTGCTCCTGCAGCGCCTCGCCGACGAATACATTTTGCACCGTCTTGCCCTGGAGAACCGGAATGTCGAGGCCGTATTCCTTGTTCAGCTCGTCATTGATAATAGCGGGTACGCGGCCGTTGCGGGCCAGAATGCGCTGCCCGTCGTCCGACAGAATTTCCGCGATGACCTGGAAGGCCTCATCCTTATGCTTGCTTTTGCTGTTTATGGAAAGCGAGTGGATCTGCGCCTCCCTTGTTTTGCCGAGCTGGTCCGGGAAGTTCGGAGCCGGCGCGATATCCCAGTTGAACTCGACTCCCTGCTGGCGCAGCTCCTCCAGCGGACCGACCATATTGGCCAGCCAGGTCACACGGATTGCCACATTCTGATCCTTCATGAACTGGTCGCGTCCATAGTTCCATGTCTTATCGGGCGCCACATAGCCGGGGATTTCGAATATTTTTTTCTGCAGCTCGAACACACGGCGCCATTCCGGCGTATCCAGCGCGGCTTCGCCTGTCTCGCGGTCCACGTAAGGCAGGCCGAGGCTCTTCGCCAGACCCGTAAGATTATCTACAGAAAGGCCGACATACCGTTTGCCGCCATCGGTGCGCGTCAGCTGCTTCGCCAGCTCCAGCACTTCGTCCCAAGTCAGCTGCTTCTCGGTTGGATATGGCACGCCGAATTTGTCGAAAATATCCTTGTTATAGTACATCACATGCTGATTGGAGTTGAACGGGATCGCAATGATTTCGTCCCCTTTGCCCGCCGTAATCTCCGTGATGTAATTCCATAGAATCGGCTTGATCCGCGAGGTATCAAAGTTATGGCGCTTGATCAGCTCGCGCAGATCTTCATAGGCGCCGGTGCGGACGATCTGCTGATGCGAGGACGAGGAGGAATAAATGATATCCGGCGTATACGTCGACAAGACCTCTTCATTCGTTGTTTCCGCAGCCGGCGTAATCCGCTCAATCGTCACGTTTGGATATTTTCTCTTGATCGGGTCGGCGATAAGCGTATTGAATTCCACATCCGGAAATGTGCCGCTGGTATTGTAGAACGTGAGCGTCAGCGGCTCGTCGCCGAGCTTCTTGAAGCTTGCGGTATTCTCTGCAGCCGACGACGCGCCGTCAGCAGACGCATCCGTACTGCCTGTCGTGCCCGCACTATTGCCGGCATTCCCGCTGCATGCGGAGATCAGGCCGGCAACAAGCAGCAGATTTAGTATTGTGAGCAACTTCTTCATGAAACAAGACACCACCTATAATGTAATTGTTTGCCGGTGTTTCGCCGGAGAGCGGCTTCTATCCATCTTCAGTCTCACTCCACAAGCCCCGTGCGCTCCACCCCTTCGATGAACCAGCGCTGCGCGAAAAAATAAACAATCAGCAGCGGGAAAATAATGAGGAATGCAGCCGCCATCTTGATCGATTCCTCATATACCGACATCTCGCCCGCCCCTGCGGCCAGGGCCATCTCCGCGGCCATTCGCGCAAGCGTTATGGAGAGGGGCACGTTCTCGGCCGTAAACATGAAAATCGACGGCAGATAAAAATCATTCCAGTTCCACACGAAGGAGAACAAAACGACGACGACGATCGCCGATTTGGAAAGCGGGAACATGACCCGGAAGAACAGCCTGAACGCGCTTGCCCCATCCATTCTCGCCGCCTCATCCAGCTCCTTCGGCAGCGTGGAATAGAAGGAGCGGTAGATGATGACGAACAAAGCCCCCTTCAACCCATGGCCGAAAACGGCGGGAATGATCATCGGCAGCACGGTATCCAGCCAGCCGAAGCTTTTGAACATCATGATGGTTGGCAGAATGACGACCTGCGGCGGCATGATGAACGTGAACAGCAGCATCACCATCCAGAAGCGCTTGAACGGAAAATCGAGGCGGGCGAACGCATATCCGGCAACCGCGCAGGAGAACACCTGCAGCACGGACACCGCGCCGGCCAGCGATACGCTGATCGCCAGACTTTTCGTGTACTGAAGCAGCCGCACCGCCTCCTGAAGATGTCCCAGGAAAATGCTTTTGGGCACCCAGATCACCGACGGGTCGAGAATGTTTTTGGCGTCCTTCACCATCGTGGTGACCATGTACAGGATCGGCTTGATGTAGATGAAAGCCACATTGATCAGGATGATATACATGACGATTTTGAACAGGATGCCTTTGTCGATTTCGCCGCCGATCAAGCGGTATCGGACGAATGCCCCGATCCGGTCGAAAGCCGCAGACGGCACGCGCTTCACTCCGTTGATCGTTATTTTGGCCACTTGCGAATCCCTCCCTACTTTACTCACGTGTGCCTGAGAGCGCCTTATCCACCCTGCTGTACAGCAGCAAAGTCAAGCCGACGAACAGCAGAATGATGGAAAAATAAATCCAGGCCAGCGCGCTGGAGCTGCCGTAATTGGTCGTGTTGACCTTGCTTACGATCGGATTGGACGGGAATGTGAACAAATCGACGACCGTATACATCAGGTTCAGGAAAATATAGGGTACGAGCCCCGGCAGCGTTATTTTCCAGAAGGTATTCCATGGCCCCGAGCCGTCGATCCTTGAAGCCTCGTACATCGACGGCGGCAGCGTCTGGCGTCCCGCAAGGAAGATCAGAATCTGTACGCCCGAGTACCAGAGCACCAGCACGAATGAGCTCATCACCGTCTGGATCGGCTCCGCCCATGACGCCGGCACATACTCCTGCAGATATTCCTCGATATGCAGCGACTCCAGTACGCTCAGCGAGCCTTCCCCCTGGTTGATGAATTCCTGGACAATTTGTCCGGAAGAGAAAATAACAGGCAGGAAGAAGATGATCCGAAACAGCGTGCGTCCCGGGAATTTCAGGTTGAGCAGTATCGCAACCAGCAGCGAGAAAACGAGAATGATCGGAATCATCATGATGGACTCGCGCAGGAACGGGATCAGATCCTCATACAGGAGACTTCCGTTCGATACCAGGATTTCCTTATAATTCTGGAAGCCAAGAAAGGTATAGACGACCGAGTCGACGGTAATCCGGACCTGATGAAAGCTCATATACAGGGAATAGCCGAGCGGGAACGCGACAAAAGCAAGAAAGCCGAAAATCCAGGGTGCGATGAATATCGAGCCTTCGATTTTTCTGATCGTCGATGCTTGCAGCCTCAGCTTGCGAATCATCTGCCTGCTCCCCCCTTGATAACGGTGAAATCCTGCGCAGGCACATGAAGATCGCCCTGCACGAACTCGCTTGATCCATAGTTGACGATGACGCGCTGGCCGCCTTCGTAGGTCGTTTCCTTCACGTTCTCGGCAAGCGTGCGGTGGCCCGCGATCCGCTTATCCTGCACATCGCTGAGCGCTTCGTTGACCTTCGCATATTCATCGGACAGGCTGTCAAGCCAATCCCGGTAATCCAGACTGTAATACCAGATCGAATAGGAATGCCGCAGCTTGTCGGAAGGCGCGGAGGCGAATACATAGGTCGGATAAGCGCCGTATTCGATGCTGCGCAAATATTCGGTCCGCGATTCCTGACGCACATTCGCCCACTCGGATGTGTACGTAACCGACCCGTGCAGGACGATCTGGTTGAACGGCACGGCTTCATCGACGAATACATCGTAGGAATAATCGTCCATAAGCCGGGGAATATGCTTCAGATCCTGCCATACATAGGCATTGGCGTTGACAGCCGTGACCGCGCCAAGCTCCTGCTTCGTCCGCTTGAAAATGTCGCGCTGGATATTGGCCACATCCGTACGGCTGGCCGCATAACGGTTATTGAAATCGGTGTTCAGCTGATATCCGATCCCTGAGCCGTCGTACAGGATGCCGTCTGCCCCCAGCTTCTTGTACTCATCCAGATCGGATGCGATGACTTTGCTGTAGAACCGCGGGCTTACAAGCCAGGTGCCCTCACCCGCCTCAAGCGTATTGCCGGACAAATCGCGCTGGCCGTCGCGGCGGTACCAGAAGCCGTCGTCCCCGTTATTGTTGACCGAATAATTAGCTGTCAGAAAAACGGGAATATCCAGCGTATGCGCATAATCGATAAAGGATTTCATCCCTTTATTCCCGCCAAGCCTGGACTCGACTGGAAAATAGCCGCCCTGCGTGCTGTAGCCATCCTGCTGCCAGCCGTTATACTGCACGACCAAATTGTGGATGCCGCGGTCATAGATGCTGCCGACCAGCTCCTTCGCCTCGTCCGTCGTCGTGGCAGTCAGATAAGAATCCAGCAGCAATCCCTGCTCGATATCGCCCCCGACAATATCCACATACAGCGGTATATCCTTCTTGGGCTGCTCCACCGGCTTCAGCACGCCTTCAGCAGACAGATAATCGCGATACCTGGATGCCATGCCCACATAATCGCTTTGATCCGGCGGCAGCAAATAATAGCGGACCGTTCGCCGCGGGGAATTGAAACGTTGTTCCCCGTACGTGAAAAATCCCGCATCCGTGCTTTTGCTTACGCTTTGATAGAACCGCTGGCGGTACTGCCATTCGGTCGTTACCCAGTTCGACAAACCTATCGATCCGGATGGAGCCGCGAACACGTTGGCATGCTCCGGCCCTTCCGTGACAACGGCTACGAACGCCTGATCGCCGGATTTCAGGCCGAACACCGGAACCGAAGCCCGCTGCCGGGCCATATTATCGAGGTAGAAAGAGCCGTCATTGCCGTAAATCGGTTGATTATAGGTGAGCTGCGGGAGGATTCGGCCGGTTTTGAACCGGATCAGCGCGCCTGAGCCGTCAGGTATGAAGATGTAGCCATCCTGGCCCTGGGAGAACTGTCCGCCGAACAGCGGGTACAGCTTTGCATTCAACAGGCTGAAGGCTCCTCCCTCCACGATACCTTCGTCGCGGATGGTCGTTTCGACATAATCATCCCCCAGCGTCACCTCAACCGGAATTTTAAACGAACCCTTCGGCAGCACGAGCGTGGCTGTAAAGCCGCTGTCCGTTGTCTTGAAATCCTCGACATACCCGACCTCGTCCACAAGGCCGACCGTTTTGGACGCCGACTTGTAATTGGACAGATTCGTATATTCCACGATGATGGGGGACAGCAGATTGTTTTTCCATGCCCCGCCGATCTTCTCTTCCGCCCACTGTGCGGGGTCGGGATACGAATACCAGACCTTGCCGGTTTGTTTGCTGACGACCTGAAAATGCCCGGTCTCTTTGTCTGCCGACAGCTTCAAGGAAGCCGATTCGGCGACCGGCTGAAACCTGCTGCCGGGAGGCAGCTCCGGCTTGAACGGCACCGTTCCGGCACCTGGAGTGAAGGACACGGCCGCAGCGGCCGTGACTGCCGGAGCGGCATTTTGCCACGACACGATCTGGAGCGCCAGCCATACCAGGGCGGCAATGACGACCGCAATGCCCGTAATCAGGAAGGAAAGCCGCAGCTTGCTGCCGGTCATCGGATGATCACCTCCTGATAGATGGAATAAATAAAGTTGATCAGTTCCCCGCTTAAGCTGAAGAAGATAAAGATGAGCGTCGCGATGATGGCCAGCGCCAGAAGGGAGAATATGATGTTCAGGATCGCTTCGCCGACGCTGTAATTCTGGATGCCCTGCACCATCCAGAAAAACTGCAGGAACGTCCACAAATACATGGCAAGCTCCAAAAATTTGAAGATTGACGCTTCGCTGAGCGTAAATCCATGGGATATAACCGTTAAGGGTATGCCGATCGCTATAATCGGTATTAGGGCGTAAGAGCTTCCATAGAAAACATCCCGCAGCCGGCCCTCACCGCGCATCAGGGAGCTGACCAGATAATGCGCAATGACCCATCCGATCCAGATTGCAATAAACTGCACGAGTACAGGCCCGAGCTTGACGCCCTCATAGATTTCAGGATTAAAGACGAAGCTCGTCTGGGACCGGATGAGACCAAGGGCGGCGAATGCAAGCGCCAGCAGCGTCAAGCTGCTGGCAAGTCCGGCGCCGTCCTGGTAACGTATCGCATGGTACCCGTCGATGGGGTGCTTCACGAGTGTCCCGACATGCTTCAGCTGCCTGATGTAACTGCCCCGCAAAGGCATCTTGGCGTACCAGGCGCCGGCCCACGCGAATCTGCGCGACAGCCTGACGAGTACAAAAACAGCCAATCCCGCCGCGATGACGATGTTCATCAGCAGGCCAAACCGGTTCTGGAACCAGACCAGCCTGTTCTGCCAGAATGAATCCGAATAACCTTTATTGACCCCCGCCTTATAGAACAACTCCTCGGCAAGCTCGAACTGCTCTTTCTTGAAGGCTGCTTTCGCGAGCCCGACCAAAGCCGGCGTATAGAAGGCATTTTGCCGGTAAGCCTCTGCCCACAGAGGCTCGCTCTCCTCATACCTTCCGTCCTGGGTCAGCCTGTTGGCCTGATGGACCAGCAATCCGAACTCGGTCAGCCGAAGCCGCTGGACGAGACTGTTGACGCTGTCGAGCACCAGCAAATCCCCATTTGCGGTCGTTGCGATTGCCGCCGGCGTCTTGACAAGGCCAAGCTTCGTCGTCCCCGCCAGATCATCGCTGCCCCAGAAGAAGAGCAGGTTGCCGTCCGCGTCATATTGGCTGATCGTATTGTACAGCGCGTCGATGACCGTTAAGTTGCCGTCCGCATCCACGCTGATATCCTGAAGCTGCGGCAGTGCGCCGTGTGGCGCCCACCAGGCGTTCTCTCCGAACGCCCTTTTCTTCTTTTTCGCGGCCGGCGTGAATTCACCGCCTGCTTCCAGCTGATTCAATCCGGCGATATTGAATTTCTTGATCTGCTCGCTTTCGATTTCCTTGGTCACCGTATAGATGAAACCATTGGAATCGATCGCCGTGTTCACGACCGCTCCGGGCAGCTTGCTCAGCTCCCGCTGGTACATCTCTCTCGTATAGACCGCTCTCTTGAACGAGTCAAACAAGGAGAACTGGACCTTGTTGGAGCCGAAGAAGCTTTGATAATTGCCTTCGGGATCCAGCTGCAGCAAGCCCTGGAAAGCGCCCAGCGTCGTAATGTACAGGAAGCCCCGCTTGTCGACAACCAGCTTCGTCGGTTCGTATTTGAACGAATCCGGCAGGTAGGCCGAGTCCGGCCGTTTGTACTCGCGCAGCAGCCTGCCTTCGGCATCCAGGCGGACGACCCGCTGGTTGCCGGTATCCGCCACATAAATATCTCCGTTATCGGCGACGAACAAGCCGTTCGGGCTGCTCAGCGGGCTTTCCTTTACATCGATGATACCGATAAGACGTCCCTGCTCATTCAGATGCACAACACGGTTATTGCCCGTATCGGCAATGAAGATATGGTCCCGCCCGTCGACGAACAGATCCTGCGGCTGGTTCAATGCCAATGTCTGGCTTCCCCCATCGCCGGCAGACGCCGTTTGCACGGGTGCCTTCCACCCGGGTGCTGTCTCCCCGCCGATATCCGGACCAAGCACCTGCTCAGGCTGGTAGGCGGATTGAATTTGCGCAAGCTGCCCATACGCGTCCTTATAAAACGTGGTGTATGGGGAATATGCGTCCGCCGCAGGCAGATTTAGCGACACCGCCGCAATTGCCGCAAGCAAGGAAACCGATGCCGCGCGAAGCCACCGTTGCCTACTCAATGATGCGCCCTCCCCTTCTTTCATTTGATTCCCGAATGCGCCATCGTATCGATAACCTTCCGCTGCAAAATAATGAAAAACAACAGGTTCGGAACAAGAATGATCAACGCCGCGACTGCGGCCGCCCCCTGCCTGGCTACGTTGTTGGCCAGATTATTCGTCAGTGTGGTCAGAAAAAACGGGAATGTCTTCATATCATCATCCTGCATGAAGAACGTCGACGTCTCCAGATTGCTCCACGAATTCTGGAATGACAGAATCGCGACCGTGGCGACGGCCGGCATACAGACCGGAATGACGATTTTCAGAAACAGGCCGAATTCCGTCGACCCGTCGATACGTGCAGCCTCCAGCAGAGCGGACGGAATCTGGTCCATAAACTGTTTAAGCAGGAACACGCCGACCGGCAGCGCCACCATCGGGAGAATATGGCCCAAATACGTGTTCATGAGGCCTAATTCACTGACGACAAGATAACGCGGAATCTGTACAACCTCCGGCGCAAACATAAGCATCAGGATGATGGAAGAGAATACGAATCCCTTGCCCGGAAACTCATGCTTGGCAAGCGCAAAGGCGCACAGGGAGCTGACAATCGTGACCGTAACGACAGTCACGACGGAAATGAACAGGCTGTTGAACAAATAACGGGACAGCGGAATAATGGAATTGGACGTGACCCACAGCAGCTCAATAAAGTTCTGTGTCGTGGGCTCCTTGACAAGAAAAGTCGGCGGATACACGAACAATTCGTGATATGGCTTAAACGCATGATTGAAAATATAAATGATCGGCAGCAGCATAAATACCGCGAACGCGAGCATAAGGGCGATATACAGAATCCTTGATATAGAGATTGCTTTCAGCATGCCTACTCCCCCTTGCTTCCGAACAAACTCCAGCTGAGCTTGTTGGAAGCATACATCAGCAGCAGGAGAAAGACCGAGATCGCCGCCGCGTAACCCATCTCGAAGCGGATAAATCCGAAGTCCTGGATATGGTTGACGATCAGATGGCCGGAGTACTCCGGCGTCGGATTCTGGCCCGACAGCTCCACCCCGATCGAGCCCGTCTTGAAAGTCGTTACAATCGCCATAACGGCGCCGAACAGCATCTGCGGCTTCATGGACGGGATCGTGATGTACCAGACCTCCTGCAGCCGGCTCCGGATTCCGTCAATTCTCCCTGCCTCGTACAAAATCGGGTCGACATTGAGAATACCCGCCAGCATAGCCAGAAATCCCACTCCCATGCTCGACCATAACGAGACCGCAATCATGGAATCCATCAGCAGCTTCGGATCCGTGACCCACAGCTTCGGCACGTCGATCAATCCCTGATTAAGCAGAAAGCTGTTCAGGTAACCGATCCGGTCCCCCGATAGGAGCGGCAGCCAAATGATCGTCATCGCGATACCGACCGTCAGCGAAGGCGTATAGACGGCCAAAGCGATCCATTTGCGGAGCTTCTTGCCCAGCAGCGAGATGAGCCAGGCCAGGATGAAGGCCAGCGCGTAACCGCCGGGCCCGACGATGATCGCGAACTTGAACGTATTCGGGAGGGCATATTTCAGGAACAGCAAATCCTGCGAGATCAAATATTGAAAATTGCTCCACCCGATGAAGCGGGGCGGTTCGACCGCATTATAATAGGTGAAGCTCAGACCGATCGCGATCAAGACCGGTATGACGATGAAGATAATGAAGCAAAGCATAAACGGTGCGATGAATAAATAAGATTTACGGCTCTGCCATACTCTACTCCACATATCGGTCGATTCCTTCCCACGGCTTGTCGACAACCGGTACACGGAGCTCCTTCAGCCTGTTGCCGTCTGCGTCTATAAACCCGAACTCCTGCTGTTTTCTGCGGAGCTCCCGGTTAATGTCGCGGACCGCCTGCTCCAGCGATGCTCTGTAGTTCATCTTGCCGATTACCGTCCTGTTCCAGGCATTGTTTGTTTCCCGTTCCAGATAATAGCCGCCGGGTACATTCGGAATATCCTTGTACCACCGCCATTGATCCAGAATCACCTCCGCATCCTCCCTTTTCCAGGGCAGACGGGTAAAGGCTTGAACATTGGAGGTATTCCACCGGAATGCGACGCCGTTGATCGCCTCAAGATCGGCGCCGTACTGCTGCTGGACATCAGCGGACAGCCACCATTGCAGGAACTTCCAGGCATCCTCTTTCTTCTCCGACTGCTTGAAAATGACGCCGGTGCGCTGCCCGCCCCCGGCCCACCGGGAGATCGTACCGTCTGCCTGCCTGACGCCGGGAATGCCCGCGATCTTCCAGCGGTCGTTCAGCTCCGGCGCAGCTGCCGACAGCTGGACGTACATATTGTAATCCGAGATGCCGATTGGCATCGTACCGTCGCGGAAATGCTGATAGAAGCTCGGCACCTCCTTCTCGATGGCGTAGGTGTTGAACAGATCGGTCCACTGCTTGAACGATTGGAACGCGTCCGGATTGTCCAGAGCGGTCTTCAATCCGTCCGGTTCATAGAATTCAACGCCATTCTGGTAGAAGTACTGGGAGAACTGCAAAGGATTGATATAGAAATTCATATAATTCTGCTGCAGCGTCGGGAGGATGTCGTACACCTCATCCCATGTTTCCGGCACCTTGATCCCGAGCCTGTTCAGGATATCCTCGCGGTAGAACAGTACCTGGAACGACTGCGTTTCCGGCGTCCCGTAATACCCCCCGTCATAATACAGCGGCAGCCAGGAGCCCGGGCTGAACTGATCGTACAGCTTGTCGAAGCCGTCAAATCCCGACAGATTCTGCAAGCTCCCGCGTATGGCCAGATCGACCGGCAGATCCTGCGTCAAGCCAAGGGCGATGTCCGGCTGCACATCCGCCGCATTGGACATCAGCAGCAGCTCGGGATTCGCCAGCAGATTCACCTTCACTTCGATGCCGGTTTCGGGGGTGAACGATTCATCCGCCAGCTGCTGAAGCTGGTCCACATAATCGCGCCCGCGCTGCACCCAGATATTCAGCTTATGATTGTCAAGCTTCGTAATGCTGTCCCTGCTGTTGAACGAATAGCCGAAGTTCTGGACTCCGCCCCACACCCGGTTCCACAGCGTCGCTTCCATCCCCGGGAACTTCGTCTGGACCGGCGAAATATATACTTCGTCCAGCTGAAGCGGCTGCTTAAGCAGCGATTCGATAAATAGATTGAGCTTCTCCCGGATCGAGGAAATTTCGTCCACGCTATACGGGATTTCCTCCGGCTTCTTCAAGATCGACCGGATATCCTTGGCTGCCGTTTCGAGGCCCTGGCTGATAGAGTCCTTATTCCCGTTGATCCGGACGCTGTTCTGCGACAGCAGCTCCATCCGCTCCGCGAGCCCCAGCAGGCTGCCGGGAAGCTTCGGATAATCCCGTTCCATCACCCAGGTCCGGTTGCGGTCGACGACTGCGCCTGTCAGTGCCCGCAGGTCCCAATCTATCGAATCGAGCGCCTGCGACAGCGAATCGATCTCGGCTATAACCGGCTCGACTGGAGCGTGAGTGACGGCAAGCGATAACGTATGCCTGCCTTTCTCCAGGTAAACGGAGTAAGGCTCGCCGTCCGCATTCTCAAGCACCCTTCCCTGCCAGCTGGCGGAATAGGGGAACGCATAGGACTGAAACTCGCGGAACGGAACCTTGCCGTCGATCCGAACGGTGCGGAACGACGTCTTCTGCGAGACGACATTTTGCAAGGCCCGGAAACCGAATTTGTACCTTCCGCTTTCACTTACTTCAAACGACCATGTAATCTCCTGGTTCTGCTCAACCCAGCGCGCGCCGCCGACCGTGTTGTATGTAATTCTGCCTTTGGCCCTCGGCACGCTGCGCGGATTGCGGTCGGAGAACAGCTTGATCGACGTGTCATTCTTATAGGCGAAATCTTCAGCCTGAAGCGTAAAGGCTTCCGCTTCGTTACCGGCGGTTTCGGGGTAGGCGGCAGATACCTCCGCATAGGTTCCAATAGATTCGCTTGGCGCCAGTTCAATCCGCTCCAGGGCAGCAGGCTCATACCCCGAGAAGCGGATCGTATGGCTTCCCTTGGTAAAATGCCACTGCAGCGGGCCTGCGTAAGCCCCCGCTGAATCTACCAGCGGCCGCACGCTCCAAGCGGAAATATCCGTCGACCTCGGCCTGATCTGGTCGCCGTCGCTGTTCGTCAGGATCGGCCTGGAATCCTGCCAGGTGCGGTAAAGAGCGACCGAGGACGCCTCCGCGAACGGACGCTTGCCGTCGAGCTCCACCTCCCAAAGAATCGGACTTGTACCGCTGTCCCCGGCAATCGGATGATACGAGACGCGGATTTCGTACAAGCCGTCCTCCGGAGCTTCAATTGAATACTCGGCCCATTCCTTGTCCGGCGATTCCCAGCGCAGCACCCCGGATTTGCCTTCATATTCGCCGGCCATTAAACGTTCCGTATTGGAAACCGCCTGGGGAACCCCGGCATTCACCGCAACCACGGACCCCGCGCTGCCAATTCCTTTCTCCTTCCATGCGGACAACGCCTGGGCGTATGTGAGCTCATCATCAGGACCGGCTGGAGCTGACGGGTTGGCTGACGGAGCCTGATCGGCACCGCTCACCGTTTCCTTATCCGGTCCGCTTGCGGTTTGCGCAGTCAGCGAAGACTGCACGGAGAACAATAAGACAACCGCCAGAGTGGCGCTGCATATTCTCTGCCATAACCGAGTGTTCAAACCACTCTCTCCTTCCAGCGTCAAGCTTATTACGAGAACCGCTCGCCGGTTTCCCGATGAAAGAACAGCACCTTCAATGTATCAATGCCCAGTCTTACCGCCTCATTCTTTTCGAAATGGACGGATGGGCTGACGCGGGCGATCAGCAAATTGTCCTGGCTGATATCCAGATAAAGATATCTGTCGGCGCCCATCAGCTCCGTGAATTGATAGGAACCGGATATAACAGCCTCCGAGAAAAGCGCTTCAAGGCTGATATTCTCCGGCCGGATGCCAAGAACGACCTGCTTGTTGACCTGGCTGTGCTTCCTCAGCGCCGCCGCATTGGAGCCGTGGACCGGAAGCTTGAAGCGCGAGGTATGGAACTCCAGCACGCCAAGCGCATTCTCTTCGATTTTGCCCCGGATAAAATTGATCTGCGGCGAGCCGATAAAGCTCGCGACGAATGTATTGGCCGGCATCGAATAGATCCGCTCCGGCGTGTCGATCTGCTGGATGATTCCATCACGCATGACGACAATGCGGTCAGCCATCGTCATTGCTTCCGCCTGATCATGGGTGACATAGATGAAGGTGGTCCCCAAATTCTGATGCAGCTTGATAATTTCCATCCTCATCGATACGCGGAGCTTGGCGTCCAGGTTCGACAGCGGCTCATCCATCAGAAACAGCTTCGGATTGCGGACAATCGCCCGGCCCAGGGCGACGCGCTGCCGCTGTCCGCCGGACAGATGCCTGGGCTTGCGGTTCAGATACGGATCGATTTCCAGAATGCGGGAAGCCTTCTTCACGGCGATATCGATCTCATGCTTCGGCAGCTTGCGCATCCGCAGGCCGAACGCGATATTCTCATAGACGCTTAAATTCGGGTACAGCGCATAATTCTGAAACACCATCGAGATGTCGCGATCCTTCGGCGGCAGATGGTTGACCAGCTGGTCGTCGATGAAGATCTCCCCTTCCGATATGTCCTCCAGGCCGGCAATCATACGCAGTGTCGTTGACTTGCCGCAGCCGGACGGACCGACAAACACAATGAATTCCTTGTCCCGGATCGTCATGTGAAAATCCTTCACGACCGGGTGTTTGTCTTTTCCGTAGCGCTTATAGAGATGATTGATTTGCAAGCCCGCCACTTCGAACCCCCCTGTCCTTTTCGCCCGCTTTTTTTTCCACGAAAAAAAGAGGCTATCCATTCAGGTTTCCAGAAAGAAACCTGATCAGACACCTCCGTTTGAACGGTCGATCATTTGATTGTACGTGTAATAGCCGATAAATCCGATGAACTTGGTTTGATTTGAATCAACTTGGTTTTTACTATATCAACGGCCTTTAGCTTTTGTCAACACCGAATCCCGCCCATTTTTTCCAGTATGCATTGACGAGTCTTACAAGATCATATAATATTCTAGTAAATCGATGGGATTACCTTATGATTAGAGACCGGTCAACCGGATCCTTGGCTTTTTAGCCGCGGATCCGGTTTTTTGCGCCTTATAGAAGGTATAAGCTCCACTTTTACACATTTCTATAAGGGTTGAGGGAAGGAACAGCTGCCGCCAAACGCAGCTGTTCCTTCCCAGTCCGGCTTCATGCACAAGGGGCCATCAACGACAGAGGTGAGAGGCATGGGACAATCAAAGAAGAAGGCGCATTTTAATGTTTTTATCCGTGGGGCCGGCCATCATGCGGGGGCATGGAAGCATCCGCTCAGCGATCCGAAGGCCGATTTGGATCTGGACTATTACGCGGGCCTGGCCAAAATCGCCGAGCGCGGCTTGTTTGATTCATTATTCACCGCGGACAACTACTCCGGCCTGGGCAGAAGACTGGAGCCGTTCACTCTGCTGTCCGCACTTGCGGCGCTGACCAAGCATGTCGGATTTATCGCGACCGTAAGCACGACGTACAATGATCCGTTTCATGTCGCCCGTAAATTCGCTTCGCTTGACCATATCAGCAAAGGCCGCTCGGCATGGAATATCGTGACCGGACATTCGCAGGCGGATGCCGACAATTTCGGCAAGCCCGGGCATCCCGAGCCGGCGACGCGCTACGATATCGGCACCGAGTTCGTCGAAGTGACCAAGCAATTGTGGGACAGCTGGGAAGAAGATGCGCTCGTCTATGACAGGGATACCGATGTAACGCTGGACCGGAATAAAGTATACGACATCGATTTCAAAGGCAAATATTTCAACGTCAAGGGGCCGCTCAACATTCCGCGTCCGCCGCAGGGCTATCCCGTGCTCGTGCAGGCCGGATCGTCCGAGAATGGCAAGGAGCTTGCCGCCCGTACGGCGGAGGTTATTTTCACCGCGCAGCAGACGCTTGGGGCGGCGCAGGAGTTTTACACCGATGTGAAGTCCCGCCTGGTCCGTTACGGGAGGACGCCCGACCAACTGCTTATCATGCCGGGTCTTAGTCCGATCATAGCCGACACGGAGGCCGAGGCGAAGGATCTGGAAGCGGAGCTGTTCGATTTGGTCGATTCCGCCAAGGCTTTGAAGCGGTTATCGAATTATTTTACAGTCGATCTGTCCGAATATCCGCTTGACGCACTGGTTCCGGTCGAGAAATCGAAGCCTTACGATTTCTCGAGCAGCGGCATTACCAGCCGCCATGAGGTGGTCGTCGACGCCGCGCGCCGCGACAACATGACAATCCGCCAGTTTCTGAGCCGGAGCTATGCCGGACACGGACATGTTTCATTCACCGGTTCGGTTATCCAGGCAGCCGATTTTATCGAGAAGTGGCTGGCGGAAGGCGGAGCAGACGGCTTCAACATCCTGCCTCCCCTCTTCCCGTCCGGCCTCGACACCTTCGTCGACAAGGTCGTGCCGGAGCTGCAGAACAGAGGGCTGTTCCGCACGGAATATGAAGGCGCGACGCTGCGTGAAAATCTTGGCCTTGCCCGTCCGGCCAACGCGCATAAGCAGATCTGGGCGCTTAGCAAAGTCGCGGAATAACATTCTACGAAACGGAGGGGTTCGCCAAATGGAAGCCATCAATGGAACGGAAGTCGAATTCGGCTGGTATATGCCGACCAGGGGCGACGGCCCTTATATCGGGGTCAAATCGGAGCGTGTGGTCGATACGCCCTATATGATCCGTGTCGCGAAGGCGGTAGAAGACGCCGGCTATACGTTCGCCCTTATCCCGACGGGCGGCACCTGCAGCGACGCCTGGATTATGGGAGCGACGCTCGCCGCCCATACGCGCATTTTCAAGCCGCTCGTTGCGATGCGTCCAGGACTTATTGCACCCGCGTTAGCTGCGCGGATCGGCGCTACGCTCGACGAGGTAACGGGCGGGCGCGCCCTCATCAACATCGTGACCGGCAGCTCGCCGGAGGATATGAAGGCGATGGGCGATCCCCTCGCCTACGACAAGGATGCCCGTTATGAGCGGACGCTGGAATATATCAAAATCGTGCGCGAGCTGTGGATCCGCTCGCACGGCGCAGAAGGGCGGCAATTCCTTGCCGGCGGCAATCTTGCTGCGGGCAATCCGGAGGGCGCCGCGCAAACGTTCGACTTTGAGGGCAAATACTTCACGATCGAAGGCGGCAAGAGCTATCCGCCTCCGGTTCAGCGCCCCCATCCGCCCTTCTACTTCGGCGGCAGCTCGCCGGGAGCGAAGAAAACGGCAGCCGAAATCGCCGACGTCTATCTGATATGGGCGGAGCCGATCGACTGGATCAAGGAACAGATTGCAGAGGTCGAGCATCACCGCGGGCAGCTGCTGGCACGCGAGGGGGTCAACCGCAGCATCCGCTACGGTCTGCGGGCGCAGGTCGTCATCCGCGACACGGAAGAGGAGGCTTGGGCGGCTGCCCGCCTCATCATCAGCAAAGTCGACCAGAGCGACTTGGATGCGACGGAAATCCAGTTCGCCGGCTCGCAGTCGGAAGGCCAGCAGCGCCAAAACCAGGTGCGCGCTCTCGCCAAAGCGAATGATTACGTCATCGGGCCGAATTTCTGGGCGGGCCTGTCCGCCATCCGCGGGGGCGGTGCCATGGCATTCGTCGGCACGCCCGATCAAGTCGCCGACAGGCTGCTGGAATATGTCGATATCGGCATCACCTCGTTCATTCTCTCCGGTTATCCGAATCTGGAGGAAGCCACGATATCCGGGACAAAGCTGATTCCGGCTTTCCGCCGCAAGTACGCCAGGCGGCTGGGAGAGCATGACGGCAGCGCCAGCCTGACCGCTGCGCCGTGACCTGCCAATGATTGATCTTGCCATTATCGGCGCCGGTCCTTACGGCATCTCTCTCGCCGCCCATGCCGCTGCCCGCGGGCTGGACTATCGGCTGTTCGGCCCTCCGATGCACTTCTGGCGGGAGAGGATGCCGCAGAATATGTTCATCCGCACCAATCCCGCTTATGTGAATCTGTCAGACGCAGAGGGCCGCTTTACGCTGGAGCATTTTGCGGAGGCGACGGGCACGGAGCTTGGACAGCCGCTTCCCCGCCCTGTTTTCGTCCAATACGCCATGTGGTTTGCAGAGAAGACCCATATCGTATTCGGGCACCCGCTTATTGCGCAGCTGCGGCGCAGTACAGGCGGATATAAGCTTATGACAGGCGACGGCACCGCCAGCTATGCACGCCGCGTTATCATCGCAACGGGCCTGCAGCATTTTGAGCATATCCCGGATGAGCTTACCGGTTTGCCGGCCTCCCTGGTCTCTCATCCGATCGGCTATTCGGACTACAGTATCTTCGGCGGCAAGAGAGTGGCTGTGCTCGGCAGCGGCCAGAGCAGCTGGGAGGCAGCCGCTCTGCTCCACCTTGCCGGATGTCATGTGGAGTTGATCTACCGCCGGGATGAGCCGCATTACAGTCCTGCGGACAATCACGGCTCCGGAGCGAATCTGATCGCGCTTGCCGAATCGTTCTACGACCTGCCGCTCGAAGAGAAACAGGAACGCTGGAAGAGGCCCTCCGGCAGCATCGCCTCCTTCCTGCGCCCTTACGTCGATGGCAAAATAAAGGAAAGCTCCAGCGTGATGATCTCCTCCGCGGGACAGACTCGCGACCGGCGGCTCCTGCTCCGACTTTCGAGCGGCGAGGAACGGATTGTGGATCATCTGATCGCCGCGACCGGATACCGCATCGACATCCGAAAACTCCCTTTCCTGCATGAGGATCTACTGCAGGACATGGCGGTCGAGCAGTCGGGTTATGGTCTCTTCCCGCGGCTCGACCGCCATTTCGAAAGCAGCCTTCCCGGCTTGTTTTGTGCCGGACCGCTCGCTTCGCACAGCCATGGTCCGGCACACCGCTTTATTGCCGGTCTGGATAAGACATGCCATTCCATCATGTCGGGCATCCTGAAGCGGGATTCCGGGAAGGCGATATGACAATTCGATGAACAGGGATTTTCTTACAATGCAGGCAGCGCCCCGTTATGAAGGGCGCTGCCTGTTGTTTATGGAGCACATGCTGTTTTACTGCAGAGTAATGACACCGCGATCACTAAAAAAAAGACAATGATGCCCGATTGAAATGCCGATCAGCAGCTGTGCCTTCAATTTTTTTCCAGATAGGCGGTAAATAGCTCCCATACAGTTAAACGCCGAGCCTCGCTTATTTGAAGCGGAACCCCTGGCCTTCAATAAAGCCGTGCAAATGCTGCCGCAGCCGTTCTTTGCGGAAACGCGACGACATCTCCTTGGACCAATACGTAGCCTTGCTCCCCCCGGCACGGGAGGCGTAATACTTCCCGGTTGTCTCATCGTAGATTCGAATGCTGTCCGCAAACGCCGCATCATCGTATACTTCCTCATGGTAAACGGCGGCTTTCGGCAGCCTCGGCCGGGTATCGGGCTCCTGATCGGGCACGCCCACACACATGCCGAATACCGGATAGACCAGCTTCGGGAGTTTCAGCAGCTCTGCCGCGCGTTTCGGATTATTGCGGATACCGCCGATGTACACCATGCCAAGTCCCAGCGACTCTGCCGCCACGGTTGCGTTCTGCGCAGCAAGCGTAGCATCGATTGTCGCCAGCAGGAACGTCTCCACATTCTGCTCGGGTACAAAATCCTCCGTGCCTTCGTGCAGCCGGACAGCCGTCTGAATCCGGTTCAAGTCCGCACACCAGACAAGGAACAACGGCGCCTCCTCGATATGCTTCTGGCCTCCGGCCAGCTCGGCGAACTGCCGCTTTGTCTCCTCACGGCGCACGCCGACGACGCTGTAAGCCTGAATATTGGATGAGGTGGATACCGCCTGGGCGGAAGCGAGAATCAGAGCCAGCTGTTCCCCTGTCACCGGATCCGGCTTGAACTTGCGGATGGAGCGATGTGCCTGCAGCTGCTTAATAATGTCGTTCAAAAAAATTCCTCCCCTACAAAATGAATAACGCCAAACGCAAAAAAAGAGCACAAGCATCTCTTGTGTCTCCAGCAGTCTGGTCAACTATGCAATTATTCCAACAGGTATAATCGGTTTTATGCTATCATCATTTCCGCCACCCGTCAAGATCCCAAAGCCTCCATGCACCGATCATTCTGACCGGCCGCCGTCATGCCATCATGAAGGCGCACCACGAAAAAAGAGGCATGCGTCTCAGGCTGCCAATAGCCCGCTTAGCTGCCTCATGACCATGGCCAAAAGCATTTCAATTGCCGAGCAGCAGCGGCAGAAGCTCGTCAATCCGGTCCACAACCGCATCAGGCCTATCAGCGCCTTCAGGCAGAGGCTGTTCGCAGGCGTCGCCTTGTCGAACCAGAATCGCTTTCATACCCAGCCGTTTGGCCGGAATCACATCGTTGTCGATGCGGTCGCCGATCATGACCGCTTGCTCCGGCCGGCAGCCTGCCTGCTCCAGCGCAAGAAGAAAAAAACGTTCGTCCGGCTTCGCCATTCCCGCCTCGGCCGATGCGCAGCATACGTCAAAGTACGGCGAGAAGCCGTATTTTCCGATCCTCTCCTGCGTACCAGGGCCTTGATTGGCGATAATGCCGAGCCGATAGCGGCTGGAGAGCGCCTCCAGCAGCGGAATCGCTGCCGCAAAAGGGCGTTCCAGATCCTTGCGGTATTTCATGCCCTGGCGGATCTGTGTGCGCTGCTCGGCAATTGGCACCCACTGCTCCATTACACTGCGCATGGGAAAGTCTGCGAACTGCCGGTAAGCCTCTCGGATCGCCAGCCTTACCTGTTCCGCAGAAAAATCGAAATCCAATTCGTCTGCTGCGGTTATGAACTGCCGTATGCTTTCATTAATAGCTAGCGATTCGTCGATCAGCGTTTCTCCAAGATCGAAGAATATCCACTCAATTCCCCTCAGCCAGGGCTGTATGTCCGTCATTAAACCCATTCCTTTCCGATCCTGCCTGCCGCTGCCGGCTGTCCTGGTTCCATCAACTCAGGCCGACCGTCATTACGTTTCAATAGAAGGATGAGAGATGTATATCGTCTAGTATTATACTCGGAGCATATGTAATTTCAAACCGCGTCCAAAAAGAAATAGCCGGCAAGCATCCCCAACTATGCGCAGCGGCAGTCGGAAACATGAGAATAATGTCCCGGACTGCCGCCGCATTTGTACTGGTCCTGCCTATCGCTCCTCAATCAGGTGAAACGCGCAATCCAAATCCACCTTCACACGCAGCATCAAATGAGTATTAACCGGCGGGTCTATCCGCCGCCGCAGACGAATGATGCCGCGTGTTGGCCGGACGGGCCAGGCCAAGATTTTCCCGCAGCGTTGTCCCCTCATATTCCGTGCGGAACAAGCCCCGGTTCTGCAGCTCCGGCACGACCTTGTCGACGAAGGTCTCAAGACCGGTCGGGAACAGCTGCGGCAGCACATTGAAGCCATCCGCCGCATAGTTCCGGAACCACTGCTCGATGAAATCGGCCGCCTGAAGCACCGAGCCCGTGAACGTGATATGCCCGTGCCCGCCATTGCTGCGGTAGAGCAGCTGCCGGATCGTGAAATTCTCCCTCCGCGCCGCGTCAATGACCACCTCCTGCCGGCTCCGGATTCCGTTGAACGCCTCCGCCGCCTTTGCCCTATCCACCGGCACCGGATCATCCAGATCGTAATCGTTCAGATTGACCTTGAACCGTTCCGACAATTCGTCCAACGCGCGCTTCGTATCCACGTAGCTGTGCAGCTCCTGCTCAATGTCCCGCGCCTCCGCCGCCGTATCGGCAACGATTGGCGCGAAGCCCGGCAGAATGACGAGCTGATCCCCCGTACGGCCATACTTCGCCAGCCTGCCTTTGACGTCCGCATAAAATTCCTGACCTGCTCCGAATGTTTGCTGGGCTGTGAAGATGACCTCCGCCGTCTTCGCCGCAAGCTCCCTTCCCGCCTCGGATGAACCCGCCTGCACCAGCACCGGATATCCTTGCGGAGGCCTCGGGATATTGATCGGTCCCTTCACGGAGTAGGTATGGCCTTTGAAATTGATTTCATGGACGCGGTCCAGCGCGATATGGACGCCGCCCGCCTTGTCGAAGACCAGTGCGTCGTCCTCCCAGCTGTCCCACAGCTGCTTGACGACCTCCACGAATTCCTCGCCCGATTCATACCGCTGCGCATGCTCGGGATGCTCATCCCGGCTGAAATTATGGGCGGCCGAGCCCGCTCCTGTCACGATGTTCCACCCGGCCCGGCCGCCGCTGATATGGTCAAGCGAAGCGAACTGGCGCGCCACATGGAACGGTTCATTATAGACGGTTCCCACCGTCGCGATAAATCCGATATGATCGGTGAGGGCTGCCAGCGCCGACAGCTGCGTAAAAGGCTCCAGCTTGCTCCCCCGGCCGGCATAGCCGTCAGCCAGAAAGACGGAATCCAGCTTGCCGCGTTCGGCAATCCGTGTCAGATGGGCCAAATACTCGATATCGTGCTCCAGCTCCGGATGTGAATCCGGATGGCGCCAGGCTCCCGCATGATGACCGGTCGCCCGCAAAAAAACATTCAGATGCACGTTCCGCTGCGGCTTGCCGCTCATATTGCCTGCACCCCTTTTCCCGATTGATGGCGGGTGTTCGCCGGATAGGCAAGACCGAGATTCTCCCGCAGCGTCGCGCCTTCATAAGCGGTGCGGAACAACCCCCGGTTCTGCAGCTCCGGCACGACCTTGTCGACAAAACGCTCCAGACCGCTCGGGTACACCTGCGGCATTACGTTGAAGCCGTCGGCTGCGCCGTTCTTGAACCAATGCCCGATTACATCGGCAAGCTGCAGCGGCGTACCGGTGAACGTGAAGTGGCCCCGCGCCCCGGCCAGCCGGTTGATGAGCTGGCGCAGCGTCAAGTTCTCGCGGGAAACAAGATCAAGCACCAGCTGATGACGGCTTTTGTTGCCATTGACCTCGTCTGTTGTGCGGGCCTCGTGAATATCCAGCGGCTGATCCAACGGGTGATGGGTTAAGTCGATGCCGAACCGCTCGGACAACCGCTGGATCGCATTTTTCTGGTCGATCAGCTCGAACAGCTCATTCTCGATGTCGCGGGCCTCCGCTTCGGTATCGGCCAGAATCGGACTGATGCCCGGCAGTATTTTCAGCTGTTCCGGGCTCCGGCCGTACTTCAGCAGCCTCGTCTTCAAATCCGAATAAAAGGATTGCGCTTCTCCGAGCGCCTGATGAGCGGTGAAAATCACCTCCGCATACCTTGCCGCGAACTCGCGCCCCGTATCCGAGGAGCCTGCCTGCACAAGCACAGGATAGCCCTGCGGGGGACGGGCAATGTTGAGCGGGCCTTTCACGGAATGGCGCTGCCCGGTGTAGTTGATATCGTGCACCTTTGACGGGTCGACGTGGATTCCCGCCGCCTTGTCGTTCACGAATGCGTCGTCCTCCCAGCTGTCCCACAGCTGCTTGACGATCTCGACGAATTCCTCGGCGTTGGCGTAGCGCTCCGAATGCTCAGGATGCTCGTCGCGGCTGAAGTTAAGGGCCGCAGGACCTGCCCCCGTCACGATATTCCAGCCCGCGCGCCCTTTGCTAATATGGTCCAGAGAAGCAAACTTCCTCGCCACATGGAACGGTTCGTTATAAGTGGTGCCTACTGTGGCGATCAGCCCGATATGCTTGGTGACCGCCGCGAGCGCCGAGAGCATGGTGAACGGCTCCAGCTTGTTCATTCGCCCCGCATAGCCGTCCGCAAGAAACAACGAATCCAGCAGCCCGCGCTCGGCCGTTTCAGCGATTTTACGAAAATGTCTGATATCCAGATTCTTCTCCGGCTGCGCTTCCGGCAGCCGCCAGGAAGCCTCGTGATGGCCGGTATTATACAAAAATGCATTTAAATTCAGCTTGCGTCCCGCTTCACTCATCGGACCCCGCCGCCTTTCCTCCAATTTATTATTTCAAGTCTCCCAATGTTGTCCGCAGCGTCCCGACATCCTTATTGATGGCTTCCTCCGCCTTGCGGATCGCCGAGTTGACGTCCAGCCCGTTGATTGCAAGATCCTCTGCCGCTTCCGTCAGCCTGACGCTGATTTCAGACTCGTAAGGATGCGCGTAATGCTCCTGCAGCGGCTGCCCGATGAACACGTTCTGTACCGACTTGCCTTCAAGAACGGGGATATCGAGCCCATATTCCTTCTCCAGCCCGGGATTTACGATCGCCGGTACACGGCCGTTGCGGGCAATAATACGCTGTCCTTCGTCAGACAACAGCTCCTCCAGCACCTGGAACGCCTCATCCTTGTGCTTGCTCTGGCTGTTGATGGAGACGGAATGAATCTGCGCCTCGCGCGTCTTGCCCAGCTGGTCGTCGAAGTTCGGCACCGGTACGATATCCCAGTTGAAATCCACCCCTTGCTGGCGCAGTTCTTCCAGCGGACCTACCATATTGGCGAGCCAGGCCGCCCTCATCGCAATGGTCTGGTCCTTCATGAAATGATCGCGGGTCCAGGCCCATACTTTATCCTGCGCAATATAGCCCGGTATTTCATAGATCTTCTTCTGCAGCTCGAAAATGCGGCGCCATTCCGGCGTGTCCAGCGCGGCATTGCCGGTTTCCCGGTCCAAATACGGCAGACCCAGCGATTTGGCGAGGCCCGTCAGGTTGTCGCCCGTCAGACCGATATAATGCTTGCCGTTATCAGTCCTCGTCAGACGCGCTCCGATCTCCAGCGCCTCGTCCCAGGTCAACTGCTTCTCCGTCGGATAAGGCTCTCCAAAATGGTCGAAAATGTCTTTGTTGTAATACAGCACATGCTGGTTGACGTTGAAGGGCAATGCGAATATTTCTTCGCCCTTGCCTCTGGTCACTTCCTTGATGTAGTTGTACGCGACCGGCTTCAACCGGCTTTCATCAAAATGATGCCGTTTGATCAGCTCCCGCAAATCCTCGAATGCGCCGGTCCGGACAATCCGCTGCGATACGCTACTGAAGAGGATGTCCGGCGTGTACGTGGACAATACCTCTTCTATGGCGCTTCCTTCCACAGGCTTGATCCGCTCGATCGTCACATTCGGATATTTTTTCCTGATCGGATCGGCAATCATGATCTGGAATTCGACGTCCGTGAATGTCGCCCCCAGACTGACGAAGCTCAGCGTAAGCGGCTCATCGCCCAGCTTCTTAAAATCTCCTGCCGGCTCTGCCTTCGCGCCTGATCCGGCAGTGACCGTTTTATCTGCGTCCGTCTTGTCTGAATCCGCAATATTGCCCCCGCCTGCCGGCTGATTGCCTGACGAGCAGGCCGCCAGCAGAATGAGGATTATAAGAACCTGGACGCCCGTAAGGATCTTTTTCATATCCATCTCCGCCTTGTCGTTTTTAAATTTAAAATTCCGCGCAGCCTGCCTGCATGGTCTGGGCGCCCCGGTGGGCTGACCTCTGCCTTGATCTCTCCTTTCCCATGTCATAAGTTACAACTTGGAAGAACCGGCTATCGCCATCCTTTGGCGGCATAGCAAGCTTCTTCCCTCCATCCTTATAGACATTTATAATGTGAAGCTTATAAATGCTATAAAGTCAGGAAGAAACGGCTCTCGCCATCCTTTGGCGGCACAGCTGGTTTCTTCCCTTCAACTTTATAGACATTTATAATGTGAAGCTTATAAATGCTATAAAGTCAAAAAAACCGGAGACGCCCTGGGGGCAATCTCCGGCTTTCCGGTGGATATTTTAATCCAACTATTCCAACTGGTATTAGTGAATTTAACATCATTGCTTCAAGATGTCAACCCATAATTATCCAAGTTTTCAATTGACAATGTTTGGATTATGCTTTGCTTCGGCTGCCGACACTTCCTAAAGACCGAGCTTAATCTTCTTCCTGCAGCACAAGATTGTAAACGGCTGCGGCTGCTTCGGCGCGGGTTGTCAGCGCTTTTGGCGAAAATGTGCCGTCTGTCCCTCCTTTTATTAATCCTTGATCCGCGGCAAAGGCGATATACGGTTTGGCCCAGGCGGAGACCGCACCGAAGTCCCTGAATGCCGCTGTCCATGTACTCTCCGGCTGCCAGGCTGCCCCGGATGTAAAAATCGATGTTCGTACGAGAATCGCCGTCATCTCTTCGCGGGTGATCGCCCGGTCCGGCTCAAACCGTCCCTGATCGCTGCCGGTGATGATCCTCGCCGCATAGGCCGCCGCAGCAGCGTCCCTATACCAGGCGGAAGCGGGAATATCGGTGAAAGGCAGTTCCATCGCTGCGTTCGGGCTGTGCAGGGAAGTCAAAGGAACGGCTCCGGCGATCATCCTGACGAACTCGGCTCTGGTGACCTGACGGCCCGGCTGAAAATGATCCCCGTCCACACCCTGTATAATTTGCTTGGAGGCGAGCACGCCAACAGGCTTGGCGAACCAGGCTCCAGCCGGCACATCTATGAACGATGGCCGGTACTCCATCGCTCCATAAACGCTGAAATGCTGCAGCTGCACAGTCACAGTATCATTGACATCGTTAACCCGCCCTCCGGCATATTCCCATTTGCCCGTCTCTTCGTTCAAACGGTAAACCCCGGTGTATTCCCTGTCCATCCGTCCGGCTTCATAATGGAACGAGGCCTGAATCGGCTTGGGAAATTGCTCAAGCATGAACGGTTCCCCGGTTTCAGGCAGCAGGGCGAGCTCCAGCCGGTACAGATGTCCGGCAGCGCGGTAACCGGCTCCCGGGCTGGACACGGCAATGCCCGGCAATTCGCGATCGGCCTCCTGCACATGAAGGGAGATGCGTGCAGCCGGCGTCACGAAGGATTTTGGAGCGGCCTTGATTAATTCCGTGAATACCTCAGGCGGGATAAGGAGGGTTATTCCTTCGAGCAGGATCTCCAGAGTGTTCTGCCCAAGTAGCAGTCCCGTATCGGCAGGAAGCGTCAATCCAATTATTCCGCTGCCCGGGCGCAGGGTAACCTTGTTATCCAGGGCATTTTGCAGATCCGTTTCATCGACAATCTGGAATCGTTGATCAGCGGCATCGGCATGTGAATTTACCCCGTTGGCAGTACCAGGTCCCGGCCCAGTACCACTTCCATTTCCATTTCCTTCACCGCTTCCGTTTCCACCGCCTTCACCGCTATTGCCATTTCCGCCGCTGCCGTTTGGCGGGTCCAGAGTCACCCTAAGCTCATTGCTGGGGGCAGACTCGTTGCCTGCGGCATCCTTGGCCTTGACGGTAAACGAATACGCTGTCGATGGGGACAATGCCGTAATCTCCGCTGCGGCTGCGGTCCCGGGAAGCGTTCTGTAGAGCAGGCCGTCCCGGAAAACCAGATAGCCGGCAACGCCGACGTTATCGGCGGCAGGCTCCCATTCCAACCGGACGGTTGAAGACGTTTTTGCGGCTAATCTGATTTCTGGCGCCGAAGGGGGAATGCTGTCCACTGGACTGTCCGCCGCTTCGATTGAAACGGTTACCGGTTGCGTTGCCGTATAGCCCTGAATTTCCTGCGGCGGCGAATGCCGGTTGACCGCTTTAATCCCGCTCAGCTTGAGCAGGACGTCGCCTTCATGGAGGGCCTTGAACGGAATGTCGGCAATCGGCTGATAGGCAACCAGTCCATCAGCCGGCTCCGCGTTAATCAGGGGGAACGATTTGCGGCCGGAAGGCTCGGCATATTCGTTTTGCATATAGGTAAAAGCGCCGTAATAGCGAATGTCATCCATGCTCATCTCCGCCAGATCGGCGTTATATTCAACGGTATACTGCAAACCAAACAGATTGACCGCCTGCCCGGCATAGACGGTAACGATAAACGTATCGCCCGATTGAACCGAGGTCTTGTCCACGGTCATCGCAATTTCCGTCTTGACGGCCTCCGCGGCATGAAGCCGGGTTTGCGGCAGAAAGGACAGGAGCAGTGCGGCAATCGCCGCTGTCTTCATCAGCTTCCTCAATGAATTCACCACTTTCTTCCAAGGATGGTTCGCTGCCCGGATCCTGCAAGGAATGGGGATCGGCTCGCGATCCCCCTGTTCTCCAGCTATCTTGCGAGTAACTTGTCAGCCACGTAGGCTATATCGTAAATATCGATCAGTCCGTCCAGATTCATATCGTATTTTGGATCATATTTCGCAGGATCTCCGAATGCTTTGGCTACGATGGTCAAATCGTTGATCTTCACGCCGTCATTGCCGATGACATCGGCGGAGACAATGACATTGTAGGACGCAACGTCTTCACCAAGCGCGAACAATTGATCATTCTCATCGGCAATTGTCGAGCCCTTCTTCAGCGTGAAGGCATTCTTCGCATGGACATCCTTCGCTTTGAACGTGATGGCAACCAGCGGAACATCGCCGGTTCTGCCTTCCGGCTCGCCAAGCAGCGTGGACACGATGCGGATCCTGCCGCCGCTTACCGTCTGGTTAAAATAAGGCGTGGAGTTCCCTTTGAATTCAGCTGTCGGCGCGATCGACACAATTTCATACGCCTCAGGATCGAACGTTACGGTCAAGTCATATCCATACAGCCCGGAAACCTCCATCGCAGAGATAACCAGATCAAATCCTTCGCCATGCTCCACAATATCTTTGGATGGGGTCACTTCCATCACAAGACCTTGCGCAGGCGCAGGTTCAGTTGTCGTCTGCAGGGCATTCGAGGCTTCGGACAGATTGCCTGCCGCATCCTTCGCTTTTACGGTGAAGGTGTAAGTTGTCGCCGGCTCAAGTCCGGTGACTTCCGCATGTGTATCGGCTGTTATGCCGGCCTGCTCGCCGTTTTGGTAGATCACATAGCCTGTCACGCCTGTGTTATCGGCTGCAGCCTGCCATTCAAGCGCGATGCTCCGGGCGGTTGCCGATACGGCGGCAAGTCCGGCAGGCGCCGCAGGCGGCGTGGTGTCTTCACCCGGTTCTCCGATGATAATGACGGAAGCATAAGGTTCGGCTACCCCGAGCCCGCCTGCCGTTACCGTATACGTTCCGTCTCCATCAATTGTGAAGGTCAGCAGGAATGTGCCCCCGAAGCCGCTTGTCACCTGGTCGGCGAATACAAGGCGGCCTTCAGAATCCTTCACGTCCACGGTCACTTCCTGATTCGCCCCCGAGGAGACTTCGCCCCGGACTACAACTTTGCCGTTCGTATTGTTAACCGTAGTTTCCAGCACAACCGTTGCCGGCGGCGTCATGGCTTCGACAGGACTGCTCGGAGCCGAAATATTGTTTACGCTGTCCTTGGCCGTAACCGTAAAGACATAAGACCGGTCCGGTTCCAGGCCGCGGACGGTGAAGGAAGTATCCGCCGTGATGCCCGCCGCTTTTCCGTCCGCGTAGACGGTATAGCCGGTAACCGTATCGTTATCGGTCGAAGGCGACCAGGACAAACTCACCGTTGTCTCGGTTATCCCTGCAACCTGCAGCGATGCCGGTGCCGAAGGAGCCGCGATGTCGCCTTCGATGCCGTAAAATTCCAGCTCGGCGACATTGGCGGAGCTGCCGTCCGGTCCAAGGTAGCGCAGGAACCGGAACGCGTGCGGATCACTGATTTTGACTTCGTTCCAGCCATCCTCCGGAACGCCCCTGATCGTGAGGATGGTCGTATATCCGCCGTCCCGGGTCAGCGAGCCTTGAAATTTGCCCCCTGTCATCCGGTCCGGATAGTCCTTTCTCGGATGGAATTTCAGCTTTGTTACGCGCTTGGCGGTCCCTTCTCCGATATCAAGGCCGACATAGCTTCCATTTGCAGCCGCTGCATCAAAATAGCTGTCCGCGCTGCCGTCAAACGCCTTGTCGAACGAAACGGTCCCGCTGTCGCCGCGCGAGGCAGATCCGTAAGGGGTGCCCGACAGCTTCATATGGGCCGTATCCGTCGTGATCAGCACCCCATTCGATGGCTCCGAGAGGTTGCCGGCTGTATCCTTCGCCCGCACAGTGAATGTATAAGGCGTTGATGCGTCAAGACCTGCAACTGTGAATGAGGTTGCGCCGGCTGTCGTTCCTGCTGCCTCATCACCCTTGTAAATAACGTACCCGACCGTCGTATCTTCGTTATCCGTAGAAGCGGTCCAAGCAAGCGACACCACATTGTCCGTTGCGGAAGTGGCCCGCAGATTGCCAGGTACAGTAGGAGCTTCCGTGTCGGCTTCGCCATAACCATTGAAGGTTATGCTGTCCATCCAGACGACGGCGGGAGCATTCGCGGTAAAAGCGATCCCTACCCGTGGGCTCGGAACATCGCCGGTCTCAAATTTTACGTCAAGCGTGATCCATTTGTCTTTCTCCAGATTTTTTGTTTCGTAGAAGCCGCCGTTATAAGCCCAGCCTGCTCCGAACACCATCGGCTGAATGACAATGTCATCCTGTCCGGATGGAACATAGAAGCGGAAGGAAACGGTCTTCCCGGGCTTGATTCTGGGATCCGGAACGTCCCAGCCGATTGTCTGTGCTGTTCCCCCGCCGGATAATGTGATCTTGGCAGCCCCTTCGCCGGCAAATGTGCGCGTGCCATCGATAGCGATCGCCGCATTTTGTCCGTCGAGCAGCCTCATTCCCTGCAGATCCTCATTTTCAAAATTGTAGAGCGAGTTGTCGGCCGGCTGCGCATCTGTCGTTACCTCGACAGGCTCGCTCGCCGGAGAAATATTCCCTTCCGCATCCCTGGCTTTGACGGTGAAGGTGTAGCCGGTCCCCCGCATAAGGCCCTTCACAGTGAAAGTCGTGCCGGAGGTCGTTCCTGCAGGCGTCCCGCCCTGAAACACGTCATAGCCGACGACGCCGACATTGTCGGCCGCGGGCTCCCAGCCCAATGTCACGGCGGAATCGGTTTTCTTCACGACCTCTACGCCTGCCGGAGCCGACGGCGCCTCATTGTCGAAGAAAGCGGGCGTGACGGCACCGAACGTTGTGCCGATCCGGATTTCATCGATCGAATAATCTTCCGTTCCTCCGCTTGCGCTCGTCGTTGAAATCATGCCAAATCCAAGATTTGCGTCCGTCACAGCCTGAACGTCCGGGGCAGCTGGCGCATTCCCGCCCGGCTCCGCCGGATTGACATATAGACTGAACTGGTTCTCGGCGCCGAATTCGAGCTTCATGACAAGCAGAGCCGCTTTTCCGACTTCCAAAGGCACAGCGGAGCGGTAAACGGTTCCGTTCACCTTCAAGGACCAATAACGAATATTATTGTCCGTGGATTCGCTCCCGAAGAAACCCATTTCGAGCTTTGTCGACGGCCAATCCGTGCCTATTGTGAGTGAGCTGTCTGTCATGTTGTCTTTGCGCATAAGGGCGCTAATCCACAGCGCCGTGCCAGGCTTCCCGATTTTGCCGTTCTCCAGATAAGGTGCGAACGGTCCGTCGGCACTGAGGCTCAGCCCCCGGACCGCAGTCAGGTACGCCTTGCCGCCGATTGCATAGCTGCCGGTTTGATACAAGCCGTCATACACCAGCGGGTTATCGCCGCGCACATTGTACCCCGGCTCATCGGCATTGCCGTTTTGCACCTCCCAGCCCTTCGACCAGCCTTTGCCGCCGCCGGCTCCATGCAGTACGCCTTCCGCGGATTCGAAGGAATCCCGCGCAAGAATGATACCTGGCCCTGTATCTGCTGCTGCCGGAGTTACGACTTTCACCCCGGTGCTGTCAGCAGAGCCATCTGCCTCCGTTACGGCTTCAACTGCTTCGCTTGCCGGCGAGGTACGGCCTGCGGCATCGAGTGCAGCGACGCTGAAGACATAGGACGTGGACGGCAGCAAGCCCGTCACAACAAATTGGGTATGGTCCGTCGTCCCCGCGGAGGCACCGCCATTATAAACCGCATACGTGACCGTGCCCGAATTTGCGTCCGGAGCGTTCCAGGACAAGCTGACGCTCGTGCTTGTCGTCCCAGCCACATGCAGACCTGCAGGCGCTGCAGGCGCTTCGGTGTCCGGCGCATCTTCGTCCTGGGATGGTATCCCAGTGACGACGTCACCCGGGACCGGCGCTTCGGCTGCGGTCCCCCCATCGGCACTCACGGCTCCGCCGAACATCGAGAACATCAGAGCAACTAACGTCACATAAACCAGTGCGATTCGAAACGATCGCTTCATCGCCACATATCCCTTCTTTTATTGAAATGGTGGGTTTGCCTGTTCCGGTCTTATCCGCGGATATCGTCGATGTTCAAACTTTCATAAATTTTTGAGCCTTGAAGTTTGAGCAGGGAATCCAGCGTGCTTGATTCCAACACGACGTTCTTTGCTTCCTTTACGTCTCCTCTGCGGTACATGAGCGAGAATCCCGGAAATTGGCCAGCCATCGTCGGCGACATGATCGGCCATTTTTGCCATTTCGTCGGCCACGAGGGTCCGCCTGTCGCAAACATATCCAGTACATCGATTCCCTGCAGCGAGGAGTAGGCGGAAATCATGAATGGTCCTTCCGCACCGTAAGGAGTCGGATTCGTCCAGGTAATCTCCGAAATCATCGACGGCTGGTCATCGTTATGGACAACCTTCACAGGGTTCATGTCGGGATGCTGGACTATAGGAGTTGGAATATAAGTATCGCCTGCGTGAAGTGTCCAGTTTTCATTGTTGAACGCGGTATGGCTTGGTTCGGTGTAGGCATGCCGGTCGACCATGTCGGTGGCCGCATACGTATAACGTTCCAGAGCCTCCATCTTGGCCGGATCGGCCGTGATCCAGTTGCTGGCCGTTATTATGCTTTGCGTACCGATATCTTCCTTGTAGAAACGGTTCATATCCTCGTAGAACAGCCGCTGTTCCTCGGTGAGAAAACGAAGAATGTCCCGCCTGCGCTTATCGTCTCCTCCGTTTCCTGTCGCCCACGGAAGATTGGAAGCGCCTTCAACCTCCATCAATCCATTCTCCGGCTCGTCATTCCAGACCTTGCCGAGCGTTCCCCAGGCGTCATAAGCGGCATCCAGGCTGCCATATTCGTCCTTCAGCCAACCGCCGAACATTCTGGACAGCTCGCGCCTGATATTGTCGGGGAACTTCCAATCCGAGAAGGTAAAGAAGAAATAGCTGTCCTCGTTCTGGGTCTCGATGATCGCAACCGCCGGATCCTTGCCGAGCGGAAGCCCGTTCTCATAGGGATTCGGCGTCAGCAGAAGCTTCCGCACTCCTTTTTTGTACAGCTCCTGCTGCGTTTTATCAAAGAACAGAAGGCCGAACGGCTGCTTGTTCCAATCGAAAAACTCGTCGCCAGGCTGTTTAAAGGCCTCGGCTTTGGTCATATCCCACCAAAGCACGAAGTAATAGCTCAGGTTGACATAGATGCCTTCCTGCTTCATCGCGTGGACAAAATATTGATAGCGGTCAAGCGCCTTGGCGGTGATTTCGCCATTCTCATCAAATATCATGCCGTGTATCCGCACCATATTGACGCCGCGCTTCGCCAGCTGCTTGGCAAAATAATCAACGTCGCCTTTTTCCAGATTGATCGTTTCCGCTCCCGCATTAACGGCCCAGAAACGTGCTTCCTGACCGTCGCCAAGCAGCAGCTTGTCTTTTTGCCGGTGGACATAACCGGATTGGCCCGCCGTCTCTTCGTTCAAGTAACGCAGATCAAGCGCAGCATTGTCGTTGAACGGATCGATATCCGGCTCGAATGCCCAGAATCCCTCTTCCGCGCGGTTCAGCTTCTCTCCCGGACGCAGCAGGCCGCTTGGCATGAACGGCTGTTTGGACAGAATGAAGCTGTCGAATGCGGCGTTGGAATTCTCCGCTTCCTGCTGGAGCTTGATTTCAAGCAGATGCTTGCCTTTCGTCAGCGTTTCGCTCCCGGCGGATATCCAGTTCGCCTCAGTGAATTGCCGGAAACTGACAGAATCCAGAAGCGTGATGTCGCGGCCGACGGATTTCCATTCCCCGCCGTCCCACCGGTAGTCGAAAGGACCGTGCAGCCAGAATTTGCGGACAAAAAACGTATAAGCCGCGTCTTCGGGCACTTCAACTTCATAATTGGCAAACGGCGGATTATCCGGGTCTACCGCTACATTCGAGATCGCCAGCCAGTCGCTGCCGGACAGCAGATGACGCGTCTGAGGGAACGTATCCGCCGAGAAGTCCGCGGTTGCAGGGAAGTTCGTTTCCACCGCATCCTCTCCCTCCCACCATACGTACACGGGATCTTCCTCAGGCTGTGTGCCTGGTACGTAGGGGTCTGTCAGCCCTTCGCGCTCGACGAGAGTATACAGTGCATCGGGCCTGAGCGGAATTTGAAATCCGCCTGCAGCAGCCGTGCCCTGAACCTCCTCCTTCACATAGCCGTTCGGGTCCAGCGCGTAAATCCTGTTAATATCTGTCATGCCTTTGAGCAGTACGGAAGCGTCGATATCGCGGACGTTCATCGGCCCTTCGCCGAGTGAAACGATTTTCTGCTTCGCCACGCCGCCTTCCGTCACTGTCTCCGACTCGAAGCCGTACGATTTGTCTTCCGTCACCGCCTGGATCAGCAGCTTCTTCGATGAGGCGATCGGCAGATCGTCCAGCGAGATGACCATGACCGTGCCAAAAGCATTGCCGGACTCGATGACGACATTATCGAGCTCAACGCTGCTTACGGCATTCAGAATGCCCGTAGCCCCCTGGCTTTTCGGCGTATTCAGGCGGATGACACCTTGCCCGTAATCCCAATCCAGCTCATCCGTAACGCTTTTGATCCGCTTGTTGGTTGTGTCGATGTACGTGTCCAGGTCGGCGGTGAGCGCCTTGTTTTCCGACTCCGAATACGTCCGGGCTACCCGGCCGACATAGAACGCATACGGATTGATTTTGCTTTCCGTGGTTTCCGTCAGTCCGTACGGACTGACCTCCATGACGTTGGACAGCGGCTTCTTGCTTGTCAGGCTGTCCCATACGAACAGCTTGATTGTATGTTTTTTTGGAACGATCGGTTGATCGAACTGTGCGCTGAATGCAGAAGCTTCACCCGCAGCGGTGAAGGATATCTGCTGAATGTCGGAGCTGTCGATCGTATTCTGTTCATTGTAGAGTGCGGCAATCAACGTTCCTTGAAGCGGTCCGGCCGTTTTATTGACCAGCTTGCCGTGAATGACGCCTTCCGCGTCGATGCCGACATCCTCAATGGCAACCCGTTCGGCAAATCCGGCGGCTTCAGCCTGGCGGGTTCCTCCGGAGAAAATGCCCGAAGTTGCCAGCATGGACAGTACCAGGGTCAAGATGAGCGATGTCCTTCTATTCCTTTTCACATGCGCATCTCCTTCATTGTTATAATTTGGGCGGTTCCTTTCCGGTTCAATTGTTCCGGGCATCCCCCCTTCACATTTTGCTTGCGGGGTATACATTTCGTATCAGCGAAACCATCATAATCAATTATGAGATCCATCAGGTAGCGAAAATGGTATTGGCCCCGTGCGAATTCTGTCTCCCGTTTTTTCACGCAAGATCATTCCGCCCGCAATGCTGAAGATATTACCGCAAAACAAAAAGCCCGCCTTGTTAAGCGGACTTCAACCGGTCAATATTCCCGTCATTAATGACGCTCTTTCTGCTGTTCTATAACAAATCACGGGTAATCTTATTAGCCATATAATCAATTCTGCCTGTTCAGGGTTTCTGTCTTTATGAGACTTCGATTAATTGCCGTTCAATCATCCATTCAACCGATTCTTTGACCGCCTCAAGAGACGTATAGCGCGGGGCATAGCCGATCAGGCTCCGCGCCTTGTCGATGCTGCAGTTCGGACTGTGGGCGATATGGTCCCAGGTGCTGCGCGCTTCCTGCTCGGTGAGCTTGCCGCTCAATGTCTCGAACGGCTCGAATTTCAGATTCGCTTCCCTGCCGAACCACGATGCGACGGTCTCCGCATAGCCTCTTAGGGTCAATGCGGCCGGAGACACCACATGGAAGCTGTTGCCGACCGCGGCGTTCCAGCACTGGGAGGCTTTAATGAATGCTTGTGACACATCCTCCGCATGAACATGATGAACCGTTTCGAGGCCCAGGTTTGGGATGACGACTTCCTCCCCCCGGGCGAGCCGGGAAAACACCTGCGGGTTGAAATGACCAGCCGGATTGAGCGGCGCCCATCCTGGTCCGACGATATGCCCAGGATGGAGCACTGTGGCAGGGAAGCCTGCTCTTCTCGCCTGCTCCAGCAGGAAGCTCTCAATCTCTGCTTTCAAAATACCATATTCGCCAAACGGCCTGCGCGGCGCTTCCTCGGCAGTCGGAACCGATACGCTCGGACCGTGTACCCAAATGGTGCCGCAGGAGATATAGTGCTGGATCTCCCCTTTCAGCGCCTCCACGATCTGCCGCGCGCTCTCCGGCTTGAAGCAAATCATGTCAATGACGACATCAGGCTGAAGCCCGGCTATTTTTCGCCCGAATGTCCCGTCCTTCTCCTCCGCTGACCGGTCAACGGACACATGCCGGACTTCCTTCCATGCCAAATCGGGACGATAGGGCTCGCTTGTCCCTCTGCTGATATGAACAACCTCATGGCCAAGACGCACCAATTGCGGGATCATGTATGTCCCGACATGGCCGCTTCCTCCAATAACGACGTATCGCATAATGAACTCCTTTACTAGAGAATATATGATTCTGGCGGATGGCGCTTTCCCGCCTTTTCAAGCCCAGTATACCACTTCACGGAGACGGTTTACAGAGAACGCTTTCAGGTTGATGATTGATGCCATTTTTATGGCTGCGACCTACCAATTGAAAGAAGAAGCTTCCTATTGGAGGATATCCAACGGAAGCAGCATGATTATATATCGAAGCTACGACGGACCCAGCTTAAACGTCCGCAGCGATGCGCTATTTATCGGTTGATCAGCAGTACCGCCAAAAGGCGGGTATTGTATCCGTGAGCTCAGCTGTATGGCTGTTTGCGTACTAGTTGCAGGAATTAAAGCCCGAAGCTCAATCACATCACCGGCATTTAAGCGCAAAATCGCTACCGAACCAGAGTTGTCAAACTCCTGATCTTGAAAAGCTGCTATACCTGATCGGGTAGAATTTTGAAGAACGCCATTGACAAACACGCCAAATGCACAGTGGGTTTGGGTGGGAACCGGCAGGAATATGACTTCCCACAATATCGCATAATCCCCGGCCACCGGAACGGTCAGGGAAGTTTGGGTAGCCGTAATTCCCCCAAACAATATGGAGCCAGGCTGATCAAATTGATTGAATCGTACTGGCTGGTTAGGCTCAAGCCACTGATCAAACGTATCAAAAATATTGGCATACACGGGAGAAAAAGTACCGGGAACACCCATAGGGCCTTGAGGTCCGGGTATTCCCTGTTCACCTGGAGCTCCAGGAGCGCCCGGGGTTCCCAGAACATTGTTTATGATATTTTCAATATTTTGGATTAATACATTGATTTGATTGATCTCTTGCTGTGGATTCTCTAAAATGTTCACGATATTGCTTAGTTCTATTACCATCTGTTCGAGATGTACGACGAGATTCATAGGCGGAGTTAAACCCGGCCTCAGAATAGACAGGGACAACTCCAAAATAACAATAAGTCTTGTTTTTTTGCAGATCTTTGATCCTCTTACAAGTCTATTTAATCGGCGCATTTGAAACCTTAATTGGCGGATGTTTTCCTGATCTTGATCCAGAATAACGGGTGGAATAATATCTGCATTTTTCTTCAGAATATCCGAAAGCAGCTGAATTTCTTTTGTAGTAAATACATTTTTACAGTTTTTCTGTTTTCTACAGCATCGGCTTACCATGACATATTTGCGTTTTTTTCCGCTCACAGCAAACACTTTTTTAATTTTCTTCGTATTTTTATAAACCCTTCTCTTCAGGGTTGAACTCATTCGACCACTCCTCAAGCTTGGATGAAAACATAATATGAGAGGTGGTCAAACATGCTCTACGCTAATATCTTGGCTATGAAAAATAGGCAGATTAATAGGCAGCTGCCAATTGTAAATCTCAAAAAATATGATAGGTTTATATATTTCATTAAATCCGGGAAGCAATGAGACCGGTTAATTGTCCGCCCGCATTGTCGCTTAGAACCCCTCCGTGGTAGCTGATAATCGTGCGGATCTCGAAGGATGCCAGCTTGGCAAGCGAGTGGAGGGCGGTTTCCATATCCGGTGTGGCGCCCGGACTCGGGCCGGTCAGACGGCCGTCCGCAATGTTGAGCTCGTCGGCGGCGATCAGTGTTTGGCTGGCGTGATGATAGAGGCATATATGACCGGGCGTGTGCCCCGGCGTGAATATAACCGTTACGCCTCCCGCATACGGAAGCAGCTCGCCGTCTGAGATGATCCGGCTGATCTTGGAGGTAGGGGGATGGTCGAGCAAATATTCAAGCCGCTTGCGTGCCGCTTCCGGAGCGGCTGCCAGGCGCGGTCCGAATCATTCGCGATTGAATTTAACGAAAGGACGTTCACCTTCAATACTGCTTCTGTCCTCCTCATGGGCAAGCACGAGCAGAGGCTGTTTGGCGGCAGCCGCGATTTCGGGCATGCTGCCAATATGGTCGATGTCCTGATGAGTCAAAATGACCGTATTCAGCTTGTCGAAATCGACACCCGCCCGACCGATCTCCGTCCGGATGCCAGGGAGCATTCCGGGCGTGCCAGTGTCGACCAGGACGACATTATCCTCGTCCCATAAGAGCGTCGGATAGATGACGCTCGAGTTTCCCATAAAATTCATCTCAATCGGCAGGGCAGCGATTCCTTCGGCAATTTTCATCGATTTTCCTCCTCGGGGGTAGCTTGCTTCTTTATTATAAACGGAGGATGGAAGAGCCACAATTCGTATGCTTAAACAGGTCTTGACATTAACACTAGTGTCAAACTTTAGAATATGCATGGAACGAACCTATTTGACAGGAGGCATTTTCAATGAAAAGAAATGAACAAAGCGGGGAAAGAAACAGCTGGAGTGAAGGAACCGTCAGGACTGAAGGCAACGAACGCACACCGGTTACGATTATCGGCTTGGGTCCGATGGGGCAGGCGCTGACCCAGGCCTTTCTAAAAAACGGCCATCCTGTGACCATATGGAACCGGACAGCCGGGAAGGCAGACCGTCTTGTTATGCAGGGTGCTGTGTTGGCAGATACCGTTCATGACGCTATCGCTGCGAGCCCGCTTGTCATCATCTGTGTGCTGGACTACAACGCGGTGCACACGATTCTCAGCCCCGCTGAAAATGTCCTGAAGGGACGGACTCTGATAAACCTCACTGCCGATTCTCCCGAACGATCCCGCCAAATGGCCGCCTGGGCTGCCGAACATGGAATCAGCTATCTTGACGGAGCGATCATGACTCCAACGCCGACCATTGGTACGCCTGCTGCCGTTATTCTGTACAGCGGACCAGAGACCGTCTATCAAACCCATCAACCCTTGCTGGCGAACTTGGGCGGCACGGCCTCTTATCTTGGCGCAGATCCGAGCCGGGCAGCGGCATACGATGTAGCCCTGCTCGACTTCTTCTGGACAACCATGACCGGCTATGCCCATGCGCTCACCCTGGCCGGCGCCGAGAACATTGCCCCTGGAGAATTTGCGGCTTATGCTCAGGGAATCATGGCCATTATGCCTGATATCATCAATTACTCGGCAAAACATGTAGAAGAAGGACACTATCCGGGCGACAAGTCGAACATCGCATCGGCCGCGGCAGGTATGGAGCATATTATCCATGCAGCGCAGCATCACGGGATGGATACCAGCGTTCTGAGCGCTGCCAGGGCCGTTGCGCTGCGTGCTGTCGATGCAGGCTACGGCGCTGACGATTTCTCGCGCTTGACGGAACTGTTACGGAAACCGACTGTGTAGCCGGCCGCTAAAAAACAGGCTCCAGTCCTTCCTATGGACCGGAGCCTGTCATTATTTTGAAGCTCCCGTATGCTCCAATAATTTCACTCTTTGTTTTTCCCGCATTTTTGAGGTTTGTCTTTCCAGCCGCTCTTTCACGACTTCCAATCCGCTAATTTGTCTGTTGATTTGATCCAGCTTCGTTTGATAGGCGTCCAGCATCTCTTCACAAAATTCGTAATCGTCAGGTGTGCTGACCTCGCCTTTCAATATGTCCTCGATTTGCTCCGTTGTCAGTCCAAGACCCAAATAGAGCTGGATGATCCGTATACGCTCAACGGCAGATTCGTCGAACTCCCGATAATCATTGTCAAGACGGGCAGCGGCGATTAATTTTTTCTTCTCATAATGCCTGATGGATCGGGTGCTTGCACCGGTCCTTTCAGACAATTCGCTTATTTTCACTTAAACGGCCTCCTTCTACTTCGCCTGAAATATTAAATCGTTTCAAAGCTCTGCTTCTGACATCAGCACTTTAGCTTCCCGTGATGAATATTTGCCGTCTCCACCTGGATCGTGGTGTGTTCAATATGAAATTTATTCTCCAGCACATGAATGGCATTTTGCAAAATATCCTGACTGTCCTTCCGGTCATCAATCAGAACATGGCAGCTCAACGAATCAAAACCGGAAGTAATGGTCCAGATGTGGAGGTCATGCACATCCTTAACCCCATCGATAGCGAGCAGCGTTTCCCTGACTTCGGATTGATCGATAGCAGTCGGGGTTCCTTCCATTAATATATGAAGCGTATGGCTGATAACTCCCCATGCGCTTTTCAGGATCAGCACGGCGACAAGAATAGATATGATCGGATCAGCAATGTACCACTTGAATGCCATCATCAGGACTCCCGCCATAATCGCGCCCACGGACCCCAAAGCATCGCCAAGCACATGGATATAAGCGCTGCGGAGATTGACGTTGTTCTTCACATCGCCTGAACGCATCAGCGCAAAGGCGCTTCCGACATTCGCGAGGAGCCCGATTGCCGCGATAAGCATCATGGACCCGCTTGCCACCGTCGGCGGGCTGCCAAACCGCTGGATGGCTTCCCATACGATAAAGGCCGCAATGACAAACAGTGCAACACCATTGAAAAGCGCAGCAAGTATTTCAAACCGGTGGAAGCCAAATGTCCGCTTCGAAGACGAGGGTCTTGCGGCAAACCACAACGCAACCAGGCTTAGCGCAAGGGCACTGGCATCGCTGAGCATATGACCTGAATCGGACAAAAGCGCCAGGCTGTTCGTAACAAGTCCCCCGAAAAACTCCAAAAACATGATGCCGACCGTAATGGACAGCGCGATCGCAAGTCCTTTTTTATTGCCCGCTCTGGCGTGGTTGTGATGGTGGCCGTGATGTCCATGGTCATGGCCATGATGATCGTGCGCGTGATGGGAATGGCTGTGCATGGCAGTCGTCTCCTTTGTAAATGTTCAAATGATCGCAGTTGTTTTTCTAATTTATTATATATGAGCATGTATTCATATAATATTATGCTATTATTTCCCTCATTGTGTCAAGTACTGTATATGAAGAAGAAACAGCAGCAGCCGTCTTTTGGCGGCACCGCATATGCTTCAGCAATATAAGCAAAAAACACCGCCGTAGCGATGTCTTTTCAGGGCGGTACTCATAATCGACACATCATCGTCATCGATATGCTTTAAATGGCTTTATAATAGGATTTCATCAATCTTTCGTGCTATCATTCCAGCACCTTTACCGATATTGCCGATTATATGGGCATGTATTTTTTCTTTCGCATACACGGATGATTGCATGATGACTCCAGGATCGCTGCCCATAACATAATATTTGAAAACAGCATTATCATACATTGATATCCATACACCGTATCCATAATACGTATGCTCGTCTTCTTTTACATGAGGCGTCAGTAATATAGGAGTATATTCAGAGGATAGCAGCTGATTATTCATCAATGCCTCCCAAAACTTGACCAAATCATAAACCGTCGTAAAGGCTCCCCCATCAGGTCCGCCTTTAACTGGAACTGAATACATATTAGTCCTCCACGTTTGATCATAATCGATATACCCGATTGCCGTTCGTTCAGGCAGCCGATCCATTCTAAAATATCCCGAGTCCAGCATCCCGCACCGTTGAAATATATTCTTCTCAACATACGTTGTAAAATCCATGCCCGTCATGTTCTCAACAACCAAACCTAGTAATATATATCCTGCATTACTATAGGAAAAGTGATCGCCAGCAGAAAACTTCATGGGTCCATTCTGGAACAAAGGCAAAAAATCCTGAGGCGATTGAATGCTGTACATCGGTAATTCCTTCCACAATTCCTCATAATCATTCATAACCTCTTCATCAAAATAATCCGGTATTCCTGAAGTATGGGTTAAGAGATGGTGCAGGGTAATGTCCGGATCAAAATTAGGAAAAGGGATATGAATGCAATCTCTCAAATGTGAATCAAAAGATAAGACTCCATCCTGGACAAGCTGACAAATCGCTACAGCAGTAAAAATTTTACACCCTGATGCCATCCCGAACCTTGTATTCATGGTATTTTGGATTTGCTCGGACCGGTTCGCATATCCAAATCGCTGTTCAAAGATGTTTGTTCTATCCCGGACCAATACTGTTCCTGAGAATGGCAGGGTTTCATTATGCTTCTTCAGAATTTCTTCTATTTTAGAAAAATTCATGGAACCTCTCCTTTCATTTATACGCTGCTCGCACATCTGCAGGACAAACCAGTCCATTTATCATACTTTTCATTATAATCTGGCTGCCCACAAATTGGTAAATATGAATTATAATTGAGTAAGGCCCGGCTTCCCGGTATAAATCGTTTTTTAAACGGCTGAGTGCCAATTTTTTTATTTATATTTAATATTTCAATGTTACACTCTTACTGTAAAGTGATGCCGTCACCACCTGATAATTGTAAAATACCAAGGAGGAATCATTGATCATGAAAATCGTTGTAGCAGGCGGAGACGGATTTTGCGGATGGCCGACGGCCCTTTATCTATCGGCCAAGGGGCACGAGGTTACGATCATCGACAATCTGAGCCGCCGCAAATGGGACGAGGAGCTCCGCGTAGATTCGCTGACGCCGATTGCACCGATCGAGAAGCGTATTGCCCGTTGGGAAGAGCTGACGGGCCGTTCGATCGGGCTTTATATCGGCGATTTGAATCATTACGATTTTCTCAGAACAGTGCTGCTTCAGACGAGGCCTGACGCTTTCGTTCATTTTGCGGAGCAGCGTTCCGCCCCCTATTCCATGATTGACCGGGAACATGCGGTGTTCACCCAGGTGAACAATGTAGTGGGCACCTTAAATGTGATTTATGCGATTAAAGAAATAGTACCGGATTGTCATATTATTAAATTAGGCACGATGGGAGAATACGGAACGCCGAACATCGATATCGAGGAAGGCTACATCAAGATTACCCATAACGGGCGTGAGGATCTTCTTCCTTATCCGAAGCAGCCCGGCTCCATGTACCATCTCTCCAAGGTCCATGACAGCCACAATCTTATGTTTGCCTGCAAAGTGTGGGGACTGCGGGCCACCGATCTGAATCAGGGTGTCGTATACGGTCTGCATACCGATGAGACCCTGCTTGATCCGCTGCTTGCCAACCGCCTGGATTATGACGGGGTATTCGGCACGGCCCTTAACCGTTTTCTGATTCAAGCGTCCATCGGCCACAATCTGACCGTATATGGGAAAGGCGGCCAGACGCGGGGATTCCTCAACATCAGGGATACCGTTCGGTGCATTGAGCTTGCCGCGGAGAATCCGGCCGATACCGGGGAGTTCCGGGTATTCAATCAATTCACGGAGGAATTCTCCGTCCTGGAGCTTGCCGAGATGGTCCGCAGAGTTGCGCATGACGAAGGAATCCATGTTCAGGTTGCGCATCTTATGAACCCACGCGTCGAGAAGGAAGATCACTATTATTTCGCGAAGAACACCAGGCTGAAGGATTTGGGACTGGAGCCGCATCTGCTGTCGGATGAAGTGCTGCGGGGAATTCTGAGGACCGCCTTGGAGCATAAGGACCGCATTCTGGTCGATCATATTCTGCCGAAGGTGACCTGGAACTAAAGATAGGGAGTCTATGCCGATGAAAATCGTCATTATTACCGAAACGTTTCTTCCCTCTACGGACGGAATCGTTACCCGCTTGTGCGCGACGATCCGCTGGCTGCGGGAAAACGGGCATGACATCACCGTTATAGCGCCGGACCTGGGCGTCTATGATTTTGAAGGAGTCCGCGTGGAAGGGATTCCGGCGCGATATTTCTTTCTCTACCGGAGTAAAAAATTGGCGATGCCAAACCGTAAGGTAGGCCGTCTTCTGCGCGAGCTTCAGCCGGATCTGGTCCATGTGGTCAATCCCGCCGTGCTGGGCGTAGCGGGAATTTATTACGGCCGCCGGCATCGTCTGCCTATGATTGCCTCCTATCATACTCAAATTCCGAAATACGCGGATTACTACCGTCTGCCTTTCTTGAAGCCCGTCTTGTGGTGGTGGTTCCGGACGCTTCATAACCGTGCCCATCTCAATCTGTGCACCTCGCAATCCGTGCTGGACGAGCTGACCGCCAAAGGCTTCCGCAGCGTTCAGCTGTGGAAGCGCGGCGTCAACTCGGATGAATTCGGCCCGGACCACCGTAATCACGATATGCGGGATTTATTATCGAATGGACAGCCCGGAAAGACCATCCTGCTGTATGTAGGACGTCTCGCGGCGGAGAAAGAGATCGAGCGCATTCGGGAGGTTCTGGAATCTTCACCCCGGTATTGCCTGGCTCTCGTCGGAGACGGCCCTCACCGGGCTGCTCTGGAAGCTTATTTTCAGGGAACGAATACGACCTTTACAGGATTCATGCATGGCGAACGTCTGTCTCAGGCTTATGCCTCTTCAGATATGTTCATCTTCCCATCCACAACCGAGACGCTCGGACTTGTGATTCTGGAGGCCATGGCTTCCGGACTGCCGGTTATCGCAGGAATTAGCGGACCGACATGCGAACAGATCGAGGATGGGGTGACAGGACTGCTCTACGATACCGGGCGTCCGGGAGGGCTCACTGAAGCGGTATCCAGAGCGGCGGACCCGGAACTTCGCGAACGGATCTCCGGCAGCGCCCGCAATGCGGCGCGCCGTTTCGGCTGGTCCGAGCCTTCTGCTCAGCTGTTGAATTATTATCAGCATGTCTTGAAAGAGCAGAAAGAAACAGCCAAAGGTGCCGGCCGCAGGGAGCTTGCCGATGAGGATGCCTAGCAGCTGAGTGCAATGACAGTCTGATCTCTAAATGCCTTTTGCAGATACAGCGTGTTCAGCCGGAATCCCTGCGGCACGCCGCACACCAAAAACAGAGCAGCCAAAATCCGGCTTGCTCTGTTTTTTAATTCCTTATATTCAGCTCGCCGCATTCTGCAGATTAAGCTGTTTCCTGTAGACAACCCTCGAAATTGTTATGCTGATTTCATACAGCAGGAAGAGAGGGATAATTACGATAATATCCGACAGGATATCGGGAGGGGTGATGGTAACGCCCACGATCAAGAGAATAAAGTAGGCCATCTTTCTGGCTTTGGCCAGACGCTCGGGATTAAGAATGCCGAGCTTGGTCAGAAACATCACAGCTGCCGGCATCTCAAAGAGCAGGCCGAATGGAAGAGTCATATGGATCATAAATCTGAAATATTTCTCAGCCGTATACATGGTGTCAAAATCCGCCTTGGCCATTTCATTCATGAAATGCAGCACCATGGGAAACAAAATGAAATACCCGAAGCTAAGACCAATGATGAACAGCAGGCTGATGCCCGGAATAAACCATAACGTTGAGCGCTGGATATTGGGCGGGATCGCGGGCTGGAGAAATTTCCAGGTCTGGTAGGCGGCTACAGGCAGGGTGACTGCAATGGCTACAACGCCTGTAATCATCAGATAGACCCAGATTACGTCGGATGGACCAAGCACCACCAGCTTCTGATCCACATTTCTGACCAGCCACTGGTAGATATCCCGGACATAGATGAACGCTGCTGCCATAGCTGCCAGGAAGGTGATCGACGTCCGGATCAAGCGGGAACGCAGCTCCTCCAGGTGCCCGATTACATTCAGATCGTTTGGATTGCGCATTATTTATTCTGCGGTGCAGAAGGCTGCACCGGATCGGCATCCCTCTGTTTCTCGTCTTCTTCCCCGCCAACCAGATTCCGTGTCGCTCCTTTAAATTCGCTCAGCGTGCGACCGAAGGCGCGGCCAAGCTCGGGGAGCTTGGATGGTCCGAAGATAATAAGCGCGATAATTAGAATCAGGACCAAACCGCCAATACCAATGTTTCCGAAAGGCATGTTATCCCATCTCCTTCACATTATTTCCCAAGCTTGAAGCCGCTTATCGCCACTACAGCAGCGCGGGCCTTGGGGTCGCCGCTGCGATGCGGCCAGCGGCTTGTCGGCTTCTGCAAATCTTTCGTTTCTTCTCCAGGATGCTGGATAGACAGAAACAGGGTCTGCTCGTCCGGTGTGAAGAATGGACCTGTCATTTCGCTTTCCACTGGAGCGGAGGCGAATTGAAGCGCAATGCCTTTGCTTGGACCTGAAGTCGGAATGACGAACAGGCCGTTGTTCATAAAGGATTTGTATACGCCTTTGTTTTGGCTGGTACTGGAAATGTCGGTTACCACCCAGAGATCCCCGTCTGAATCGAATACCAGGTTGTCCGGCGAGCTGAAGCCCGATTGTCTGCCGCCGGCGGCAAAGATCTCGAAATCAAAGTCAAGGGCGCCAAGATCGTTGTTCGCTTCGAAAATTCTGGTGATGTGACCATGTATGTTGCCATGATTATCATTATTCGTGTGTGCGATAAACACCGTGTTATCGAACGGAGAGATTTCGATATCCTCGGGACGGTCTGTCGGCGTTCCCCCTACCAGCAGAGACGCTTCCTGGCACAAGGTAACGACATCGCCTTGCGTTTTGAATTTTGCCTGGACATCCGCCTTGCCTTCAGCTGCTTTTAATACCCCATCCAGCGTGATAGGAATCCATTTGCCCGTTTTCAGATTGGCGACATATAGAGTGCCGGATTCCAGAAGGGCGGAGTTCGAGCGGCCTTTGGATTTATCGAATTTGCCTTTGCTGATGAATTTGTAAACGCAGGCGTCTTTCACATCGTCTCCCATATATACGACTACACGTCCGTCTGCCGCAAGCCCCATCGCGGTATTCTCATGATTGAACCTGCCGAGGGCCGTATGCTTCTTCAGATATGTTTTGTCGAAGGGATCGATCTCAACAACCCATCCGTAGTGAGTCGAGGGCAGCTTGGACACTTCGGCGGTATCCGCATAGTTCTCTTCGCAGGAAAGTGCCGTGTTCCAAAGCGTCACGCCCCCGGAGCAGTTCGCGAACGTGCCCTGCGCGGTTGTCGCGCCAACAAGCGCCGCTGTCCCCCTGGCCGGTCCGGTCAATTCAAATTTAGTGAAGCCATTGATGCGGCGGGCATGCTTGGATTTGGTATCCATCTTCCACGTTCCGTTCTCATCGCGGTAAATTTCGATGACAGACATTCCCTGGTAATAGAGGTTCTTCTGGACTTGATCGGCTGTCATCTTGCCGTCCTTGATCAAGCCGATGCTGAATACACCCGTATACTCGTGGTTGTTCACCAGAAGGCCGCGCACATTCGAGCCTTCCAACGGGAAGAAGGCATTGTAATCGGAGCCGTCACCGAATTTTTCGCCGGCCGGGTTGATGACATCGTCCATGGCAGCGATTACATCGTATTTGAAGCCTTGGGGAAGAATCAATTTGTCTTCTTTGGAAGGAGCGATCGGCTCAAAGTAACCGCTGACCTTATTTGTTTTGAATCCGAAGAGATGGCTGGCGGACGAAGATGCGGCATTTACTTTGCTATCCAGCGTCCCGAGTCCCGCTGATGCAACTGCCAGAGCCGCTGCTCCTTTTCCAACATAGGATAAGAATGTTTTACGGTCGATATTAGTATTCAACGCATTCACTCCTCCAAAGAATTGATTAGTCCTAAGTAAAACTATACTGCTGCTTTGTAAGAGGAAGGTTATCTCCATGTGGTAAATATGTAAATGTTTGGCTGGATAATCGCATGAAGTGAGCACCAGGGGATCCGGATAAATTAAAAGCCGCTGGCGTTAAAAACCACCAGCGGTCCTCAAAGGCTTAATCTATACATTATTCACTCGATTTTATAAGCTTTATGAACGGACCTCATTGAATATTTATTGGTGATTTTTTCCCTAACGAAGGGAATCACCCACCGGTCGAATCCGAGCTTTGCCGCGTTCGAAGACGCCGCAAGGATCAGGATTTCCAATAGAACCATTTGCGGCCCTGTGCTTGTAGTTCCCGAAAACAGATAAGAGAAGTTCATAACTATCCCCATCAACGCGGCAATTGAAGTAAACATGCCAATTATTAATCCAAGCCCGACTAAAAATTCTCCCCAAGGAACCAGAAGATTAAATAGACCCGCATTCGGAATTGCAAAATAATTCAGAAAGTCAGCCCACCATGGCTGTACGGCGGGGTTTTCACCGTTCGAATGATTGACGGCAGCTCTTAGAAATCCGGTTGCGTCAAATTTCCCGCCCGAGATCTTGTCCCATCCGGAAGCTAGCCACTGCCAGCCAAGATATATTCGAATAATGGTCAAAAGACAGGAAGCAACGACACTTTCTCTCCAAAATTTAATAATCATACCAAAACCTCCCCGCATGTTATCATAATTGGCTGTTCCCTGCGCAATACCGCTTTTAAGTCGACTCGTTAAGCAACCCTTATCAAAGTAAACGACATAAATACAGAAGCGGTTTGATCGGGAAAAAGCTCCCCTATTTTAAGCAAAGCTTCATGCGGCAACCTATCAGAATACGGGCAACTGAAACGGTAAAGGGAAACGCTCCGAAGAACAGGTTTTTGCCGACATTCCGGCGAACAGCGGCTTGGCTGTTCGCCTTTGCTTTTTCGTTAGCCGAATTCTTGTAAAGTATCTATATCGGGACAAAAAAAATGACAAGCCGGATCGTTGGATTCGACTTGCCATTATGGATTGGAGTACTGTCTTATTGATCTTGATTCATCAGGGCATTGGCGTCGCGAAGCAATACATTGGCCGCATCGGCGGTAATATGCTTGTTTTTTTGCGCTTGAACATGTGAGATGAAGCTGTCGAGAGAACTGTGCTCCAGCTGCTTCAGAAAACTGTTTTCGATGCCGACATTGTTAATCCATCCGGTATCGGCGAATCGCGCCACCAGCTCTCTCATGGAGGCGATGCTGGCGGCCGTCTGGAACTCGACCGTCGCATGTGATGTATTGCCGGCCAGATCGGTTGCCGTTACAGTCATAGTGTGCGTGCCAAGCGGCAGCGTGTACAGTTGAATCGGCGTTTCCTGCGGTACAGTTTGACCATCCACCGTTACTGTCGTAAGGGCGGTATCAACCCCGGCCGACGCATCGGTCACATTAAATTGCGGCGTCAGCCCGGCTGAATCGGCGTAAACTTTGCTTTCCGGCTCCGTTACCTGGATTGCCGGGGGAGTCGTATCCTGGATCGCTTCCGCGGATAAGCTCACTTCCCCATAGCTGTCGGCCTGCTTCCAGTTATCCATCGTGCCGCTCCACATGAGAACGCCGGTGCGGCCGCTGCCTGTATCGTCGTCATTCGCACCGATATCAAAGCCTATTTTCATATTCGCACCCGGCGTCACGCCGAAGGTGCTCCACGGGATCGCCATTTCGGCGGTATAGCCCGTATCCGTGATGCTGGACTTCGCTATTACGCCATCGCTGATTCTCCACGAGGTAACCGTCGTGTCCCCGGGTCCGACGGCCAATTGACTGTCCTTGGCGTTGTCCCAGCCGTTTCTCCCGTTGGCCATGTCCACGTAAACCTCCACGCCGTCGTTGCCGAAGGCATCCTGACCGGAAGTAACGCTGGCATCCGTTACATCAGCTCCGACATACAGGTATTGATCGTCCCACAGCAGACCATACTTCAGCGTATTATTCGAATCTCCGGGCAGGGTGGCGTCGTGAATGGACCGGGTTACGCTGTCAGCCAGCGCGCCCGCCCAGCTCGCATCATCCAGCTTCCCGTCCAGTTCCGGCACCGCGGACGTCCGGTGCGCGGAAGTCTGCAGCGGCTCGTTGTACGCAACATGCAGGAGCTTGGAGTCGGCGTGTCCGCTGCCGTCGTCCGCAGCAACAGATATTTCATTGTTGCCCGGAGCGAGTGTCACTTGTGCGCTGAATTTGCCCGCGCTGACAGCCTCCGTAAGCGCTGCGCCTCCATTCACTTGAAGCTGCACTGACTGCGCATGGGTAACGCTGCCCGAAATCGTATAGGAATTATGAGTAACAGCCCCGTCCGCCTGATCAAGCGTAATGACCGGATTCGCCGCGTCTGCCGGATCAACAGGCCATATTACATGGCTAAACTGCGCAGTGGTGTACTTGTTATACTGATCGTCGGTGCCCCCGACGGCAAACAAGCCTGCCGTCAGCTCCGGCGAACCGGGGTCCGCCCAACCCCAGAAGTCTCCCTGGGTGAATGGCGTCCAGTTCACGCCGTCTTCAGAGGAATAGGCGGCGATGCTCCATGGATTCGGTCCTCTTGTTATTTTCATCCATACCGGTAGAGTTACCGGCTGCGAGGCAATATTGTCGGAATAGTCGCCGCCCTTGCGGAAACGTCCCACCAGCTGGCCGTCCTGCACGAAAATATTGGCGTAAGCGGCATTCAGGGCAGTGCTCGTCCGAATCTGGATACCGGCCATGCCGTTCGGATTCTCCACCGTCATCGAATCCAGCTTGGCCACGATTGAGAAATTGCCCTTCAGCCCCATCTCGTACGTATAGCGCATCGCGTCCGGCGCCGACCAGAAATTATAGCCCGAGCCTCTTAGCGTATATACGCCGCTGCTGTCAACCGTCGTACTGCCCGCATTCGCGGTTAATATATCCTGGCTGATAATACCCGATGCCGACTGGAAGTTCGCGGTAATCGTCTTGTCCGCATCCATTGTAATATCGGCCGGATTCGCCGTTCCCGTCAAATCGCCTGACCACCCGGTGAAAATATAGCCGGTTTGGGCGGTTGCCGTCAGCGTGACGGTACTGCCTTCCGTGTAATTGCCCGTTGCCGGACCCGCGGTGCCGCCCTCGGTCGCATTCAGCGTAAGCATATGGGTCGGGATTAGAGAGAAATTGGCCGTGATCGTTTTATCCCCGTCCATCCCAACCGTCGCCGGATTCTGCATTCCCGTCAGATCGCCGCTCCAGCCGTCGAATACATAACCGCTGTCAGGCAAAGCCTCCAGGGTTACCTGTTCCCCTTGCTCGTAGGCTTCTTTCTGCGGGCTTTGCAGCACCTGCCCGCCGCTTGCATCCACATCAAGCGTATAGGTCGGGGCTGTTTCGTAATGAGCCGTGACCGACTTGTCCCCATCCATCGTAAGGACAGCCGGATTGTCCGATCCGCCAAGATCGCCGCTCCAGCCCGTGAAGCGGTAGCCGCTGTCCGGAACTGCGCGAACCGTTACCGCTGCGCCCTCGTTATAAACGCCTCCCGGAGGGTCAAAAATGAGGGTGCCATGTTCGCCACCGCCGGCAAGCGTATGAGTCGGCACCGCGGTAAATTCCGCCGTAATCATTTTATCCCCATCCATGGTGACAGCCAGCGGGTTGGCCGTACCCGCCGCGTCCCCGCTCCAGCCGGTAAATTTGTAGCCAAGGTCCGGCGCAACGCTCAGGCTGAGCGGAGTTCCTTCCACGTACGATCCACCGGATGGGCTGATCCTGCCGTGCTCCGCCGCGGTCGTCAGCGCGTGCAGCGTCGTGGGAATGAGAGGCAGAATCGATGCCGCATTCCGCGTCGCAATAAGGGTGACAAATTCATTGGTCGTATTCCAGGTGTCGGTGTAGCGGTACAGGGCCGGATAATCGGACAGAGCGGGGTACTGGTTGTTCACCCGCGCGCTGTTCCAGGCATCGTTGAAGTAGCTCGGGAATTTGCCGTCCTGCAGATCGGCGTTCGGAATTCCCGGAACCATCTCCTTCCAGCCGTCATTGCCCGCTTTATACTGCGTCCACTCGTATTGCGAAATTTCATGCGTCAGCCAGTGCGGGCTGCGCTGCGGATTGCCAAGCCCGCTGATGTAGGAGTTGCTGAGCGGGTTGGAACCGAGCAGGTAGTTCCAGGTCTTGACGATCTGATCCCGGTATTTGTCATCATGGCTTACGCCGTATGCCATCATCATCGGGAAGGCAATCTGGCTGCCCGAGAAATACCAGCCGACCTGTGAATACGTATCGTCGACCATCGGTACGCCGTACGGCTGTTCATGCGACGCGCTCATCGCCGTATCCGCCCAGTCCAGAATCGCGTTGTACGCGTTCTGCCGGACCGTCGCGCCCAGATTCGTATCTTCGTAAAGGGAAAGGAACACTTCCATCCACGGTCCTTCATTGACCCAGCCCCACTTCTTCTGGGCCGAGCCGAGCGGGGAAGCAGGCATCTCGCCCGTAATCCAGTCCAGATACTTGGATTCTCCCGTAATTTTGTGCAGGTTGGCTGCCGCAATCAGCATTTCGTCCGACCAGGTATGCGGACCTTCGTCCGTAAAATGATCATCCTCCGGCTTCCAGAAGCTCGCGTCGTCCTTATGGGTTTCGAACGCATTGAACGCCCGAAGGGCCGCCTGCTTGTAGCCTTCCATCCTGTCAGGGAAATACTGCTGCATGAGCGGCGAATTGTAGGCCATCGCCAGAGCGCCCGCACCATACAGCGTCTCCGCCTTCAGCGGACCGTGGGTGACATCGAAGAAGATGCGGCCTGTCTGGCCTTCAGGCGGCGTTCCCTGCTCGTATCCGTCGCTCGCCGGATGGATATACGCGGCAAGAGCGCCGTCCTTGGCCGTGTTCATCACCGCTTTGTCCAGAAAATCCAGCTCGTAGACCAGTTCGTCCAGATAATCGGGGATTCCGTTGCCTGACTCGGGAATTTCCAGAGATTCCCCCTGCGCCTCAATCTGATCGGGGAACAGATTAGCCGACGAGAGCATGGTGCTGACCGTAGCGGCTACATTCCACGGATATTTGCCTCTGTCTCCGGCATCCATATGTCCGCCTGTCAAGTCGACATGCTGCCCTGTCGCTTCGTCGATAGCATCGTCGAGATGTGCGGCGGGGCGGTTCCAATGCGTGACGTTCGGGTCATCCAGCCCGTGATCGCCGTCGCGCTGCATCGTAATGCCGCGCGTCAGTGTATAGCCGATGGCATCCTTGTAAATCGAGCTGCTGATCCTAAAGGAATAGGAGCTGCCGACGCCCGGGATATACAAATGGTATTGTCCTTCCGCATTGAAGGAAGAAAAATCGAGCGAATAGAGATCGCTTTTTCCCCATTTCTCATCCGCTCCCGCTTCGTCGAAATGAACGCTTCCGGTGTAGACCGCAGCGCCAGTGCTTTCGTCGATCACCTGGAATGCCGGCTTGTCCGCGAAGCTGATCGAGCCTTGTCCTGTCCACCAGGACAGATACGCCACCTTCGGGCCGTCCGTGATATATCCGACCTGGTTCACATGAATGACGTCATTAGGCACGGAAGTATCGAAGATTGCCGTCATGGGATCAACATCGACTACGGCCGGATTGACCGTTACCGTGTAGGTCTTGCCTTCCTTCAGCTTTTTGGAAGCAGGGAGCTTCAGATAGATCCGGTAAATCTCGTTCAGATGAGCGACATTGGAGCTGCCGAGCGAGTCGCTGTATGGGCCGTCCTCCGGAAAATATCTGTTGTTGACGAGAATCGGTGCAACCGGCACGGAAAAATCCGGATCGTCGCTGCTCGTAATGGAATAATGGCCCGTATTCGAAACATGGCTCGCATTGTATGGCTTCTCACGCAAATAAAGCTGTATCCAGCCTGAATCGACGACGCTTGCCTGCGCGGCGGTCAGCACCTTCTCCACCATACCGCGTTCGTTCAATGCGAATGCCTGACCGGCCATTGCCGATGAAAAGACCGCGATCAGGGTAAGGATTACCAATAACCGCTTGTACCTTCTGCGCATTAACGGATACATAATATAAGTTTCCCTCCTTCAATATAGTGCCACGTCAGCCGGCTCTTCCCTCTTCGCTGCAAACCCTCTTCTTACGCTGTCTGCTGTAACTCCGCTGCCTTAACATGAACAAGCGACCTTACGATTCAACGATGATAGGGCGTTCATCATCACCTCCCCGGCGAGTAATCTGTTCCATGGATATCCTCCCCGGTAGGGAGAATTCCGGTTACTTGGGATGGATATAGACGGTCTCCTGCCCTCCATCCCATTTCACCACAAGCTCCAGGGCAACATTGGCGGCTGCCGTAAATTGCGGCCGCTCCGATCCCGAGGCGCGTTTCGAACAGGACAAATCAATCAGACCCTCGCGCCCGAAGGGATATTGCGACACGCCGTGAGCCTCCAGCAACCGGATGTCCCACACGAGTCTGGCTTGGCCGGCATCGGGCTGCAGGCCAAAAATATATTCAAACAGGACGGCGATAGGCGGCAGCCCTCCCCATCCAACGAAATCCGGTTTTGCCGGATTTCCCGGCGCCGCTTGCTCAGGCGCATAATTTTCCCATAGAGTTCCTGTCGTCTTGAATACGTCCACGACCTGATCGAGATGGTTCCGGGCGATCTCTTGCGCAAGCGTTTCATAGCCGGATTGGCGAAGGCCCCGCAGCACCATATAATTCGTCGGCGTCCATACGGCTCCCACCCAGTAATCGCCGGCCGGATTGTACGCAGGATGATCCGCTGACAATGAAGGCACACGGTGCGGCCGGTTGAACGCAAGAGGATCGGCGAGATGCCGGATAAAGCGATCCAGTCTGTTAAGCGGGACGATTTCGGCCAGCAGCGCCCAATACGCGCCGATGTTTTTCAAGCCGGTGAGCTTCCCGTCCGGCTGTTTGTCGTAATAATATGCGGTGCTCTCATCCCACAAGCACTCATTGACATAATCGGCCAAACGAACCGACTCACCGGCTATGTCCTGAATGTCCTGTTCTCTTCCAAGTACAGACGCCATGGATATCAGCAGCTTCGCGGCAAAAAGCTGAAACAGGCAGTTGTCGCACCAGACCAGATGGTAGTGGAAGAAGTTGTCCTTCTCCAGACTTGCGCTCCCCGGGAGTCTCGGCAAATTGTCGGCGGAGCCCGACCAGCCATTGGCCCAATAAGTGCCGTCGGGCCAGGTCCGGTAATTTCTCAGCCAGCGGTGATAAGCGACCAGAACGGGAAATACAGCAGCCAGGCGTTCAACATCCGACGTAGTCCGAAAATATTCCCACTCGGCCCAGGGCATGACATTAGGTCCCGTGCTGGACGGATCGAAGCGGTGAAATACGTCCGTTCCATCCTCCTCCCGAATTTGCCGGCAGATGAAACCGTCAGGATGCTGCTTGGCATAGAAGTTGTCCAGGGTCCGCTGAAAGTCAAACACGCGCCGCCCGTAAGCAGCAAACAGGACAATAAAGCTGCTGTCGTACATAAACAGATCATCATTAAATGCGGTATCGATATAATTCGCTATGAATCCGTTGTCCTCATTCGCCTGACGGAGATGCCCGAACGCGAGTTCCCAGGCTTTCCAATACGCCCTGATTGCGTCCTCATGTCCTTCCCAGAATGGCTGGGGCAGTTTGGAGGCTGAATCCGCGAATGAGGGAAGCTCACTGTGCCCCAACCTCATCCGCAGAAACCGATTTTCATTGACCAGCTCACTTGTGACGTACCTGTCATAATAATTCACGGCTACAGGAGCCTCCTTCAGAGGTTACTTTCTTCAGCAGTTGGCTTTGTTCCCTATCTATTAAAATTTTAATTCCAGCAGATTATCCATTCAATTCAAATATCCATCGAAAGATTATGGTAAGTATGACAGTTGGTTCAAGCAGATGGTGATTGATATAAGCATTTTTGATACATATCTATATAAAATGAAAACGGGGGCCGAACCATCATGGACCTGTTGGTGTATTCAAGGCTTGTCAATAAAAAAATACGACTGAACAAAAGTTCAGCCGTTGGTTCAATTCCTGTTTAAAGTCCCTATTTCAGGAACACCGTTCCCAAGACACTGGAACAGCCTCCCTTGCAGAGCTTCTATGCGTTCAATTTCCTTTCAGTCTCCAGGCCTCTGCAAGCAGTTCGCCGTTTAAGCCCGCAGCCGCCAATGATCCCATTGAAGCCGCCGTAATCGCCTGATACAGCTCCGTAGCCGCGTCGCCGGCACTATAGACACCCGGCACGTTCGTTTTGCCTGAGGCATCGACGATGATCGTCCCCGCTTCCGTGGCCTGACAACCCAAAGCTTGCGGCAAGCCGGATCCGGGAACGAGCACAGGCGCAAAGAATATTCCTTTGCATGGAACGTCATTGCCATCCTCCAGCATGACCCGCTTCACCATACCATCGCTGGATTCGATATGCTTGATCGGCGAGTCAAATACGGGAATCTGATGCTGCTTAAGCTCCCCGCGTTGTTCATCCGTCCATTCATCAGGTCCATTGGTGCAAATTGAAAATTGATTGGTCCATCCCGATAACATTTTAGCCGAATGCAGCGCCCTGGCACCCTTGACAATCAGCACAAGCGGCTGGTCCCGCAATTCCCAACCATCGCAATAAGGGCAGACAAAGGCACTTTTGCCATATACCTCTGCTAACCCGTCAATTTCGGGAGGGAGGTCCTTCATGCCTGAGGCAAAAAGCAGTTTTTTGCTCCGATAAGCTGCTCCCTGGGCCGTTGCGATATGAAAGTCCCCATCCGTTCCCGTGATCGTTACCGCTGTATCCTCCGCGAAGTGGACAGAGGGATAGACGCTGATCTGCTCCTTCGCAATTTGCCGGAATTCGTCCGGATGGATGCCATCCCTGGTTAGGAAACCATGAATCTCGCGGGTAACCCGATTGCGCGGCCGTCCCTCATCAATAACCACCGCGCTTTTTCTCGCTCTTCCAAGCACAAGTGCTGCGCTTAACCCGGCAGGCCCGCCGCCAATAATCCCTACATCGATAAGCTTCTCCATGATAGCCTCCCTTTGAGATCCTGATGATCCGCAATACGATTCACCTGCAGCAGAAAGTCCCACTATTAACTTCCCGCTCATATACAGATTTAAGATATCTATAATATCTATATTGGATTAAAAAAAATAACCATTGCATATAACTGCAATGTTATTTTCTTTGGCCGAAACGGTTCAATCAATCATTTAGCTTCGGCATTTATAGACTTTATATATCTATAATAGATCTAATAAGCATCCTCGTCAAGTTTTGCTCTATTCGGGGCAAATCTTTTTAGAAAAGTAATAAAAACCGCTATTATTGCGCCTCCTAGAATCAACCAGCCGAACCAGTCTCCCCATCTGCTGTAAAGCGTCTTAAGCGGCGAAACAGGAACATCCGCAACAATGGATGCATCTTTATAAACGAAGGTTGATTGTTCCGCCAATAACCGGCCGTACCTGTCCGATACCGTTACCAACCCCTCCTTGGACGGGCGGACTACGGCGAAGCCATTTTCGATCCCCCGAACGATGGCCATCCGGGAATGAATCCGCTCGGATCCTTCCCAATCCCACGCCGGCACCAAAAGCATTCCGACATTCTCTCTTCCATACTCTCTAATCGTTCCCGGGAAATCCATGTCCTTGCAGATGACTGTGCCTATTCGCCGGTTAAAAGCGTTAAACCGCGCCGTTTCATGCCCGGCAACGAACCCGTCTTCCAACCCGGAAACCAAATGAATTTTGTCGTAGTCCACAATCTTTTTGCCGTCAGGGGAGAAGATCCATGATTTATTATAGATGCCATCCTCTTGCTTCAGCTTTACGCCGACTTCCAGGAAAACCTGGTTATCCGACGCCGATTTGGAGAATATCTCCTCCATCTCTTGTTGATCGGCAGATGCTACAAAGACCAACTTCTCGGGAAGAACAACAAGCTTGGCACCCTGATCCGCCAATTGCGCAACATGGTTTACATATTCCTTTATAAATGCGGTATTCTTGCCTGAATCTATCGATTCCTCGAAGGGAACCGTATAATTGGAAGCCGTCAACCCTACCCTCACGGCTTCTTCTGCATGCGGAGTCTGAATTCGGAAAGTCCCCCACCCCGCAGCGGCCAGGATGCCCAGAATAAGAATAGATGCTCTTGTCGACCTGGCCCGGTTCCAACCTCTTTGCTTTAGAAGGTAAGCGATGCAGGCTGGAAATAGACAAACAAGAAATACGATGCCATATATGCCGGATATCGACGCATTCTGCATCAGGAACAGATAATCCGTTTGGGTATAAGCCAAGCTGCCCCAAGTACCTTGGGGAGAAAACAACGCCACCACGAACTCGAACGCCGTCCAGCCTATGGGAAATAACCAAACAATCGTCGTTTTGCGTACCCAGACCATGATCAGGGCAAAAACCAAGGCAAACAGCAGATGATATCCCAGGAAAAACGGAACCGACACAACAAAGCTCTCTGCCTTCCACCAGCTCATGCTTCCTGACCAATAACTCAGCATCGAACCTATGAACAAGAATCTGCCGGACAATCCGGGACCGATCACCATAATGGGAAGCGGGGCAAACCAGGCCAGCCAGCCGTAAGCTCCTGAAAAATAGAAGCACACTGCGGACAACAAAAATGCAAGCAACAGATACACGGGTTTATACATAGTCTCACTCCTTGCTTTTCAGCTTAGAGGAACCGGATACTGTTCACTTGACAATTCTTGCTAATGTAAGCCTTGGAATTTACCTTTTTTGGACGGGGATATGGATATCAATGACCCGCCTACCCTCAGGGTCAAACCGGTAAAGCTCCAGTTCCGGCCCATATACAAGCTCAAATTCGGCCTCCGAAAGCCAATTTCCGACCATGTACTTAAACAAATGCGGCAGATCCGCAAGAGAGCCCCAGTGGGAACAAACGGCATAGGTTCGTTTAGGTATGCTGAACACTTCCCAATTCCCGGGAAAGCAGTGCAGATGCGTCTGATCCGTCAATAGACCTGCCAAATAATCGAAGCGTGTTCCGCCTGTCGGAATAATGACTCCGGCCTGCTCCTGGTGAAACTCTACCGCAGGATGAATGGACCTCCATAAACATTCGATTTCTTTTTGATTGTGCTCCATGCTGATTGACGCAGATATATTCAGACCCTTCAGGCGTAAACCGGTGACTTGCAGCGAATTCAGGGTGATTATGCGGACATCGGGAGTTGCGGGGAAGGAGGCTGTGGAAAACAATTCGTTATCTGTGAAGGAGAGCATGGGGTAATGAAAGGTTGACAATCCACGAATCCGGTATTGCTCCGGCGTTATTCCGGTCACCTGCTTGAAGGAACGCGTAAACGCTTCATGACTTGCAAAACCCAGCTCCACCGCAATTTCAATGATCCGTTTTTTCGATTCCAGCAATTCCGTGGCCGCTATGGAAAACCGGCGTTTCCTGATATACACTGCCGCGGGCTCCCCTGCCACCATGCGAAAGAGCCTGTGGAAATGCCAGGGGGAGATATGGACATGCCCAGCTGCAGCTTTCAGCGATAATGGGTTAAACAGGTTATCTTCGATAAATAGAATGGACCTCTGGATCATGTTAATATAGCTCATCTGGCACACCTCCGGCTTTGCGACTTCGAAATACATGCGGGAAGGGCTGCTTCACGAAAGCGGTGAATGTCCTGCTGAATGCCCCCGGGCTCGGAGCTAAATATGAGGTCTGCAAACGACAAACTACAGACCGCACCCCCTCCCGGTTTAAGCCCTATCGTTTCTTCTGTTTGCCTTCCAGATTTTCTTTTGCTCTATACTTGGCGAGCTCGCTTATCAATTCCAACGGGAGCGGTTTATCTGCAGAAAATTTAATCGTGGTTTTGGATACCTCGTAGGGCGACAATTCTTGTTTAAAGACTTCAAATACCATAAATGGCGGCGGAAAAGACAACGAGTAATGATCTTTATAGGCGGAGAAATAGATCAGCATCCCATGATATTTAAATGCTGGCAGTTGATAGCTTATCACTTCCTCCGCTTCAGGCACGGCGTTTTTAATGGTTTGCCTGATTTGTTCCAGAGAGTCTTGAATCTCCTTTTGAAAGCTGCCGAAATATTCGTCTACCGTTTGAAAATTGCTTTTTTTGGTGGATGACATATTTGCCTCCTCGCGCAGTAAAGGATTGAAAAACACAGGTAAATTATAGCATAATGAACCAGTTTCGATTACTTCCAGATTGCTGTTTATCCGTAAATGGAATAAAGGGCTGCTGTATATGCAGCCCTCTGTTTGCTTCATGTGCGCTCAGCGAGCTCTAGCGTTTGTATTGCATCGACGGCGCCAGGCGCTGTCTTAAATCATAGAGCCGATGAAGGCTGGCGAGTGCCCGCTCCTCGTCCTGCTTGGCCATAGCGACGGTTAACGAATCGACCAGCGCAACGGGCGCCACCATCGAATGAAACTCTCCGCTCTCCCCCCGGCAGGTATAAAGAACAGCGTCGGCCAGATCCACCAGCTCGGACACCATCGCATCCGTCACCAGGACGGAGGGGCAGTCCGCCTGCCGCGCCAGCTCCAGCAGCACCTTCGCTTCCGGGGGAGTATTGGCGAAGCCGAACACGATGAGGACATCGGATGCGCCAAGCTGGCCGGCCCATTCGAACAATTCAGACCCGCCGCGGGAAATATGATTCACCCGGTACCCGAACCGGTTCAGCCTATAATAAAGCAGCTCGCAGAGCGAATGGGAGGGTCCCGAGCCATACACGAATATCTGCCTGGCCCGGATCATGCTGTCGACGGCAAACTGGAAATCCTCGCGCGAGAGCCTCTCCATCGTGATGGCCAGATGACGGATTTCCAGCTCCAGCATTTTGCCGGCCAGATCATCGTCGGCGACCTTGCGCAGCTTATCTGCCATTTTGCCTGCCGGCGTCGGCGCGGCATCGCCTTGAAGCTGCCGCTTGAAATCCTTGAAATTGGCGTAGCCCGCAGACTTCCAGAACCGGGATACCGTCGCGATGCTGATGCCCGTCTGCGCGGCCAAATCCTGTTCTGTCATATAAGGGATGTTCTGCAAATGCTTGACGATATAATCGGCGATCTTCCGGTGGCCCGCTGTCAACCGCTCAGCCTCGAACCGAATTTGTTGCATGGCAATTCGACTCCTCTCATACACGTTCTACCATAACCCGAAGGAAATCTCAACTTGTTTTGATAATTTTATTTCATATTTTAAGTTTATGAAATATTTTTTACAAAACGAACACACTGCGTTAACGCTCCCGTGATGCTCCTCTCTTATGATTGCATGGAACGAACTATGGGAGGGTGAAGAACGTATGGAAACTGCAGCCTACAACCGGAAACCGCAGAATCAGTCCCAAAATTTAATGGTGTTTGTATTATCGATGGCGCTCTTTGGACTGGCCGATCTGGTCACCGAAATGATTCCCGATGTGGAGATCGGTCCGATCGAGATCGGCATCCCGTACTTTGGATTCGTCGGGCTCATTCTTGTCGCCTTGTTCAACCCGCTTTATGCGGCGCTTGGGGCCGCGGTTGGCGAAGTCATCTTCGGCGACCTGCTGATGGGCGATTTCGGGGGCATCGGGGAACTCGAAGGGGTGCTGACGCTGTTCATCGGCTTGTACATTGCCGGCTTGCTGGTGAACAACCCGAAGAACAGGCTCAATATTGCGATAGCGGGCATGATCGGCATCGGCATCGAGCAGCTGCTCGGGGGAGTAGCCGATGTCATCAAGGTTTCGGTAGGCGTCAGCGAGCTTGAGGCCGTTGAAGGGCTGCCTCAAAGCATCGTTCTTTTGGAGCTGGTGGAGAATGTGAACGAATGGATCATATCCGGTATTATCGTCGGCATCCTCCCTGCCATGTTCATGCTTCCGCGGCTGCACGGCAAGCTGGAGCCGCTGCTGGGCATCAAGCCGCGCACGAATTCCTCCTACCGCGCCGCGGCGGGCAGTCTGCTCGCGCTCAGCGCAGGCATCTTCATCATCGCCGTATTGTTCGGCGTACTGGGAGAATCGCTGGAGCTTGGCGCCTGGGAGCCGGACTTCATCGATCAATACGGCGGAGGCTTCATCTGGGTCGGGATCGGGGTCGCCGCTCTCGTTGCAATCGCGGTGATGCTGATCGCCTTCTCCTCCCGCAAGAGCATTCCCCGGCAGGCCGAAAAGCTATGATCGCAGCTCCCATTATTGAAATGTCCGGGGTCTCGTTCCGTTATCCGGGCGATGAAGGAATGGCGCTCTGCGGAGTCCATTTATCCATCGGCAAAGGCGATTTCATCGCCATTATGGGCAGCAACGGCAGCGGCAAGTCAACCCTCTGCAAGTCCCTTAACGGGCTTATCCCGCATTATTATGCCGGAGATTTTGAAGGGTCGGTCTCGGTGGGCGGCATCGACCCGATGACGCGTTCGGTAGCGGAAATGTCCAGGCATGTCGGCTATGTGTATCAGGATTTTGAGAACCAATTGATACGGCCCACCGTCTTTGATGAGCTGACGTTCGCAAGAATGAACTTCGGTTTTGCCGACTACAAGGTTAAGGCTGAGGAAATGCTGTATCGATTCGGTCTTGAGCCGATCCGCAATAAATACATTTGGCAGCTGAGCGGAGGACAGAAGCACAGGGTGGCACTGGCAGGCGCACTCGCGATGGAACCGGAAATTGTCATCGTCGACGAGCCGGCCGCCCAGTTGGACCCGCTGAGTGCCGTGCATATTTATGACACGCTCAAAACGGTCAATGAGCAATTCGGCACAACGGTTATTGTCATTGAGCACCATACCGAATTTATTGCCGATTACTGCAAGCATGCCGTTCTGATGGAGCAAGGATCGGTCGCCTGGAAGCTTGAGACGGCAAGTGCCTTGAACGAGGTGGAGACGCTGCTGGCGCACCAGATTCATCCTCCTCAGGTGACGCAGGCCGCATCGCGGATATATCCGGAGCGCAAGCCCTACCCGATCAGGCTCGAGGAGGCGAAGAAATGGTTTGGGCCGGACCGGTCTTCCGATGCCGCTGCAGCCCCTGGCGGCGCAGCTGCAGGCGATGACGCTCCCCCCCTGATCGAACGGGCTGCCGTCGCTGAAATCCGGCATGTGACCCATCGATATATGACGGTCGAGAAAGGACGGAACACCGTGCTCAGCCAAATCGACCTGACCTTTCGCGAAGGGGAACGGGTTGCGCTTGTTGGCGGCAACGGGGCGGGCAAGTCCACGCTGCTCAGACTCATCACCGGCCTGGCAAAACCGTCGGAAGGCATGATTGAAGTTTTAGGGCGGGATACACGTACCGTTACGCCCGAAGCGCTGGCGGAATCGGTCGCTTTCATCTATCAGCAGCCGGAGGAAATGTTCATCGCCGACAACATCCGCTCGGATATCGCCTACTTCCTGAAAGCCCGCAAAACCGCCGATTACGAGGCCTTCGTTGACCGGATGATCGCACAGTTCCGCCTGCAGGACATTCAGGACAGGGATGGCCGGCTGCTCAGCGGCGGCCAGCAGCGCAGGGCGTCGCTGGCCATCGGGATCGCGATGCGCCCGCAAATTCTGCTGCTGGATGAGCCGACAGCCAGTCTCGATATATCAAGCCGCAAGGAGATCACGGGCATGCTGGAGCGGCTGGACACTTATGTCAAGACGGTTATTGTCGCGACGCATGACATGCAGCTTGCCGCCGACTGGGCCAATCGCATCATCGTGCTCCAGCATGGCCGGGTGCTGGCGGATACGGACGGCCAGGCGCTGTTCGCCGACCCGGCCTTGATGAGGGCGGCCAATCTTCAGCCGCCGCAAATCGCGCTGCTCAGCCAGGCGGCCGGCCTCCAGCCGCCGGCGCTGAGCGTCGAGGCGTTCTGCCGTCGGTGGCCCGCAGGAGGAAAGGAGGCGAACGATTATCGACAAGCTGTTGCAGCGACTGTCGCTGGAGCGATTGAAGCTGACGCTCATGAACATCGCCTACGCCAATAAGCAGACGTTTCTGACCCGGTTCGACCCGCGCATGCTGCTGCTCTGGTATTTGATCTTCGCTACCATGCCCTGGTTCATCTATAACCGGACGGTGCTGGTCCTGCTGTTTCTCACGATGCTGGTTCTGGCTGCCGTCTCCCGCGTCAGCGGTCTCATTATCGCGCTAATGGCGTTCAGCACCTTCTGCAACCTCATCTATCTGGTCGTTCTGGCGCTGGTAATCGGCGGAGACCTTGAGGCTTTCGCATCGATGCTGACGCTGACGTTCAAGCTGCTCGCCGTCGCGCTTGTCAGCGTCGCCGTATTCGCCAGTCTGGACCCGGAGAAATTCAGCGACGCCCTGCTGAGCCTGAAGGTCCCGGGGCAGGTCTGCTTCGGCATCTCCTACGGGTACCGGATGATACCGATTCTGGTTGAGCAGTATCAGCAGATTATCAGCTCTTACCGGTTAAGAGGGCGGATGCCGGCAGGCGGAAGATGGCTGCGCAGCCGCAAGCTGTTCTACCTGGGCCGGATCGCCGTTCTTGCTTTTTACCCCATGCTGCTGGGCACCGCCAAGCGGACCCGTACGACCGTCGAGGCGCTGGAGATCAAAGGCTTTACGTACGCCCTGCACAACCCGGAGGCGAAACGGCTGAAGCTCTCCTATCTGCGGCTTACCTACCGGGACGCGCTGTTCGTCGCCGGAACCGCATTGTATTTGACCATCATCTTTGCTCTCGGACGGATGTTCCCGATCTAAGGCGGAAAGAGGCGAAACACACGATGTGGATCGATTTTCACACGCATACGAAAATGTCAAAAAAGCTTGAGTTTTCCATGGACTATTTTCATAAAATGATTCGCAGCGCCCGCCGGAACGGGCTCGACGCCCTGGCGCTCACGGAGCATTTCAACACCCTCCATTACAGCCGGATATATGAGACGCTGGACGGGCATTATCCCTACAAGCATGACTATTATGATGTGGATGGATTTAAGGTTTTTACCGGTATGGAAATCGATATTATCGAGACGGGACATATTCTGCTGATCGGCAACAAGGCGCAAATCCGCGCGATACACGATAAGTTTGCGGATCGGCTGGAGAAGCCGCGTTTTCCAACCTTCGACGAGGTGCTCGATACTGCAGACGCGTTCGCCGTGCTGAAGATCGGCGCGCATCCGACGAGGAACTCGACGCCCCTGCTTCACCTGGGCGAGGAACGGCTGCGGCGGTTCGACGCGTTCGATCTGAACGGCAAGGATCTGGCCAAGCAGCCGGATACGCAAGCCAGGCTAAACGAGCTTGGCGCCAAGCTGGGCAAACCGGTCGTGTGCGGCAGCGATTCGCATTTGCCGATCCAGTTCGGCTGCGTCAGGAACAGGCTCTTCCGCGATTGCCTGACAGCCGAAGACATCCGCCGCTGCCTTCAGGAACGCAGCTACGAGATCAGCGTCTCCAGCTACGCCTCGCTCAAGGTGTTCGCCGCACGCATGACCAAGCGGGCGATGAAGCTGGCCGGCCAGTGCTGATCAGGATAACCTTGGGAATCCAACCGGGCTGTCTGTATATGATTTTTCAATGATCATCTTCTGTAACATGACCGGGCAATCTTGTTGCATTGTCCCATCATCAAAGAGAGTGGAAGTGTGATATAGTAATCGGTGCAGGCAGGCTGGAAAAGCCTCTGACTTAAAGTTAAAGGAGTTTTCATACATGACTGAATCCTTGACAGCAGCCTATAACCAGACCAACTATAAACTGGGCAATCACGGCAAACGCGATATCCGGGTATTAAAAGAGGCTTTTCAAGACATTGAGGGGCAGCTGGAAAGCGACAGATATGGCACGGGAAAGATCATTGAGGATTTTCAAGCGAAGATGGCGGCTTTACTGGGAAAAGAGCATGCCGTCTTCTTCCCGAGCGGAACGATGGCCCAGCAGATTGCTCTGCGCATTTGGTGCGATGAACAAGGCTTAAGGAAAGTTGCCTATCATCCGCTGAGCCACCTGGAAATCCACGAAGAAGATGGCTTGAAGGAGCTGCATCACATCAAAACGGTTCTGCTGGCTGACAAAAGCCGCGTCATCGGGCTGGAAGATGTCGTGAATATGGAGGAGGGCATAGCTTGTGTCCTGCTGGAGCTGCCTCAGCGCGAAATCGGCGGCCAGTTGCCAAGCTTTGAAACGCTTCAGAAGATTTCGGAATATTGCCGCGACAAAGCCATTAAGCTGCATCTGGATGGGGCGCGCCTTCTGGAGATCCTTCCCTTTTATCAAAGGTCGGCCGCTGAGGTTTGCGCTCTTTTTGACAGTGTCTATATCTCGTTATATAAAGGAATCGGCGGGATTGCAGGAGCGATTCTGGCAGGAGATCAAGCCTTTATAGCGAAATCCAAGGTTTGGAAACGGCGCCACGGCGGCGATTTGATCAGCTTGTATCCGTATATCGTCTCTGCGGATTATTATTATAATCTACGCTCACCCAAAATGGGGCAGTATTTTGAAGCAGCAAAGGAGCTTGCCGCCCTGTTCAATTCCTGCCACGGCGTTTCGACGCTGCCGCTTATGCCCGTTTCGAATATGTTTCACGTCCATTTCCATCTGGCCAAAGAGCAAGCGGCCTCTGTTCTGGCAGAGGTTCAGCAAGCCACGGGTGTTGGCATCACGAGCTATTTGACAGAAATCGATGAACATACCTGTTCCTGCGAAATCAGTTTGGGCGATTTGTATGCGGAACTGCCAAGAGAAGCCGTCATCAAGGCATTCCAGGTGCTTGATGAAAAAATGAAGCAATAATTCGTAATTCCCTGCTGTGTTGCATAATGGAAAAGAGGAGCCTCCCTAAAGGAGGCTCCTCTCTAATCGGACCGGTTATTCGCGTGAGAAGCGAAGTCCCCAGGTGCACGGAATGCTGCATTTCAACAAAGACTGAACTCGATATACAGGAAACAGCGTCAAAGCTCCGCAGCGAAACCGACGATGGCATTTCCAGTTTTCGTTATCGTGTATTCAACGGTTTTACCGCTCCAAAAGTGGAAAGTCAGCACGACTTCACCGTCATTCACTTCGTTGAAGAAGTCTTGCGTGAGCTTTATCCCGTTCGTGTCGTACGAAGGCGAGAAGGCGTACGCGAATTCCTTGAAAGACGTCCAGTTCTGCGGACCTGCGTTGCCTCCGGCAGCGTACACGGCTTCCATCGTAGCGAGCCGGTCGCCGTTGAACGCAGTCGGGATCGAGAACTCGTTCGTTGTTCCGGCGGCGTTCTGCAGCACTGGTGTATCGTAGACGATTACGTCAAACGTCCAGTCCTCGCCCTTATTGAAATCCGCAGTGATCTCCGCGTTCTCGCCGTAGGCGCCGGACGCCGTCAGCCTGGAGAGTAAGCCCGCCTTCACCGTCAGGAGATCCCCTTCCAGCGAATAGTCGCTGCCTTTGCGAAGCGGCCTGCCATCATGGCGAAGAGCCGTCAGCCGATTGCCGTTCAATTCGAGCCGGATAACAGCGTCCTGCGCTTCCGCGCCTTTGGCCAAATAAATCAAATCGGTTTCCGCGGCTGCGGAGCGGCCCTTCCAACTGGCTTTCAACATGCCATATAGCTGCGGATCGTTCCATTGCAGCGCATTGCGGTCGAGATGCTGCCCGTTGTCCCACAGCATATGGGTAATGCCTCTTTCTTGAACGTAATGAAGCAAGAATTCGAAAAATTTAAGCTTCTCCCCTTGTTCGATCGTACCCGTATTTTTGTCGAAGCCGAGCAAACCGTATTCGCCTAGAATGACGGGAATACCCTTAGCCACCAGCGAATTATAGACGCGGTCGAACGTTTGGACAATGTCGTTTTTCGTTTCTTCGTTGAAGCGGGTGAAGCCGGCAATGTTGACGCTGAACGGCCAAAAGCCGTAATAGTGAACGGTTGCAATCAGGTTCGGGTCGTCCAGCGCGTCGAACGTGTCCACCAGTGCGTCGAGCCGGTCCTGATTCGCGTTCGTCTCGAGCGTAGGCAGTACGAGCGGGCGCTCGGAGTTGTTGCCGCCGGAGGCGCGCACAATCTCATGGAAGGATGCATTCAATTCTTGCAGCATCGCGAAATGGGCTTCGCCGCTTTCACCCCAGCCGTCAGTGAAACGAGGTTCATTGATGCTCTCGAACGACAGCTTCTTCGAATAGTTTTTGAACCGCTCTGCGATTTGCTCCCATGCTGCGTTATAACGGGCAAGCACAACGTCATGCTCCGTCCCCATCCGGTTAACCCACAGCCAGGAATCGTGGTGCAGATTGATCATGACGTACAATCCGGCGTCCAGAGACCAGTTCACGACCTCTTCAACGCGGTCCAGGAATGCTGGTTCAATCATGTAGTCCGGCGCCTCGCCCATCCGCTGATCCCATGTGATCGGGATGCGAATGCTATTGTATCCTTGCGAGGCGATATGCTTGATGAGCTGCTTCGTCACACGCGGATTGCCCCAGGACGTCTCGTCTGCTCCGGTTGCGTCGAACGTGTTGCCAAGATTCCAACCGGGCTGCATAGCTTCGACATACGATTGAATCTTGCTCTTCGGAACGGGGATCGCTGGCCGCTCCTGCGTGGCCGCGCTGGCGAAAGAAGGAACGAGCATGGTCAACAAAACCGATACCGTCAGCAATATACGAATGAGCTTGCTGGATGAAAACATAATTCTGAATACCTCCTCCTGGATTATGTTCTGAAACAAAATGCGGGTCAGGTTAATCAGTTGCCCTGACGTGTTTCTCCTTTTATGAAAACGTTATCAAAAAGCAGTGGCAGTGATGATTTTACCGGATTATGGGTTTTGGAGAAACCCCGATAATTAGTGGATAAATCAGATGAAAATCGAGACTTATGTGTTAGCGGCAGAGGGGCATTAATCGATTACTTGCCTGGTCGTCAGCTTTCTGGACGCCGGTCTTCTTATATAGGGAAATCTTGCCCATGCTAGCTGCGGTCTCTGTAATCCTGCGGCGTAATGCCGAATTCCTTTTTGAACACCTTAATGAAATACGGCGGGTTCGTGTAGCCGGTCTGCTCGGCAATCTGATAAATTCTGCAGCCGGTGTTTTTCAGCAGGTACGCGGCTCTCTCCATCCGGTACCGTAACAGGTAGTCGCTCAGCATGCTGCCGGTCTCCAGCTTATAAACACGGGACAAATAGACCGGATGCAGATGAACATGGACCGCAATCGCCTGCAGCGACAGGTCGCCAGCGAGATGGTCTTCGATATACTCGTGCACCTGCTTGACAACACTGCTTCGTGTATTCTTAACCTCGTTCTCCATATCAGTCCGGATGCGCTCGACCGATGTTCGGGTCCATTCCTGCAGCTGAGCCACGGAGCGTGGTGAACCGCCCCGCGCGAACATCTCGAACTCTTGCCCGATCAGGTTTTCCAGCTTGCGGCCGTTCTTGTGAGCGATATGGGAGAGCATCGCCGCGATGGAGAAGAACGTTTCCACCAGATGTTCAAGCGAGCCATCGAACCTCTCCTGGAGCTCCTCAAAAATGTGGCCAAGCTTCTCTTCCGCCGCTTCCCACCTTCCGGCTTCCAATAAGTGTATGAGCGCTGGCGGTTCATACAGGCTCTTGAGCGTATGGACCGTGCCGGAATCATCCTCGCCTTCCCTCAGCGCCAGGAAGAACCCTCTTTCCGAACCGACTCTCCGGCGCAGCGACGCGACAGCGGATGCGTACTGATCGCCTAACTGCGCCGGAAACCGTCCCCATGCGCTTGCTACCAGGCTAATCGTGCCTTTCAAATACAAGCTGACGACCTTCTGGAACTGGGCGGCGATGTGTGCGATCTGCGCATGCTGTTGATTCCGCTCACCCCTTGCTTTCACGACCATTACTAAATTTTCATTCCGGTCCTTTGCGGTCCACAGGCGGAAATCGTTCCCGAACATCTCCTCCGCCATGTTGCCGATTGCAAACTCGAAGAGGGACAGGCTTCGCGGATCGAACTGTGCGAATTCGTCTTCGAGACGGATCAAGAGCACCGCGGCTTCATCCCCCACAGTATAGGGCAATTCAAGGAGCTGAAGCTTTTCTTCCAATACATGTGAAGCGTATTTTCTACCCTCCAGCAGTTCACGCAGCAGATGTGCGCGCATAAGCGGCATATTCGCACGCAGAGTACCGACGGCCCGTTCATACGAGCTGATGGCCGCCCACTCGGTCCTGATCTGCTCGATCGCACCCTCGACGGAGGCCCGCAGGTCTTCGTCCCGCACCGGTTTCAACAGATAATCCGATGCACACTGGAGCAGCGCTTCCCTCGCATAATCGAATTCGGAGTGTCCGGACAAAAGAATGGTTCTCGTCCGCGGCCAATCCTGCCGGATCCGCTTGATCAGATCAATGCCCGTAATGCCGGGCATCCGGATGTCGGTTATCACGATATCAACAGTCCTGCCTGACAGAATGTCGATTGCCTTCTGTCCGGAATATGCCTTATGCACCTTGTCGATCTGCATCTCCTCCCAGGGAAGCGTGCCCGCAATCCCGTCCACCACGGACTGTTCGTCGTCGACAATCATCAGCTCATACATACACCTGCACCTCCGGTAAAATCATGCTATTCTTGCGTCCACCTTCGGCCAGCGAAAGCTTACCGTAAGTCCGCCATCTGCGGATGGCCTGATCGATAGTGCGGCCTCCTGGCCATATTGGTAGACGAGCCGCTGGTTCACGTTCCACATGCCGCAGCCCATCTCTTCATCAAGAGGCTGGCTGATTTTTCTTCGCAGCAGCTCCAGCTCCTTTGCCGGAAGGCCAACGCCATTATCCTCCACCTGCACTTCGTAGTACGCCCCTGACTCTCGCCCTGCGATCCGGATCCGGCCTTCACCGACCTTCGGCTCGATGCCGTGAACGATGGCGTTCTCGACGAGCGGCTGCAGCAGCAGCCTTGGTATCACGATCGGAAACATTGAATCCGGCACGTCGATTTCGTAACGGATCCGCTTCATGCGCAGATTCTGGATTTCGAGGTAGTTCCGAAGAAGGCTTATTTCCTCCTCCAGACGCGGCGTCTGCTTCTCGTGCCGGGTCATATAGCGATAATATTCGCCGAGATTAAGCGCCATTGTTTCCACTGCCACTCCCTCGCCGAGCCGCGTCATATTCTTGATATAGTAAAGGCAATTATATAGAAAATGCGGATTAATCTGCGCCTGGAGCTGTTTGAGCGTCGCTTCGCGGGAACGCAGCTTCTCGGTATAGACCTTCTCGATCAGCTCCTGGATCTGCCGCGCCATCGCGTTGAAGCGCTCGTACAGGATGCCAAATTCACTCCGCGGCCTGTGCGTGATCCGCGCAGAAAAGTCGCCGATCCGGAGCCGCTGCATGTTGAGAAGCAGCTGCCTGACCGGCACTTGGACATTGCGGTACAGCATGAGCGCTGCCCCAAGCCCGAGCAGAAGCAGCAGCGTCAGGACGATGTAGAAGGAATTCCGGCTCTTCGTGATGGGCGACAAAATTTTCTCGAGCGGCACATAATCGACCAGATACCAGCCCACGCTGTCCAGCGCAACCACATTCACCACATACTGCTCACCCTTTACCTTCTTCAACCGGTTAAACGCTGGCTGCGTACGGTCTGAATCCAGCATCCGGCTAAGCTCGACGAGCGTATCGTCCTTGTATGTGCCGAACCTGATCACGTCTCCGCCGTCACGGTAAAGGAACGGGTGCCGCTCGCCGTCCGTTTCATAAGCACCGAGCATATCCATGATCCGCTGCGCCGGGAACCGGGTCTCGATAATCAGCTTGGCTTTCAGCGGATTGTCCGAGCCCCCCTGCGGCTCAGCTGCGTACCAGACAAACTCCTGCCGCTCCTTCTCGTATTTCCAGCCCCGTCCGACATTTCGTTCCAGGTATCCGGATTCATAGCTCACCGTATTGTCCGTCGATATGACATCCTTGATCTGCGGCGCGTACACCGAAATCCGGTTGATCCATCCGCTCATGGCCTGCTGGAGGCTGATCCGGTCAAGAACCGTATTTTTGACCCGGATGACATCCGTATAGTTGGGATAAAGATCGATATAGCGGTAATCGTTTAATGAACGATCCCGGATCAACATAATGGAATATGTAGCGATCTCTTCGATCTTCTTATCCATCTGACTGGCAAAGAAGATCAGTTGGTTCTTGTTTGACTGGTAAATCTCCGCTTTCACCACACCGACCGTCTTCTGGTTGGCATACGTGTAGAGCACCACAATCGGGGTCAGCAGCAGCAATATGAGCAGCATCAATTTCTTATAGACGGTCAAACGCACGTTTCCCATCACGGTCTCTCCATTCCCTGCAATCGGTTAACAAAGTAACATCATTCTTCACAGGTTGTTCTGGATTATGAAAGCGCTATCTTATTACAATGGAAGTAATCGGCATAGACCGCTTTCACTGCGGCCATTCATCCCTCTAAAGGAGCGACCTCCCATGCAAGCAAGCACAGGCAACCCGCAACCGATTAAGGCGCCAGCGGCGAGAAAAGCTGCCAAGGTCAGGAACAGGTGGAACTTCAAACGGACATGGCCACTGCATTTCATGATGGTGCCCGGCGTGATCTTCACCCTTATCTTCGCGTACCTCCCGATGGGCGGCATCGTGATGGCGTTTCAGGACTTTAAGCCGTGGCTCGGCTTCTTCAAATCCGAATGGGTTGGCATGGAGCATTTCCGCTATATGTTCCAGCGTCCCGACAGCGTGCAGGTGATTATGAATACGCTCATCATCGCGTCACTCAAGATCGTCTTCCAGCTCATTACCCCCTTGATCTTCGCCCTGCTGCTGAACGAGGTACGCGCGATGGGCTTCAAGCGCTCCGTACAGACCCTGGTCTACCTGCCTCACTTCTTGTCCTGGGTTATCCTCGGCGGCATCCTGCTTGACATGCTGTCCCCTGAAGGCGGTCTTGTCAACCGGGCACTCGGCGTTTTCGGCATCGATCCGGTGTTCTTCCTCGGCAACGGCGACTGGTTCCGCTTCACTGTCGTCGTCAGCGATGTCTGGAAAGAATTCGGATATGGCACAATCGTTTTCCTGGCTTCACTCGCCGGCATCAATCCTTCGCTCTACGAAGCCGCCGAAGTGGACGGCGCCGGGCGCTGGAAGCAGACAGTATACATTACGATTCCTGCGCTGATCCCGATTACCATTGTGCTCGGAACGCTGTCACTGGGCAATATTCTGAATGCGGGATTTGATCAAATTTTCAATCTGTATAACGCCCTTGTCTACAGCAAAGGCGATATTATTGATACTTTCGTCTACCGGATGGCCATCCTGAACGGCGAAATGAGCTTCGGCACAGCCGTCGGCCTGTTCAAATCGGTCATCGGCATGCTTCTGATCATCTTCGCTTACCGGCTGGCTTACAAATTCGCGAATTACCGGATTTTCTGAATTACCTGTTTGCATGTATAGGAAGGAGGTCGTCATATGCGCCGCCAGTCCGTTTCTTACCGGATTTTCTCCGGCTTCAACTATGCTCTTCTGCTTGTCGTCAGTCTGCTCTGCATCATGCCGCTCATTCATATTCTGGCCGTTTCCTTAAGCGGCAAGGCGCCGGCAAGCGCCAACCTCGTCGGCTTGTGGCCCATCCAGTTCACATTCGATGCCTATGAGAAGACACTTGTCAACGATAACTTCCTTCGCGCGCTCTGGCTGGCAGTGGAGCGGACGGCGCTCGGTACCGGAATCAGCATGCTGGTCATCTTCCTGACCGCCTATCCGCTCTCGAAGGAGGATTCGTTCTTCCGCGGCCGATCCGTCTATGCCTGGTTTTTCGTATTCACCATGCTGTTCAGCGGCGGAATGGTGCCATCCTACATTCTCATCCAGAAGCTTCATATGATGAACACGATGTGGGCGCTCGTTCTGCCGACCGCGGTCAATGTGTGGCTGCTGATCCTGATGTTGAACTTCTTCCGTACCGTTCCCAAGGAACTGGAAGAAGCGGCGCTCATCGACGGGGCCAGCCATCTACGGACGCTCATCAGCGTATATCTGCCGATTTCGCTGCCTGCGATCGCGACGCTCTCGCTGTTCAACATGGTGGGCCACTGGAACTCCTGGTTTGACGGTATGCTTTATATAACGGAGTATGACAAATACCCGCTCGCGACGTTCTTGCAGACGATCATCGTCCAGCAGGACCTCAGCAAGGTCAACGTCCGGCCTGAGGATCTTGAGAATATTGCCCAGCGTACCGTCAAAGCGGCGCAGATTTTCATCGGCGCACTGCCGATCCTGCTCGTGTATCCGTTCCTGCAGCGGTACTTCGTCAAAGGGATCGTGCTCGGTGCGGTCAAGGAATAGAATGGTGAAGGAAACCGCCGGTCTGCTGCATGCAGGCAGGCGGTTTTTGTTGTGTAAAGCCTTAAAACCCGATCCGCGGAATTTCCCGGGCTTCTTCGCGGGTCGGCTCCAGCCGCCCGTCCGCTATCCCGTAAATGCGTCCGTGGGTTGTGGCAACCCGGTCGATAAAAGGCTGATAAGGCCGATGGCAGACATCGACGGCGCCAATCTGGAAGTTCTCTCCATCGAAGCGGCCCAGCAAAGCCTGGTCATTGAGGATAAAATAATGTACCCCGACGAGATCCGTCAACGCGGCCGCATGCTCCACATAATGGCTGTATGCCTTGCCGCGCTCCTCTTGCGTCGTTACGCCGCGAAGACCTGTTGCCAACAGGCCGGCGTCAGGCGCTCCGAAGTGAAATTCACCAATCATGACAGGCAGCCCGGTAAGTGCTGCGATCTCGTGAATTTCGTCTGCATCGGGCTTCATTTTGTAGCAGTTTATCGAAAACACGTCGAAATGATGGCTTCCCTTGAACAGCTTCGGGGATGAAATCCATGCATAGCGCATGCCGAGGTTCAAATGGTTCGGATCCGCTTGGCGGCATGCCAAGGACGGGATGGCATTATATTCTTCGATCATGAGCTCCGTAAACAGATCGAGATCCTCCGCTGCGCCTGCCGATGCAATGACTGAATCAGCTTCGAATGGCTGCAGCAGCCCGTCGAACGACATGAGTACCGTTCCCCATGCCTCGTTGAGCCGGCTGATCTCACCTTCATAACGTTCCGACAGGAACCGGATCATCTCCCGCTTGCTTTCGAAGGCGGCATCCAGTTCCAGCAGCTTCGCCGCCAGATTAACATCGCCTGCGAATGCCCAGAGCGGTTCGTTACGCAGGAAATATCCGATCAGATACGGATCGTCCGCGTATGCTTTCAGCTGCTCTGCAAACTGCTCAGCCCTAGCGCGGAACTCCTCGCTGAATACATCCGGAAAGTCGCGAAAGATCGACCGCTGCGTCATCGGAAAATGCTCCAGCGGCAGCACATACGGCATCGCCGCCCCCCGGATGAACCCCGGATCGGACCAATTGCCCACCGTATTAAAGCCCCATCCCAGCAGCCGATTGCGGGTGATAAGCGCCCAATCCTCGTACCATGTGCGCCCGAAAGAACGGATCAAATTGGCGACGGCATAGTTGAAATAGCGGCCATTCATCAGATCGCCCCTCCCGTCGGTCACACTCCATGCCTCCGCATAATCACCGTCCTGCGGCGGCAGCCGGCTAAGCAGCGGCTCCATGCCGTCGACCTTCATGGACTCGCCGGGATTGACGCAGTCCATGCCGAGGCTGTAGAATGCGGAGCCGTCCGGATCGACCAGCCACCACCTCCTGCCGTCATGCTCCGTCCGGAAATAGCCGGACGCCGCGAACATCTTGCCCTTCCAGCCGCCGAACCGGCTCCTCTCCGCAGCTAAGCTGGCTGAACTGCTTTCCCGTTCGCTCCGCAGATAAGTGGCGAGTTCAACCGGATCCGCGGTTTTCCCCGGCCAGCTCTTGCGCGAATACTGTCCCAATTCGTCCACAAGGCTGATTGGCTGCAGCGTATAATCGGGCTCCGCCATTGATAGATGGACGTTCCACACGTTAAACGTCCAGCCCTTGGCGGAAGCGAGCGTGCCGATTGCAAACGCTGCGACCTCAGAGCGCTTCAAGCCTTCACCCGAGACAAGCGTCTTCAGCTTGCCCGGCGTCCTCGGCAGGAACACGGCTTGAGAATCGAGCGCGTCCAGCGGGAATGCGATGCGCGTCAGCACACCCGGCAGCACGCCCGTGAAAGATTGCAGCGACGGCTCCCCGTCTATGTGTTTATAAAATTCAATTCCAAGCCCAAGCACTTCATCCTGCTCGTGATACACATCCATAACAAGATAAGGCGCCATCTCCCAAAGCTTGCGGCCGCTGTGCGCGACGGGGAATAATTTCCGCCCTCCTGCGGGGCCGATTGAAAATTCCTGGTCGCCTGCAAGCAGGCCATTTTCATTGCTGCCCATTTCGCTTCGCCTCCCGGATTTATGAATTTCACTTATACCGCAATTGCAGCATTTGGTACCATAAAGACCCGGCCATTGGAATGACCGGGCTTGCTGTCCGCCGCATTTGCTGGTTACTTGCCGCCTACGGCTTTATACCACTCGTTGGCTTCGGTGTATATTTTGTCGCCGCCGTTCTTGTTGTAATCCTCAACGAACTTATCGAACGCATCGATGCCAAGCTCCCCGTAGACGATCTTGCTGAAGATTTCCTTCTCAAGCTTCTCCAGGAATTCGCGTTTATCCTTCATCGTAGGCGTCGCGGAACCCGTAAACATATTTTTCATGGCGATATCCTTCTGGTCGATGACGATCTTGGCTGCCTCGAGGACAGCTTCCGGCGCCATTTCCTTTTGCAGCTTCTCAAACGTCGTTGAAGGCTCTTCGCCCGAGGCGATCTTCGCCAGCGCATTCATGGAGAGCGAAGGAATCCGCGCACCGTCGAACGTAAGCGTATATTTATTGGTTGCGAAGCCGTTTTCCCCTTCCTTCAGAACCACTTTCTTGCCGTCTTTCTCATCCCAGTCATAGCCCTTCGACAAGCCGTATTCGAACTCGCTGCCTTCTTTGGGATTGGCGTAGTTGTCGAACAGATAGTTCTGGTATGTGAAGAACACTTCCGGATTCTTCATATCCTTGTTGATCAACACCACGCCGTTGTTGTTTGGCGTACCGTGGCGTCCGGCTTTGCCATCCGGTCCGGCCGGGATCGCATACGCCTTATATTCCGCACCTTTTACATTCTTCTTCACATCTTCAAGCGGCCACGAAGGCATCCAGTGCGGACCTGCTACGATACCTGCTTTGCCGGAGGTGAATGCTTCGGTCGACTTCGTTTCGTCCCATAGTCCGGCTTCCTTCGGAATGTAGCCCTTCTTCATCCAGTCGCTTAATTTCGTCAGACCTTCCTTCATGGCAGGATTGATCGAGCCGTACGAGATGCCTCCTTGACCATCGGAGTTCCACTGGTTCGGCATTGTGCCGTAAGCGCCGAAAACCCAGCCTGCATCGCCCATCCATGTATTCAACCAATTCTTGAAGCCGATCGTCAGACCGAATGTATCCTTCTTGCCGTTGCCGTCCGGATCATTGTTCGTGAAAGCTTCCAGGATCTGCTCAAGGTCCTCAATCGTCTTCGGCGCCTGCAGATTCAGCTTTTTCATCCAGTCCTCGCGGATCCAGAGCACCGGGTCGCCGTTGTATGCATAGTCCAGGATCGGGAGGCCCACCCGCTTGCCATCGCGCATATACGGGTACCATACAGTAGGATCCTCGTTCATAGCGTCCTTCCAGGTCTGGGAGGCATACTTGTCAAACAGCTCGCCCGCATCCTGGAAGCGGCCGGAGTCTATGAGGTCGTCGACCACGTCTGCCGTAGTACGCAGCGGCAAAATATCCGGGAACTCCTGATTGGCGGACAGCGCCAGACGGAGCTTTGTCTTGAACGCATCGTTCGTATCCACTACAGTCCACAGATACTTCAGCTCGATGCCGAGCTTCTCTTTCGCCCATTTAGTGTGAACGTTGTTCTCCATCGACTCGCCGTCTTTAAACTTCACCTCGGCACCGATGCCCCGCACCACCGTAATGGTTACCGGCGGATCGAACTTCCCGTCTTTTATCGGTGCACCGCTCTTGGCCGGATCCGTATCCGCGCTGCCCGTACTTCCCCCGTTGCCGGAAGAGCCGTTGTTGTTTGTAGAGTCGTTATTGCCGCCCGTGCAAGCGGCCAAAATGCCGATCAGCACGGTAACCAGTACAAGAGCAATAGATTTGCGCAGCTTTCTCATCGTGGTTCCTCCTATAACGAAATTAATGATAACAATCAAATTGTAAGCGATTTCGTAAAGGGCGGACAGAAAAAGGTATTAACATCCATACCACTTTGTTAACTTCTTGAAAGCACTTCCATTTAAAAGCAGATCATTATATTATCTGTTAAAAACATGGATATTGGCGTCGAAGGCCGGCGCGTGGATAAGGGTAAACGGGCGAATAGATTCAATCTTGGCTCCCGTTACAAGACAAACCCCTCCAGGGAGCGCTCTTGCGAGCGCGGTCTGCTTGGAGGGGTTTGTTCATGCGTCAAAGCGCCCAGTTCAGATAAATCAATTCACTTTGGTAATGCGATTTTCGGTTTTGGCGGTAATCGGCCCGGCCGGGAATTTCGTTTTCACGTATGTGATCGTCGCATCCAGGTCGACAGGACCCGCCTCGCGGTCCGTTCCTTTGACGAGCAGCGTATAGCTGTCGCCCCCGGTTGCCATAAAGTCGTTCACGACGATTGTATAGAAAGCCGCGTCCTCCAGCGGGGTACCGTCCGCTTTTTTGATCTCGATAATCTTCTGGCCGGCCGGCTTGCTGTCATCATAAGAGTACGTGAACCCGGATACTTGGCCGATCTTTGTTCCGGTCTCGCCCCACTGCTGATTCAGCAGTTCTTTCATCTGGCTTCCGGACAGCGTCATTTTCACAAGCACGTTGCCGAAAGGCTGGATGCTGAACATGCTGCCGTACGTAACGGAACCTTCCGGCATGTCGCTGCGGATACCGCCGGAGTTCATAAACGCGAAATCCGTCTTCATCGCCTCGCGCATGCCGTCCGCAATCAAGTTGCCGAGCGCGGATTCGCCGGATGCTGCCGCGGTGCGGGTGATGGCTGCGTCCGTTTTACCGACAGGCGCATTCATGACCGGCGCGTTCAATTCCTGGTAGTCCTTGATCATTTTCGCGATTTCGGCATCCGGTTCGATGCCCTCTTGTTTGACATCGACGACCTCGCCTTTGGCCAGCACGATATCATGCGTGGCGCGGTCGATCTCCAGATCGATGTCGGAGAAGGCTGTGCCGTACGAGTAAGCCTCGGTGACCAGCTTGCCGTCGATCACTTTGTTCAACCCGCCATGATTGTGGCCTGCGAAGATGACGTCCACTTCGTCGTCCACTTCGTTGGCCAAATCGACGACTTCACCGGTCGGCGCGCCGGCGCTGCCCTCAAAGGGATCATGGGCCAGAATGACAATCGCTTCAATGCCTTTAGCCTTTAATTCCGCAACGGCTTTATTGACCGCCGGAGCCTGCTCGATGAAGGTCAAGCCTTCGATGCTGGATGCTTTGACAATCGTAGGGGTGATGTTCGTTACGACGCCGATAAAACCGATTTTGACGCCGCCGACTTTTTTGATGACATAGGCGTCAAGGAGCGGTTTGCCATCCTTATCCACGACATTGGCCGCCACGTAAGGGAAGTCCGCTCCGGCGAAATCTTTGCCGGATACCGGATTCTTGCCCCCGTTGATCAAACGCAGCGCTTCCTCTGCGCCCCTGTCGAATTCGTGGTTGCCCACCGTACCGGCATCGAAACCGAGCCGATTCAGGAAATCGATGGTCGGTTCGTCCTGCAGCAATGCGGATACCGGAGCGCTTGCGCCTACCGCGTCGCCAGCATGCACGAGCAGGGTGTTCGGGTTAGCCGCTTCGCGCTGCTTCAGATAGGCGGCCAGGTAATCGGCTCCGCCGAGCGTGGCGGTAACGTTCCCGCCGGCATCCTTCACTGTCTTGCTATAATCCAACTGGCCATGGAAATCGTTAATGCCGAGCAGTTGGACGGAGATGTTGCCGGTCAGAAGGCTGATCACTTTGGCTGCTTCGGCACGCGTGGCCGCCGCTGTGGGGTTAAACTTGCCGCTGCTGCCGCTCATCACGCCGCGTTCGACGGTTATGTCGACGCTTGCGCTTGCCCCGGCACTGATGGCCGAGCTGTCCGTGAATTTCGCTTCGCTTTCCGCTTTAAGGGTCTTCCCTGCCTTCAGATTCAATGCCCTGCTGATCATAATGGCCATTTGCTCGCGGGTAATGGTTTGATCCGGGGCGAACCGGTCTTTGGTAATGCCGCTGACAAGACCGTTCTCCGAGGCGGCCGCCACCGCGCCGGCATACCAGGCCGATGCAAGGATATCCTTGAATTTCGTTTTACTTTTGGCGGTCAATTTCAACGCTTTAACCAGCATGGATGCAAACTGCGCCCGGGTTACCCTGGCATCCGGTTCGAATTCCGCGCTGCTTGCGCCCGAAACGATTTGTTTGGAGGCAAGCTCATTAATCGCGGAATACGCCCAGTGCGATGAGGGTACGTCCTTGAACGTTTTGCTTACATCCAGGGAAAAGAGGCCGAAGCCTTTATCGTCCGTCTTGTTCAAATAACGGATGTTGGACGACGATTTTACGTACTCGGCCGCTTTCGGGGAAGACGTAATCGTTACGTTCACTTCTCCGAAGATCGGCGCAATCGACCAGTTGTTATCGCTCGAGGGATCAATCGATTTCTGCGATGAGATGTAATCCATCAATATTTGGCGGTTCTCATCGGGCGAGTCGATGATGTACTTGCTTCCTTTCACGCCCGGGAAGCTGCCCCCGCCTCCCGCACGGTAGTTGTTAGTTGCGACAAGAAAATCCTGATTCGGGTCGATTGGTTGGCTGTTATAGTTTAGTTGGACGATCCGGCTGGAATTGGCGTCGTTGATCGTGCCGTCCGGTTTATATTTGGCCGGCTTCGTTACGTCGATCTGGTACGTCACTCCGTCGATGACGTCGAAGTTGTAGACCGGAAATGATGGGTTGAGGAGCGGCTGCTCTTCTTTGTTGTCCGGATCGATCTGTTTGAATTTGCCCGCGGACATTTCGAGCCATTCCTTGACGGCTGAGCCTTTCACCAAAATCACTTTTAACGTGTTGTCATACAGGTAAAGGTCGCCTGCGCTCTTGATCGCGAGAGGGCCGGCTTTAATTTCCGTAAACTCGTCCGGACCGTTGCGTCCCGCTTTAAAAGGTGCGCCAACGGACAGGATCGGCGTGTTTATATACTGGGGCAGGTTTTTCTGCACATAATTCTCGACGTACCACTTTTGCGCATTCGTTACGATCTGGATGGAAGGGTCGTCCTGCACCAGGGAGAAGAAGCTGTGGATCGGCGCGGTCGTCGTCCCGATCGGGCTGTTCGCATATTGAATGGCCGCTTCATGGTCGGCCTTCACCGCTTCAACGACAGCAGGCTCTGCTTCAACCAGCGGCTTTTGGGCCGCAGTATCGTAAATCGCTTTTGTGGACGATTGGGAAGCGGCCACCTTCCACTTCCCGGCCTGCTTTTCCAGCGTCAAATCGATGATGCCGAGGTTGTTCCCGCCGTATCCCGCTTGCACCGCGGGCACTTTGTTGATCGTTCCTTTGGCGTTGTCAACGCCCGGAAACACGCTGCCATCCGTGTCCTTGAATAGCGGGTCGAGCGATTTATCGTCCACCGCAGGAAAAACCTTGTGGGTATGGGAGAATGTAATGGCGTCGATACCCGCCACTTTGCTCAAGGGCAGCACGGCATCCTCTGCATCTGCATATGCTTTGGCGGATCCGTTGAAGCCCGTGTGCGCCAAGGCGATGATGAGATCGGCTCCTTCAGCGCGCATCTTCGGGATGAATTTCTCGGCCGTCGCGACAATGTCCCGGGCCGCAACATGGCCTTCGAGCCATGATTTGTCCCATTGGGTAATTTGCGGCGGAACGAAGCCGATCACGCCGATTTTCAGGGTTTGCTCCTGTCCGGACTCGTCTACCAACGTTTTGGTGATAATTTCATAGGGATCAAAACGATTGACGTCATTGTCCGGATTGCCGTCTTTGTCGTCCATATACACGTTCGCGTTAACGTAAGGAAAGTTGGCGCCCTTCACGGCTTCATCCAAATAATCGAGTCCATAGTTGAATTCATGATTGCCCAGTGTGGCGGCATCATACCCCATAAGGTTCATTGCTTTGTAAACGGTATGGACTTCGCCTGCTTTCAGCGGAGCGACAAGCGCCTTGTAAGTACCGAGCGGGGTTCCTTGAATCAGGTCGCCGTTATCGACCAAAAATGTATTTTTTGCTTCCTGGCGGGCGGTTTTGACCAATTGGGCCGTTTTGGCCAAGCCTACCGTGTCTGAGGGGGCATCCTTGTAATAATCGTAAGAGAGAATATTCGTATGAATGTCCGTCGTTTCCATGATTCTCAGCTTTAAGGCCGCGGTGCCCGGGTCAGCCGCTGCCGCCAGAATCCCGTTAAATGGCAGGGCGATCAGGCCCACCGTCAAAGATGAAATAATGAATCTGCTTAATTTCCTCCTCTTGATCCGGTTTTTCATATGCTGCCTCATCCTCTCATGTTATGCATGCTAACATTTTTATCATAAGGGAAAAGGTGGATGGATTACTAGAATTAAGTTTTTAAAACTATTAAAAAATAAATATAAACGATATCAGTGTATGCTTGAAAAGTTGCAGATCTGCTCAAGCATTCGCTGCAACGCAATACCAATACGAATTACATACACTCCGAAACGCAGCACAAAGACGGCCGAAAACCCTTTCGTCGGGGACTCACGGCCGTCTTTTTATTTTTTGTGAAAGGCTTGCTTACAATTACAGCTTCTTGTCATCAACACCGCTCAGCCAATTATCGATGTCCCCCATGACCGATACGACACAGCCGTCTTCGAACGGCGATATGAGACCGGCCACCTTGACGAGCTCCAGGAACGACTTGCTTCCGCCCTGCTGGCACAATTTCAGGTAATCGGCCCAAGCGGCTTTGTAGTCTTCGTTCATCCGCTTCCAGAACTGGAACGCACAGATTTGCGCAAGGGTGTAATCGATATAATAAAACGGCGAGCGGAAAATATGCTGCTGCTTCTGCCAAAAACCTCCGCGTTCCAGATAGTCGTTTTCATCGTATTTGCGGTGCGGCAGGTATTTCTTCTCAATTTTGCGCCATGCCGCTTTGCGCTCGTCCGGCGTCGCATCTGGATTTTCATAAACGAAATGCTGGAATTCATCCACCGAAACGCCGTACGGAATGAATTGCAGCGAGCTCGCCAGATGATCGAAACGGTATTTATCCGTATCCTCCTTGAAGAACAGCTCCATCCACGGCCAAGTGAAAAACTCCATGCTCATCGAATGAATTTCGCATGCCTCGTAAGTTGGAAACCCGTATTCCGGCACTTCGTAGTGGCGGCTCTCAAACACCTGGAAGGCATGCCCTACTTCATGCGTCAACACGTCGATGTCTCCTGAGGTACCATTGAAGTTGGAGAAGATGAAAGGAGCTTTGTAATCCGGCAAATACGTGCAATATCCGCCGCTTTGCTTGCCTTTCTTGCTGACCAGATCCATCAGCCCGTTATCCAGCATGAAGGTGAAGAATTTGTCGGTTTCCGGAGACAGCTCCCGGTACATCCTCCGTCCGTTCTCCACGATCCAGTCGGGATCGCCTTTGGGCTTAGCATTACCGGTTTTGAAGCTGAATCCTTCATCGTAATATTTCAGCTGGTCAACGCCGATCCGGCGGAGTTGACGCTCTTTGAGCTTAGTGGTCACCGGCACCATATATTGGGCCACTTGATCACGGAAATTTTGAACCATCCCCGCATTGTAATCCGTTCGGCTCATCCGTGCATATCCGAGCTCGACAAAATTGCGGTAGCCCAGTTTTCTGGCGATTTTGGTACGCACTTTGACCAGATCGTCATAAATGCGGTCCAATTCCTGTTCATGGTCCGCCATGAATTGATATTTGGCGTCCGATGCCCGGTGCCTCATATCCCTGTCCGTCGACAATTCAAACGGCGTCAACTGAGCCAGCGTCCGTTCTTCCCCTTCGAACGGGATTTTCGCGGATGCGATGAGCTGGCTGTACTCCGTAGATAATTTGTTCTCCTGCTGCAGGTCTTCAATAATTTCAGGGCTGAATGTCTTGAGCGACATTTCCGCCAGACGGAAAAGCTGCTGGCCCCACTTGGCTTCGAGCTCCTGACGGAATTCCGACTGGGTTAACGCACGATAGTAATCCGTTATGTACTCTTGAATAACGGGATTAATTTCATCGAAATAATCTTGCTCGGCCTTATAAAATTCGTCTCTTGTATCTATGGAATGGCGAATGGAGACCAGCGTCTCCTGTGTGTTGTACTCGTTGCGCAATTGATTGATGGACTCCATCACCTGGTTTTGTTGTGCTGCGCCTTCAGCCTGGTTGAACGATGCGAGCAGTTCCTTAAAACGCTGTTCAATCTTCTTCACGTCTGGACGTTCATATTGATACTCATTGAATGTCATGAATCCGACCATCCTCTCCGTTCCATTTATTTACTATTATTCATCATACCCCAACCGAAATACCATTTTCCATATCGATATCGGCCTTGGTTGACCGCCCCACAGAATCGCTTCTTTTCCGGGCTCTTGAACAACGTCCAGAAACGTTTGGTAGTTCAAATAATAGCAATCTATCCATTTCTGAAAAGTGCCAATATAACCGGTTTCGAAGTCCCAAGGATCCTTAATTCGACATTTAAGGAGGAATCGGGGACGAAAAGGATTGGCGCGGGCTGGAGAAAGGACAGGTGAATGATTACCTTCTACCCTCCCTGATATATTCATCCCTTTGCAGCTCAGGGACTTCAACCTGGACCGTATCCGGATATTTCACTCCAGCTCCGGTGTTTAAAGCAACAACGGTCTCTTGTTCCCTGATCCATCCGTTCTTTCTCAAAATTCTTGCGGCTGCAAAAACAGCAGCGCCTTCCGGGCAAATAAATGCGCCTTCCATTGAGGCTATTCGCTGCTGCTCTTGCAAGATGCCTGGATCGTCAACAGCAATAGCGCAACCATCCGTCTTATAGACCGCATCCAATACCAAAAAGTCACCAAGGGCTTTCGGCACATTGATTCCGAATGCAGCCGTTGTTGAATTTTCCCAAAATTCCGAGACGGCCTTTCTTCCTTCCCAGGCTTTGACAATAGGCGCACACCCGGATGCCTGAACAGCGACCAGACGAGGAAGCGGACCCTCAATCCAGCCTAAAGCCAGCAATTCCATCAATGCTTTATATATGCCAATAATACCTACTCCACCACCGGTTGGATAAAGAATGACGTCAGGCATTTTCCATCCCATTTGTTCAGCTATTTCAAGTCCCATCGTTTTCTTGCCTTCAATACGGTAAGGTTCCTTTAAAGTCGAAGCATCAAATAAATTAAAATCCTTGACAGCCTGTCCTACAATTCTGCCAGCGTCGCTAATTAACCCATTGACCAGATACAAATTTGCCCCTGAAACCGCACACTCGTTTCTTGTAATCCTAGGGGCATCGAGAGGCATCACAATGATAGATTTAATGCCCGCTCTCGCTGCATACAGCGCCCATGCGGCACCGGCATTTCCATTCGTCGGCATAGCCAGCTCTTTAATTCCCAGTTCCTTTGCTTTAGAAACACCGACAGCAGCCCCTCTTGCTTTGAAGGTTCCGGTTGGTATAATGCCTTCATCCTTCATAAACAGGTTGGGAATAGCAACGGATTTACCAAAATTCCGCATTGGAATTAATGGCGTCATTCCTTCTCCCAATGAAACAACGTTCTCTTCTTTTAGCACAGGAAGTAATTCGTGATACCTCCAAAGATCAGCTGGTCTTCCCAATAAATCCTTTGGTTTAAACTCCTTTTTCAATTCATCCAGATCATAGCTGACCAGTAAAGGCGAACCGCATATACACAGCTGATGTTTTTCATGCAAATCGTAGATTTTATTGCACTTGGGACAGTTAAGGTGGGAAACATAGCTAAACTTCATTTATCTTGCCTCCATTTTCAAGTCATTCATCGTAGTAGAACCATTCTGTACGAATGGTTTATTAATTTAAGAGTACAGGATGAATTACTTTTATGGAATTAAAATTAATTAATCGGACTGCCGCTATTGAAAGTACCGCAGCCTGAGCTCTTAGTACCTTTACGGTATCCGAGCTAAGGCTGCGGTTGAGTGGAACGATCAGCACAATTCCCTGATTATTTTAAAAACTTTGGAGCCTTCCGGTGATGGGTCGCTTGCTCATAGGAATACGCTAATTTAATAAGAATCGGCTCACTGAATGCTTCGGATAAGAATGAAATACTTATTGGCAGCCCATCCGATCCAAACCCCGTCGGTACCGAAATAGACGGATAGCCGGATAAACTGGCCAAATTGCTGCTGCCAGGCGCCTGCCCGCATTTATAGCTTGCGTCATTTACTCCCGGAAGGGGCTGAGCGGTACAACCGCTTGTCGGAAATACAACGGCATCCAGATCATTATCTTTCAATAGTTGATCAATGATTCTACGGAACGATTCCGGACCGTACTTCAATGTGGCCTGGTAATAAGGATCCTGAAGTCCCCCTGCAGCCTCTGCTGTCTCCAGCCGTCCAAGCACGTTAGCATTAAGAGGCAGATTATTTTTTTCTGCATCCGAAATGATGTCGGACAATGTTTTGAAAGGTAAAGCATTGCCCCTGGTTTTAAAATAATCTTCAAGCTGCCATTTAAATTCCAAATCTGAAATGGTGCTGTAGATTTTACCGGATACGTCAATCAGGTCCTGCGGGATTTTCAAGGAATCCACAATTACGGCCCCTTGTTTTTGCATATCTTTGATGGCGGCATTGACCGATTGGTCCACTTCCGGATTGGCTCCAAAATAATTGCGCAAAACTCCGATTCGTGCTCCCTTTAGCCCGTTCTTTTTCAAGAATGGCGTGTAGTCTTTATATGATTTTCCAATACTTTGGTAAGTCGCCGGGTCGTCAGGGTCGGCTCCTGCCACAACGCCGAGGACGATAGCCGCATCCGCGACGGAGCGGGTCATAGGTCCGCCGACATCAAACGTCAAGGAAAAGGGAATAATTCCGGAACGGCTGGTAAGCCCCAAAGTCGGTTTTATGCCCACGAGTGCGTTGCTTGCAACCGGTCCACGTATGGAACCGAGCGTGTCCGTGCCCATGCCGACCGCAGCCAAATTTGCAGCCACAGCCGCACCGGGACCGGAGCTGGACCCGGAAGGACCGCGATTCAGTTTATAAGGATTTAATGTTTGCCCGCCAAACGAACTATATCCCCCGCCCGCAGCTCCACCATGCGCCCATTCATCCAGGTTCCCTTTGGCCAGAATAATCGCCCCGGCGTCACGAAGTTTTTTCACCATAAACGCATCCTTAAGGGGGAGTGTGTCTTTAAGAGAAGCGGATCCGCCTGTTGTCGGTATATCCGCGGTATCATAGTTGTCTTTCAATATGACAGGAACCCCGTGTAGCGGTCCTCTGGGCCCCTTGGTTTTCCGCTCCTTGTCTAATGCAATAGCAGTTTCCAGCGCATGCGGGTTCACCGTAATAATGGAATTTAAATGAGGACCTGCTTTATCGATTTCACCGATTCTTTTCAGATACAAGTTTACAAGAGCTTCCGAGGTAAGTTGTCCCGAAGCTAATGCTTTCTGAATGTCTTCAATCGTGGTCTCCTCGATGACAAACGGTTTTTTGGCCGGGGAACTCCCTTCGGCAATTATAGAAGCAGGAACAACCACAGCAAGCATAAGCAAGGATAAGAAGGTTATTCGCAAACTGTTAAACATTCCAATCATCTCCCTCATAGATAATCATTCTGACACTGCACCTTGAATACGTTGTCACTCCTCTCCATGTTAATTAAAGTAACATAAATAATAGTGATTTCCATACTAAAGAATATCCTATTAATTTGCAATACTGTTAAGTCACTCCTCCAACTATGCGCATCAGATAAAACGAGATTCAAGATATGTCCCGAGCGCGAGCGGAATGAGCAGCACCTCTTCATCACTAGGTGGTATGGTTGGCGTTCTTCTTTGTTCTCTTACGCTCCCAGATATATATATATTTATCAGGTTTAGCCATGTTAAATATTGCTTAATTACAAGAGTTGCGTCTATACTAATTGATATAATGTTATATAACCTTACGTATATGGGAGGAAATCGAATGAAACCACTCATCAAAAAGAGTGCACTTCTTTTCTTGACCGCCTGTCTGTTTTTTGGAGTTATGCAGCTGCCCGTTTACGGCAAGAACTCAAATGTAAGCCTGCAGAAAGCCAAACCTTTTGTCCTCGAGGAAGCCACCGTAGAAAGCATCCATGCGGCATTTGCCAATAAAACGCTCACTTGCGCAACTCTGGTTAAAAGTTACCTTGATCGCATTAAAGCCTATGACCAGCAAGGGCCTGCCCTTCACTCGATCATTACGGTCAACCCCATTGCCCTGAGCATTGCGGCACAGCTGGATAAACAATACAAAAACAGCAAAGGCCGAGTCGGCTCGCTGCATTGTATCCCCATCATTCTAAAGGACAACTTCAACACGTATGATATGCCAACTACCGGCGGCAATGTAGCTATGAAAGATTCGGTACCGACATCCGACGCTTTCACCGTCGACAAAATGCGCAAAGCCGGCGCCATCATCCTTGCAAAATCCAACCTGCAAGAGTTCGCGCGTGGCGGCGTATCCATCAGCAAACTTGGCGGTCAGGTTCTCAATCCATATGATCTGACCCGCACTCCCGGCGGTTCCAGCGGCGGAACCGGCGCTGCAATCGCGGCTAACTTCGGTGTGCTGGGGACGGGCAGTGATACCGGACAATCGATCCGTTCGCCGGCTTCCGCTAACAGTCTTGTGGGAGTACGACCGACGAGAGGGTTAATCAGCCGCGGCGGCGTCATTCCAAACAGCTTCACGCAGGACGAAATTGGTCCGATTGCCCGTACAGTGAAGGACGCGGCAAAACTGCTCGACGTCATGGTTGGCTATGATCCCAACGATCCAATAACCTCATTTGGTGTTGGCAAAACTCCCTCCAGCTATGCGGCAGGGTTGAAGGCGTTTGCCTTGAAAGGCGCGCGCATCGGCGTCATGACTAATCTGTATGGCAAAGAGGAGCGTCACGCAGAGGTTAATAAAATCATGGAGCAAGCGATCAAGACGATGGAAGCAAAAGGCGCGACCATTATCCGTTTCACACTGCCTGAATATGACACGTTGTCACCGATCGTCGGCACCTCCCAGTGGGAGGCCAACTCTGCAATGGAACATTACTTTTCCGAACTTGGCAATGACGCTCCTGTGAAAAGCTTCAAACAGCTGGTAGATTCCAAAACAGCATCACCGGATATCCAGAAGACGCTGGAATCTGAGATTGCCATACAAGACGGTCTGAACAATCAAACGTATAAGGATCGCACGCTAAACCGTGACAAACTGCGCTTGGCCGTTTCCTCCAAAATGGCCTCGCTTAAGCTTGACGCAATCCTGTACCCGCTGCAGAAGGTGCTTGTCGCACCGGCAGGCCAACCGGATCAGCCGGAGCGAAACGGTACATTGTCTAATGGCACCGGCTTCCCGGCCGTTACGTTTCCTGGCGGCTTCAGCGCCAAGACGGCCACCGCGCCGCTCGGGATCCCGGTCGGCGCAGAACTGCTCGGCCGCGATTACAGCGAGCCGCTGCTGCTTTCGCTCGCTTATTCTTTCGAGCAGGCAGCAAAGACGCGCAAAGCCCCACTCAGTACTCCAGCTCTCAAGTAAGCATAAACAGCCAACATTTGTGCTTACCAGACGGTTGTGACGAAGGTTCATTTGATCAAGGAGGGTCAAGTATGCGCACTTTTAAACTCCCTGCGTTCAAAATTTGTTTGTCCGTTTTTTTGGCCGCAACTTTATTGCTTGCCCAAATATCGCCTCTGCAAGTTTCGGCAGAAGCTCAAACCCCGTTATGGCCAAGCCTTAAAACCGTTCTGCAACCCATTATCGATTCCGCTGCCAAGCAGGGGATTCAAGTTTCGGTAGGCATAAAAGATTTGAGCGGCACTTACGACAATCAGGAAATCCTGCTCGGCTCGCCGGATAAGTATTACGCCGCGAGCACGATCAAAATGGCAATTGTTGCTCTTCTGATGCAAGAGGTGGAAGCTGGACGATTACGTCTGGAAGATAAGCTTACGGTCAATTCCGATGTCGTTGTCGGGGGATCCGGGACGCTGAAGAATGTCAAATTCCCTCAGGATATTACCATCGAGCGCTTGGCGCGTCTAATGATTGTCCAGTCGGACAATACGGCAACGAATGTACTCATCGATCTGCTTACTTTTGAAAAAATTAATGCCTTGATTGACAATTTGGGGTTTGATGTCATGCAGTTGGGACGGAAAATGCTGACTCCCGCGAAATCCCCTGCTGAAGATAACTATGTCAATGCGGCGGAACTGTTGGAGCTGCTGGATATGCTTTACAGCGGCAGTTTGGTTTCCGACAAGTCCCGAGAACAAATCATCACGTGGATGAAGGGCCAGGAGGTTAAAACCAAATTTGGCGCCGCTCTGCCTGGCAAGCCCATCGCTCATAAAACAGGCGAGTTGGGTGATGTTAGCCATGACATCGGGTATTTTCTGGAACCGGGCAAGGAAATCGCCATTGTCGTGCTTACGAAGATTACAAAACCGGAAGATGCCGGAAAGGCGCAAGAACTCGGCAATCCGATTGTACAGCGGGTTGCCAGGGCAGTTTATAACTATCTATTGGACAACCCGTCCCCTGCTCCGTCTCCGGACTCTTGGCCTGCCCTTATACTAACTGTAAGCCCGATCATTGAAGCGGCAGCGAAGAACGGGATCCGTGTATCCGTCGGGCTTAAGGATCTCAGCACATCACAGGGCAGCCGGGAGCTGCTGCTCGGCTCCCGTCAATCCTACGCGTCGGCAAGCACAATTAAAATGGCACTTGTGTCCGCGTTAATGCAGGAAGTCGACGCCGGCCAATTGTCGCTGGATCAGAAAATAACCGTTGATCCCGAAGACGTCGTAGGCGGGACAGGCTCTCTCCAGAATGAGAAGTTTCCGCAGGACGTGACTATTGAACGTTTGGCCCGTTTGATGATCACGCAATCGGATAATACGGCTACCAATGTTCTGATCGATGCGGTCGGACTCGACAAGGTTGACGCTTTAATGAACCAATTGGGCCTGAAAGTGATGCATCTCGGGCGCAAAATGTTCGCAGCCGCACCAACGCCGGCTCAAGACAACTATATCGACGCATCCGATCTTGCCGCTCTGCTTGAGAAGATTTATAAAGGAGACTTCCTCTCCGGGAAGTCCCGCGATCAGATCATCACCTGGATGAAAGCCCAGGAGGTCAAAACCAAATTTGGCGCCGCTCTGTCAGGCTTGCCGATCGCCCACAAAACCGGAGAGAATGGGAACGTTACTCATGATTCCGGCTATTTCCTGATTCCTGGAAGGGAAGTTGCGATTGCCGTCATGACCGAAGTGACCACCACCAGCAGCTTCGACGAAGCACAAACCATAGGGAATCCGGTCGTTCAGGAGATTGCCAGGGCCGTCTATCATACGATAGCATTCGACTCCGTATATACGGACGTTAATGCGGGCCACTGGGCAAGAAGCTATATTGAAGCGGCTGCCGCAGCTTCCCTTGTCAAGGGAACATCGGAAAGTACATTCAGTCCTGAACGCCTGGTTACGCGTGCGGAATTCGTCTCCATGCTCGTCCGGGCATTTGGACTGAAGCCATCCAATGCCCTTCCAACATTTGTCGATGTCGCGGCTGACAGCTGGTTTGCTGCCGATGTTGCGGCAGCTCAGGAAACTGGAATCGCAAACGGCCATACGGACCATGTTTTCAATCCTTCAGCCCCCATAAGCCGTACTGAAATGGTATCGATGATCATCCGTGCATATGAATATGAGAATGGGCCTGTCAAGGGCTTTTTGGAGAATTTGCCGTACAAAGATATAAATCATATTCCGGCATGGTCAAAAAACGCCGTGCTAAAAACACAGTATCTGGGGCTCATTAATGGATATGAGGACGGCACTTTCCGGCCGAGCGGCAATGTTACCCGTGCCGAAGCCGTTAAATCCCTTGTTTATTCCCGGATTAAATAAGACTGAAGCAACAGACAATGACCGCGCATCAGGAAATGCATGTGGATATACAAGCGGAGATGGCTCCCCACTGGAAAAAGAACATGCAGTCTTTTTCCCGGGCGGAATGATGGCTCAGCAAATTTGTCATCGCCTGTACCAGCAAATGAAAAATAGCCTTGTTCGCATCAATTTGCGAGCAAGGCCATCTATCATTTTCGGATTATTTCGGATTGCCGTTCTCCGGCTTATCTCACAAATTGAAACCAGCCGAAATCGAAACGGCTTCCCGGCAAAAAGATGAAGGTTACTTTTTGGCTGCCCGTTATTTTCTCCAAGTCATATACCCGCTCTTCATATCCACCGGATTGCGTGAATTCGATGAGTTGATTGCTTTCGCCATCCTCGTTTGCGAACCGGATATGAATGGTATTTTTATCAATAGGCGATTGGCCATATACGACAAGCTTCGTCGCGCCTTCACTTGTAAAGTCCATTTGTTCAAACTCCAGGGAAACATTATTCCCTATGCCTTCAACGCCATTATCCGTAATGGTGAAGGTATCACCATAGATACGGTCGCTTTCCGCAGCGTTATTCCGCTCAAAGGCCCGATTCCATTTATCAAATGTGAAGCCCTTGATATGCACTTTCTTCTGAAGGACAAAACAAATCGAAGTGATGCCCGTGAGTCTTTTGGACAAGCGGTATGCCGCCTCTTGATACACATTCCACCTGGATGCTTTTTGATATATGACATCGGCCAGTAATTCACTGCCCTCTGCCTCGGGATTTCCCTCCCAGATTTGCAGTTCATACGCGTCGCTGGTTAAGGCAAAAATTGGCATGGTGATCAGATCAGAGCCATAGGGGCCAAAGTCAATATTGCTGAAGCCTACCCGGGTTTCTCCGTCTCTGCTGGTCGCTACCCCTCTTTCATTCCCGTTTCCCACTTCGCCCTTACTGAAATCGTAAAGTCCTGCCGATATGAAGCCGTAAGGATCCTTGTATGCTGTGCCCAGACCGGAGGCCTTAAATTCCAGCTGGGAAATAAGCTTGGTCTTGTCGCTGCCGTTCCTGCTCATGCAGCGGACCCGAAACTCCCCGTCACCCAGCGCCGTGATCTTCGCTTCATGACCGGAAGCTTCTATGCGGGCAAGGTTGGATACGATCCCCGCCTCGTTCACTACGCTCCATTCCACCTCTTGATAAGAAGCATGTTCAGGATACAGATTTGCCCGCACAACCGCCTCTTGTCTTGATTCGTTAAACAGCTGTCCCGAATCGCTTACAATTTCAATTTTGCGCAGCGGGATTTCTTCCTTGCTTCCCATGACGCAGGGCAGGTCCTGATTTCTCATGGCTGCGGAAATGCCCTCCAACGCCCCATCCCCCGCCGGAAGCGACTCAAATTCTGCAGCTCCGCTTTCCAGACCGGTCGAAGAAACCTCGATTCGAATTCTGCCAGGCTCCAGCGAAGCCGCGATGATGGCCATCAGTTTTCCGCTGAACAGCCTTCTGCTTATCCCTTTATAGGGATCATAGTCCGTACTGTCTCCGTTATCCAGACCGATCAGGCGGCCTGCTCCCGTTACCTGTACATGCACCCGATTGTTCGCGTTCTCCACCGGATTGCCGTCCTCATCCTCCATGGTTATTTCCACAAATATCAAGTCGGTCCCATCCGCAATAAGGGTCTCCTTATCCGCATGCAAACCAATCCGCCTCGCATCGCGAGGGGATCTTCTGACATCCGTCGCAATGACATGGCCGGCTTCATCATAAGCGATCGCTTTGATTTCCCCTTCTTCATAAGGAATCTTCCACCAGCCGGCAAGCTGCGTTCCATGCTCATGATCAATATCATAGGTTCCGATTGTAACGCCATTGCACTGCAATTCGACCCTGGGCGCATTCGAGCATACGCGGACATCAATCATTTGACCGTTATTGAAATCCCAATAAGGAAAAAGATGGACCATTGGTCTTGTCTTGTAATCCGTCCAGGCCGCTTGATAGATGTAATAGGAATCCTTCTTGAAGGTTGCCGTATCGATCTGCCCGAAATAAGAGTTCTTGGTATGATAAGGGGTCGGCTCGCCGATATAGTCAAATCCGGTCCATATAAACTGGCCAAGGGAAAAGGGGGTATCCCTTTCTGCAAGAATGCAGGCCTCTGCCGACTTTGCGCCCCAGCTTGTTGAGCTGTTTCCTAATGCGGAGCACTGCTCGTCGTCGTCGGCAAGAATCGATCTCTCGAACGGGAAGTGGTAGATGCCTCTGCTTTGGACAACGGAGGCTGTCTCGCTGCCGTATATAATCCAGTCCGGATGCTCCGCATGATGGCTTTGATAATACTTCTCCGCGTAATTGTATCCCGCAGCCTTCACGATATCCGCGCATTTTTGGGCATTCTCCCAGGGCATATAATTCGAGCCGATCGTAACGGCGGCGTTGCCTTTCGGATCATACCGAAGCACTTCATCCATAAGCATCCTCGTTACATCCTGCCCTTTCGGATCGGCATGGGTATCGTAAATTTCATTGCCGATGCTCCACATCAGCAGGCTCGGATGATTGCGGTCGCGCATGACCCAGCTTTTCACATCGGTACGGGCCCAATCCTTGAAGAATCTTGCGTAATCATAAGTCGTTTTCGGTCTCTCCCACATATCGAAGGCCTCCGAGACGACCAGCAGCCCCATCTCGTCCGCCAGATCCATAAGCTCGACTGCAGGCATATTGTGAGCTGTGCGGATCGCGTTAACGCCCATATCCTTCAAGATATTAAACCTTCTCCGAAGGGCGTTTATATTAAAAGCCGCCCCTAAGGCTCCCAGATCATGATGCTCGCAAACCCCGTTTAATTTCATTTTTTTGCCGTTTAACTGAAGACCTTGATCGGGACTGAGTTCGATTTCCCGAAACCCGATATTCTGTGTGACGGTTTCGAGCATTTCCGTCTGTTGATTCGCGTCCCCATCCGCTGCAGCCAGGTGCAATTCGGTTTTCAATTGGTATAAATGAGGCTCATCCGTGCTCCACAACAGCGGTTTATTTACCGGCAGCCTTACCCAATGATGTGCGGCAGGAACACTGCCAGCTGCGATTCTATCGGAGGCGGAAGCAATCACCTGGTCCTTGTACAGAATCGTATGCGAGAGCTGCGCGTCCTGATCAAGGTTCATTTCGGTTTCCACTTCCACCTGCCAGCTATCGCCATCCCGTTTGGTGGTGATATAAATCCCATCCGTAACAAGATGATTGCGGTCTCTTGTCTTCAGCCACACATTCCGGTAAATGCCGGCACCGGAGTACCATCTGCTGTTCGGGCTTTGATGCACGACCTTCACCAGAATTTCGTTAATCCCTTCTGCGACCGCATCCGTGATCTCGTGTTCGAATGACGAATATCCGTATTTCCATTCTCCAGCAAATTGACCATTCACATAGACGGTAGAGTCCATGTACACGCCATCGAAGCATAACAGGATCCGGTCTGCGCGATTGGTACAGGTAAATTTCTTGCGGTACCAGCCTATACTATTTTCATATAAATTTAACGTATCGTAGATCAGCCAATCGTGGGGGAGATCGACAGGCTCGAACTTCAAATCCGCACTATCCGCAGCTTCCAGGCTGCTTTTGGCAAATTCCCATCCATCGTTAAACAATGTCTTCTTATTCACGGTTTCATGGCTTCCTTTCCGATTGCTGAATTTATCCCTTGGTCCCCGTAACCGCAATTCCTTCAATAAAGTACCGCTGGGCGAACAAATAGATGATAATAATCGGAATCAGGGACATGGTGGTGGCAGCCAAAATAAGCGGATAGTCAGCACCGTTCACCTGTTGAAAATATCGGATCCCCATCTGGATCGTGTACAGATTTTCTTTGCTCAGGTAAATCAAGGGCTGAAGAAAATCATTCCATGACCCCAGCAGGTTGAATATGCCTAATGTCACGAGTGCCGGCTTGGCCAAAGGCAGTACAATCCGAAAGAATATGCCGAATTCCGAACAACCGTCGATGCGGGCGGACTCGTTCAAATCATGCGGCAGCTGAATGAAAAATTGCCGGAGCAGGAAAACGCCATACGGACTGAACAAATGGAGCAGGATTAACGCCCAATGGGTATTGACGAGGTCCAGATTCTTCATAATGGTAAATTGCGGTATCATAATCGCCTGGCCGGGAATCATCATCGTCGCCAAGTAGAGCAAAAACAATTTGCTGTTCCCTGGGAATTTCAGCTTGGCGAAGGCATAGGCGGCAAGCGATGCGGAGATAAGCGACCCGGCTGTCGATATTACCGAGACTTTAACGGTGTTCCAATAAAAAGTGCCGAATGGAATTTTACTCCATACGTCGCTGTAATTTGACCACAATGGCTGCGTGGGAATAAGCTGCATGGAATGCTGGAAAATCGTCGCCTGATTTTTAAGCGAGCCGGACAGCATCCATATGAACGGCAGGACGGTCACAATGCATACAACCAGAAGCAGGATATAGGTCGAAACGGTCCGTAGGACCTGTTTCTTGCCAAGACCCAATCTCTTTGGGCTTTCGCCCGCTGTCAGTTCCACAATCCGCGCTCCTTTCTATTCGATCAAGAATCTTTATGCAAAAGAACCACTTTATGGGGTTATCTTTAATAGGTGACCCAACGTTTTTGAACCCTTAACTGAATGAGCGTCAGGATCAGGATGATGACGAACAAGACGTAGGACATCGCCGAGGCGGCGCCGAAGCGATAGTTCAGGAAGGCCGAATTGTAAATGTAATAGACGAGAACGTTCGTCGATCTTCCCGGACCGCCCTGCGTCATGGCCATCACGGTATCAAAGACCTGGAACGAGCCGATGACCCCTGTCACGGCGCTAAAGAAAATAACCGGCGACAAGCCTGGAAGCGTTACATGCAAAAATTGCTTGAACCGGTTCGCTCCGTCCAGCTCCGCCGCTTCGTACAGCTGGCGTGGCACGCCCTGCAGGCCGGCAAATAAAATGACGGCGTTATAGCCGACGCTTTTCCAGATGCTGACCAGCATGACGGCCGGCAGCGCCAGGGAGGTCGAAGCCAGCCAGCTTGGCGGATTACTGACGCCGACAAACCGCAGAATCGTATTAATCGGCCCGTATTGCGTAAACATCGCCGCCCAGATAATGCCGACAGCGATGGAGGCCGTAATATTCGGGAAGAAGTAGAGAACACGGAACACTTTTATTCCCCGCACCTTCACATTCATTGCAAGCGCGAGCAGAATGGATAGCGCAATGGTGACCGGCACGGTAACGACCGTGTAATAGATATTATTCCGCAATGAAATGCCGAAGGTCTGATCTGTCAACAAATCCCGATAGTTATCCAGTCCAATAAATTTGATTGGTGTTAATCCGTCCCATTTCGTAAAGCTCAAATAAAGCGAATCCAGAACCGGGTATAAAATAAACACAAGCAAGCCGATCAGACTTGGCGCCAGGAACAAGTACGCGATACTGTATTGTTTAAAGCGGAGCATGTCTTCCCCCTCTTTGCTGTAAAGTTACGGCTTTGGCAGCGCCCTCTGCCCGCGGACGGGCAGAAAGCGGTTGCGGAAATTCAGTTTATCATTTGACTTCTTTTTTGATGCGGTCCTCGATGTTCTTCATGGTTTGATCCAGCGACTGCGTCTTTAACAGATAGAGAGAAGACTCTTCCTTCACAATGTTGATTCCTTGATTGTACAGCGGATCCATCGGCACTTGACTCAGAACCTTGGTATCGTCCGAGAAGACGCTGACATGCTCCGGCGTTGTCACCTTGGTCAGATACGCCTGCTTCACGGCATCGGTGCTCCAGACCGTCAATAATCCGTTGCCGGCCATGATTTTCGCCGCTTCCTCCGAAGCGATAAATTCAGAGAGCTTCTTCGCCTCATCCATATGGCTCGTCTGCTTGTTCACCATGACGGCGGCGAACGAGCCTGTCGTAGCCGGCTCCGAGTCTTTCCAATGCGGCAGCGGAGCGACATCGTAGTTCAGCTTCACGCCTTTCTGCTGAATGGCGTCGTTCAGCATCTGTACGGCCCAGTCGCCGTTCCACATCATGGCTGCGCTTCCCTGAAGGAAGCGTCCCGCAAAATCGGCGCCCGCATTGCCGACCAGCTCGCCGAACGGCTGCTGTGCTCCATCCGTATAGGTCAGGTTGTAATAATACTCCAGCACCTGTTTGAATTTCGGCAGTTCTTCGGGGTTCAGCGGGTTATTCGCCCCTTCGATGTTAGCCAGAACCCTCCACCAGGTGTTATCGGATTGATAACTCATGGAACCGTAAGTTTTATTCTGACCGCTTCCGCTTGTCAGCTTCTTGGCAGCCTCTTCATATTGATCCCATGTCCATGTTCCGTCGGGATACGGGACGCCCGCCTTGTCGAAGAGATCCTTGTTGTAGTAGAGCACCCACTTGCTGGTCCGATAGGGAAGGCCGTAGATGTGGTCGTCGTATTTAACCTGGCTGATCGGGTCGGCAATTCCGGCCAGTTCCGGCGAGCCCGCCAGATCGTCCAGCGGCTCAAGCACCTGCTTGGAGATGTATTCAGCGAGATTTGAGGTGCTTTGGGTAGCGAATACATCCATATCTCCGCCGCCCGTCGACAAATTCACAAGAATTTTCTGGATATAATCATTGCTTGGCACATAGCTGGCATTGACTTTAATAGTCGGATATTTCTTCTCGAAAGCGCTTATAACTTGATCCATATAAGGCTGCTCATCGGTCCAATCATAGTAATTAAGCGTAACCTGTTTATCGCCGGCTGCGGCAGAATCGGACGCAGCCGAGTCCGGCTTATCCGACGAGCAAGCGCTTAACAAACCGGTACCAAGAACCATAAGGCCAACCAACAACGATAATGTAAGCCGTTTCATATTAAACCCCCATCATTCGATCCTATAATCTTGATGTCGCGACCATCTGCGATAATTGTAACCGTTTTAATTTCCTATGGAAACGTGTTAACATTCGGAATAAGGAACAATTCTTCAGGTCTTTCCGCACCTGGCGAACAACCCGCCGATTCGCCGCCAGAGCATTTTATGATCCAACTCCTTCAGAAAATTCAGGCATAAAAGAATAACCCTCCAATCACATTGGAAGGCCGGGATGCCCCGTGTTGGCTATCAACTTTGAATACTGCGGTATTCGGTCGGCGTCATTCCCAGAAAACTCTTGAACATTTTACTAAAGGATCTCGGATCCTTATAACCCAGATATTCGGATATGTCGTTAATCTTTATGGTCGGGTCCATCAGCATGGTTTTGGCTTTTTCGATTTTTATGCGGGTTACGTATTGTATGAAGGTTTCCCCGCTTTTTTCCTTAAAGTATTCACTGAAATAAGTAGGGTTAAAATGAACATAATCCGCGACCTCGGCAAGCGTCAGCTGCTTCTGCAGATGAGTATTGATGAATTCCTTGACCAATTTAATGATCTTATGGTCGCCTTTCCCGTTTCCTTCGATTTGCTTGATATAGGAAAACCGGATTTGGATCGCATGCCGGATATGGGATAAATTGCTCAGATCATTCGATGTAATAGGTAAATCCTTATCGAAGCCCTGGATGCGGTACTTACTGAAAAAATGATTCGTAATCCGCAGGATTTCATCCACATATTCCGTGATGGTCATCCGATCGCTTAACAGAGCCTGTCCATCCTCTATTGCGCCAAAAACACGGTCGGCGTCAAACGAATCCAGCGCATTCAGAAGCTGGAACTCAAACTGCTGAAGATTGGCCTGCTGTATATCGGAACGCATGTTGATGCTTAAAAAATCCTTCTTGAAGCTTGAGAAAACGGTCATTATGTCCTTGTCATGAATGGGCTTTAATAAATAATCATAAGCCCTTAAACGGAGCGCGCTCTGCATGAGGGCAAACTCATCGTACCCGGTCAGAAAAACAACCGGAATCCGATAGCCCTTCCGGGTTAATTCATCCAACGTTTCAATGCCGTCCAATCCGGGCATCTTGATGTCGCAAAAGATCAAATCAAAGGAAGCTTGCTTGATCCGCTCGATCGCTTCTATACCGTTTGCCGCCTGTTCGACTAACCATTCGGGGCTCAGCCTCTCTACCATTCGAACGATACCGGTACGAATCAGCCATTCATCATCGACCACCAATAAACGATGCATATCCGTTTTCTCCCTTCCTTTGGTTCATCAAATCCGTGTTCGGAGCTCTACTCTGGGGATTTTGATTTGAACGGTCATCCCCTCCCCATACTCGCTGATGATGGTTAAACCGAACTGCGGACCGTACTCCAGTTGAATTCTTGAATGCAGGTTTTTAAGGCCGATTCCCGAGCTGCCAAACGTCAGTTCAGCTGCCTCATCGGCCAGATAGGCGTTCAATTTCAATTGATCGCTGGCCGTCATGCCCGTTCCGTTATCCTGAACCATGATGAATATACCGCTTTCATACGGCTGAACCGCGATCTTGATTTTTTTCGGTCCGTTCACTTGATCAAACCCGTGATGAATGCAATTTTCGACCACAGGCTGCAGCAGAATAGGAATCGTCATGCAGTTCAAAAGCTCTTGATCCAGGTCATAGTCGACGATCAGGGAATCTCCCGAACGAATCTGCTCTATTTTGAGATAATTCCGGATCTGATGAATCTCGTCGCGAAGCTCGACCTTCGAATTTTGTTTATTCAGACTGTAACGAAGCATGCCACCGAGGGCTGAGGTAATCTCCACGATCCCCTCCCTGTCACCGATTTCCGCCAAAGCCCGGATCGCCTCAAGGTTATTAAACAAGAAATGAGGCCGGATTTGAAGCTTGAGATTATTGAGCTCCGCTTCCTTTTGCTTAAACCGAATTTCAAGCACCTGGTTGATCAGCTCATCAATTTTCTGATTCATTTTATTGAACGCTCTTCCGACCAGGCTGATTTCCAAATTACCGTTCAAGGAATGATAGGCCACGTTAAAATCACCCTTCTCCACCTTGCCCATCAGCATTCGGAGCGTCTTTAAAGGCTTCGTGATCGTATCGGACAACAAGACGGAAACAATGACGATGACCAGAACAATAAGGGCCATTACCGTGAGAATGGTTTTATATAATATGGCTTTCCCTTGATTCATCTCGGATTCGGACACCATTCCGACGATCTTCCACCCCGTATCCGCAGAATCAATATGATGAACAATCAGCTTATCGCTGGCCGTTTTAATATCCTGTATCCTGTCATTCGAGGCATCGATATTCGGTAGCGCTTCCATATAACGGTTATTTTTGCTGTAGATATTCTGATGGTGGTCATCCAGCACAATAATATTCGAATCCTTGCCCAGATCCACAGGCTTGAAAATACTTTCCAGACCGGTAAAGTTCACATCGATGATAATAACGCCCAGGATCGGCCCATTATAAATCTTGATCGCTCTGACGACTGAAAAAGCGGGCTCCGGACGGTTAATAATTCGTGAATCATTGACTTTTCCGGTGAAGACGACCTTTCCATTCGATGCAATCGCTTTCTTGTACCAGGGCGAGCTTTTGAAGTCATACTGATAATTAATGGCTGCATCATAGATGGAGCTTGAAAAAATCTGTCCGTCTCTCCTGTAAATGGATACGCTTTGCAGGTCCTCCCTGGGGTTGCGGATCGCCTGCGATAGAAGCCCTTGAATTTGTTTGAAATCCGAATCGCCGATATTTCCTGTCTGCTGCATAATATTCAAAATTTGGCTGTTGTAATAGGGGAGAACCGACAGCCTGGTAAGCTCATCAAGATAGGTGTCCAAATGTTCATTGACCAGATTTACAGTATTGACCACATTGTTATCCATGCTCTTGGTAATTTGATTGCTATAGATCCAGCTTGATAGCACGGTCAGGAATATCATTGGAATAAGGACCAGAGGCATAAAGGTAATGATCAACTTTTTTTTAAACGTACGGGTTTCCCAATAATTTTTTAGCGCTGGCAAGCTGACACCCCCATGTTGTACCAAACGGCTCTGTGCTGTCTGAGTCATACTGAATAATCTTCAATAGTCATTGTAATTGCAGCTTAGGAATATGTACAGGATGGAAAAGACAAAATCCCCTTCCGGCCATAAGCCGCAGGGGATTCGATTTAAGGTGAGCAATCGGAAAGCTCATAGGCGAGCCAACCGGTTGCGTGATATGGTTAGTGTACCTTAATACTGTCACTGCCGGTAAAATGGTTTCCATCCTCCAGCACTCCGTTAACCTTCACTTGGACCTCGCCGGTTTGCCCCGAAAGGAGGTTAATCAGCTGTTGCCGGTCAAATTTAACCGTAAATCCCTTGGAACTATCCCCTTTGGCATCTCCCCCTTGCAAAGTGCCGCCATTCACGCTCATGGAAACGGATGACAAGCTTACATTGGAGTCTCTATTATATTCCGGGATATTTATATGAACCGTCACAGAATGATCTCCTCCACGGCTCTTAAGATTCAGCGAGCCGGGACTTACGTTCACATCCGCGATATACGTTACATAAATGTCAGGCGCTGGAGGCTGTATCATACCTTCTCCCAAATAATAGCTGGTATGCGGAGGCTGGTTGTAAGCTACATTCTGCCAAGCCACGTCCAGACGGTATAGCGGGTCGTGCATGAGCGCAGGAAGGCGATGCTCCGTAATCGCTGTCGTCGTATAAATTCGCAGCGCGCTGCTGTCGGCTGTTCTCCAGATCGCTTCTTCCCGCCAGTCGCCCAGAATATCGGCCTGCAGGCTCGGAGTGCCTTTCGTAGAATTATTGGACAGCGTCCCTTCCGCAGTCAATAGGTTGTTGGTCTTGACATTTATATAATCCCATTTGTCAATCTTGCCGGGACCTGCTCCTATGGCCGAATTGTAATTATGATCCAGAAGCTCACGAAGCAAATCACCATCCCACCAGATGCCGAAGTTAGTAGAAGATGGCGTAGAGCTGCTTATTTTTTGGCCTTTTACGGTATTTAGGCCAACGCCGGAGCCGGCCCATTGTTCTTCGCCCAAATAGGTAGGATCGATATCGGCCGACATCCCCCTGCCCGTATCCGTACCTGTAAATATCCCCCAGATGGTTTGGCCCGTAGAGGCATCCCAAACCGCTGCGCCATACGGGGAATCTTTATGCTCCATGACTTTAAATACTTCCAGACCCGGCCTGTCGGGATCCAGATCCCCTACATGAAGCGCATCGCCATGACCCAATCCCGTGCCATACAGAACTTGACCGTCCTCACTAAAGGTCATGGCACCGTAAACAATTTCATCCCTCCCGTCGCCATCCACATCGGCCGCAGTCAAATTATGATTCCCCTGGGCTTCATAGGCGGGATTGCCGTTGCTGTTAAAGGACCATTGCTTGGTGAGCTTGCCGTCTCTCCAATTGTAGGCTGCCAATGAGGTTTTAGCGTAGTAGCCGCGAGCCATGACCAGACTCGGTCTTTTGCCGTCGAGGTAGGCGATGGTTGCAAGAAAACGGTCGACACGATTGCCGTAGTCATCGCCCCAATCGGTGATATTTCCCCGCGCTGGTTCAAAAGGTACGGAAATCATTTCTTTCCCGGTTGCGCCTTCAAACAAGGTGAGATATTCCGGACCGGATAACACATAACCTTCAGCAGTCCGAAAATCCGTGTTGGGGTCGCCTATGACTTTTCCCGTGCCGTCTACGGCACCGTCAGCCGTTCTCATGGCCACTTCCGATTTACCGTCACCATCCAAATCATAAACCATAAACTGCGTGTAATGGGCTCCGGCGCGGATGTTGCGGCCAAGTGATATTCTCCACAGAAGGGTACCGTCCAGCTTATAGCTGTCGATATATACTTCACCGGTTACACCGCTTTGCGAATTGTCCTTGGAATTGGAAGGATCCCATTTCAGAATAAGCTCGTATTGACCGTCCCCATCCACATCTCCGACACTTGCATCGTTAGCGTTATACGTGTACACAGAGCCATCCTGATTGGTCCCGTCAGCCGGCTTTTGCAGGGGAACATCGAGATATGATCCACCCCAAACGCTCACTTCGTCAGATGCAGGCTGCTGCTTGCCGTTCAAGACGGCTCGAACCGTATATGCGGCACTTGTCGTTCCTGACGCATCCAGATAGTTGGTGCTGGTGAAGATCGGAGCGTTATTTACTTTTTTCCCGTCACGGTAAAGATTAAATGAAATATCAGACGGTTCTGTACCCAGCAGCCGCCAGCTGACGAAGACCCCCCCATCGGTTTTAACCGCCACCAGTCCGCGGTCCAGATATTCCATCTGTCTCTTCTCTTGCGCTTGCCCGGTTACAGCATCCGCGGGATTTGCTGTAACCGTTTGCAAAGGTGAGCAAACAGCCGCAATTTGAATGGAGCCAAGCAAGCACAATCCGGTTTTCTTCATAGACCGCTTCCAGTTCCGTACGTTTCCCATTAACTAGAGCCTCCTATAATTGGTTATTTATCACAATTATTGTGACTCCTTAAACCTAATTCATTGGCAGTTTTACAGCAATAGGATTTTTTTGCAAACAAGATAGTATTAATTCAATAGAATAGTTCAAGTTAATTTTCGGCATCCGCATTTCCGATTTTGACAGCCTGTCTGCATACATGATACTGTAACGTTAAAGTCCTGCACTGTGTAAAGTAAGGGAGATCCTGCCTATGTATGAACAGAAAACAAAAGAAACCGACAACTCTGTTATTGAGTTTATTGAAAATGTCGAGAATCTTAAGAAACGTGAAGACGCCTATAAGCTGCTGGATATATTTACAGAAACGACTGGTTATCCTGCGAAAATGTGGGGCACCAGTATAATCGGGTTTGGTTCGTATCACTACAAATACGATTCTGGTCACGAGGGTAATGCCCCGCTCGTTGGCTTTTCACCCCGAAAAGCCAAGATCAGCCTGTATTTTGCGACAGGCGACACGGAGCGGGAGGCGCTATTGCAGAAGCTCGGAAAACATACATCAGGGAAAGCCTGCGTCTACATTAACAAAGCAGATGACATTAATCATGAAGTTTTGAAGGCATTGATTAACCAATCTGTAAAGTTTCTGAATGAGACCTACCAAAAACAATAAAGTGAACTATTCCATTACCATGTCCTGGTCTTATTGATCTCTGTCTTTTTCTGAAAAGACTGTTCCAGGTCGATATCCAGCTTGTTGGCAAGGTCGCAGATATTCCACACTATATCGTACATTTCCAGACCAAGACGATCTTTGATTTCTTCCATCTTCTCATGATCCGGATGATAGGAAATATGCAATAGCTCCTTGACCATCTCCCCTACTTCGGTAACCAGAAAAAGCGATCTTTGTTCAATGGTAGACTTGTCGAATCCCTTCTCGATACTGAATTCTTTGGTATGTTTTTGCATCTCGGATATTTGCATGATTGAACAACCTTCCTTGTCATCATTATTATTTATGCATGAAACACTGAAATTTAACCCGTTGATAAAGTGAGGCACTCCATGATAAGGAGCGGCCCCGCTTTTTTTTTTGTGTTGAATGATTAAACGACCCATCTTTTCTTTGATTCAATCTATCTGGCTGCCTCTTAAAGCTCCATTCCGTTTATTGCAGAAACACACGATACATTATACTATTAACGCCGTGTCAGTTGAATAGATCAACAAAATGGAAGCCATTATTAGCCTCTTATTTGCAGAAACCAAATATGGTTAACAATGGTATACTCTAAATATAAATAAGCTGTAAAGACTGCTCCATTATGGGAGAACCTTATTATTCAACAGACTTGAATAAATAGTAAGGAGCGATGGGCATGGCACAAGCATATTCTTCGGAAATCCCGAAGGAAAAACTGATATTAGCAAAAAAATATCCCGTTCAGGTTGTCGACACGATTGGCGTCAACGCCCACTACCAGAGGCTTCATTGGCATGATATATTGGAAATCAACTTCATTAAAGCCGGGACAGGCTATTACATCATTAACGGACAGACGTTTGAATTTCAGCAGGGAGATATTTTGCTCATTAATTCAAATGATCTTCACCGCGCTTACGAGACAAAAGATCTGGTCATGCAGGTCATATCGTTCGATGCTTCCTGGTTTATGAGCAGCCTCAGGTACGATCCCGTCATCCTGTCGCCATTCAAGGAGATGGGGGTTAGTTTTACGAATCTGCTCGACCGGAATAATCAGCAAATCGGGATGCTCCGCTCGCTTCTGCTGGAAATTCAGGATGAGCATAACCGTAAAGAAAGCTCCTATGAATCCATCGTTTACTCCATTATGCTCCGTTTCCTGGCTACCGTTAACAGACACTTCCGCAATACAAGCATGAACCGCGCCAAACAGGCCATCAACGCCCAGCAATTAGAGAAAATACGCAACGTCATTCATGCGATGGAGGAAAATTATACCCATGCATGGACGCTGGAAGAGCTTGCCTCGCTCGTTTACCTCAGCCCCTCCCGCTTCAGCGATCTGTTCCGGTACGCGGTCGATACTCCGCCTTTGCTTTATTTGATTCATATCCGCCTGGAACGCGCTATTGAGCTGCTTGATAGCAATACGATGAAAATTATGGATGTTGCCCATGAATGCGGTTTCCGCAGTTTATCCAATTTCAATCGCCTGTTTAAGAAGCATATCGGAGCCTCGCCTAAAAAACTCAAGAACCAAGAGTGGAAACAAACAGTAAGATAGTGTTGCTTTATAAGCGATTTGATGGAGAATAACGGCATTTGTCCCTCTATAATAAGGAAATAACGAATTGTTAAGGGGGAATCAGATGCTGCAGACGAAAACCTCCAGACTGACACGTTTGTGGCAGCAATGGGATATTCAACTCATGGTAGTGCCGGCATTGCTTTTCATATTTGTGTTCAGTTACATCCCGATGTACGGAGTATTGATGGCTTTTCAGGACTACAGCATATTCAAAGGTTTTCTAAACAGCCCCTGGGTAGGCTTCAAGCACTTTGAGATGTTTTTTCAGGCACCTGAGTTCTGGACCATCATGCGCAACACGTTAGTCATCAGCATGCTGAAGCTTGGCGTCGGTTTCCCGGCTCCCATTCTATTGGCGTTAATTCTGAACGAAATCGGTCACCGCACCTTCAAGCGCATCGTGCAAACCATCAGCTATTTGCCCCACTTCCTGTCCTGGGTGATCGTGTCCGGATTCGTCATTTCCATGCTTTCTACGGATAATGGCAGTATCAACATCCTGCTGCAGGCGCTTCACATTATTGACGAGCCGCTGAATTTCCTGTCGATTCCCGAATACTTCTGGGCCATTCTCGTGGCGACTGGAGTGTGGAAGGAAATCGGTTTTGCCTCTATCGTTTATTTAGCCGCGATTGCAGGCATAAATCCTCATTTATACGAGGCCGCCTCTATAGACGGAGCCAGCAGAATCAGGCAGATTTTTGCCATCACCCTCCCTTCAATTATGCCGGTCATTATCGTATTCTCGATTCTGGCAATCGGCAATCTGTTGAACGCCGGCTTCGAGGATATTCTCCTGTTAGCCGCAAACCCTGTGCTCCGCGACGTCAGCGATGTCATTGAAACTTACGTATACCGCGTCGGCATTAACAACTCCAGGTTTTCGTATGCAACGGCCGCCGGGCTCTTCAAAGCCGTTATCAGTGTCGGACTTCTGGCAGGCGCCAACTATCTGGCCCGGAAGTCAGGCAACAGCTTATGGTAGCGGGAAAGAGAGGGTAAAGCTATGAAACTGTCATTAGGCGACAAAACATTTGTCGGAATCAATTATTTTTTGCTGACGCTGCTTGGCTTTACCTCCTTTTATCCATTCTGGAACGCTGCCGTTATTTCATTCAATTCCGGTACAGATACCATGCTCGGCGGCATTACGTTCTGGCCCCGGGTGTTCTCCCTGCAAAATTACGAGGTCGTATTCAAGGACGAACGGCTGGTCAATGGCTTTATCATTTCCGTGCTCCGCACGGCGGTCGGAACGGCCTTGTCGATTTCCGCCACCGCCATATTCGCCTACGGCATGACCAAAAAGCAGCTGATAGGACGCAAATATTACATGATTATGTGTATTGTCACGATGTACTTCAGCGGTGGCCTGATTCCGAGCTATTTGCTCATCCGTGAGCTGGAATTAATGAACACCTTCTGGGTCATGGTCATCCCGGGCATTATCAGCGTCTGGAACATGATTATTTTCCGTACATTTTTTGCGGGCATTCCAAGCGGTCTGGAGGAATCGGCGCAAATTGACGGCTCCTCCAACTGGGGCATCCTGTTTCGCATCATCTTCCCCTTATCCGGCCCGGTCATTGCGACATTATCGCTGTTCACAGCCGTGTATCACTGGAATGACTGGTTTACGCCAGGCTTGTACATATCGAATGTGGATCTTCTCCCTATTCAAACGAAGCTTCAGCAAATTCTGAACTCCAATATTATGGCGGAGCAGATGGCCCAGATGGATTCAGCGGCGCAGGGCCGGTTAAACTCGATGAAGGCCGTAACGACCAAATCCTTGTCGATGGCTACAATGATGGTCGCGACCGTACCGATTCTATGCGTCTATCCTTTAGTGCAGAAATACTTTGTGAAGGGTGTTCTTATCGGCTCTTTGAAAGAATAAGCGAGGTTAACGATTATTGCCAGTAATCAAGGGGAGGGAGTTTGGAGATGCAAAAAATCAAAAGAACGTATCAAGCCGCCTTGTCAGCCGTACTCGCTGCCGCAATGGTTATAACGGGATGCTCCGGCAACAACGAGCCGTCCCCGGGGACAAACGAAGGGGATCCCCCTGCGGAAACTTCCTTTGTGTTAGGCGAGACGCCGCTCGATTTTTCCTTCTATGGGCATTATGACTGGTATACGATGCCGAATTGGGGCGAGGATTCCGCTACCAAGTGGATCCAGGACAACAAAAAAATCAACATTACCCCGATCAGCTCAGGCGGCAACGCCCAACAAAAGTTCAATACGATGATCGTTTCGGGCGAGCTGCCCGACGTCATCTGGATGGAACGCGATGCCGATGTCGAGAAGCTTCGTTCCGAGGGTATGCTCGTGCCGTTCGATGAGTACCTGGAGAAATACCCCAATTTGAAAAAATGGGCCGGAGAAGATGCGATTGACATGCTGCGGTCCCCAGACGGCAAGCTTTATCAATTCCCGAACTGGTATACGACGCAGCCTAACGGCAATGCAGGCTATGTGGTAAACAAGAAAATTTACGAGGAGCTTGGTTCCCCCAGCCTGGAAACGACCGATGAATTGTTTGATTACCTGAAGCTGGTTAAGGAAAAGTATCCGGATGTCGTACCGCTTGAAGTCGGGCAGAGCGCTTCGGGTATCGACATTCTGGTATCGGCCTTCGCGGAAAACCGCCCTCCCACATTCAACGCTATGATGGCGGTACCGTCCGGCGATAAGTTGACTTCCCTCTTCACCGATCCGGTCTACCGGGAATTCATCCAATTTGCCAGCAGGCTGTACCGGGAAGGGCTGATTTCACAGGACTCCTTCACGCAAAAGCTGGAGCAGGTCGAGCAAAAGGTCTTGACCGGCAAAATCGCAGTATTCATCGCATCCAGTCCAACCGAATTCGGATCCATAGGCAACACGCTCCTGAAGGAGCAGGACCCTGACGCCGGTTACATAATGGTTTGGCCGGTGCATAAGGAGGGTCTTGACCGCAACAAAATTTTCCCTGGCGACTACACGCAGCTGGGCTGGAACGTCAGCGTCATAACAAAAGCAGCCAAAGATCCGGAGGCCATCTTCGCATTCCTCGACTGGTTTACCGGCCCTGAAGGCCAGCGCATCATTATGTGGGGACCTGAAGGCTTATACTGGCAAGGCACGGATGAGAATGAATATCCTCTTTTCAACGATGCGTTTGTAACGAAAGCGGCTGATCGCGAGAAATTAATGTCTGCTATTGTGAACTTTCAATGGAACGGCAACACCGTATATGTCGATAAATCCAAAATGAAATTCGAGTCCACCCTTCCGCCCGAAAAGCGCAGCTGGGATACGTACTGGCAGTCAGAAATAACGTGGAAAACCCAGTTTAATACAACGGAATTTGTAAACCTGACTCCGGCGGGCGATACGGAAGAAGGCATTGCCCAGCAAAGCGTATTCGACATTTATGAAAAAGCAAGAGCAAGTTCCATCATGAATGCGAAAACCGACGAGGAAGTATCCGCCGTCCTGGATCAGGCCGAGGCCGATGCGCAGCAAGCGGGCTACGGGAAGCTTCTGCAATATAAGACGGAAAAATGGCAGGAAAACAAGAGCAAGCTTGAATAAGTAATCTCCATGGTGCAAAAGTCGCACCGTAGTGCGACTTTTGCAAAGCGATGGGTGGTCCAGCCCGCTCAACTTATTTAGTCCAAAGTATTCTTAATCTCGACGCTCCGCTTTAACTAGCCCTTTACCGCTCCCTCAATCATTCCTGCAATCAATTGCTTCTGAAAGATTAAGACAATGATTAACAGAGGAAGTACGCTTATGACCGAACCGGCCATGATGAGATGGTATGGCGTATTATTACTATCTTCCAGTGCTTTGAGCGCAACAGATAATGTCATATGCTCTTGAGATCTCAAGATAACGGAAGGCCACAGGAAGTTGTTCCACTGCTTGACGAACAGGATAATGCCTAATCCCGCAAAGCCCGATTTTAAATTCGGCAATACAATTCGACGGAAAAGCTTGAATTCACTGCAGCCGTCAATACGTGCTGCTTCCAGCATCTCATCCGGAAGCGATGTACAATATTGACGCATGAAAAATATACCGAAGGCGTTTGCCAGGTCGGGTAAAATTACTCCCCAGATGTTATCTATTAAATGTAAGCCTTTATATATTGAGAATAACGGGACCATCGTAGCCTCGTGAGGAATCATAAGAGAGGCAAGTACGAATATGAACAAAATCTTCTTACCTTTGAAATGATACTTCGCGAAGGCAAAACCGCCCAAACCGCAGAACAGTAATGCAATCAGCGTCGAAGTCGAAGACAGCAAGAAGCTGTTCCATGTGATGATGCCGAATTTCCGATTTACAAATAGCTCCGTGAAATTCTCCCAGTGTAGTGTTAATGGAATCCAGATCGGCGGATTCACAAATATTTCACTGATATCCTTAAGTGAAGAACTGAACAGCCAGAACAGCGGGAATAGTGTTGCCAGTGAAATTAAGGTCATCAGTATGAAGGCCAGCGTCGATGTCCAGCCCCGCTTCGTACTGGATGCGGCAGCTGCTCGACGCAGGGTCACCGTTTTTTCCATGAATTTTCCCCCATTCCTAATCTTTATCATCGAATACGCGCATCTGAATTAATGAAATCGCCATCATCAGAATAAAAAAGCAGACGGCAATCGAAGATGCGTATCCGAAATTAAAGTTTTGGAAACTCTCATTATACAGCATTAGAATTGGGGTCAATGTCGAATTAAGCGGTCCGCCCTGAGTCAGGATAAACGGCTCTGTAAACAGCGAGAAAGTTCCAATCGTAGAAAGCACGGTACAGAACAAGAGCATTTTTTTGACCAATGGAATCGTGATAAGAAAAAAGCTCTTCAATTTGGTTGAACCATCCACATACGCCGCTTCATACAAATCCTTAGATATGCTCTGCAGTCCCGTCATAAGCAGGAGCATATTGTAGCCAATCCACCGGTACAACACCATCATCGCTACGGAAATGCGAGCCCACCAGGGGGATTCCAGCCAAGGTATCGGACTATCGATCAGCCCCATATTGTCAAGTACAGTGTTGATCAAACCATCCTGGGTATTAAACAGCAAGACGAACACGAATGATACAGCCACTACCGATACAAAGTTGGGCACAAACAGAGCCATCCGAAAAAAGCCTTTCCCAACCATCCAATTGGAATTCAGAATGGAAGCAAAGATAAGTCCAAGAAACAGCATTATCGGCACATACATCAAGAAGATAATCGAGCTGTTCCAGAGGGATAACCAAAAGTTCTTATCCCCGAACAGCTCAATATAATTATCAAATCCGATCATCGTCTTCTCGCCAGAACCATTCCAGTCCGTAAAGCTGATATAGAACGAATACAGAATGGGATACAAAGAGAAGATGAAAAACAATATGAAATAGGGTGATATGTATATATAGGGAGCAAACAATAACTGCTTGTTCCATTTGGAAGTCTTCATATCGTCCCCTCCTGACATGTTAATTAATTTCTCTTCGTCTTGCTGCGAAGCTCATCCGCCATTTCTTTCAGCGCCTGCTCAGAGCTAACATTATTGAGAAATACTTTAGCCCATACATCGGTCATCAGCTTGTTTGCCATTGGAAAATCGGACGTATAAGCGAGCGGATACGTATTTGCAAGAGATTGGGCGTACACTTTACGAATCGCTTGATTATTGAAATAGGCCGACGTTTCTTCCATCGATGCATCATCATCCACCATCAGAGCCGGAAACAGGCCTGCACCCGTCATCATTTTCACTTGCGATTCTTCATTGCCAAGCATGAATTCAATGAAATCCCAAGCCTCTTCGGGATGCTCGGAGTTTTTGTTGATTGCCAGATTCGCTCCACCCTGGTTAGCACCGGTATAGGTATCATCCTTCGACCATTTCGGCATCATCGTTACAGACCATTTCCCCTTGTCTGACGGAGAATACTGATTCTCAATTATCGCATCATGCCATGAGCCCCCAACAACCGTAGCGATCTTCCCATCACGAATACCATTACCCCATTGATCCGTGTTCGCACGAGCATCGAAAACAAGCCCATCTTTCTGCATCTTGATCAGGAAGTCTGCCGATTCCTTCACTTCCGGAGAATCTACGGCTACCTTTCCCTGTTCATCGAAGTACCACAAGCCACGCTGCCACAGCATCGATTCAAACATCCGGCTGCTGGAATTTGTCTTGGAATCCCCGTACATGAAAGCTCCTGTTTTCTCTTTGACCAGCTTGGCAGCCTCATAATAGTCATCCCAGGTCTGAATCTTCTTGGCGACCTCTTCGGGATCGGTAGGAAGACCAGCTTGGGCAAACAGATCATTACGATAGAACATCACGACCGGACCGCTATCCCAGGGCATTGCGTATATTTTCCCATCCCGAGTTGCATCTTCCCATTTATAAGCACTCATCTTATCCTTGTAAGGCTCCACGCGCGAGGTAATGTCCAGCAAGGAATCGATTTGTACGATTTGAGATAGATTAGTGGACTCCACAGCTACAATATCCGGTACCTCATCTTCCGTACTTGAAGTAATTAAATATTTGGAGTACAGGTCGGTAGACTTCATGGTTTGAAACTCAATCTCGATATTCGGATACTTGGCTTTGAAAGCTTCCATATTCAGATCCAATCCGTCTTTTGCCGTTTCCCAAATCCATACAATCAGCTTGACCTTCTCATCGCTTGTTCCCGGATCATTCGATGCAGCCTGCTTGGTGGAGCTGGAGCAAGCGCTGGCCAGTAAAGAAATCATGAGACAAGCAATGAGTACATACAGCGTACTTTTTCTTTTCATAAGTCGTAACCCCCTAGTCATTTCTTCATTCTTATCATAAATATTTTGTAAGGGATTTCATACCGACAGACGTTTGATATTAGTGTGATCTTTTCCGATAAATAAAAAAAAAGCCCGGAGAACCCAGGCTATTATCGTCTATTTGTTTGAATGAATCGTCATTTTGTTAGTGTCCGGTATTGCCCTGGCGTAAGCTCAGCACGCTTCTTAAACCATTTCGAGAAATATTTAACATCGTTAATACCTATCTTCTCCGCCACTTCCTCTGTCCGAATGGTGGTAGCCGTCAGCAGTTCCTTGGCTTTCTCCAGCTTGCGCTCTGAAATAAAGGATATAATACTGCACCCAGTAGCTTCCTTGAATATCGTGCTGAAATAACTCCGGCTAACTCCGATATATGTCGCCACATCCGCAGCTCGAAGGTCTGAATCCAGATGCTGGTCAATATAGTCGATAGCTTCAATAATATCTTCCTTATGCGCCTTACTTAACAGCTTGTTATGACACTCCACTCCCCATAACCGATACAGCTTGCTTACGGCAGCGAACCAGTCCTCCACGCTTGTAACGGGACCTGCCTGCCGCCACTCGATCGTATTGTCCTGAAATTTCATCTCTATCAGTTTGGATTGTACGATGCCCAGTAATTGTTGATCACACACAATGAGGTCCGAATAGGCGTCTATTTCTAACGGCTTCAATTGATCCTGGTGAGCCATAGACAGGTCCTTCCATTGTTTCTGATAGGATCGATTAACGGTTTCTTTCTCCTTGGGGATGTATAAGTGAAAGATATAAGCCCCGGACAGCATCCAATTCCACTGCAGCCGAAGATGCTGCATAAGATGCTCTTTTGCCGCATGACCGCGATGATGAAGCCATGTACCCAGAGCTTCTGCAGACTGATCCTGTTGATTCTTCACCACAGACAGAGAGGTCTGCTGCTTCGCGGTCATCTTCTCAATCTCTATGCGTACACGGTTCAGGGAGTTATCAATATGCTCATCGTCCATATCCGTCTTAACAATGTAATCGCTCACCCCAATTTGAATCCCATGCCTGGCATACGCAAAATCCCGATGACAGCTCAGAAACAGAATGGCAGTCTCTGGCGCTTCTTCTTTTATCTTCTGGGCCAGCTCTATTCCATCCATCTCCGGCATGACAATATCGGTAATCACCAGCTGGGGACGATACTTCAAAAATTTCTGCCAGCCGAGGCTCCCATTTGGCGCATCGTCTACAACGGTCATTCGATGCTTCTCCCAATCAATGGTCATGCGCAGGCCTTTACGCACCAGTTGTTCATCGTCTACAATTAATACTTTGAGTGGGGATTTAGCTCTCTCGATATTGGCCATGTCAACGTCACCTTCGTTCCTATATTTCTGTTTGATTCCAACGTTAGGCCGTATGCGTTACCGAAATGAAGTTTAAACCGTTCATCCACATTTCTTAGACCCAACCCGCCTTGCTTACCCGGAATCTTCATCCCGGAATTTATGAACTCCATATGCTCCAGCTTGACCCCGATCCCATCATCCTCAAGCTCCATATATAATTCACAATTGACAGTGAAAATTCTCATGTTAATGTGACCAAGACCATCCCGAAATCCATGGAAAAATATATTCTCAAGTAATGGCTGAAACACCATCCGGGGAACCAGACAATCGTCAAGTCCCGGTTGTATGTCAAACTCACAGGTGAAAACATCTTCGTACCGAAACCGCTGAATCTCTATGAAATGGCGAGCGATCTCCAGTTCCTTGTGAAGAGGGATAAGCGTCTGTTTGAAGTTAAAGCTTCCGTCCAGAACCACGATTAAATGCTGCAGCATTTTAAGGATTTCCGGCTGATGGGCTAACTTTGCTTTCCACTGTATAGAATTCAATGTATTGAATAAGAGATGCGGATTGATCTGGTAATGCAGCGCCCTGAGCTCTGCGTCGCTTTTCAGCTTCTCCGTCCGGCTAATCTCGTGAACCAGGCCTTGTATCTGACCGGTCATCCTGTTGAAGGTTTCACTTAGATAACCAAGCTCATCCGATGACATCACCGGTGTTCGTATCAACAAATCTCCATCACCAAATCTACGCATCGATTGGGCCAGCTTCATAATCGGCCTTGTAAATCGGAACGAGAAGAAGCCTGCCATTATAACCCCCACGATGACAGCCAATACAGCAATAAATAGCGAGTATTGCAAAATAACTGTGGAGGATTCGTAGAAAGTGGCATAAGGAATTCTCGCTTCCACAATCCAGTCTTCCGTATCCAAGGAGCGGGACCAGACAATATCATCATCCTGATTCACATAATCGGAGGACGTCTGCAGCAGAATCTCCCCCGACGCATCCATGATCAGCAAATGGGACTGCATATCCTTCTCAAAAGCTCTGATCAAACTCAGTATCGTATCCGCTTTCATATCAATCAATATCCGGCTCCCGCTGGGAAATCCAAGACCATTCTTAAGCGGCACGATCAGGCTGATCGCATAATCATCATTAGGCGTCGAATAGTAATCCGGAATATGGATCACGACATGTCTATTATTGTAAGCGGATACATACGACCAAAAGGACGAACTTGCCAGGTTATCCATACTCACTGAGCTATTCCCGATGACTCTTCCCGAAGGAGTTATAACCGCCACTTTAAAAATATTGGTACTTTCAATAGAAGACAGGTAATTTTGAAAATCTCTTTCTTCAACGTATTGTGCATAGGTTGTTGGAGGCTTGTCACCAATGAATATGGATGATGCTATCATATAAGCTAAGATATTCCCTGTAATTTGGTCCATCTGCTTGATATTGGAATCAAAATGCAGCTTTAGCTGCTCCACTGCATACATGCCATAGCTGCCAAACTGTGAATTAACGACTTTGGACGATTTATGATAAGAAAAATAGCCAAGTGTCCCTAACGGCAGTACGGCAACAATGAAAAAGATAAGCAGAAGCTTAGTTCGGACATTTCCAGCCATCCTGATCCAAGACAATCTTCCCTTAAAGCCGCTCATAATCAATACCCTCTTCTAGCTGGTCATTTTATATGCTGAATATTGAACCATCACAGTATATCAAAAAACACCTTTAATTTGAACAAATGGTGTCCCTAAAGTTTTCGCTTCGGGGACACCTTCTATCTCGTGCTTATTCATCTTCCTTAAAAACAGGCATAATATTAATCTCAAATGTAAACTGCTTCTCGTCCAGCCGGTAGACTTCCAGAAGCTCCGGCCCGCAGGAGTTGGAGCCTGCACCGCTCATTTTATAGTCCAGATGTACGATGGTCTCGTCACGGCGGACGAGTTCATAGGCATGCATCGCATGGGTCAGATCCTCCGGAGTATAGTGGGAAGCATTAAATGAGAATGGTTTAGCTCCCGAGAACTTCAACCCCATCCCCTGCTCATTGGATACGGTCACCCAATCGGTGCCATTATGGGATCCGTTCTCCTGCGGCATAATGTATGGCGTAAACAAATCGTCAACTGACGTTAAATATTTCCCTTTTCGCGTGCTTTGCTGTTTATCGATATAGCTCTCATGAGGACCATTTCCGAAATACTCCACTTCCTCGGTTCCTGCCGGCATCGTCAGCTGCACTCCGAATCGGGGAAAGAATAAGAGATCCTCCCGAACTTGAGCTTCAACCTTCATCCTGATCTCGCCATTGCCGGTCACACGCCAGTATCCTGATCCATTCAACACAGGCGGTTTAGTGTGACCGCCCAAAGAGAAGGTAACTTTAATATCTACAAATGACGCCCCCTGATCTGTCACACTTGCCTCGTATATATGCATATGTGCGCGATCATAGCCTTCTTCCAGCCACTTTGCCTTAATCTTACGGTCATTATCAATTGGGGCTCTCCAGATGTTGAAGCTCAGCGGCTTCTTGATCATATCTACGCCATGTCTGGACACGGAGATAAAGGTTCCGTTGTATAAATCAAACACATGACGGAAATCAAAGCCTTCGATGATCAATTGTTGACCGGCCTCCATCAGTTTGATTGGCGGATAATTAACCGCAGGTGCCGGCAGTGACAGCCTTTCAACAGGCAGCTCAAACTGTTCAAAAGTCACTTCATGACCCGCACTCGCCCAGACCGTATCCTGCTTCAAACGACAGGACAAGGTCAGCAGATAGGTTTCATTGGATGCCTCTGGCCATGAATAGTCGAGCTTCACTGCCCTCGAGGTATGCGGAGCGATCAGTTCCAACTCCAGCTGGCCTTGTTCGGAGAGTTCTCCTTCTTTCTCCGTCTTCCAATACAGTGTCAAGTGAGAAAGATCAATAAAATCATATAAGTTCGTTACCTGGATGTATCCTTCCTCCAGGTTCCCCGCTTCCAGTCGAATCGGGGCTATCACCTTCTTCAATTCGAGAAGACCGGTATGTGGGAGCCGATCAGGTGAGACAAGCCCATCAATACAAAAATTGCCGTCATTGGGCTGATCACCAAAATTACCGCCATAGGCGAAATAACGCGTTCCATCATTATTGGTTGTCAAAATACCGTGATCGGACCATTCCCATACACAACCGCCCATCAGCTTTGGATATTTATAGATGACATCCCAATAATCCTTTAAATCGCCGGGACCATTTCCCATAGCATGGCTGTATTCACACATGAACATCGGCTTCTTACTGTTCTCATCCTTGGCGTAGGCCTCAATATAAGCCGGGGAGGAATACATTCGGCTCTCCATATCCAGCACAGCCGTATCGGGACTTCCCAAATGTCTCGGGTCGGAGCCTTCATAATGAACAGGTCTGGAATTGTCTCTTGCCTTCGTCCATTTAGCCATCGACATATGATTGGCGCCGTACCCGGATTCATTACCCATGGACCAAATCACGACAGAAGGATGGTTCTTATCACGCTCTATCATACGCTCTGCCCGTTCGACAAATACATGCTCCCATTCCGGCAAACACGTCAGCATATTGAAATTGCCTACTGCATGAAACACCCCGTGACACTCCAAATCCGCTTCATCTATCACATAGAAGCCATATTCATTGCAGAGCTGCAGAAAACGTGAATCATTCGGGTAATGAGACGCTCTTATCGTATTAATATTGTGGGATTTCATCAGCTTCAAGTCTCGAATCATATGATTGACCGGTATCGTTTGCCCTAGCTGCGGGTGAGAATCATGACGATTTACTCCCTTTAGCTTCACAGCCATACCATTGATTTTGAATACCCCGTCAATAATCTCCACCCGTCTGAAGCCGACTGCAAAATGAAGCACTTCGTCCGAAGCATAAATATATAATTGATACAAATATGGAGTTTCGGCAGACCACAGCTTAGGCTTGTCTATCTGGAGTTCGATGCTCCCCTTGCCATCTACGGTAACCGTTCCCGATGCCTGGATATGGCCTTCTCTGTCAGTAAGCTTCACTTGAGCTTCCAGCGCACCGATTGTATCCAGCTCACAGATTATTGTTCCAACTTGATAATCGCTTGCCAATTCCATACGATTGAACAGGTCCCGAACATGGGTCTGATTGCGTGCCAGCAAATAGACATCCCGAAAAATCCCTGAGAATCTCCACAAATCCTGATCCTCGATGTAAGAGCCGTCACACCATTTCAAGACCATCACAGCAATCTTGTTAGTTCCAGCTTGCACATAGGGTGAAATATCAAACTCCGCAGGCATGCGGCTACCCTGACTATACCCCACCCATTTTCCGTTGATCCATAGGTAAAAACAGGAATTCACACCTTCGAACACGATATACTTTTGTTTGCCATCCCAATCGCTTGATAGATTAAAATCCCGTACGTATAAACCCGCCGGGTTAGCATTCGGTACATACGGCGGATCACAAGGAAACGGATAGTTCACGTTCGTATAGTGAAGCTGGTCATACCCTTTGACCTGCCAGCATGAAGGGACAATCAGGTCATCCCAACTGCTGACATCTGCATCCATCTGATAGAATCCATTCTCTACATGTTGAACCGACTCATGATATTTAAATTTCCAGCTGCCGTTAAGTGTACGGTAAAATGGAGACTTTCCCCGCTTTTGTCTCAAAGCGGATTCCGCATCCCCGTAAGGTATATAATAAGCTCTTGCCGCTTCTCTGCTCTTCTGAAGCACGCTCAAATCTTCCCAATATCTCGGTACATTAATCATGCCTTTTCTCCTCATAACATCGAATTAGGTATACGCACCATTCATTGTAATCGATAGTAAAGGGCTCTCATACCGACACTTGTTTGATTGCAGTGTCATTTTGTTTGAAGTGATGGTCTTTTCATCCTACCACTCGGCGACCGACCCGTCCTTATGTCTCCATATCGGATTTCTCCACCTGTGCGGAGATTCCGACGCCATCTTACGGACATACTCCTCATTAACTGTAATACCGAGACCCGGACCCTGCGGAATCTTCACAAAACCGTCCTCATAGGAGAATACGCCGGGGTCCTTTACATAATCCAGCAGATCATTTCCCTGGTTGTAATGTATCCCGAGGCTCTGTTCCTGAATGATTGCATTATGAGCGGTTGCGTCAACCTGCAGACAGGCAGCAAGTGCAATCGGACCCAGAGGACAATGGGGGGCTACTGCAACATCGTAAGCCTCCGCCATCGCGAAGATTTTCTTGCACTCTGTAATTCCGCCTGCATGCGATAAATCTGGTTGAATGATATCCACGTAACCGTCTTCCAGCAATGATTTGAAGTCCCAGCGCGAGAACATTCTCTCTCCCGTCGCAATCGGCGTACTTGTATGATTCGCAATATCCCGGAGTGCCTCGTTATTCTCCGGAAGCACGGGTTCTTCGATAAACATCAGCCTGTAAGGCTCGAGTGACTGGGCAAGCACCTTTGCCATGGGTTTATGAATACGGCCGTGAAAGTCTACGCCGATGCCAAAGTCCGGACCGGTGGCAGCTCGGATCGCTGCTACCCGTTCCACGACCTGATCCACCTTGTGATAGCTATCGATATACTGCATCTCTTCCGTAGCGTTCATCTTGATTGCTGTAAAGCCTGCATGCTGTTTGTCCAACGCCGCTTGTCCAACATCACTCGGTCGATCCCCGCCGATCCAGGAATAGACACGCATCGAATCCCGGCATGCCCCGCCAAGCAGCTGATATATTGGAGCATTGTAATATTTCCCCTTGATATCCCACAACGCCTGGTCAATTCCGGCGATCGCGCTCATCAGTATGGGGCCGCCGCGGTAGAAGCTGCCGCGGTACATGACTTGCCAATGATCCTCAATGCGAAGCGGATCTTTCCCGATCAAATGATCCATGAGTTCATCTACAGCCGCTTGCACCGTATGAGCCTTGCCTTCGATTACGGGCTCTCCCCATCCAACTATTCCTTCATCCGTTTCAATTTTCAAGAACAGCCACCGGGGCGGTACGATAAAAGTTTCAAACTTTGTAATTTTCAAATTTAACCTCTCCCTATTCTCTCGCTTTTTGGATTTCCAGTCTGAATTGCCGAGCTAAATCTGTAAGCTCATCGTACCGTTCCTCTTCAATCGCACTCTTGTTCGTTAAAGAACTCCCGATGCCGACGGCCGCAGCGCCTGCATGAATAAATTGGCCCGCATTGTCCAAGGTAACTCCACCCGTTGGCATCATCGGTATATGTCCTAATGGAGCCGACAGCTCTTTTATATAATTGATGCCCAGTGAGGAGCCCGGAAAAATTTTGAGCATGTCCGCACCATATTGATACCCCTTCACGATCTCGGTCGGCGTCATAACCCCTGGAATCGAGATCCTGCCATATTGATTGGTTAGACGGATCGTAGCTTCATCCAGGATCGGAGAGAATATAAAATCAGCGCCAGCTTCGATCGCTGTCTTCGCTGTTTGTTCGTCTAATACGGTACCTGCGCCAACCAGGACCTTCCCTTCATATCTCTCTTTCAAGCAGGCAATGATTTCATATGCCCGGTCTGTATCAACCGTAACCTCCAGCGCTTCTACGCCGCCTGCCACCAGTGCATCCGTAATCCGGATAACCTTGTTATACGGGGGTCTTCGAATAACTGCAACGATGCCGGAATCCTTTAACTGCTGCAGCTGCTCCGTTTTGTTCATGATAATTCCACCTCTTAGCGTGCCGCATTTTTTTGTTCATCCTGTATCAATCTATTCATAAATCCGGCAGCGAAGCCGTCTCCCGCATCCACCGGATCAACCTCCTATCCTCCTCCTCCGCCATAGCGGCAGGCAATATAGATCATATCTACATTTAATTGATCTATTAAATATGTAAAAAAACCCGATCTATAATAGCATTTCACAACTAAAGTGACTAAAAAACCACAACGCATTGTTCATAGATCGGATCTTTATGAAGGTATCATAGTATCTTTATTTCAAGATGTCAATACGTTTTATTATTAGGAGAAGCTTGTACGATTGTGTTAGTATAAACCTAATATGAAGGTACACAGGGGATTGTTACAATGAAAAAAACGACATTCGCAATGACAGTTGATGTGCTTGAGCAGAAAATTAGAAGTGGGGAATGGCCGCCTGGATCACGCATTCCAACCTTGCAAGAAATCTCCAGAGATCTGGCAGTTAGCGTATCTACTATAAGAGAAGCGCTGCGGACTCTGGAAAGCCAAGGAAACGTCAGTATCGAGCATGGACGGGGAATGTATGTACGCAACGATCCATTATTGTTGGAAGATCCTACAGCAGATCTTAAGGAATTGGGGGATATTTCTCTTGTCAAATTGCTGGAAGCCAGATTGCTCATTGAGCCCAAACTGGCTGCCCTAAGCGCAGAGCATGCCACACACTCCCAAGTCAAGCAGCTGCGTGCGCTGGCTGACTCTATGGTTAACCAGATGGAAGAAGGGGGTCCATTTCTGGATACCGATCTTTCCTTCCATCATCTCATTGCAGAGTCAGCACAACACCCTGTCCTACTTCGCATGATGGAGTCAATCTATCCACTTCTCTCCGAAGGTCGCAAGCAAACTAACACCCTGCCTCATATGCGTACCAAGGCATCCAATTATCACATCTTAATTGCGATCGCCATTGAGGAACGACACAGTGAGCAGGCAAGGCAGCTTATGCATAGTCATATCTACGACATGCTTGAGGCATTAAAGAAATAACAATGGGGGTAAACGATATACCGAAATGGTCAAGAATTTTGCAGATTGGCAAATAAAAAGGTAGGGCAACAAAGTCATGAAAGACCTTGTTGCCCTACCTGAGATGTATCCCGTCGATCCATATACATCTTTCGCCCATTCAGTTCACTACAATTTGCAGCGTACCCGCAATGCGTATACCGCCTGACTCTATGGTCGTGCCAATGACAGCGGTGCCTTTGTTATGCGCCTTCAAGACATCCTGCCCGTTGACGCTAGCGACCTGATTGTGACTGCTTTTATACTTCGCATCATAACCGGACAAATCTACATTGGTGCCATCCGGGTAAAACCCCTTGACCTCCAGCTTGACTGATTCGTTCCTGAATAACTGCGTCTTGTCGGCTATGATCTTTACCTCCGAGAGCCACCGCTTCTGTCTGGCCAGTGGAATGGTAAATGCGTTGCCTGCGCCTAAGTCGTAGAGGAAACCCTGCGACATATCCGTCGAATCGGCGTAAGAACGGACGAACGTTGTGTCGCCTATATCGAGCACGTACAGTCCTTCACTCAGCGCCTTAATCCCGCGGATCATATAAGCCGCGCTGCGCACTCCATCGTTCTGAACGTAAATCATGGTTCCGGGCAAGCTGTCTGGCTCCAATCCCTGCAAATCGAGCTGCACCGTCATCCGGTTCTGCCGGGAAAGGTCTTTCGTGAAATCAACGATAGTGCCTTGAAGCCTGCTTATGCCTTCATTTGCAAAAGATGCCCCGAAACCCTGCATTCCTACCTTGCCTATATAAGCACCGTCATTGACATAGGAATAAAGAGGCTGACCGTCTTTTTCCGAATATATCCCAAACGTGCCCTGGAATCGAATTGATCCGTCAATCGTATAAACGGCGTCCCGGTTCAAGGAACTGACGATATAATCGATCCGGCCATCCATCAATTCGACTTTGACGGCGCGAACATCCTTCAAGCCTTCAATCGCAGAGTCCTCACCCGATACTACCGCCACCGGGGAAATGCTGCGGATGAAGCGCTGCTCCTTATAAGGCTCGATGACCGATGTGAACGTGCTTTGCAGATTTGTTCCGCTGCGATGGGCGATCAGGTATTTAATGCTCTGCGGATTTCCCGGCTTGTTTTGAGGCGGAACTCCGTCGGCAAGCGCGACATCATCCACATCCCCAACCATGGTCAGCCTCACATGCAGATCCTCCGGCTGAGGCAGCACCTTCCATGTGTCCATCACATCATAATCGACGCTGAATGAATCTGCCGGATTGTCGTCGCGCTCCACATTTTTAAGCCAGTGGAAGCCCGCACCCGAATATCCGGCGCCGGAGACGCTGTCGTCCGAAGGACGCTGGCCAAATGCAATATCCGGACCTGCATACGTCCCCGCTGCCTGCGGCGTCAAGTTCAGCCCGACTGCCGTAACCGGACCTTCCGCAGCATGAAAGCTGAAGTGATGCTCGCTGCCGCCCTTGACCCGGAAGAAGTCGACGAGGTAAGAATTGGTTTCATCCACGCGGACCATCGCTGTCGTACGCTTATATAATTGTGTCTGAGGATAAGGCTCAGGTGCTTCGACATCCATCAGCTTCACCATGGAGCTGTTATCGTACAGCTTGGGCGTACCGTCCCATTGCGGTTGTTGTTTCTGCTTGTCGACAAGCACTGTATTATGGCTGATCGTGTTTTGAACCCATTCGAACCGGTTCACATCGGTTGCGTTCGCCTGCTCGGGATAGCCCAGATCCGGTGCAAGATCCAGCCCGAAGCCATATAAGCCCAGGTTCAGCGTATCCCTGTGCCCGTGTCCGCCGCTTCGTCCGTAGTAGAGCCAAGCGGCGCGGTCCGTATCCGGACCCGCTCCATCGCGCAAGCCCGTAAACCCATATCCGGTCAAATTGCTGCTCCCGAGCTTAAGCGGGCCTAGTGTCTCTATTATCGACTCAATGCTGCTTGCCACCTTATCAGGTTCAGGAGTGTAAACATCCGAGTGAATCCCCTCTGTGCTGCCGCCATTAAGCATGTAAGCCAGTTGGGCGTAAACAGGGTCGTTGAACTTCTCGAAGGCTTGTATGGATTGGGACTTGTCGACCAGGATGCCGGGTTGACCCGTCGTTCCGCTGTCGCCGATGGAAGGCGTATATTTGTCAAGCATCAGGAGCGGATACATCGCCTGGAACATCTTTTGAAACTTGAGGTTCTCGTACAAGTCGGCCGCCGGATATTTGTCGTAACCATCGAGGGCATTTGCCGCTTCGAGGTAGGTGCTCAACCATAAGCGGTTATAACCCGGGCCTGCTTCATTGCCATGCCCGTCCCGGTCAACATCGTTCACCAGGCTGTACAGCACGTTCCCGCCCGTCACACGGCGGGGGATTTCGTTAATAAAGCCGCCTGCCTGGAAAGTATAATCCAGCCACAACTTGGTTTCGGGCAGCGTATCGTGAACGACGGCCGCCAAGGCGACAGCGCTTTGATGGAAACCGTTATTGCCCCGGAGCTGATCCCAATAAACGCCTGGCTGCACCTGGCGCAAAATATTATCCTCGATGCTGCGGCGGAGCCCGGTACCGTTTTCTTTAAAAGGCAGATCGAACTGCTCTCCCTTGGATCTCAGGAATTGGACAACTTCTGGGTCGTCGTATACAGGGAAAAAGACGTCATAAGCGGTGATAAACGATTTGACAAGTCCGCTTTCCCAGATCGAGCCAACTGCTTTGCCGTCGCCCGTTCCGCCATGCGAATTCACATAGATGGCATTGCTGAATTGAGCGACATCCAATGAGGGGTAGACATCGGCGATCCGATTGAGTAGAATGGCTCCCGCACGCGCATATTTCATGTCCCCTGTATAGATGTAAGCATCCCGAAGCGCATTCAAACCGCCCTGAATATTTGCCGGACCTCCATACCAGGCGAACCAGTGGGCGTAACAGGCGATAAACGTATACCGTTTATTCGTTGCCGGATCGAACCAACCGTAACCATCGTCAACTCCCCAATCCGGACCTTTCTCGGGATAAAGCGTGTTTAAGAGCAGACTGCGATCGGCCAGAGAAGGATCGAAATTGTTATGTTCATCCAAGCCGCTGCGATAGTAGGCGCCGAAGTCATTGGTGGGAAATTTATACCCGCTAGCCGGGTCCGTAATTTTCCACGGCTCGTTAAGAGGGTCCGCCTTCCAGGGATAATTCCCGTAGGACTTCAGATCACCCGACACCGGGCTGAAATTCCCGCTCAGCTGATTCGTGTTATAGCTGCGCGGGACAGCCTGCGTCGGCACAAGGCTCCACAATTCCTCGTAACCCAATGCCGCATAAGTGTCCGCTTTCATCTTCACGGTGTTCAGGAGCGATGCCGCCCAGTCGAATTGCCGGACATTATTTCTCGCGGCATCGAGTTTAATCTGGTTGTAAAGGGTGCTGCGCGTTTTGCTGCTTGTGACAGCGTCCAGATCGGTCAAGACAAGCCGTGAGGGATACATGAATGTCCCTTCGCCGTTTCCCATCCCGCTGCCCTTTGATTTCACCGTGATCTGGAAGGTATGCTTGCCCTCTGCTAACTGCAGCTGGTCAATATATAGATCCGCTCTGGGATATTGACCCGTTACACTGTAGAAACTATACTGGCCCTGACGGATTCCGTCTATGCTCAGATCAGCCGTGCCGCCGTCCGAAGCGGTCATTCCGCCCAGCTTCACGCTGTAACGGCCGGCTTGCGCCACCATGAACTCGAACGTCCGCGACGGCTCGGCCAGGGTCGAATGAATCTGCACTCCGCTGGCGGCAGATGTTACCCGGGGCGCAGCATTTGGATCGCCGAGAAGCGCAACGACAGGGCCGGAAGCAGGCTCTGTTCCGAAATGGTACACGGTTGTGTCCGGCATAATGAATTCCTCTGTCTCATCCGACGCATTGGAGATGCGCGGATCTTGGAATGAAAATAACGAAAGCATAATCAAACAGCACAGCACCGTTGATAGCCGCCTGCGAATCTGTACAATCATTCATATCCCTCCTCGGTTTTGGAAACGATTTTCACAGCAAGGTTCCCCCTATAATCGTGATATTCCCCTTTGCAGCAGTAAAGCAGCACCCCCCTTGACCAATTGCTCCACGGAATGCGTGAAAGGCGATGGCAATCCGAAGTAATAGCCGGATTCCTCGGACTCGTATCCGCCTTCTCTGAGCTGACTCTCTGTAGGCAAATAGCCGATCATGCCGTTGCTGTACGGCAGCGGCAGAACTCCGCCGGCAAGCGATTTTGCGAATAATCCGTATTCGACGACGGTTTCGGCATTAATGGCGAGCAGAGACAATCCCTGAGCGAGATTCAGGCAACTGAGCTCTAACGGTATAGAAGGCAGAAGCCGTTCCGGATAAGACAGAAGCAGCCTGCTCCATTCTCCGGATATGCCTCCACGGGCTGCCTCGTTTTGCAAATCTTCGATACCGGGCACGCGCTGAAACGGCAGCGCAATTGTCAGGCGCTCCGAACGAATGGATGAGCATGGCAGCACCTCCATCGGGGATTCAAGAACATGTATCACCTCATCAGCCAGCGTGCGGCCCAGCTCCACTATGTCTGTCGTGTCTCCCCGGTAAAATTGGGCGTCACGAATGAGTGCCGGACGAATATCGCCGCAGCAGCCCTGCAGGAAAGAGGCGGCGGCTCCTTCTCCGATTGCGCGTTCCACTATCTCCATGGCAACACCGGGAAACTCGGAGGTGACGCTGTTGTCTCCCGTAGTGGTAGGATGGCATGCGTAATGGAACCATACCCCTGCCGCCTTCCCTGAAGATGCACGAAACCGGATCACAACGACTTCCGGATCGGAAGGTCCTTCCGGGTTTGGCGCCATCGTCATCTTCACTCCGTTTCGCCGCCGGCGATGGATACCGATGCGGCACACTCCGCTTCCGCGCTCGATGGTCACGGGCTCCAACCGTCCGAAGGCTTCTGCAATGCCGTCCATCAGCTTCATTTCCAGCAAGCGTATATACCGGACATCGGGAAGACCGAGCGATGGTGTGAAAAGGCAGCTCGTTTGCGGACCGAAGTGGGTATGGCTTGCATGCAGAATGACGGACGATTCCGGCAAGCCCCAACGCTCCCGTATGGCCAGAGCGAGCTTGGAGACCCGTTCGGAGCCCCACCAGATCAAATCGGCTTGAACGACCAGTGCCCGCTCCGGTTCAAGACCGGCGGCACCCCCGTTTTCGAACAGCCAAACCTTGGCGAACAAGGGGCGGTCAATGGATTCGAATACGGAATGCCGGTGCGCGAACCCGGCCAGCGGCAGCGGTTCTTCCGGTGTAATATCAACCGTTACGACGCCCAGCCTAAGCATGTTCCCTCCCGGCCAGTATGGAATTCGTCACCTTCTTAACCGCCTTTGCAATATCGTACATATCCTGTTCCTCCGCCAGCAGAACGTTCTGGTGCAGCCAGAGTACTTCCTTCTCGCTCGCTCTTTCGCTTACCGGACAAGGCTGGATGCGGTGCTCGCCGGTCCACTTCTCAATCTCGCGGATAACCGCCTCATTGCGGTTCAAGGAAATATAGCCGTAACCGACCGGTATCCCCTCAGAGTTGATATGCCTGATTATCAGGCTCTTATCCATCGTAATCGCAGGTTCCAGCTTGAACATGTATAAATGATTGGCGTGGCGGGTGATCCGCGGATCCCTTCGAATCGTGCGAATGCCCTCTATCTCGTCAAGCAATTCCGTCAACAGCTTTCCGTTGCGCTCCCGCTTTGCCATCTGTTCGTCGAGTCTCGTCATTTGTCCAAGCAGCACGGCAGCTTGAAACTCGGTCATTCTCAGGTTCCAGCCGATATGCTCATGCTGGTACCAGGCGCCCTCGCGAATCCGGCCGACATTGGTCAGCGACCATGCCTGATCGGCAAGCGCCTTGTTATTCGTCAGGATAATACCGCCCTCTCCGGCATTAATGTTTTTACTTGACTGAAAGCTGAACGTCCCCATATCTCCGATGGTCCCGACACTGTTCCCCTCCCACTGTGCACCGACGGCTTGCGCCGAATCCTCGATCAGACGTATCCCATGACGGTCCGCAATTTCCCGCAGCCGCGTCATGTCCGAGGGTGCCCCCGCGAGATGAACGGTCAGGATCGCTTTTGTTTTCGGCGTAATCGCCTCTTCTACCCTTTCCGGATCAAGCAGCAGCGAATCCGGCTCTACATCGGCAAAAACAGGAATAGCGCCGAACATCAAGGCGGAAGTTGCCGTTGCAATAAACGTGTATGGCGGCATAATCACTTCGTCGCCAGGCTGTACCCCGGCAGCCTGCAGGGCAATCGTAATGCCGATCGTACCGTTCACGACAGTGACTGCATGCGATGCCCCATGATAAGCGGCGAACTGTTCCTCAAATTCAGGCAGCTTGATGCGCCCGACACCGCCCCATTTTCCCGAGTGCAGAACTTCCAGGAGATGGCGCTCCTCCTGTTCTCCGTAGATGGGCCATTCCGGGAACGGCGTTGTTCGAACAGGGCTTCCACCTTTGAATGCTAATGTCTCCATTTCCAAGTCCCCTTTCCTTATCATTTAAACATACGTATCATACCTGTATTATATGTGCATGCGCAAAACAGACCGCTCTTCGTGACCGATAATTGTAGGATTTATGACCGGTTTATTAACAACAATCTTACATCTGTATTTCACTTGTATTCTTTTTTTTGTTGCATTACAATATTGAAGTAATAAGCAGTTTAGACAGGGATAGGAGTCATTACATTGAGAAGAGAGAATGAATTCCGATATTTAACATTAGCCAATATTCTTCGTGAGCAAATCCATTCCGGCTTTATCAAGCCAGGAGAATTTCTTTTATCCGAGAATGAGCTTTGCAAGCATTACGGCATGAGCAGAACCTCTGTGCGCAAATCGCTGGATCAGCTTCTGCTGGAGAAGCTGATTGTCAAGAAGGTCGGACAAGGCACCATCGTCTCCCCTGACCTCGTTGTGGAGGCATCGCCCAATAAAGTTCTGCGCATTTTCACCACCTCGCCCTCCAACTTCTATGATCTATGCATGCCCCTGCTCATTGAGGCGTTTCAGAAGAGAAATCCGAATGTGGAAGTCAAGTGCATGAGCTTCTCTGGCGGCGATTTCTGGGACTCTATTAATACAAGCATGGATCTGGGCTTAAAGCCCGATCTTATACTCGTATCAGACCGCCAGTTCGGCGAAGCGGAAAATTTGGAACAATTTACGGATCTGCAGGACAAGCTTGGCGGCAGCCGGGAAGCCATTTACCCGAGATTATGGCAATCTTTCAGCGATTCGGGCAGGTTAAAGGCGCTGCCCGTTACTTTTTCCACCGTGTATCTTGCCTATAATCCGGATTTATTTCAGCGGTATGGCGTAACCGAACCTTCCCCATCCTGGACCCGTGATGATTTCCTGGAAGCCGCCGGGCAGCTGACTATGGACTTGAACGGCGATGGCATTAACGACGTATACGGTTTGTCCTTATCGTCATCCCTCAGCCGCTGGCCCGTCATTGCACTGCAGAATGGCGTGAATTTTAAGGCGATTGACAGCACGGACCCGATCCTGAATACTCTGAAATTCCTTCATCACCTGTTATACAAGCATCGCTCTGCGGCACTCTCACCCAGAAATGCGCTCAACTCCGAATCGTTCACGCGGGAGAAGGCGGCGATGGTCCTGACAACCTCGATAGAGCTTGCCGGCTGGAAGCATCAGACGATGCCTTTCACTCCTAAGATTGCCCCGCTGCCATTCGGGAAGCAAAAGAAGACCATGCTAATCGCCAATGTTCTCATGCTGCCCAAGAACAGCGAAGAACCGGAGTTGGCTCTGCAGTTTCTGCAAACAGCGGTAAGTCCGGAAGTTCAGGAGCAGTTGAGTGCGACAACGGGCTTTATTTCAGTCCGCAATCAGATTAATGAAGCGATATGGAGCCAACCTGGACTGGAGTCGCTCCATATCGATGACGACACGATCGAGAACAGCCTTTTTCTGTATGAAATCTTTGAAGATGCGCATCTCGTCGATGAGCTGGAAGCCGAAATGACCCTGTTCTGGGCCGGTATGGAGTCCGCTTCGGAATTGGCTGAGAGGATGAAGCTTATTTTAACGAAGCCATAATTCCATACGGATCCGACAGCTCCGGAGAAATTCTGCTGCTCCTGATGACAGTCTTTTTCTTATCCCTTAATCGAACCCAGCAGCATCCCTTTAACGAAATACCGCTGCAGGAACGGATAAATCACCAATACTGGAATGATAGCGACCACGACCGTTGCCATCTTGATTGTTTCCGGGGGCAGCGTTTGCAGCAGCATGGGGTTGGATATCGCAAGCTCCTGACTCACGTTGGGCGTCTGGATCATATTCCGCAGGACAACCTGTATCGGATACAGCGCCTTGTCGTTCAGATACATAATCCCCTGGAAATATGCGTTCCAATGGCCAACTCCGTAGAATAACCCGATCGTCGCCATAATAGGGGCTGACAGAGGCAGTACGATACGAAATAAGGTTCCGACATCGCCGCAGCCGTCCACCTTGGCCGCTTCTTCCACTTCGGCGGGCAAATTCTCAAAATAGGTTTTCATGATCAGCATATTAAAGGTAGAGACCAGACCGGGGATGATGAGCGCCCAGACCGTATTCATAAGGCCTGTTGCCCTTACGACCAGGTACAGCGGAATAAGGCCGCCGGAGAACAGCATCGTAAACACAATGACTATGAGGACGACATTCCGGCCGGGAATAAATTTCTTGGATAACGGATACGCCAGCAGGGTCGTTACGGCAAGATTGAGGAAGGTCCCGACTAACGTGATGAATATCGTAATTTTAAGTGCCTGCGGAACGGTCCGGCTTGAGAAAATCGCCTGAAAGGCCTCCAGCGTAAGCGAGGACGGCAGGATGATAAAGCCTCCGTTTCGCAGCACTTCCGAGTAAGGGGTAATCGATACGATAAACACATAGTACAGCGGAAAAAGAGTAAGGAAGCCGAAGATGCCAAGCAGCGCGTAGATTCCGGCATCTACGATCCGATCCGATTTCGATTTATACAGAGAATGGGACATACGTTCGACCTCCTACCAGATTCCCGATCCACCAAGTTTTTTGGCCATCCTGTTGGCTCCGATAATAAGGATGAAGCCGATCACGGATTTGAACAGATTCGTTGCGATGGCAATGCTGAACTCAAGCTCCTCGAGCCCACGGCGGAATACCCATGTATCGATAATGTCTCCAACCTCGTATACGCGCGCATTCAGAAAAATATAAATTTGTTCAAAGCCGGCATCCATGATATGGCCGATCCTCAGAATCAGCAGCAGCACGAATACGTCCCGGATTCCCGGCAGCGTGACATGCCACATCTGCCGCCATCTTCCTGCGCCGTCCACAACCGCGGCTTCATAAAGCTCCTGATTAATCGTAGCCAGCGCGGCAAGATAGATGATCGCTCCGAAGCCCGTATTTTTCCAGATGTCGGTAAGCAGAATGATTGGCCGGAAATATTCGTTGCTTGCCAGGTAATTGACCGCGTTCCCGCCCAGCTCGCGGGTATAGTAATTCACAATCCCGGAATCCTGGGCCAGGAAAGCAACAGCCAATCCGTATACGATTACCCAGGACAGAAAATAAGGGCCGTAAGTAACGGTTTGGATGAGCCGCTTAAACCATAGGATGCGTACCTCATTCAGCATGAGGGCCAGCAAGACGTCAGGCAGCATATTGAACAGGATCCTGTAGCAGCTGATCAGCAGTGTATTGCGAAGCAGTTCGTAGAAATCGGGTGTATGGAATATGATTCTGAAATTGTCCAGGCCCACCCACTCGCTGCCCAGGATCCCTTTACCCAGGCTGTAATCCTTGAACGCAATAATCATGCCTGCCATCGGGACGTAGTGATAAACCGCATAATAGAGCAAGCCTGGAACCATCATCAGATAAAACCAGCGGTATCGGTATAAGGCTCTTGCAATCCGATGGCGAATAGGTTCACTGCCCGCCGGGGAACGCCCGAGAGCCGCGTTTTGCTTCATCCGTGTATTCCCCCTCTGCGCTTGCGTGATTTACTTGATGACTCCGGCCTTTTTGATCTGTTCGGTGTAGGTATCGATCATTTGTTGACCGCCGTACTTTGTCATCAGCTCTTCCTCGTATTTCGGCCAGTTGGACGCATCCGGCTCATCGAACAGCACTTGTACCTGGTATTCCCTCATTTTTTTGCGGAAATCGGCAAGGTTGAAGCCAACTGGAGGAGCAACATTCGTTCCAATTGAAGGATACAGCTTATACGACTGAATCGTTTTGCTGATTTCACGGTCGCGGTCCGACAGTCTCTCATCGACGACTTCAAGTCCAAGCGGCTCATATTCCGGGTTATGCGAGTAGAAGAAACGATATACCTCCTGGAAATTACCCTGTTCAATGACATCCTTGCTGTACGCATCCAGGTCAGACTGCGTCACGGTAATCGTATTGCCAGCACGCGTATAATGTTTGCCCTCAATCCCGTAATTGATCAGCAGGAAGCCTTCCTCACTTGCCATCCAGTCCAGAATTTGCACCATCCGGTCGATCTTCGCAGGGTCTTTCTCTGCTGTTTCGCGGGAGAACATAAACGGCTGGTCAGGCAGGTTCTCCGTCCATGTGCCGGTTTGGGCAAAAGGATGGAACGGCATCCAATTAGCCTTGGGGTTTAAGGCTAACGTTTTGTTCTGGATACTCGTCGGCTCGCTGTCATAAGCGAATGATTTGCTGCCTCCGACAATAATGCCTGCTTTGCCGCCGACAGCCTTATCCACATTCTCGGTACCCTTGAGCAGGAACCAGTCCGGATCCACCGTGCCTTCCTTCATCATGTCCTTCACACCCTGCAGCACCTGCTCAACAGCCAGATCGCTTTGAACGTCAACATATTTGTTGTCCCGAACCATAAGCGCTCCGATCAATCCGTTCTCGATCCATTGGGGGAAATCAAAGGAGAGAGATGTGCCGTTCCCGACAGTCGTCAAACCATACGTATCGTTCTTGCCGTTCTGATCCGGATCATCGAATGTAAATGCGTGCATCACCTTCATCATTTCTTCATAGTTGGCCGGTATTTGCAGCTTCAGGTTATCCAGCCAATCCTGGCGGATATAATAGGATCGGTATACCTCACGGGGGAAAATAAGCGGGGCCCGTTCGAATTTCCCTTCGACTGCATAGCGTTCAAGCTCCGTCTCGCTGATCCATTTGAAATAGTTCGGCATTTTCTCAGGGGTCACAAACGGCGACATATCCGCGGTGACACCGTCCAGGATAAATTTCTGGGAAGCTACTCCCGTCGCCGTAAACAGGTCCGGGGTATCCCCCGAAGCGAGCAGAAGGCTGATCTTGCTGTCAAAGTCTGCGCCTGAAGGCAAGTACTGGATATTGAGATCGACATTGAATTTTTCTTCGATTGCTTGTCCGATAAAATCCGCATCCCCTTCAGGAAGCACAGCATCTCCCGATGAAGTGACAAACCAATTCAGCTGGAGGCGTTCATTATCGGAATCCTCCCCGGCAGCGGTTTCTTCACTCGCGGGATCGCCGCCGCTCTTGTCGGAAGAACAAGCACCAAGTATCAGGATAAATGTCAGCATTATGGCAAGCAATACATTCAGCTTCAACACTTTCATGAATCGGGACCTCCTTCACGTCAATATAACTAACACATAAAATACGATATATGTATCGTACCTGTATTATATTCTGATAAAAAAACAAACGTCAACTATAATTTTGAGAGTGTAATCGCTGTCAATTCTTTTGGTAATGATCGGATACCTTATGGACTGCTTTTATGATGTCATTGATATCCGAATCTGTGTAATATTCATTCACATTGATCCGAACGGCCGTCCTCAATATCTCCTCCGCATTCGGACATAATCCCCGATCATAGGTAATGCCGGTTATATCGAAAGGAAAAGGGCTGCCAGGATACGCACTCCGCTGTTGAAACATCGGCTGCATATAGACGACATCCGGAATATAGCCGGCGCTGCACGGAATTCCTTCCGCAGCAAGCGCCTCACTGAACTCGTTTCGGCTGCAGTCCAGCTCTTCTTCGTTCACCCGAAGCATATAAAACCAGAATGTGCTTGTATTGCCCTCTACAACGCAATGAGGGGAGATACCCCGGATCCCTTCGATTCCGGCGCTGATCTGGTTGCCGTAATCGGTTCGCTGCCCGCAGATCCAGCTGAGCTTCTTCAGCTGGGCGATGCCGACCGCCCCTTGAAGTTCCGTCATCCGGTAATTGGGTGCAAGAGTCTGGAGATCCCGCATGACGCTGCTCCCAAAACGCCGATAGTTCTTGTCTGCGAATGCATGAACCGTGTGATAATCCTCCTCTTCTCCCGAATTGACCGTAACCATGCCTCCGTCACCGGTTGAGATATGCTTGAAATCATTGGTGCTGAAGCAGCCGTAGTCGCCGATTGTACCCGCAAGCCTTCCCTTGTACCGGCTCAGGTAGCTTTGGGCGCAGTCTTCGATCACCTTAAGCTGATGCCGTGCGGCAATGTCCATGATCGCATCCATATCGCAAGGATTTCCGGCTAGGTGGACAACGACAATCGCCTTTGTCCTGCCTGTAATCCGGGCCTCCACGGACGCAGGATCCATATTGTAGGTATGCGGCTCGAGATCGGCAAATACGGGAATCGCATTCTGATACAGAATTCCAACCAGTGTTCCCTGGTCCGTGATCGGACTTGTAATAACTTCATCCCCTAAGGTAACGCCGGCCGCCCCCAAAGCGATATGAATGGCTCCCGTCCCCGACGAAGCGGCAACGCTGTAGTTCACTCCATAGATATGGTTGAAGTCGCGGAGAAACTGCTTCACTTTGCCGCCGAAGTGATAGAATAGCGTATTCTGCTGCAAGGCTTCCATTAATTCCTTCGCTTCCTCGATTCCAAATCGCTGTCCGCTGCCGAACGGCCCGCTCTTCACTTTCGGACCGCCGTGAATAGCCAATTGGTCTTCCATTTTGAAAACCTCCTATAAGGACAGATTCCTTGCTGAACGGTTGAGCACCGTCTTCCTGCATGGCACACCGAAACGTTCTACCACATTAGGTCCTGCTTCCGTAATTGGCATCGGCAGATAGACGATAATCCCGTAGATCCCCTCTGTACCGCTTGCCATGATCTCTCCCTGCTCCCCAATTCCGTCGATCCTTATCCCCCGGCGTGAACGCTCCCAATTGTTGATTTGCTCCGACGTCCAGAACTGGAACCCCCTCTTGACGGCTTCGGCGACCACCTTCCGCAGCGCATCCGTCACTGCAGGCTGCTGATGGATATGGACCTGGTGGAAGAGAAAATGCGCTGCTCCCTCCACCTTCGCGGTTTGCTCCAGGAAAGGGATCACGACGCTGGAATCCGCCAAGTTGACATGATCCAGATCCTGAGTCAGGAAACTGATTTCCAGCACGTCATACAAACGGTTATGCCGATCGAACCAGGCGATGGGAAAATAGGGATGGCAGGTTCCGAACAGGAAACCGATGTTGCCTTTTTTACTTGGACCCCTCGTTTGATCCGCCTGTATACCGTTCTTTTCGCACCATTCAAACAGCTCTCCCCAGCCTTCATACCTGGTATAGTGATTTTTGTTCGAGGTGACAGCATGCAGGCCTGTTGCCTGCTTCAACCATTCGAACTGCCGGTCGAATTCGTCCTCGCTCCACTTCCCATTCTGGATATCGAGCGCATTATAATGAAAGGCGAGTTCATGTCCATCGCGTTTGACACGCTCATAGACAGCAGAATGATACCCTGGCTCAATCATGCACCAGGTCGAATGAATCCCGCATTCCTTCAGGACATCCAGTGTAGTGTCAGCAGTCTCGTCGATATTAAGGTCGCTGTCATGTGAAATGGCCGCTACACATTGAACGCCGTCCGGCCAGTAGCCGATTACAGGAATCGTCAATCCTTTACCGGTCACAATTTGCAACAGATGCGCAATCAGATGCTCCCTCCAGATGTCTGCGTAAGGAAAAGCAAAATAAGGGGCGCCCGTCTCCGTATAGAGACGATCCAGCTCCCAATCCATTCCGCAGCGGTCATCCGCCTTCAAGATCCCTTCATCTACGCTGCCCGTTCCGTCTTTGGCCGGAATGCCGTCGTGAAGCACCGGGCTTGTTCCCTGCTGGAACATCACGACCGTCTTCGGAATGTTGACGGACCAGCGGTCTATCCTGCCCCTTCCGATAGTGAATTGCAGAAGTGCAGCGCCTGCCTCCGCTCCGTCCGGTGTATCGATACGCAGCGTTCCGGATGCCTGGGCACAATAGGCGACGGAAGTTTCGCCAATCTCCCACGGCTTGGCGCTTAAATACCGCAGAGGCACATCACCGAACGCTCCTTGCCGGTTCGGATCCGTATAGCCAACCGCCAATTCCCGCTGCTCGAAGCAGCCGAGCCTGACGGCAAGCCGGTTCAAGCCCCCGTATGAAATAACAGTACCGCCTTGTTCCGAATATGCCCAAATCGCTTCTTCCGTCTCCGGATCTTCCTCTGCTAAGGCGATGATTAATACATCCGGATCGTACTGCTGAATATCCCCTACCCGATTTATCCATTGAAAAGGCAATCCTGCATGTGCCAACAGCTCACCGATATACGATTCGAATACGTTAATGCCGTAACGGTGGCGGCGCCGGGCAGCCTGTTGATCCGACAGCACGCCTATTCTAGCCATTCTCATGCGCTTGCTCCGCATCCCTTCATGTTTAAATTGTTGTCTTCAAGCGGAAAGCCTGATGGTTCTGCCGCTGCTCCGGCTGATGTTGGCCGCTTCGATAAAGCGGATGATTTCAAGCGTTTCCTCCAGAACGATCGGCGATTTTCCGGAACGGAACATCGCCATGATTTGTTCCAGCAAGCTGGCATAATAAGGTTTTTTCTGCGCATACACATCAATGAAGCTCGAGCTATCCATTCGATGGATAACGGCTCCGAATTGCGAATTGCCCTTTCGGTTGCCGCGTATGGTTCCTATACGTCCATCCTTCCAAACGCCAACGATAAGGTCATGATGTTCATTCGTCACCGCGCTTACTTGAACGCAGCCCGATCCCATGGCCGCAAACAGCATCTCCGCCGTATGGATGCCATACCAGAACAGGCCCGGCTGAGTCGGCTCCAACGCCATTGGACCATAGCAGTCCATGCCCATGATGGACTCCTTCCCGGAGTTCTCCAAATCAGCCGTCAACCCTTCCGCATACCGGAGCGCGGAGCAGCTCATAAGCGGAACCTGATATTGTTTCGCTGCTGCAGCGATAGTTTCCGCATCCGCCAAGGAAATCGCAAAAGGCTTATCGATAAATACCGGTTTACCGTAAGGCGCGACCTTCATGAACTGTTCCCGATGAACCCTGCCATCGACGGACTCAAGCAGAATGGCGTCACTTACGGCGGCCACCTCTTCGATGGTGTCCTTCATTTCAACCCCGTATGTTCCGGACAGGTCTTCTGTAAATCCTTCAACTCTGGAACGGCTTAATTCAAAGTCAGGTGAACCTCCGGGAAAAGCGGTGACAATCCTGCCTCCAGGAACATGGTAAGGATGATCGATTTTGTGAAGCATCTCGGTAAAGGCTGTTACATGCGAAGTATCCAATCCGATCATGCCGATCTTCAATGTTGAATCGCTCAAGCTTCCTCCTCCTGATCCTTTTTATAGATACTTTTTAAAGATACTTGTTATATACCTGTATTATAAATTTACATTACTGGCATTTCATCTTCCTGTCAATTCTTTTTTCGGCAATTCCATCCTGAGAAAACACCAAAATCAGCTCCCAAGAATAATGGCCGCATTTACAATTGACGTTGACAAATACCTCTCTTTTATGTAGTGGACTTCAGCTCGCGTTATGTAAAAAAAAGCGTAACCGTCTAACTTCAACCTTTCGGTTGACGGTTAGATGATTACGCCTTTTTACGAATTCGGATATATTTCAACCAGCTGCTTATTCTATGATCCCTTCTTATTTAACAGGTGATCCAGAATGGATTGTGTAACCTCATTGGTGGTCGCATTGCCGCCAAGGTCCGGGGTCTTCACACCCGCCTCCAGCGTATCTTCAATGGCAGCCAGCACAAGCTCCCCGATTTCCTTATATCCAAGAAAATCCAGCATCATTTTGGCGGTCCAAATTTGTCCTATCGGATTGGCCAGCTCTTTGCCGGCAATGTCCGGTGCTGACCCGTGGACAGGCTCAAACATCGAAGGATATTCCCGCTCCAGATTCAAATTCGCGGCAGGAGCAATTCCAATACTGCCCATAATGGCTCCGCCGAGGTCCGTTAATATATCCCCGAATAAATTGGATGCAACGATAACATCAAAAATTTGAGGCTTCATCACGAAAAAGGCAGCTAAGGCATCGATATGAATCGCTGAAGTCGAAATATCAGGATAGGCTGTACAAACTCCCTTGAACACATCGTCCCAAAACGGCATGCTGTAGGTGATTCCATTCGATTTGGTAGCGCTCGTCACATGGCCCTTACGGTCCTTGGCCAATTCGAATGCATGATTCATCACACGCTCCGTAGCCTTCCGTGTAAAAACAGCGTTTTGAATGGCCATTTCATCCGGACCGCGATGAATCCGCCCTCCGATTTCCGAATATTCACCCTCGGAATTCTCCCGGACTACGACCAGATCGAAGTCCTTGGGTTCCCTGAGCGGGGAACGCAGCCCGCGCAGCAGCTTGGCCGGACGAACGTTAACGGCCTGCTTCATCTCCCGGCGGATCTGGATGAGCAAGCCCCAGAGCGAAATATGGTCCTGTACCAGATCGGGCATGCCGACGGCTCCGAGAAAAATCTGATCGAAGCTGCGTAAGGTCGATATGCCATCGGACGGCATCATCCGACCATGCTCCAAATAGTATTCGCAGCTCCATGGAAATTCCGTCCATTTAAAAGCCAGCCCGCCATCAATCTGCGCAGCTGCCTCCAGCACTCTCAAAGCGGCAGGTACAACCTCCTTGCCGATTCCATCCCCCGGAATGACGGCAATCTCATAACTGTTCATCCTCGATTCCTCCACGCAATCGTATCGTTCCGTTTGAGTGCGAAACGTTCTCCTCAAAGCTTCTGGCCATTACACAGCTTATCGATGTATTCATCGCGATAGGTTCCGGGCGTCATCCCCACCAGCCTCCGGAAAGATCGGATAAAGTTCTGCGAATTGTTGTATCGCAGCTTTCCCGCGATTTCAGATATTTTCATATCCGTATCCTCCAGCATTTCCTTTGCTCTATTTAACCGGTATTGCATCAGATAGTCGCTGAAGCTGATCCCCATCTCCTGCCTGAGCACCTTGCCGATATAGCTGGGATGATAATTAAGCAGGTTGGAGCACGATTCAAGGCTGATGTCGGTATCATAATGATCATGAATCATCTGCACCACCTCTTGGGAGATGGTTTGATATTTCGTTTTCCGCTGCTGTTCATACACGCATACCATAGGCTCGATAATCTGGGATTTAAACCAGTTCCGCACATCCTCAACCGATGCAAGCGCATACAACTGTTCCATGAGCGGCGGATCGCCTCCAAGCAGCTCGAAATGGGAGATGCCGCTGTCCTGCAGAAGCCTGATCAGATTGACAAAAAACCGCGTAACCGCAATTTGATAGTCGTTATAATTTTGATATTGACCGGAAATTTCCTCGAAGAAGGGATCCAGCAGCAGCCGGGTTTTTTCGCGGTCCGCCATCTTGACAGCATCAAATATTTGCCGTTCCAGCTCCTTCGGATATTCCGTAGTCACATTCTGGACCGGCTGCACGTCATCAATGTGAAGAATGGTCCGCTGTCCAAACAGCACCCTGTACTTCTGTGCATCCATCGCTTCCTTATAAGCTCTGTTGGCATCCTTGAGTCCGCCGTAAGACCTGCTGATTCCGATGCTGATCCGCAGCGACAAATAATTCTCAACCTCGTCCTGAACCTTTTTGGCAATCGCATACATATAGGTTCGGAATTCCTCTGTCGATTTCGGATCATCAAAGAGGAGCGTTACCTGAGAGGACTGCACGACAATGGGTACCAGCCGGTTATGCTGGGGTATAAGATCGCCTACCATATTGCTTATAGCAAAAAGCAGCAGCTCGCTGTCCCTTTCACTGTACCTTGTGCCTTTCAAGGTATCGATTTGGATCGTGAGCACAGCCATCCGTTTCCATTTGTTCAAGCCGATATTCAGATGCCCCAGCTTCTCATTGATTTCTGAAGCTTTCATATCCCCCCTTACCAGCTTGAGCACATAATACTCCTCCAGCTGCCGGATGTGGTTCTTGATTTGATCGGCCATCTGCACTTGAACATTGCGCATGCGCGTGAAGCCCTCATTGATCGTATGAAATTCATCAATCCGTCTACGTCCCTTGTCCTGGTTGGCAATTAGGGATTGGTACAGCCGTTGAATCGGAGCGTACATACGCTGTGAGCCGGTAAGAGAAAAAATAACCGCTATAAACAGCATTATAATACAGGTGGCCAGTATGATCCATCCCGTTCTTCTTGACTCAAAGCGGATCTGCTCAATGGGAATGACGGATATGTACACCCATCCATTGAACGAGGAGCGCTGGAACGCAACGCCAACCTGTTTATCGCCATATTGGGCTTCATATAATCCGGATGGCTCTTCCGATTTGCGCAGCCTGGCTATCAGCGTGTCAAGGCCCTCCCCTTCCATCTGCATGGTTTCGTTCTGGGTGGCCAGGACATGGTAGGACTCATCGAGAATAATAACTTCTCCCAGCGTATTGTTGTTGGACAAGTAGCTGCGCAGCTGCTTGCTGGGGATTTCGACAATAAACATGCCATCGGGGTTCTCGGAAAAAGCGGGAATTTTTTTAACCAGATTAATGGTGAGGCTTGGTTCAGTTGAGCTGCTGGCGTTATGGAGCAAACGCTCCTGACCGGCAATCCAGAACTTGTCATTGTTAATATTCAGATAGCCCGATATTTGTGAAGACTCCGAATCCGACAGCTTATTGAGTCCGCCGCTGTTTAATATCCAGTTCTTCTTTAAATTGATCAAGTGAATATCCTGTACGCCGACATCAAAGGTCTGGACCTGCGACATGGAGGTTAATATGTTTCGAACCAGAATAAATTGGGATGGAATAATGCCATTATCCAGCACTTCCATAACCAAGGTGCTGTCCGAGAGCCGCGCAATCTGAAGATCGAGCGTAACCAGCACCTGCTCCACGCGCAGTCGTGTCTGCTCCAGAATAAGAATGTTCCCTTCATTGACCTTTTCCTGAATCGTTCCAGAGGTTCTCGTGTAGAAAAACAGGCCAAGCAAAATAATTGGAAGCGTACTGACTCCAATTGTGAACACAATCATCTTTGTCAGATATCTGTTGATTTTAAACATGAGCAGCCACCACCTATTTATACAGCAGTAAAACCAACCTGTAAGCAATATGGATGATTGTTCTGTGCAGTTGTAATGACAGGATCGTTCTGTTGATTAATAAACGATGCTTCCTTCCCACCGCTGCATGGCCTTAACGGTTACTTGCAAGTGCCGGTTCATTTGCTTGAGGCTGGTTATCACTGCTGCGGGATAATAGGTTAAACCGACTGGCCGTCTCTGCCCTTCTTGCCTACATCCAATTGGTCCTTCAACGTTTCCTGGTCGATGATTCCCATGAAATAGGCGCTGGCACTCCGCAAATACCCGAAGCCCATTTTCACTGCCTGGGCATAATGGCTTGTCGGTTCTTCCGCGAAGGCCTTTTCAATTTCTTCTTGGGAAGGCTCCGCTCCCTGACGAAGCGCCTGGGACAGCCGGATAATCGCATCCTCTTCGTTATAGAAGTTGGTGTCCTTCACAAACCGCTGCAATTTGCCTTGGACCGGTGTCACCACCGCTTCCGCATAGCGGTCCAGTTGGATCGTCTGCTCCTGGTGCCTGGCATGCAGCTTTTCGAAAAAGATCTCCACATTGTCCGTATCGGGCGTAAACGTCTGCAGCCCGATAAGCGTACGCTGCCAAATAAAGCGGAACGTATCCGCCGCATCATTCACATTGACCGCCTGTGCCGCCTGCAGGCTTCCCATGCCGTTCTCGAAATTTGCCGTCCTGTACGGAAATGGCGTGCGGCTGTTGTTTTCGTATAATTTGTGGAAAATAAAGGCGTCATGATAAATGCTGCAGTCCGTCGGGAACTCCCTCGATTCCGGTTCCGCCTCACGAAATACAACCTTCATCTGACGGTCAGCCGCGCGGTGGCACAGCCAGCCAAGAACAAAGGCCAGCTTATACCCTAATTGCTCCTCATCCTTGCGTTCCTCCCAGTTCGTCCGGTATTTCTCCAACAGCGGAATGGTAAATTTATCTCCGGAGCGCGTTACGCTGCCGAATTGCGAGAACTGGATGTGGCTGCGGCCCGATTCTTTAAAGGCCTCACAGATCGTGTCCGATGCAAACATCAGATTAAAGCAGTCTTCTACTACCGCTGTGTGGGTGACATTCTCAGACATGTCTCATCCTCCGTCTATTCTTATTTTATAGCGGGCCTTCCATCTTGGACAGCAACAATCGTAACAAGGAACAATCCTTAGAGAATCATTTTTAAAACAAATACGCTCTGCGCAGTAAAGCATTAACCGTAGAATCGTCCATGCCCAAGCCCGGACCTGTCGGCGCTTTGATGATGCCGTCCTTGACCTCCATGTCCGGGAATAAGAAACCGGTCTGTTTAATGCCCGATTTATCCTCCTGGAACTTCCCGATATTCGGTATATACGAAGCATAATGAAGCACATATACATAACCGAAGCCGCCGGAGATATGCGGTGTGACCGGAATTCCTTTTAGAGCAGCCATTCTGGCTATCCGGGTGTTTCTTATGAAGCCTCCATTATACTGCAGGTCCGGCTGAACAACCTGAGCGGCATCGTTGTCGATGATCCATCTAAAGCGCCTGATGCTGGTTTCCTGTTCACCGAATGCCATGGGGATATCCAGAGTATCTGCAACCTCCTTCGTATCTTCCAGATGCTCGAAGGGACACGGCTCTTCATAGAAAAACGCATCGATCTCCTCCAGCATTTTTCCATATTTGATGGCTGCAGCAGGGTCATAGGAGCCGTTGCCGTCCGCGTGGATGGCGATACGGTCGCCAAAAACCTTCCGGGTCATATAGATGAGGCTTTCCGAGCGTCCTTTGATCGAATCCGCATTTTTGCTCATCCGGCCGCCCACCTTGAATTTCACTGCCTTGGCTCCTGTTTCCTCCATTCTTCCCTGGAGCACCTCAATTTCCTCTTCCGGCGTAGTTCCCCGGTTCCCGCTGGCAACGTAAATTGGAATTTCATTCCGTACGACCTCTCCCAGAAGAGCGCCAATGGGCTTGCCGCTTATCCTGCCGAGCATATCCAGCAGACTGGCTTCCACCCATGAGATGCAGCACCACAAAGCAAGACCCGAAAGCTTATAGTTGCTTTGGTGCACATAGACCCCTTCCAGCAGCTGCTCCAAATCCCGGGCATCCTTGCCGATAAAATACGGCAGAATCAGCTGCTTGAGAAGGGGATGCAAATATACCGCCCGCTCGCTGGCCACAGCCACCCCCTCGGAGCCGTCCCTTGAGCGGGATCTCAGGAAATATAACCCGTTGTTGAACAGCAGCTCCATCGATTCGATAATGACCGGTGAGCGCAGCTCATCCACCCTCAAGACCGCAGAATTTGCCGCCTCCTCCAGTTCTTCCGTGCTTACATGACTTCTGGCTTTGGTCAGGGAACCGTCCAGGTGCAAATATGACAAATCGCTATATAGCTTATTCAGGCTCTACCCCTCCTTAAATTTCGCGGCCGTGCATATGAGCTATTGCTTGTTCGGGTCGGCCTGATATTCCTTGTTCAGTTCCTCCAGCACTTTATCGCCGCCGGATTGCGTCCAGCTGTCAAGCGCTTGCTGCCAGCCCTTGCCGTCTATTTCACCCATGATATATTTAATCCGCGCGTCATTAATAATTTTATCAAGCTGTGTGCGTTTTTGATCATACGTGGACGAGCTGTAAGCCGCGGCCGGATTGACTACGAATATATCCGGAATGGCTGCCGCTTCTTTTTTGGCCGCTTTAAATTTTGCCGTGTACTTATCCAATGTGCCCTCCATGGCAAGCGACCCGTCGGCAACCTGCATAGCCTGCTGCATCTGTATTACCTCTGCCGCATACTTGGTGGCCTGCTCCGGCGTACGGGTCGCTTTCCCGTCTGCTACGGAATAGTGGACGCCTTCAATGCCCCATTCGAAAATATTTTGACCCTCTTTGGTGGAAAGCTTATCGAAGTATTGCAGAATCCGCCGCAAATCCGCTTCCGTCTTGACGGTTTGCTTCGGGATGACAAAGGCTCCCGACACGCCTGCATCCATCAGCAGCTTCTTCCCGTTTACGCCTTCAAGGATGCTTGAGGTGTCCATCTCAGCACTGGGATTAAGCTTGAACAGCTCGGTATGGCGGGCAACAAAGTCGTTGTCGCCCAATCGAAAGCCGAAGAGCCCTTTATTGCCGTTATCGATATTTTGCACCCGCTCCGTGATCGCGAAATCCTGATTGATCAGCTTTTCCTGATACAACCGTTTATACCAGTCCATGGCGTCAATATAAGCCTGGCTTTCATGGGCAGGCACGATTTTGTTGTCTTTGACTTCCCATACGTTTCCGCCGCCCATTGCCGCCAAGATGAACTTGAAGCCGCGAAGGCCTTTCTCTTCGGCAAGACCGATGGTATCCGCCTTTCCGTTGCCGTCCGGATCCTGGGTTGCAAACGCCTTGATCACTTCATACATTTCATCGAGCGTGGCCGGCGGCTTCAAGCCAAGCTTGTTCAGCCAATCCGTACGATAAATCATGCCATCGCCGACCAGCGAGCGGGCGCGGTTGATCGTATAGGCTTTACCTCCGACCATGGTGCTTTTCAAAACCTCCGGGTTCAGCGCTTTCTCCAGATCAGGATAATCCTTGAGATAAGCCCCGATTTCCCAAAACTGATCGGATTTCATGGCGGATTTAATATGGGACGGGGTCGGGGAACCAACGAGCAGAACCATCGGCAGTTGACCTGAAGCTATAGTGGCATTTACCTTTTCATCGTAAGTGCCGTTGGGAACCCATTGAATTTGCAAATCGGTGTTGGTCAGCTTTTCTACGGCGGTAATGATCGGGTCGTTTTCTTTGGGCGGCTCGGATAATACAGACAAATTCATCATGGTAATAACAAACGGCTTCTCCTCATTCGCAGGCGTGTTCCCCTGCGGCTTATCGGATGCCGAGGGACCTGGGCTGCTGCAGCCGGCTAACGCCGCAGTGACTAAGAGACTTCCGGCAAGACTGAGCAAGTACTTTGATTTCCATTGAATGGACATGTAATGAACCCCCCATGGTTTTTTGGATTAAACCGCAAGCCCGTATCCACGCTGCGTGACCTTTTTCGCTAGACAGCCAAAAGCTTGTTCAATTTATTCGATTCAATCCCGCCTGAGAAGAACACGCTGGCATTGCGCAGGTTGCCGAGGCCCTCCTTCAAGGCCTTCGCATAGCTGCTCCCCGGCTCGGCTGCTAATGCCGCTTCGATCGTTTCCTGTGACGGCTTCCTCCCCTGCCGGACAGCTTGAGCCAGTTGAATAATCGCATCCTCGTCGTCATAGAAGTTCGTATCCGTCACAAGCTGCTGCACCTTCGCCGGGTCCGGGTTCATTACAGCTTCCGCATAGCGGTCCATATATGCAGCCCGTTCCTGATAGTTGGCATGCAGCCTGTCGAGCCAGACTTCAATATCTTCAACGTCCGGAACGAAGGTATGCATCTCAATGAGAAGGCGCTGCTGTATCACCTGAAACAATTCCTGTACATCCCCGCTGCTGATGGAAGCTGAGGCAGGCAGGCTTTTGGCCTTTTTATCGTATGCCTCTGTTCTGTAGGGTTCAGGCGTATTGCTGTTATTCACGTACAAGCGGTGGAAAAGAAAAGCGTCACGGTACATTCCGGATTCTGCCGATTCCGGCTTCAGGTGATGCTCGGCAGCCCTGTGGCATAACCAGCCAAGAACAAACGCCAGGATGGATTCCGGTTTGGTTTTGGGTACAAGCGGGGCAGACCTGAAGCCGATTTCCTCTTCAGGCCTCTTATGGGAGTCCCAGTTATCACGGTATTTCTCCAATAGTTGGACCGGAAAGCCCGCGGTGATGTCTGTTACGCTGCCGAACTGGGCAAAATTCTCATGGCCTTGGACCACCTCTTTAAAAGCTTCGCAGATTTGATCCGATACCAGCATAATGGCAAGACAATCCTCGATTAAGGCTGTTTGAGTTACGCTCTCTGACATGTCTCATCCTCCGTTTCAAAATTGGCTATTGGTCACTGCTTTACCGGTCCGTTTCCGTTATCTCTGTTTACCTCTCAAATTATCCTGTTTTGGTGGCCGATCGGCCGGGTTCTCGTTTCGTTGTCGGCCGTTTCCGCATCTTGGCTTCGGTGGTGAACGTTCCATCTGATAGAGATTATTCATAGAACCTCCTTATGTGGACGCCACGATTTCTTATCCTTTAACAGAACCGATCAAGGCTCCTTTGGCAAAATGCTTCTGCAGGAACGGGTAGACGCACAGGATCGGCAGCGTGGATATGACGATCACGGACATCTTGATAATCTGACTCGGTGGAACGATATAATTGGAATCAAAGGTCGCCGAATCGCCCAGCCCGCCCGACGATAGAATAACGATTTGCCGCAGCCACACCTGAATCGGCCACTTGTAGCTGTCGTTGATGTACAGAACCGCATGGAAAAAGGAGTTCCAATGGTTAACCGCGTAAAATAGCGAGAAGGTGGCAATGGCCGGGAGCGAGAGCGGCAGTACAATTTGCCACAAGATACGCAGATCATTGCAGCCGTCGATTTTGGCCGCTTCCTCCAGCCCCTCCGGCATCTGCTGGAAAAAGTTCTTCAGTACAATCAGGTTAAATGCGCTGATCGCTCCCGGCAGGAGCAGCGACCAATAGGAATTGATCATCCCCAATGACTTGACGACCAGAAACGTCGGAATCATTCCTCCGCTGAACAGCATCGAGAATATAACCCCCAGCATGATGATCCGCCGGCCGTCCAGATCCTTGCGGGCCAGCGGATAGGCCATCAGGCAGGTAAACAGCAGATTGATCGCGGTTCCGGTGACCGTAATAAAGATCGTTACCCCCAGACTTGTGAGGAGCACGCTTGTGGAGAAAATATAGATGTAACCCTCCAGGGAAAATTCGTGCGGGAACAACACAATCTTCCTGGTGATAAATTCCTGAGGCGAGGTGAACGAGCCTGCGACGACATAAATAAACGGAAGCACCGTGGCCAGACCGAACAGACCCAGAAAGGTGTTGTTGCCGATATCGAACAATCTGCTGCCAAGCGATCCCTTACGCATGTTACCCACTCCTTATCTGCCAGCGATAGACGTTGTACTTCTAATAGATGCCTTCCTCGCCCATCTTCTTGGCGAAGTAATTAGAGCTGACCACCAAAATAATGCCGATGGCCGATTTGAACAAATTGACCGCCGTTGAATAGCTGAAATCCCCCTGCTGGATGCCGCGTTCATACACATACGTCTCGAATACCTCTCCGACCTCCCGATTCATCGGATTAAGCATCAGGAATATCTGCTCAAATCCGGTATCCAGAAAAGATCCCATGCGAAGAATGAGCAGCACCACAATCGTGCTTTGAATCGCGGGAAGCGTGACATGAACCATTTGCTTCCACCGGCTGGCTCCATCCATCCGGGCCGCTTCATACAGCTGGGGATCAACACCCGACAGCGCAGCCAGGAATAGAATCGTGCCCCATCCGGTTTCCTTCCAGATCGATTCGCTGACGATCATCACCCGGAACCAATCCGGATTAAGCAGAAAATTAATCTTTTCCCCTCCATATTGAAAGATAAGCTCATTCACAATGCCGCCTTCGGTGGTGAACAGAATATAGGCAAGACCAACGACGACGACCCAGGAAATAAAATGGGGAATATAAATCAAGCTTTGAATAACCCGCTTGTATGCCTCCTTGCGCACCTCGTTCAACAAAAGCGCAATAATAATGGGAAGCGGAAAAAAGAACAAAATATTATAGACCGCCAGAATAAATGTATTTCTAAACAGCATCCAAAACTCGGGCTCGCTGAAGAAAATGCGGAAATGCTCGAAGCCGACCCAGGAGCTTCGCAAGAAACCGGTAAAGGGCGAATAATCCTGGAAAGCGATGAGCACGCCCCACATAGGCGCATATTTGAAAATAAGAAAATACAAAATACCCGGCGCCAGCATGTAGTACATCCAGCGGTTTTTGATCAACCGTTTCTTGAGAAAGTCTCCAGCCGTGGGCGTAACCATGGGATTCGGTTTATTTGCCGATAGCGCTTTCAATGATTTGACCATCCTTTCTGCATACAAGGTTTGTATGACTGGTTCGTGTTAAGCCGAGCATACCATCACCTGTCGTAACCGGATACAATCACTAGAGAGTCAAAATGGATGCGCTTTCAAAAAGCGGTATATCAGGCTTCATCCAGCCTGATAATCATAAGAGCGACTCCGCATAATCATTTAGAGGTGTTAACTGCCGGCTGCGCTATTGTCAAATCGCGATTCCAGGAAACCCGCTATAAATGCCGCTTGCAGCCGCCGCACCTCATCTACAAAGTGAACGTGATCGCAGTAAGCGGAGTTTCCGAATTTCCTTGTCAAGCTGTACAGGTCGATCCGGGGTATTCCCAGTTCTGCGAAGATGGAGTCAGCCGCTGCATTATAAAGCAAGACGTCTTCATGGAACCGGTGGAACGTTTTGCCTGGACTATTATGAAGCTCCTCCACGACGTCTGTCGTCCGAATCCAAACCACCACGTTTGCCATTTCCATGGCGAGTTTGGCTATTTCCTTCAGGTTGTCCTCGTACGAGTCAAGCGGAACCTGCTTGGCACGGGTTCGCGGATCCGTCTTCATATCGTGCAGTCCGCAGTTCAGCAGCAAAATATCGTAATGCACGCCGCTCTTGCATTCCGACTTCAAATAGCTTAAAACCATCGAGCTGTCTCCGCCATTGGCACCCATGGCTTTATCCAGATCGACCATCGCCTGATCGCCGCCGCGCTTTCGGTCATAGCGGAACCTGCCCGCAAGCAGCGTACTCAAAAACGGACCGTATTGGATTGAGATGCTGTCCCCGATTACCATCACATTTCTCATATTTGCCGACCTCCGAATGGTTTATATCTGTCTGTATTTTGCAATTTCCTGTTCGTACAGATCATTTCCATGAGCATCGTAAGCGACAAGCAGCGGAAAGTCCTCCACCAGAAGCCAGCGGATCGCTTCCGGACCCAGATCCTCATAAGCAACAATTTCAACGGCCCTCACCTTTTGGCTAAGTACCGCGGAGAGCCCGCCAATTGCCGCAAAAGAAACGGCATTGTACCGCATGCAGGCCTCCTTGACCGTATCCCCCCGCGGCCCTTTACCGATCGTCCCCTTCACCCCGTATTCGTACATGGCCGGGGCGTAAGGGTCCATCCGAAAAGCAGTCGTCGGGGCAATGGGACCAATGATTTGTCCCGGTTTGGGAGGACAAGGCCCTGCGTAAAAAATAATTTGCCCTCTCAGGTCGACGGGAAGCTGCTCCCCCAGCTCAAGCCTGGCAATCATTCGTTTATGTGCAGCGTCCCTGGCCAGGTAGATCGCTCCGGAGAGCAGCACCTCATCCCCAGCCTTGAGTTGGTGAATGAAATCTTCAGCAAGCGGCGTATTTACACGGTATTGTGTCACCTTGGACAGCTCCTCCCTAAATGACTGTTGATTGTTTCCGCGCGGCGTGACATTGAATATTAACGGCGACCGGGAGCGCCGTAATGTGGCAGGCATAGGTTTCCACGGATACCCAGAGTGCGGTATTGGTTCCGCCGAGTCCTTGCGGCCCGATTCCGGTCTTGTTAACCAGCTCAAGCAGCTCCCTCTCGAGCCGCGCAATATGCGGTTCGTGATGGTGCTGTCCGATTTCACGCAGCACAGATTCCTTGGCAATCGCCGTCACCTTGTCAAAGGAGCCGCCGATCCCGACGCCGACTACAATCGGCGGGCACGCTTTTCCTCCGGCAGCAATAATGGTATCGAGCACAAACTGCTTGACACCCTCTTCCCCTTCGCCGGGCAGCAGGAACTTCATGGCGCTCATATTTTCACTGCCGCCGCCTTTGGGCAGCAAGGTCAGCTTGATTTGATCCCCCGGCACGATTTCCGTATGAACGACAGCCGGCGTATTGTCGTTTGTATTTACGCGCAGCAGCGGATCGCCGACCACCGACTTGCGCAGGAAGCCCTCCTCGTAGCCTTTTCGAACACCCGCCTGGATTGCTTCCAGGAAAGGACCGCCCGTAATGTGAACATCCTGGCCCACATCGGCATATACGATAGCAAGTCCCGTATCATGACAATAAGGCATATGCTGCTCCGCCGCTAATTCGGCATTCTCGATGAGCTGACTGATGATCGATTTGCCCAAAGGCGATTGTTCTGTCCGCTCTGCTTTCCTGAAGCCTTCTACGATGTCTGCAGGCAAATAATAGCAGGCCTCCCAACATAAACGGGCCACGTTATCGACAATTTCGTCCACATGTATAGTTCGCACCATGTAATCTCCACCTTTACGCTTTGTTAAATCGAGCATAACATCCTTTCATCATAACCGGATATAATCAGGAGAGCGCCAGATTTTTCGAAGGCTGGAGCACATTACGCGAAACCGGGCATTTGCCCTGTGGATATAATCTTGCAAGCCTTGCCTCAATCAACAGTCATCAATGATTGCACGTAAAAAACCCCCTGCGGCTGCAGGAGGAGAGTACTATTATTGAAGAAACTGCCGTATGTGTCACCTGGATCCTGTAACCAAGCCAAGGCTGCTACCATGATCGTTTTTTAACGAACCGTCCCCTGCATGATCTGCTTTATCGCTGAATGCTCTAACCTAATGAGCTGCATGGTATGCGTCATTGTACTCGTCAATGACTTGATCCCCCCCTTGCTCGCTCCATACGTCAATGGCTTTCCGGAATCCTGCTTCATCAATGCTGCCCAGAATAAAATCATAGGTCGCGTCCTCCATGATTTGGTTCAATTCATTTCCCTTCTCATTGAAGGTGACCGATTCCAGAGCATCCGCAGGATTCGGAACAATAAAATTGACATTGTCCGCATTGAACAAAATATTCTTCTTCCTTAGCGGATCATTATCCGGTTTTAGCAGCTCGGGAACGGTAACCTGAATCGAAGACAGTGGACGAACATCCTTCTCGATTGCTGCTGCGGCACCGGAAATATTTTCATAAACCCGCTCGCCGATCACCTTATAATGAATCCCTTCTATGCCAAGCTGCGTCAACCTGTATATATCCGGATCCCCCAGCCTGTCGAAGAAAGCCAGAATCCGCTTCAATTCCTCTTCTGTTTTCACTTGTGATTTGGGAAAAACATAGACCCCGTTATGCCCGGCTTGTGACCATATATGAGGCTTGCCATCAGGCCCATTGATCCGGTTGATCAAATCAAGCTGTGCATCGGGATTCACTTTCAGCAAGGCACTATTCAGATTCTTGGAATCATCCATATTCCCGATATACACACCGGCATGTTCATTCGTAAAATAATCCCATTGCTGCTGCTTGCTCGTCACGGCGAAGTCCGGATTGATCAGCTTTTCCACATAAAGCTTCTTCATGAATTTCATCGTATCCATATATTCCTTGAACATGAAATCAGGGACCAGCTTTCCATCCTTCAACCCCCAGCTATTCGGAGCTCCTTCGTAGGAAGCCAGCGTCTTAAATATACCGAATACCAAATCATTGCGGTCAGGTATTCCAAAAGTATCATCAATCAGATTGCCATCCGGGTCCTGCTCCTTGAAGGCGACAAAGATATTATACAAATCATTGAGGGTTTCAGGCTCCGGCAAACCAAGCTTCTCCAGCCAGTCCTTACGAATAATAATCCCTTGTCTGGACAAATCACGTTCCCGGTAGATGCCATAGTTCTTGCCGTCAATGGCCGTATCCTGCAGAATCGACGGATTCATTTTGCTTAGATTGGGGAAATCCTTGAGATATGGACCTATTTCCCAGAATACTCCGCCGCGGGCAGCATTCAAGTAGGCAGTGCTCTTGATGTCTTGAATCGTGACAACCTTGGTAAGGGTGTGCGAAGCAAGCGCGATTGTAATTTTATCTTCACTTACCGCGTCCGGTACCCAGGTAAAGCTCAAATCTGTATTTGTAGCTTCCTCAATTTTGCTGATTACAACATCAGAGGGTGGTGCAGGCGCATAAAGAATTGCCGTCCAGGTGATTTCCAATGGGTCCTCTTTTTGCTTTGTCTTTCCATTATCTGCAGTGTTATTATAGAAGCATGCGCTAAGGAGCATCATAAATATGCCGGTCAAGACAAACAGTCTTATCATCCCTATGCTCCTCATCTGCTTGACCTCCTCCTCCGTTCATTCACCATTGCCCCGGTTAGGATGATAGAGCACAAATTTGTATTGAATTCCCGAATGTAAGCGCTATACTTATTGTAACGAATCCATGGTATTATATCAAAGCTTTATAGTCTCGCCCGCTGACGCAATCATAAGTTTCTTCCAGGAGGATCAATGAGCAAACAACCGAATATGTATTTTCTCAAAATCCTGTTATTTGGTGTAATCATTGGTTCACTGCCCGTCATCACGATTGGGATATTCTCATACTTCAAGGCATCGCATACGATTCAGATCAATGCCAATCATTCAAAGCAGCAGAACCTGTTTCGTATTCAAAATAGCGTTGAACAAGTATTGAAGACAACGGACCATTCTCTTACCTACTTCGTCAACTCAGCCTTGTTAATCGATACCCTTACCGAGCCCCTCACTGTCACCCAATTTAAACAGTACAATCAAATCAGAAAGGAACTGACTCATCTCCAAACCTTCGATACGGGCATTTCGGATATCATTTTGCTTAGTCAGGATAAGGGATGGTTTATTGATAATGTCGGGTTATATCGCCTGGATCAAATCAAAGACGCGGACCGTTTTACCCGGTACCTTGATCTTCCGTTCGATTCTGTATGGATGGTCGACTCTCCTATTAATAATTCAGCAGCCTCTGACAACTGCCAATCCAATATCCAATTAATTAAAAAACTGCCCATCAATTCAATGAATAAAAAGGGCTTGGCTGTTACGCAAATCCCCGTCTGTTATCTTGGTAAAATGTTTTCCTATGATGTGGCCAATGAATCCGTGATGATCGTAGACCAGAATCAACAGATCTTCCTGGAAGCCAATCCGACTTTGCTTAAAGATGTGGATGTCAAATTATCCGTGCTTGATCCGATATCAGATCTGGTGCCCTCTTCCGGCCAATTCCAGATTAACAATCATAGTACTGAATTTACCGTTACCTACCAAAAATCCGATTACAACGGATGGATCTATCTATCCTTCATATCCATCAAAGAACTGACAAAGGAATCACGTGCAATTGGCTGGTTTACGGCTGTGATCTGCATCGTGCTGCTGCTTGCTGCGCTCATAACCGCCTGGATCGTAACGAAGAGAATCTATAATCCCATCAAGAAATTGTTTCATTTCTCTTCCGAGCTGGAGGGTCAGCTGCAAACACAAACAGGACAGCTCAAAATCCTGTTCATGTTCAAGCTGTTCCAGGGGGGACTGGGCTCCAGGGAAATCAGCGAAAAGCTCCAATCGCTGGGCTTCACCGATTCATATAAACAATTGTCCGTCATTACGATCCAGATTGACACATTGGAAGGAACGCGGTATGACGACAATGATTTGGACCTGTTGCTGTTTGCTATTAACAATATTATAGAAGAATTGATTGCCGAGCATCGCCGGTTAACGCCGGTCGTCATCGACCAATCTCAAACAACCATTTTGCTGAACAACGCAGCAGACCCTGACAAATTGAAAGAAGATATTTATTTACTGGCCCAAGACATTCAACTTACGATATTCAAATATCTCCATGTGGATGTCAGCATAGGGATCAGTCTGCCGTTCTTTGATCTGTCCACGACCCAGCAGGCCTATCAGGAAAGCATAGAGGCTTTGAAAAACCGGATACGTCTGGGAGATAAAGCGATTATTTATTACCAGGAGCTGCCGCAAGGGGGATATCCCATCCACACGTTCTTCCCCTCCAAAGTGCAAAACGAATTGTCGGATGCCATTAAACTTGCGGATCGCGGGGAGGTAGACAAGCTATTGGCTTTGTTCTACCTGAATTTATCAAATAATCATATGGGGCCAAAGGAATACGAAATTTGGACAACCCGATTACTCATCGACTTTATCCAGCTCACACACTCCCTTGGCATCCAGTACATGCCATTTACCGATAACCAGTCGGTTTTCGAGCGCATGTTCAAATTGCGGACAACAAAGGAAATCCAGGTTTGGTTGCGGCAATCCGTAATTGAACCTATTATCGTGGCTATTGAAGAACGGACATTATCGCAATACAAGAATATCTCCGAACAAATCATCATGATTATTCAAGAAGACTTTGATAAGGAGATTTCGCTGGATTCCATTGCCGCCAGAATGCATTACAATCCCAACTATTTAAGCAGTGTATTCCGTAAGGAGGTAGGCATCCCCTTCAGCGAGTATTTAGCCGTGCATCGCCACAGCAAAGCGATCAGATATTTGGTCGAGACCACGATGTCCATAAAAGAAATTTCTGAGAAACTGCAGTACAATAATTCCCAAAATTTCATTCGTTCGTTCCGTAAAATAGAAGGCATAACGCCTGGCAAATACCGTCAGGACCGTCAAACTGGTTGAATGTTTGATTATTAAGCCTGGACAAGACCATCCATTTCACAGCACGCCATGATGAGCGCACCGACTCCGTGCAGATCATTCCCGCTGGTTTCCCTTGTCACATAATGGGTATAGTCGCCCGCAGAGGTACCCACACAAATGCCCGGCATGACAAGACCTTGCTCATCCTCATAGAGAGAATGAATTAACCCCTCGTACCCTGCGATAGCAGCAGACCGGCAATCGTTATCCACATAACCATGTTTGATTGCCTTGGCAATCGCATAGACAAACAGACTTGTGCAGGATGACTCCAACCAATTGTCGGAGCGGCTGCCCTTGTCTATTACCTGATACCACATACCGCTGCCTTTATCCTGATAACGGATCAAGCTGTACAGTAGATCGCGAATATGTCCGGTTAACTCGGCGGTTGCGGGATGCCCTGCGGGCAAATCATCCATCAAGTCAACAATGGCAATGGCATACCAGCCGGCCGATCTCCCCCAGAATTCCGGTGAACAGCCGGTTTCCGGGTCAGCCCACGGCATGAGACGGCGCTCATCCCAGGCATGATAGTACAATCCCGTCCGCGGATCCTGCATATGTGTTCTCATCAGCTTTTCCTGTTTCAACGTTTGATCCACTAATTCGGAAGCGTTATAGTGTCTCGCATACTTCACAGCGAAAACTCCGCTCATATATAAACCGTCCAGCCACATTTGGTATGGATACTTATCTTTATGCCAAAATCCGCCCTCGGAAGTCAGATTGAGGGTGTGGAAAAGCTGCCGTAATTTAGCTGCCGCCAACCGGTAACGCGCTTCTCCGAATTGTTCATCCAGCGTGAACAGAATAAGCCCAGCCTGTATCGCATCCAGTTCGTCGCGTTGAAAATAAAAATTGCCATATTCATCAATCAGCAGGTCCGCATACGCTTTCACATACAGCAAATAACGTTGGTCATGATTTTTCTGCCATAATTGCAGCATCCCGCACAGGAACACACCCTGATGATAATGCCAGCGGTTAGCCGGCGGCAACTGCATCGGTGAATACCGGTTCATTAAAGAATTGCAGGCAGCCTCTGCCCATTCCAGAGGGGTTCGTTGAACCCTCCTGCTATGCTCTGCTTGATTAATCATTCCAGTATCTCTCCTTCATTCTTTATTTACGTAACATAGCCATTGACTATCCTTTAACCGAACCGAGCAGTGCGCCTTTGGCAAAATGCTTTTGCAGGAATGGATAGACAAGCAGGATCGGGAGGGTGGCTACAACAATAACCGCCATCTTAATGGCTTGATCCGGCGGCGGGACTTCACTATCCATGGACGAATCGCTATTCATACCGCTGGCGAGAATAACAATCTGCCGCAGCAGGATCTGTATGGGCCATTTGGCATTATCATTCAAATACAGAATGGCTGAAAGATAAGTGTTCCAATACGTCACCGCGTAGAAAAGTGAAATTGTCGCTATCGCGGGCAAGGACAGCGGCAGCACAATTCGAAAAAATATGCCAAAGTCGTTGCAGCCATCAATTTTCGCCGACTCTTCAAGTCCCTCAGGTATGTTTTGAAAAAAGTTTTTGAGTATTACCATATTGAAGGCATTTACCGTAACCGGAATAATGAGTGCCCAATAAGAATCGATTAATCCCAGTTCTTTCACGACCAGGAAGGTTGGAATCAATCCCCCATTAAACAGCATCGTGAAGACGACAAGGAACATGATCAAGTTCCTGCCATCCACATCTTTGCGCGCAAGTCCGTAAGCCATTAACGAAGTAATGAACATGCTGATTGCCGTTCCGGCAGCGGTAACCCCGGCGGAAACTCCCAATGCCTTAGCGATGGTGCTCGTGGAGAAGATAAAGCGGTAAGCATCGAGACTCCACCGCGTTGGGAGAAGTACAAATTTCCTGACCGATAGCTCTGCAGAGGTTGTGAACGAGCCCGCGATGATATGGATGAACGGCAAGATCATAATCAAGGCAATCAGGATCAGGATGGCAAGATTAACGGAAGAGAACAATCGACCCCGGAATGAAGTATCTTCGACCATTAGTAGATACCCTCTTCCCCCATTTTTTTGGCCAATCTGTTTGCGGCTGCAATCAAAATGAGCCCGACAATCGATTTGAAAGCGCCGATTGCGGCACTATAGCTGAACTGCTGCTGTCTTAATCCAGCAGTAAATACGTAGGTATCTATTATTTCTGCAACACCGCGGTTCATCGTATTTAACAATAAATAGACATGCTCAAAGCCGAGTTCAAGGACGTCGCCTATTTTCAGAATCAATAGCAAGACAACCACGCTCCGGATAGCCGGCAATGTAATATGCCAAATTTGCCGAAACCGGCCGGCGCCATCAATGCGGGCCGCTTCATACAACTGCAAATCTACTGCTGCAATGGCTGCTAAATATATAATCGTCCCCCACCCCGCCTCCCGCCAGATCACCTGTAGAATGTACACGGGTCTAAACCATTCCAGGCTTAGCAGGAAGTTCACCTCATTAAAGCCAAAATAGACGAGAAGCTCATTGATCAGTCCGCCGTCCATCGTGAGCATGACGAAGCTGATCGATACAATAATGACCCAGGACATAAAATGAGGAATGTAAATGATCGTTTGGATCGTTCGTTTAAGATAAGATATTCGGACCTCATTCAGCATTAAAGCCAGAATAATCGGAATCGGGAAGAAGAAGATCAGATTCATCCCAAACAAAATAAACGTATTCAATAGAATGTTGATGAAATCCGGCTCGGTGAACAATCTTTCGAAATGCTTAAAGCCCACCCATTCACTTCCGGTTATCCCCTTGAAGGGCTTATAGTCCTGAAACGAGATAATCAACCCGTACATCGGTAAATATTTAAATAAAACAAAATAAATCAGACCGGGGGCGATCATGATATACAGCAGCTTGTTTTTCCAGATCCGTTTCTTTAGTTCGCTGCTGCCGGGTTTTGGCACATAGGCTTGCGCAGTTTGAACTGCTGAGTCTTGCATGATCGTTCTTCCTTTCTTCATACAGAATTAACGATTCGGAAGAGATTGTTCAATTCACAATCTCTTCCGCTTGACTACACCTCATTACCGGTTTTACCCTTCGCACCGCGCGCAGCTCCCAGCGCGCGGTGTGGCGTTGCATGCTCTCATTTCTTATAGGCTGCGTTATATTCTTCAATGATTTTATCGCCGCCGCGTTCTCTCCAATCCTTGATAGCCGCTTGAAATCCGGCTGCATCAATGCTCCTGTAAATATATTTATAAGTGGCATCCGTAATAATTTGCTGAAGCTGTACACCTTGCTCCGTATAAGTTGCCGAATCCAGAGTTGTTGTCGGATCATTGATCATGAAGCCTTCATTTTCCTTCGCTAATTGTACGGCTTTATTAGCGGCGTCAAGCGTGTAATAAGGCTCGTATCGGCCATTTGTTTCAGGCTCACCGATCACGCTGTCCTTATAGCCTTTCACTTCTCTAATGTTCTTGTCCGGATCGTCTCCATCTTTCGCACGACCGTCAACGATGGTATAATGTTCATTTTCAATGCCCCAATACATCATATTTGCAACTTCAGGTGTCATCATTTTATCGAAAAACGCTAATATTTTCTTCAATTCGACTTCATCCTTGATGGCCGATTTCGGGAACAAAACAACATTGTTATAGCCGGGAATGGTCCAGCTGCCAAATGTGCCTTTAGGTCCATTAATGTGGCTTTGAACGTCAACTTCAGCTAGAGGAACGTTCTTGACCAGATTATTGAACAAACCGTTCACATCTGCCATCGAACCGATATAAGTTCCTGCTGTTCCTGCCTGGAACATATTAACCTGGTCGGTTTTACTCGTTGCAGCAAAGTCCTTATTCATGTATCCCGCATCCCGGATCTTGGCGAAGTAGTCCATCGTTTCGATATATTCCGGGAACATGAACTCAGGCAGCAGTTTACCTTCCTGCTCGCCCCAATTATTCGGCGTACCGAACCATGCGGCAGCTGTTTTGAAAGCGCCGTAGATCAGATCATTACGATCCGTCAAGCCGACGGTATCGTCCTTGTTATTGCCATCGGGATCATCTTCGGTAAACGCCCTCAGCATCTCAAAGTATTCATCCACATTGGCGGGAGCCTTCAAGCCTAACTTGTCCGCCCAATCTTTACGGTAGATCATACCTTGACGCGCTAATTCTCTTCCCAGATACAAGGAGTAAATTTTCCCGTCTACCTTCGTATTGTTTAGAATGATTTCCTTTAATTTGCCCAGGTTTGGAAACTCTTGCATATACGGGCCGATTTCCCAGAACTGTCCATCACGAATGGCATCTTTAAATAAAATAAAGCTGGCTTGATTCTTCAAATATGTGACCTGCGGCAGCGATCCGGTAGCGAATGCTGTATTCAATTTTTCCTCATACGCATCTGCCGGAAAGAATTGATAAGTAAGCTTCGTATTGGTCAGCTTCTCTACTTCATTCTTAATCCTGTCCGGCGGCGTCTCTGGTGTATTCAATGGAAGCATAATTGTGATTTCCGTTGGCGCTTCCGGTTCAACCACATCCGTTGCAGCTGCATCGTCCCCGGCTGGTGACTCTCCTGCAGCTGGTGCATTCGTGTTCTCTGCGCCTTTGCCGGAGCACGCGGACAGAACGATGCTGCAGATCATAATCATGCTCAGCAATAACGCTAAACCTTTTCTCTTCATTTTGCTTGACCTCCGTATTATTAGTTTTGTGCAACTTCACTGTACATTCATCTGCAGCGTTTCAGATACAATCATTAGTTCATTTGAAGACCGTTTGATGCACGATCTGTACCCATGATTATGATCTGTGCTAATGACACCTCCATCTATCAAGAGCACGGCGGCACCTTGCGGCGGTTTTTTTCGGCATAATTGTTTCTCCTGCATGGGCAAGGATGCTCTTTCTAATGCTCTTTCTATCGCCTTTTTCCCGATGGCTTGAAAAAAAGGTTACCCCGCAAGCGGCTTATTGCTCGAAGGATAACCTTTTGTCCTGGCAGATTTAAATCAGGTTGGATTTCTGAAGAAGCCTCTGAACAATGGTGGCAGCCTCTGCTCTGGTGATGTAAGCTTCCGGAGCAAGCTCCCCGCTGCTTCTGCCCATAACGATTCCTGCCTGCAAGCTGCCATAAATACCGTCCATCGCCCATTCGGAGGCCTTGCTGACATCTGCGAATGGAAGAAGCAATTCTTCTGCTGCTCTGGATGGAAGCGTTGCTTTCAGGCCGGTAACGTTCATTGCATGAGCGATGATAACCATCGCTTGTTCCCGGGTGATTCTATCCATCGGGCGGAAAGTACCATCTTCAAACCCACTGATCAGGTTAAAGGAGTCTGCCGTTTGCACAGCGCCGCTGAACCAATCTGCTGTTTGAACATCTGAGAACGAACTGGTCCCGATTTCCGGCTTCAAGCCCAATCCTCGAACAAGAATCGCTGTGAATTCTGCCCGTGTAATCTCCTGATCCGGATTAAACAGCTCATCGCCGACCCCCTGGATCACCATTCGCGACCCCAGATCATTAACGGCATTTTTAGCCCAATGACTTGCGACATCCTTAAACTCAACGGGGTGCCATACTACAGTGTACATGCTGTTTGTTAAGCTGTTTATTTTTATGAAATTCTTGCCGTCAATCACAACAACCTTGGTGGGTACATGCCGAACCGTTCCGTCAGGCTCAATAACAACACCCGTTGTGACTTTTCCTGGATCAGTACCCTCCGGTACAGCAATGGTACGTTCCACATAAGCATTGAACCTGGCCGCTTCAATTGCAGTATCCCCGTGAAAAGCTCTTACCGTGAAGTCCAGCGGGGAAACGATGATGCTGAATTCTCCTTTAGCCGCTGAATTCTCAACGATTTCCATCGCTGCTGCCGTCGGTGCCGCTATCCCGATTTGTACTTTTATATCTTCGAGCCTTACGCCTGCACCAAATTGTTCTGATAGCTTTTGAATGTTAATCTGCTGTGCAGGCAGCGTATAAGTCGCATTCGGAGTCTTTATTTTCACAGCTGCCTGTTTCTGCTCCATGATTTGGACCGATTGGCCGGTAAATTCTCCAATAACAGAATCAGCGCTCAAATTCGTTGATATCTCAATGATTGCATGCTGGCCTGCTCTTTCAAGGACAGCTTGTAATTCCCCAGAGTTAATGACTATCGCTGCTGTTGTACGATCGTTCACGGATGTCGTCGTTAATGTTCCTATATGTTCAGCCCTGCCATTGACAACAACATCCGCTTCGTTACTCTGATCTGCAGGATTCACCGGAGTGTCAGGATTTATTGGCGTGCCCGGATCTGTCGGCGTGCCCGGATCTGTCGGCGTGCCCGGATCTGTCGGCGTGCCCGGATCTGTCGGCGTGCCCGGATCTGTCGGCGTGCCCGGATCTGGCCCAGGGTAGGATATATCAAAGCGGCTGTACACATTGCTGTTTCCGTTCGAAACGGTTCCAGACCACTGCACGCCTGCCCCGCCAAATTCATTCGGAGCAATCGTTTCCGCAAGGGATAATACCTCGTCGTCCACATCGTTATAGGCGCTTACCGTAAAGGTATTTCCTGTTATTGCGAGATTTATATACGTGTTTGGCTTGAGAACGCCCGTTAGTACTTGTGTGTCGCTAATAGGTCTGCCCACACCATTGTCGATCTTATAAAGCTGGAACATGACTTTCTGTCCGGATTGCGTTGTTCTCCAGAATCTCAACGAATATCCGGTCTTTGTACGCGGATCGTATTTAATAAAGATATCCGATTTCTGTACGAGTGGTTCGTCGCTGCCAGAGCCAGGGCTTCCAAAGCCTTGACCTTCAATCTTCTCAGGCGACAGCACCGCACTGATTTGCATATCTCCAAACCTGGCATCCTGCTGATAGTACAGCGCCGCTCCCTGCGAAGCCGCTCTAACCCCATAGCCATTTACCAGATTCGCCCCCGCTGCCGATGTCCAGTTGCCGGCAACGGTCCACAAACCGCTGGTGTATTCTGCGTTTGTTGTTATGACGAAGTTTCGGAAGTTAGGAGAAACGTTCATCGATGGGATGTCCGCCTCCCGGATCGGAGCGGCGGACATGGCGTATTCCGCTGGGCCCGGATTACTGATCGAGTGCTTGGGCTCAACGCCTGCACGAATATATTTTCCGGCATCACCCGGAGTAAGCGTGTACTCCTTCAAGGGCAAATTTCCTCTGCTCATGGCGACTGCTCTTGAATTTGTTCCTGCAGCATCGTCGCTAATGTACCATGTAATGACCGATTGATCCTCCTTCTTGCCCAGATCCATCGAATAATTGAGACTTACTTTGCCGTTTGCCGGTGCATTTAAAATCGGCTTTTCAACGAACGTCGGCGGATCAATATACTCCGGCTCAACATAAATATGCGCCGTAACATAAAAACCGTTAACTGCAGTTGCTCTGACCGTGACATACTCGGCTTGTTCTGTCGTATTCCGGCCGGTTACAACGATTTCCTCGCCTGTCGTGCTGCTTAAAGTGATCAGGTCTGAATCCGTAGACCATGTAATTGTCTTGTCAGGCGCTCTTGCGGGTGATACGGAGGCTTTAAGGGCAGCGCCTTCTCCACCCGTTCGAATCGACTGCGTTCCGTTAGTGATCGCCATTCTGTAGATCAAGTCGCCCTGGTCTGCGTATTGCTCTTTAAGGCCCGCTGGATCCCAATCGTCTGCGACACCCGTTGGCGTTGCGCGGAGCAGGTTTCAGGGGTTGAAGGCTAACGCTTCCTCGTCCGATAATTCTCTTGATGTATGATTGGCAGGCTCGCCATTAAGGCTATCTACAAATTCCGCTCTATTACCGGTGGTGTCCTTCGTGTTATACGTAAGAGAATATAAATTATTTCTAATGATCGGGGTCGTAGTTCCCCATACGTTAGGCGTTGTTGGGGTGAATACAGGCAGCGTGCTGTTGATCAGGGCAACCGGATTCGAGAATCCTTTATAGAAGCCCACGCCTCGGTCTGATGTGAATTTCGTATTAATGAAGACAATGCCTGATGCCGCCATTACAGGTCCATAACCATCCGGAAAAGCAATCTCAGAGTCTTCCCAGACACTGATTGTTCCGCCTCCAAGGAAATCCGCAGTACCCTCCAGATAACAATTCTTACAATAGGAACGCGTAGTCTGCAAGAAGAGTGTGTCTAATCTGCTGAGGAAAGCAACATTCATATAGGTGTGCTTGTCACCAGACGCTTGCAGCGCCACTGCCTGTGTTTCTACATTCGACCGCTTCGTCAGGTTTTTGCCCGGATCGCCTGGATATTCATAATCTATGTTCGTATAGTTAAGGAATGTAAGGTTCTTGGCTGTGAATCCGGTTGCTCTTACAATGACGACATAACCGTTATTGGAAGTCGTCTCCGTACCGGCTCCTTGCTTATTACCGCGATTGTCGGCGAGCACGACTTTACCTCTATCATCGGTAAGTCCAAGCAAGGTTATATAGTCTTTGGTAATGGTCAGTCCCGGCTCGGTCGGCGTTCCCGTAATCTGATAGACATCCGGCTTCAGGCCAATCACGGTCGGATTGTCTGCCGTTCCTGCAGGCGCGGCTGCATAAGCCGCCTGCAGCGTTCTAAATTCGTTCTGTTCGGGAATATCTGCCGGAAGCGAGCTATCTACAAGATAATCATAGCTAAGCCCGGAAGCGGGGCTGTTTTCAGGCAGGCCATTCTCCTCCGCGGACGTACGTGATCCTGTAAGGGACATGACTAATACCAACATAACTGTAAGCGCTAACATAATCATTGTTGGTTTTTTATACATCTTCATTTTCATCTCCTTGTATAAGCTTGCTTCAAATCCTGATCCGTTTGTCTCATCGATGCCGGAGACAGTCATTGATCTTGCTCAGCCTTATCCAAAAGCTTCTTCTCTTCATTCTCTGTTGACCTCCATAATATTATTTCTGTGCCTTTACTCCACTTTCACTGTACATTTCCCGCATGGTTACGGATACAATCATTAGCTCATGTAGAGGCTCTATGATGCACGATCTGTAATGATGATTACGATCTGGACTAATGACACCGCTTAAATATCCGGATTTTTGAGTCAAGACCGCCTAACGAGCCTACTCCGCACATTTGAATGAATCTTCTCAGCCATTCACCGTGAATGGCTGAGACTTACCGGGCCATGGTCGCCCAGTCATTCGGTATCCTCTGTACCTCTGTTTATTTGGCGGGAATATTCAGTAATTCAGTAATCGTAACCAGCTTGACCCCATCGTTTTTAAGCTTGTTAATAATGTTGGGCAGGGCCTTTACCGTTCCCGATAGATCCTCACCCGTTCCACCGGCAGAATGCTGCAAAATAATGGATCCCGGGTATACATGGGCAAGAATATTCCCCTCTACCTGTTCGGCACTTAAACCTTTCCAATCCAGGGAATCTACGTTCCAATTCACAATTTTTTTGTGTTGACTCGCTAACCACTGGATTTGTCTCTCACTTATATTTCCATAAGGCGGCCTGACAATTTTCGGGGTAAATCCGGTGAATTGACGAATAAGCTGATCCGTTTTATTAATTTCATAACGAAATTCGGCGTCGGACAATTTCGGGAGATTCGCATGATCGTAGGAATGATTACCAATTAAATGGCCATCCTGAACAATGCGTTTCATGATGTCGGGGTGTGATTCAGCCCGGTTTCCAATCACAAAAAATGTTGCTTTGACCCCCGTTTTTTTCAGAACGTCAAGTATTTGCGGGGTGAAATCAGCATCAGGCGCATCGTCGAATGTCAAAGCGACTTCACGTTTTTTTGCAGAACCATTTAACAGAAAGGTACTTTGGTATTTATTTCGCAAATCCGATAGAGAGAGGGAATGGGGTTGACGGTTTTTTTGCTCCGACCCATCCAATAGATCAGGTGTTACAGACTGTGATTGTATGTTCGACTGCTCAGTCAGGCTCCGCGGTGCAGGCTGCGCCGCTTTTTGATCTATACTTCTTTGTGTACAACCAGAATCCATAAATAGAACGACAAGAAATGGAACGAGCCAATGTAGCTTCATGTAATTGTCCAGCCCCCGTTTTTAAATTTTTTCATGTCGTTTAGGTTGTGTTATTGCCAATAAATTATACAGAATTAAGAATGAATGATGCGTTAATTTCGAGGGAAATATAGGCATGGGCATTACAAACATAAGAATGTATATTAAAGCCTGTACCAATGGAGTTTTCCATAATGAAAAAGGTTTATATTCTATATTGGAAAAAGGTAGCTTGGTTTCTTGTCTGCTTGCTCATTGGCTTGAAAGACAGCCAGCAGTTTGACAGCATCGTCCTCACAGCTTTCAGACAGTTTTCCCCATATCCCATAGCAGGATGTGAGCGGCCTGATTGTTGTGAAGCCGGTCACGTCTTCTTCTTTTGCCCGAATAAAGCCCGGCTTTGCAGCCCCTAAATAGAAAAAAACCGCCCTCACTTAACGAAAGGACGGTTTTATAAAGGAATTCTTTAAACATACCTAATGCCCAACTAAATTATTTTCAGGACGGGAATATCGTTTAGCACGGATGTTCCTGCCTTACAACGTGATCGGTGAGACCGGGAAACCGTATATCGTTCATCCTTCACTTCGTATTGTGGGATGAAGCGGAAATTGGTGAAATGGGTGTGTGTCCTATATCCCTTCGCCGCCGCAGCTGCCGCTCATCCATATCGCGTCGTCTTCGACGCGGCCAGTCCGGTCGGCGCACCGCCAGCGACCACGCTCCGAACGCGCATTGAAGCCGCGCCCAAGCCGGATCCACGGTCAGTCTGACGATCACCGCATGGTCGGGATAGTTGGCGAATAGCTCACGCTTGAAAGAAATGCTGCCCTGGCTGAACGCCATCGCAACGATCCTGCTGTCCATATCCAGCAATCGGGAATAGTGCGCCATATCGCCTTCGGGGAGCGCAAGCTGCAGCCGTTCCTGCCGCGGCTGCCCGTACACCATCGCGCCTAGCCGACCGCTGCCGACCGGCAGCGACTCTTCCAATGTGTCGCCGGAGTGTCAAATAACAGCTTATGGCCGATCATATACCAATCCTCATTACTGCTGTCATTCGTCCATGCTTTCCCGCTGAATTAGGTCTCACAATCTTCGCGGTAGGCTCCCGGGGTAACGCCCGTATATTTCTTGAATACTTTCGAGAAGTAATGCTTGTTCTCGAGCCCCACCTTTTGACCGATTACGTTTACAGGAAGATGCCACTGCGTCCTTAACAGCTTCTGTGCTTCACGAATCCGCAGGGCGTTTAAGAAATTAACGAAGTTGTCACCCGTCTCCTTCTTGAACAGTCTGCTGATATAGTGCGGATGTAAATTCATCAAATCCGCAAGACACTCCAGCGACAGGTCTTGCATGTAATGGCTCTCCAAATAAGCCAGAATGCGCTTGGCATGTCTTGTATACTCCGTATCCCGATCAGAGGGCAACTCCTCGACGATTCCTGCCAAAAGCTTCGCAATTTCATCCTTGTCGATCGGCTTCAATAAGTAGTCCACCACGCCGATGCGCAGGGCTTTGCGAACATACTCAAAATCTTCGTGTCCTGTCAGAATGATAAATCGATTGCACAGTCCGTCCTCCCGGGCTTCTTCGATCAACTCAAATCCGTTCCTCTCTGGCATATGGAGATCTGTAATGGTGACATCCGGCATAAACCCCTGCATGACTACAAGTCCCTCAGACACATTACCTGCCACACGAATCTCAGTACCGGGGGGAGCCACTTCGTTGACAACCTTGGTCATGCCATTCAGAATCAAAGGCTCGTCATCGACAATCAGTATTTTCATCGTATACCCGCCGTCCCTTATCTATAATGATTATCAGGCACGTTCCCTTCCCATGCTCGCTTCTAAGCTCTAGCCTTGAAGTCCCGCGGAAGAACGATTTGATCCGCTCGCTGACATTATAGAGTCCTATGCCTTCTTTTCGCTCGTTCACAGGCTTCGACTCGCTATCTTTCGCCATTTTACTTTGAATGACATTCAGTATCTCCTGCGGGATGCCGGGCCCGTTATCCGTAATGGAAATCCGGAAATCATCGTGTGTCTCCTCCGCCTGAAGTCGAATATGAATGGGGCGGATGAGATTCGATGCACCATGCACAATACTATTCTCAATGAGCGGCTGCAGTATGAAACGCGGGCAAGCAATTCTCTCGGCGTCCACAGCGACGTTGATTTCGTAGGTCAGCCTGTCCTGAAGCCTCATCTTATGAATCTTGAGATAGAAGGTTACCGTCTCGATTTCCCTGGCCAGTACCGTATCGTCCTTCTGAGAAGACAGGCTGTATCGCATCAGCTTTCCGAACCAGAATGATATGTTCGCTACTTCTTTGTCATTGTTGGATTCTGCGAGCATCCGAATCGTTTCCAGTGTATTGTACAGGAAATGCGGCTTGATCTGTGCCTGAAGCACTTGATAGGCGGCTTCCTTATTGCGCAATTCGACACGATGGACGTTATTGATCAGCTCATCCATCCGATGAATCATATTGTTGTAAGTAGTGATGAGAAATCCGATTTCGTCTTGATTGTCAGGGCGGTTCACCATCAGCTTCATATTATCGTCGCCCAGGTTGCGCATGTGCCTTGCAAGTCGAAGAATGCGCTTCGTGATGGTCGATGCAAGTAAATAATAGGCAAAGGACAAAGCGACCAGCAGGGCAATGATCGTTGAGACCAGCACGATCTCCTTCCGCTTGATTGTACTGAACACGTTGTCAACTTTCCCCAGCACTGCGACACGGACGCCAAGCTCCGCTATATACAGCTGATTCACGATAGTTTGCCTGTTGATGATGTAGGCTTTGTGTTTGTTCACTTCCAGCAGTCTCTGCGTTTTGTCGTCCAGTTCCCCTGCATGCAGCGGCAAGCTCATCTCTGACAGTAAAACGGCTTCCCAGTTTCCATCAACCCCGGCTGCCTTATAAAATTTATGGATCAACTCGCTGCTGATCCGAATCTCGAGAAGACCAAGTTTCTCTGTTATATTCGTATTGTATATATTTTGATAGTAGACAAGAGACGGTTCCGGAGCCCGCAGATCGAGAATGAACCATTGTCCTTTACCTGGCTTCAATGAAAGGGAAACCTGCTCAGCCTTCGGTCCAAGCAAGGAAGCGTCCATAAACCGATCCGTTATGGTAAGGGCCTGTTTCTTCATTTTATAAATCCTAAGCGATTCAATTTCCGGGTTGGCAAAAAGCGATTGAGTGAATATCGGATTGATATAGCGCGTATAGGCATAGATGCTCTCGGCGTCGGATTCATAAACGCCGTCCAGATAATCCGTTACATAAGTATTATACTGCAGCAAACGGTGGCTCGATTGAATTCGGATTAGATCGGCTTTCATATTCGCGTAGGCTTGTTCCAAAATTTTGTGCCGGCTTTCGACGAATTGTTGCGTCAGGTTTCCATATATTTGTGTGTAGTAATAATAGCCGAACACTACGACTGGAATAAAAATCAGGACGATATATCCAATAATAATTTTTCGGACAATGCTCATGATGGCGAATCTCCTCCGGATTGCGGAATTTCTTCTAACCGTATCATGAGCAAGCAAAATTCGGTAGAGGCTTCATAGCCTCTACCGGTTGCCCATCTGCTTACTTGAACAAATCCTTCTTCTTCTGATAGGTGTCGTTAGCCCAATCGACCAGCTTCTGCAGTCCGATCTTCTGCGCATTCTTGACCATGCTTTCGTAGTTCGCTATGGCTTCATCTTCGGACTTGGACAGATAGATCTTGACTTTCTCGTTCTTAATCATTTCATCTATCTTGGTCCTAATCGTCTTTTCCTCGGAGTCCGGACGCATCTGAATCATGCCGAGCTCCGGCTTGTACTGAGTGATCGCCTTGATTTCCGTGAGCGCCTGCGTCGTCTGCGTACCCGGCACATAGCTCCACAGCCCTTCCGTGATGGCGTCGTTATACAGATACCACCATTTGATCCCGTTGCCTTCCACGAATTGGCCGTCATTCGGATCGTATTTGAGATTCGGGTAGCCTGCCTCGTTCCAGGTCCAATGCTCGCCTTCGATTCCGAACATCGTCAGCTTCTTGCCTTCGTCTGTTGCCAGGTATTGCAGGAACTTAATTGATTTCTCCGGGTTCTTGTTTTTCTTCGTAATGAACGTACCCGCGAAGCCGACCCCTCCGCTGACAATTTTCGCATCGCTCGTCAGCACGGTCGGCAGCATTTTGAGCGTGAAGCTGCCTCCTTCCTGCTTGATGGCCACGTTGTCGCTGTCTGCGACACTTACCGTGTGCATATGGGCAAACGCCTTACCACTGGTAACATATTGATCGTCGATTTTATCGTTGGCGTGAGCGAAATTCTCCGACATGATGTAGCCGTTGCGGTACAGGTTGTTCATAAACTTGAAGTATTCCTTTATCTTCGGATGGTTAATGACAAAGTCCACTTTGCCGTTTTGCTCGAACCAGGGGCTGGAAAAGGTGGCATCGATGCCAAACTGCATCAAAAAGTACTGCTCCATCCATTCCTTGTCCATGACCAGCGGCACCATGTCCGGGTGCTTTTCCTTGACCATGCCCAGTACCTTCACGAAATCGTCCAGTGTCTTGATTGGCGGGTTGCCCAGCTCCTTCATGATATCTTCCCGCACGCCAACGCCCGGATTTCCGTTATTGCCGAGGGCGTACTTGTTTGCCGCCCACTCTTCCTTCGTCGCAAAGGCGTTGCGGATGGTGTAGAAGTTGCCGTCGTCCATCGTATGGATCGCAATCCGCGTCTGGTCGATCTTAAAGTCCGGCGCATACTGATCGATCAGCTCATTCCAGGGGTAGGACAGCTTCGAATCGGACAGCCGGTCAACGTTGTTGTACGTGAAGACCAGATCCGGCAGATCGCCCGATGCGATCATTAGCGGCAGCTGCTTGTCATCCGTCGCCACGGTAACCTTCAGCTTGACGCCTGTTTTCTCTGTGATTTTTTCCGCAATCGGTCCCTTCCATTCCTTGACCGGATACCACGGCGCATCTATGAACAGCGTCAGTTCTTCGACTTCGCCGCTCGCCGGTGTTTCACCCGCCGTATTATCCCCCTCCGTATTGCTGGCATTTTCCGCCGGAGCCATGCTGTTCGTTTCGGCTCCCTGATTCGCATTGCCTCCGCTGCCGCTGCTGCAAGCGGACAGCAGTGCCAGCACGAGCACAACGGCCAGCGCAGCGACAAGTTCCTTCATCCCTCTCGTTCTATTCAAGATAACCCCTCCAATGATATTGATTTGTATATTAAAGCAGTTGCTTTAATATCGAAGTTAAGCGGTTTCATCCCTTAACGGAGCCAAGCATGATTCCTTGGACGAAGTACTTCTGCAGGAACGGATACACGCAAACAATCGGTGCAATGGAGACGACCATCGCTGTCACTTGCAGAGAGAAGCTTGTCACGCCCGACGAGGAGCCGTTCGCGGCGGCGATCATGTCCATTGGCGAGTTGAACTTGTTGATGACCTCCATCATCCGGTAAGCAAGCGTCCGCAGGTTTTCAGACTGCACGAAGTAGGCCGAATCCAGCCACGAATTCCAATGGCCGACGCCCATGAACAGCGCCATCGTCGCGATGAGTGGCGTTGAAACCGGCAGGATGATCCGCCGGAAAATGACAAACTCGCTTGCGCCGTCCATGTGGGCGGACTCCTTCAGTTCGCCTGGGATTTCGCGGAAAAACGAGATGGCAATCAGCAGGAAGAACATGTTGAGCATCGACGGGATGATATACACCCCGAACGAATTAAGCAGACCGATCGAGCGCAGCACCACGTAGTACGGGATGAGGCCGCCCGAAAAATACATCGCGAAAATGATAACCGTGAAATAAAACTTACTGAATAACAGATTTCGGTGCGAAAGGCCGTAAGCGACCAGACACGTTAGCAGGACGCCAAGCGCGGTACCCAGCACCGTTCGCGCAACCGTCACCAGAAAGGCGCGATACCAGTTCGGATCGGTCAGGAAGGTCTTGTAATTTTCCAATGTGATGCTTCGCGGCCACAGGTATACGCCACCGAGAAGCGAATCGGATCCCTTGTTGAACGAAACGACCAGTACATAGTAAAACGGATACAGCATCACGAGCATGATGAGAAAAAGAACGATGTAATTAATGCTGTCCAGAAGCAGGTCCTTCTGTCTTTGGCTTCGGAGCACGAACGCTCCTCCTTTCCCTAAAACAAGCTCGAATCCGACTTTCGCTTGGCGATGAAGTTGCTCGAGAAAATCAACACGACAGAGATGACCGATTGGATCAGATCGATGGCTGCTGCATAGGAGAAGCGACCGTCCCGCAGACCGACCTTAAACGCATAGGTCTGCACAATCTCGGAGGTCGAGTTGTTGATGCTGTTGCCAAGCAGGTAAGCCTGCTCGAAGTTCGAGCCGACCAGACCGCCGCCAAGGATACTGCCGATTGACAGAATAAGAACCACGACAATCGTCCCCTGTATCCCCGGGATTGTGATGTGGCGGATGCGAGCCAGACGTCCGGCGCCGTCGATTTGGGCCGCCTCGTACAAGGATGGGTTGATACCCGTGATGGCCGCGAGGAAGATGATCGTCCACCAGCCCATCTCCTTCCATACAGCGCTGCCGACCGCGAGCCCCCAGAAATAATTCGGATTGGTCAGTATGTCGAGCGGCTTGTCAATCAGACCAAGTGCTAGTAGCGCTTTGTTCACAAGTCCGACATCGGAGGACAAGAGGAAAAAAGCGAGGCCTACCACAATGACCCAGGAGATGAAATGCGGCAGGTAGCTGACCGTTTGAACGAACCGCTTGAAGGCCATGTTCTTTACTTCGTTCAGCATAATTGCGAACACGATCGGGGCGGGAAAGGTGAAGATGACCTTCAGCAGACTCATCATCAGCGTGTTGCGCACGATCGTGCCAAACTGGTAATCGTTTACGAATTCGTCGAAATACCGCAGACCGACCCATTCACTCGTAAAGATTCCCTTGATGCCGGTCGAGATGCTGTAATCCTTGAACGCCATAAGGATGCCGAACATGGGCATGTAGGAAAAAATCAGCAAAAAGATCAGGCCGAGTCCGACAAAAAGATGTAACACCTTTTGCTGTTTAAACCGCTTCCATAAAAGCGCTTGCCTTCCGACTTTGGCAGTGGAGCTTGTAAACTCCGTATTCAGTTCCATGCGCGTTCCTCCCTTACTTTCATCCTACCTCCAATAACGCCGTTCCGTAAGCCGAAATTTTTGAGAAAGCGTTGTCAATTTTTGATCTCTCTTTGGAGATTTTCATTGTTTTGCTGAAAGACAGAGAAATTCTGATGGAACGGCTTGTCCGCGCTTTTGTCCTCTTCAGAGCAAAAGTGTGGGATCGATCTCACTCGAATGCAGCTCAATAGAGGAGTTGAGCCTGACACGTAGTATGAACTCTAAACGGCAGATTCTGCCGCGATTGACCGCAAATCACTTACATACGAGATGGACCTGAAGGCATTTTCAGTGATTTCACCAAATAGATTACGTTTTATATGCAATAACCGCACTTCGTAAAAAATCCCGTAATTCCTTATGGACTCAATCAGAGAAGGAGAACATATTTCGCTCCCCCTTGCTGCGAGTGAAGCCATTCTGCATAGGGACTAATATAAGTTACAGCTTTGGCCTGACAGGATGCAAATCATATACGACGTTGGGCTCCGCTGTAAACCGGAGAACGGAATCCTGATCCGGCACAGTGCCAACAGGTTGATCGCCCCGCATAATCATTGCCGGTACCGGCATTCGGACGACACATTCGCCGCCCACGGTGGACGCGATGCGGGCCTTCTTCAGTTTACCGTCAGCCCATTCGATATCGACGATATAGCCGCCCCGGGCGCGGAGACCATTCACTCGTCCTGTGTGCAGCATATTTGGCAGCGCGGGAAGAAAGTGAATTTCGCCTGCATGGCTTTGAAGCAGCATCTCGGCAACGGCAGCCGTGCCGCCAAAGATTCCGTCGATCTGAAAGACTGGCGTATTATTTGGATGATTTGGCAGCATATTTCTTGCAAGCAATCCGGGCATTCGGCTGAAGGCATTCTCCGCTTCACCCAATCGCGCCCAACAATTGATCACCCAAGCCCGACTCCAGCCTCCCGGTGCCCCGCCATGCTCCAGTCTTCGTTCCAGCGACTTTCGCGCTGCAGCCGCCAGCTCCGGCGTTTTGTGCAGCGTAATTTGGCTGCCCGGATGAAGGGCGAACAGATGTGAGATGTGCCTATGGCCAGGCTCCGCCTCATCATAATCCTCCAACCACTCCTGAAGCTGGCCATGCCGGCCGATTTTCGGTTTCGGCAGCTTTTCCAGCGCTCTCCCAATCTCGGACGCAAGCGCCTCCTCTCCTGAGACCGAAAGCAATCGCTCACTTTCCGACACAGCCATAAAGAGTTCGCGCGTAATTTGGGTATCCATGGACGGTCCGGCGCAAAGCACGCCCGATTCGCCATTGGGCAGCAGGTATGTATTCTCCGGAGACAAGGAGGGGTTGGTCACAAGCTCACCGCTGGGACTTTCCACAAGAAAATCAAGCAAAAACAAGGCAGCATCGCGCATCAGTGGATACGAGCGTTTAAGGAATTGAATGTCCATTGTAAACTGATAATGATCCCATAGATGCAGGCAGAGCCAGGCGGCGCCCATTGACCAGTAGGTAGCCGGAATATAAGTATCCTGCGGGGCAGTATCCGCCCACAGATCCGTATTATGGTGAGCCATGAAGCCCCTGCATCCATACATGACGTCAGCAGTCTGGCTCCCGTTCTTATGCAGACGCTCCAGCAATACGAAAAGCGGCTCATGACATTCGGAAAGTCCGCAGGTTTCCGCTGGCCAATAGTTCATTTGCGCATTGATATTTAAGGTATACTTGCTGTCCCACGGCGGAATAAAGAGCTCGTTCCAGATCCCCTGCAGGTTAGCTGGCAGCGAACCGGGCCGGCTTGAAGCAATCAACAGATATCGGCCATACTGGAAATAAAGTGCGATCAGTCTTGGGTCTTGCTCTCCTTCGTTCAATCGTCTTACGCGCCGATCTAAGGTCATGTTATCAAGCGAGGAGTTCTCTGGATCAACTACCAGCGACACACGCTGGAACAGCTCGCTGTGATCACCAACATGCCGTTTGTATAATGCGTCGTATGAATGGGCTGCCGCTTCCTTTGTCCTCTTCTCGGCATCTTCCAATGGGTTTTTAACTCGAAAGGTTGTAGCTGCGGCCAGTAGCAATGTTACGGCAGTTGCATTCTCGACCACGATGTGCTCGCCGATTACCTTCGTTGACCCGTCTTCGGCGGATGCTTTCAATACGGCTGCGTAATCGCACCCTTCCTCCCCTCCGCTGTTTCCTGCCATGAAGATCGCATCGTTCCCCGTTCGCCCCGCACGGTCCGAGTAGCGCCAGTTTCCCCGCTCCAATCGGGCGCTACAGCTCACGGCGCCAGGGCGATCTGCCGACAGTCGGACAACGATCGCCTGATCGGGAAAGCTCGCGAAGACTTCGCGCGTAAAGGTAACACCGCCCTGCCTGAAGGTGATTCTCACTACGCCTTTATCCAGATCAAGCGCTCGGCTGTAGCTTTCCATTTGACCATCAGGCATCGAGAACTGAAGCAGAAGATTACCCAGGGGCACATAATGCCGTTGGGACTCGGGCAAACCCGACAGCGCTAATACGGCCAGTTCCTCGGCCTCCTTAATTCTGCCCTTGAAAATGAGCTCTCGGATTTCCGGCAGGTGCGTCTTGGCATCCGGATTATGGCGGTCTCTCGGTCCGCCGTACCAGAGCGAATCTTCGTTAAGCTGGATCCGTTCGTTCTCCGGCCGCCCGTATACTACCGCGCCGAGTCTTCCGCTCCCGATCGGGAACCCTTCCGTCCATGCTTCTGCCGGTCTATCAAACAGCAATCGATTAAATTCCCTACTCGTCATTGTGCTTCTTCCTCCTTTATTTTCATACACCTATGCTAGGAGTGACACTGCACTGCACAGTCGAAACAGAACGATGGTTCGATCCGTCACCAGCTGCCGTGATGCACGGATTTACTTGAAGGGAGAGTAATGAAGAGTGTCTCCCGCATTTACGGCGCATCGAATCGATTCATTCCGGTAACGCAACGTACTCGCCGATCCATTCAATGAACGTACATCTGCTTTTATCAGCATCCCCCCTGCCCACGTCATGTCGATCTCGAAGCCTCCACGCGCGCGCAGTCCCTTGATGGCTCCTTCCGACCATTGAATTGGAAGCGCCGGCAGCAGTTCAATCAGATATTCCGCGCACTCGCCTTTATATCGAGCACTGCTTTGCAACAGCATTTCTGCGATGCCGGCGGTGCCGCCGAAATTCGCGTCAATCTGCATGGGAAAAGGCTCATGCTGATTGAACATGTTAGGATTCGTTGAATCTGCCAACAAGTCGACGAGGCGGTCGTGAGCGCTCCTGTCGTCCTTCAGGTGCGCGTAAAGCGCGATGCGCCACGCTGCGGGCCAAGCCAGGCTTCTTCCACTGTTGCGAAGCTCAAGACTCTTCCGCACCCCGGCGAACAATTGAGGGGTATCCTCCTGGGAAATCTGATTGCCGGGATATAGACCATATAAATGTGAGACATGGCCGTTATGGTCTTCGGGACGGTCCCAGTCCTCCAGCCATTCTTGTAATTGTCCATACCGGCCGATTTGCATGAACGGCAGCCGATCGAGCGCGGCTTTAACCTCGGTTTTGAATGCATCGTCCGCTTGCAACAAATCGCAAGCGATCAGGTAGCGTTCGAACAAGTCCCGTATCAACTGCAAGTCCATCGTGGATGAATAAGTCAGGTGCCGTCTGCGATTTCGACCGTCCATATAGGCATTCTCCGGCGAATAAGAAGGGTTGGTCACCAGCATGCCGGCGAATTTGATTCCTTCGGGCGCCTCTACCAAAAAGTCCAAGATGAACCTCGCGGCCTCCTTCATAACGGGGTATGCCCTTTCCCTGAGAAAGGTCAAGTCAGGATTGTACTCATAGTGATCCCATAGATGCTGCACCATCCATGTTCCGCCGAGCGGCCAAATTCCCGCATAGGTATCGACTGGCGCCGCGGCTCGCCATAAATCAGTGTTATGATGGACGACAAATCCCCGCGCGCCATAATAGATCTCTGCGGTACGTGAGCCGGTGACACGAAGATCGTCGATCAATTCGAATAGTGGCAAGTGGCATTCCCTCAAATTACCAACCTCGGCTGGCCAATAGTTCATTTGGACATTAATATTGGTCGTCCATTTGCTGCCCCATTCCGGCCATTCCTCCTCATTCCAGATTCCCTGAAGATTGGAAGGCTGATCGCCAGGTCTGGAAGAGGCTATAAGCAAATATCGACCGAATTGAAAATATAATGCCGCTAATGCCGGATCCTCCGTCTGACGAAAAGAGCAAATGCGTTGATCCGTCGGCAGTTGATCTCCTCCCCCGTCCTCTTGATCCTTATTCGCATCACCGCCCAGCCGCACAGCAACACGCTTGTACAAGGATTGATAATCCTCAATATGTTCGTTCAACACTTCTTCGTAAGGACGACCGGAGATACGTGCAAGGTATTGCTTGTTTTTCTCTGTCGGATCCCCGCCGATATCACAATAATTTACGAAACCGGTCGCTCCGGAAAAAACGAATGTCACTGCATTTGCTTTCGCAATCAGCAGGACACCATCGGCAACCCTGCACTGTCCTCCATCACAAAAGGCCGAGAGTACGCCTTCAAACCGGAGCCCCGGCCCTTCCCAACCGGCGATCCAATGCCTGGCCTCTTTGCGTGTACCAGTCTGTCCAACAAGTCTGATCGTATCGTTTCCGTCCGACTGAACGAAAGTATCCGGATGTACGCTGGACAACGAGGCATTTACGCTAATGCTTCCTTGCGAGCTGCCCGCAAGCCGGATAACCATGCACCCGCTTGGATGCGAGCAGAAGATCTCACGGGTAAACGCGACCCCGTCTACTTCGTAGCTTACCGTCACCACCGCCCGTTCCAAGTCCAATTCTCGGCGGTAATGATTGACCGGCCGATGCTCCGGAAATTCTAACCATAAATCGCAAAAAGGCAGATAGGACTGCAAATTGACAGGATCGCCCATCATTTGCTTCAGAAACACCTGTTCCGCTTCCTCGATGCGGTCCTCAAAGATCATCTCCCTGACCTTCTGTAAATACTGGCCAGCATCATCCCGGTTGTAATCATGCGGAGCCCCAGACCACATCGTCTCCTCGTTGATCTGGACTCTTTCCTTCTCCAGTGCTCCGAACACCATGGCTCCAAGCCGCCCGTTTCCAATCGGAATCGCTTCTTTCCATGTCGAGCCGGGCGAATCATACCAAACCTTCATATCAATTCCGCCTTTCAGTTAGTTTGTGATTCATGCCGTTTTAAGGCTCTGTGCGATACGTGCGTCGGCATTTCCTCCGTTACTCTCATACTACTTCCCGGTGACCGCTGCAGTAAGCAAACATTTTTGAGAAAGCGTTGTCAATTTTTGATCTCCGCTACGCCGTTAATTATGGAAGCAAGGCATACGTTGTCCGGATGCCGGCATCTTCCAAGCGCCTCCGATATAGTTGTCAACCATTGCTGACCAGTCGACATTTAATGCAATCGTTTATATTTTATGCAAAAAAACATCAGTACCGACTGGATCCGGCACTGATGAATAACTGGCAATAATGAGAGTATCTATTTGGCGCTTATTCCATATCGGAAATAATCAAAATCGGCATGCCCGCCAATTTCCTTGGATGCATAATGGAAAAGCCCGATTCGGTAGCCCATAAAATGATCCAGCGTGTATTTCATCTCTAACGAACCGCCGATTCGATTCCAATTGCTTCCGTCTGCAGAGTAATAAAATCCCGCAATATCGGTACTGTCCTCAAAATTAAATTCAATCTTCAAGAAAATTTGGCTGCCGTCGAATCGGATCGTCTCGAGCACAGTCTCGCTGCCGTCGCCGCTATTAACACACATCGCAACGAATTTTTCGCCGTTCTTCGCAGCTTTAATGCCAACGGTGCCGAAATGACTCTGCAAGGCAACCAATCCTGCATGGTCTCCCGGCTTCATATGAGAAACGTCTACCAGTGTTATCCCGTAACACGCTGGACCTTCCGTCCGTTGCGTTAATGTATTGCGGGCGTAGACGACACTCTCGTTTATGCTGCCGGTTGTCAATCTTAGATAACCGGGCCTCTCCGTTACCGACCAAAGCCCATTATCCGGGTTATGGTTCCACTGCCAGTTCAAAGCCAGCTTGTTTTCCGTATAGTCAAACTCATCGCTGATAACCAGCGGCTCCTTGGGAGAGGGAGGCAAATCTACTTCAAACTGCTCCGGCGCCTTTCCATCAATTCCGAAGACTGGCCATCCGTCTGCCCAGGATAGCGGCAAGAGATAAGGGATTCTGCCTACGGCATCATGATCCTGAAACAGCATCGCATACCATTTGCCCCCCGGAGTGTCAAAGATGCCCCCTTGCGCAATACCTTTGTTGTGATAACCCATGTCGTCATCGAATACGATTTTGCGTTCATACGGACCCAGCAGCTCCTTCGAACGATAACAGATTTGCCTGCGCCGCGCGTTTCCTGCGTCTCCCTTAGGCCATTCGATAAACATCAAATAATAATAGCCGTTTAATTTATAAGCGTGGCAGCCTTCGCATCGAAGCCCGATCCCATTCCGCTCCGTTTCGAACAGGAGCTGGTTAATTCCGCCCGGTTTGATCGCCGTCGCATCGGATGTCAGCTCGGTGATGTAAATGCTGCCGTTACCGGAAAACACAAACACGCGGTCTTCATCAAACAATAAGCCCGGGTCATGCAGTAGTCCTTTGATGACGGAGCGCTCCCATTGTCCGTTCTCGACATCGTTTGTACGGTAAATGTAGAAGCTACGCATGTCGTTGCTCGAGAAACATACATAAAACAGCCTGTTATGATAACGGAGGCTGGCGGCCCATGAGCCTTTTCCATAAATGTTTTTCCTATCGATCAGATTATGGGCGTCGTTATCCTCGAACCGGTCATATACGTAGCCCACAACCTCCCAATGCATTAAATCTTCCGATTTCATAATCGGACAGCCCGGCATTGAGTGCATGCTTGTGCTGACCATATAATAGGCTGTTCCTACTCTTATAGGGTCCACATCCGGAACGTCCGCCCACATGATCGGATTCGTGATTACCGTTTTGCTCATCTCATGCTCCCCCTGTTCTCACTTGACAGCTCCCGTAATGCTCCAATAGGATTGCTTTGGCTGATGCTCCGCGTCAAAGATAAACGGCCAATTTTTGCGGCCTCTCACCGGAAAGTTATCGAGCCACGTATAATCGTCGGCCGCTCCCCAGAATGTAACGGAAGTAACGCTTTCACTATGCTCCTTGAACAATTGGAAAAACTGCATATAACGTTCCGCTTGCCTTTCAAGCATCTCCTCTGTCGGCGCCTCCAGATCGGTTCGGCGATCATCATGACGGAAGACGGATACGTCCAGCTCCGTGATATGCAGCTTTACGCCAAGACTTGCATACCTTTCGATCGCTTGGCTAATATTGTCAAGCGACGGATGGTCCAGGCTCCAGTGCGCTTGCAGTCCAATTCCGTGGATCGGCACGTCTTTCTCCCTCAACGACTTGACCAAGGCATAGATTTTTTCTCTCTTCTCGGGTACAGATTCATTATAATCGTTATAAAATAGCAACGCCTCAGGGTCTGCCGCATGCGCATATTCGAACGCTTTGGCAATAAAATCCTCGCCGGCGATATCGAGCCACTTGGATGAGCGCAGCAGCTCCCCCTCTTTGTCGGAAACGGCTTCGTTCACGACATCCCATGCATAGATCTCTCCCTTGTAACGCGTAACGACCGTTTCAATGTGGGATTTCATCCGCTCGAGCAGCATATCGCGTTCAACTGCACCTCCTGATTGATCCTCAAACATCCAATCGGGCGTTTGATTATGCCATACGAGCGTATGACCTCTAACCGCCATGCCATTCGCTTTCGCGAATGCCATCAAGCGGTCCGCTTCCTCAAAGGTATACCGTTCTGAAGCAGGATGCACACGCTCGAACTTCATTTCATTTTCGGCCGTTATGCTATTAAAATGATGCGCCAACAACTCACGCTGAATGACCAGCGTCTTTGGATTTACTGCCGCCCCTATTAAGAACTGCCTCCTGAACGCTTCATGCAGCTTTGGGAACCCATCCGTACGAGAATTGACCACTTCTTCGTTCGCCTCCTCTTCCTATCCAACCCTAAAGGTTATACAAGCCGTAGGTAAGTTCTTCATACCAAGAGTGTAGCGCTTGGACACAATCGCAGCAACCTGTCGATTTTTTGTTCGTTTACCCGGCAAATGATAGGTTTACTGCTCCTCGTCCTCCTTTACAAGGACATTAATGGAAACATGGGCCAATTCCCTGTTCAGGTCCTTATCCTCCGTCAAATCCAGAACCGGATATCCGTCAATGTCAAAATGAACGCGGCGCAAGCCTGAACCCCTAGAAGCATCAACCCCTGGTCTAGCATGGTAGGTATTCCAAATAACGCCGTCATCATCCGTAACATAGGAATTATGGCCAGGACCGTATTCCCCCGGAACGCTTCTGGAGGTCAGCAGCGGATAATTCCCCTTTGTCCAGCTGTCAGGATTCAACAAATCCGCATCCGTATCCGCGGTCAGAAGTCCAACGACATACGTGGCATCCACCGCTGCACTGGCAAAGGTGACAAACAACTTATTGCCTCTAATCATGGCAAACGGTCCTTCGTCGACAAAGGTATGGTTATTGGCCCAGCCGTAATCCGGTTTCGTAAGCAGCACCGGATCGCTTGTCAGCTTCCATGGCTCCTTAGGATCCAATTTTGCAATATAAATCCATGCTCCAAGATCAATAGGCACGAACTGACGCTCCGACCAGGCTGCATAGTACTCCCCGCTCAAATGAATAACGGTCATATCAAGGGAGATGACCTTGCCTGCTTCGCATAATTCCGTTCCGTCTTTCTTGACCACGCGCCGGGGCATCGACCAGTCTGCCGCACAGGTCGGATTGCCGCCTTTGCGCAGCTGCATTACGTGGCACTCTTCATATAAAAAATCGCCGGTCGTTGCCGCGTGAAAAATGTACAATTCATCTTCAATGATATGGATCTCAGGCGCCCACAATAGGCCTTTAATATGATCATAGGTCTTCGTGTCAAGTATTAATGCTTCCTCGGCATTTACCAGACCGGGAATGGTATCAGCTTCCCTGATGTAAAGGGTTTGATTGTGGTCGGCATCGTTGGTGGCAATGAAATAATATTTGCCGTTCCATTTGGCGATACAAGGATCCGCGCGGTTGATCGCGATGGGGAAATCATAATGCTCCTGATGAACGGTTCCCGAAATGCGATAAGTTCCCGCTGTATTCCACTCAACCGCTGCCGTTTTCCAGTCCACTCGTTTGGATGCCGTTGTTCCGTCACTATAAACCGCGGTCGCCCGTATTTTCTTTAATTCTTCTGCCGATGCCGCTGCGACGGTGTCCGGAACTTCGATTGCAACGTTCGCGGGAACCGTAAGCTTGCATACAAGTCGATGAGCCAATTCCTGCGGGACGCGAATCGCATTGCGTGGCGCGAATCCTTCGATAGCTACAGATACGGGATCCCATGCAAAAGTGTCTATTTTTTCCGGTACCGATGCACCGTCCAGGTTGAAAATATCCGCGATAAAGTTCCTGTAGCTGATCCCGGACTCATCGCTCCAGCGGATGTCGTATGCCTCATTCGTTTCATCATACTCACAGTACACGTCATGTACAAAGGTATCGCCCTTCATGTCAATAAGGCCGATTTCTTTATATTGCAGCAGATCGGATGAAGTAAAGAAGAGAACCGATCCTCTGCTTTGTTCGTCATTTTGACCATCTGCTTCCGTACGTATCGCAACCACGCCGTAAGCGCCGTTCGTTAGCTGGAAGAGATACGGATTCTTCAAGCTTTTTGCGTTCATCGTTCCATTCTCGTTATCCGTCGCTTTGGCAAACAAAACCCCGGAATTATGATTCAATGCTTGATAGCGTTTACCGTCTTCGCTATACGCAAGATGCATGCTGAATGCGAGCTTTGCTGCGTAAATGATATCCTCCTGCGGCACTCTCGTATAGCATAGAACATAGTTACTTTCTTTCTTCGTTTCTGCTATCATACTAGCCGGCTCACCCTTTATTGATGATTTCGAATACGGTTCACACGTGAAGCATCTCACGCCAGCCGAGTTCCGGATCCCGGCTATTGCCGACATCAATCAGAAAGCGCCTTGGGGTAACCTCCGGTCCCCGCAAGACGTTTTCTGTTCAGCTCGGCAAAGGTTAACCGACGATCCCGGTGCGCTCGATACTTTCGACAAAATAACGCTGAACGAACAAATAAAGAATAACGAGCGGCAGGATCGCGAGCAGGATGCCAGTGTCCTGCACCATGCTCATGAAGAATGGATCCTTGTTGGTCGTTGCGCCGCCCTCAAGCAGAATCGCCAGATTGTACGGCAGGGAAGCAAGCTGCGTAGACATCACCTTGCTCGACGTCAAATACGTTGTCGTGAAGAAGCTGTCATTCCATTGCCATACGAACGAGAACAACAGCACGGTAATGATCGACGGAATGGCATTCGGCAGCATGATCCGCAGGAACGTCGAGCCGACGCCCGCACCGTCGATATAGGCCGCCTCCTCGACCTCCTTCGGAATGCCCCGGAAGAACTGCCTGAAAATGAAAATATAGAGGCCTGCCTTCAGCGAGTTTGCGGTGATCGAAGTCAGAATAAACGGCCAGTACGAATCCAACAGATTTATTGGCTTGCCGGTCAATAATGGGATTAGGCCCATCAAGGTAAAGTCCTTCAAGTTCATATAGATCGGGATCAGAATCGTCGTTGGCGGAACCAGAATGGTCAGGATAACGCACGCGAAGAGCAGGCTGCTTCCCTTGAATTTAAGACGGGCGAACGCATACCCGGCAAGCGCGCACGATGCGGCAGTCAATATCGTTGTCATACTCGTGAGCGCGAACGTGTTAAGCAGAGTCTCCCAATAATCCATGATGGCGATCGCTTGCTTGAAATTATTGAGCGTATAATGCTCGGGAATGAATACGACAATAGGCGAATACAAGTCAGCTTTATCCTTGATCGATGTCGATATTTTTTGAATGATCGGATACAAAATGACGAAAGACAGTCCAACGATCAATACCAGCCGGACGATTGTCCACAGCCATCGCTTCCAATTTTCAAACGATAACAATTGGGCCATTATCAATGCTCTCACTCTCCTTCTATTCCTGGTAGAAGACCCGTTTGGATATGAAATACGTACTAATCAGCAAAATGATCATGATTGCCAGGAAATAAATCCAAGCCATCGCTGAGCTGAGCCCGAAGTTGAAGCTCGTGAAGCCCGTTTCTTTGATGAGCGTCGTCATGTTGTTCCTGGAGAACGAGTCAATAATCGTGTAGATCACATTGACGAGAATAAGCGGGCTAACCATCGGGAACGTGATCTTCCAGAATGCTTCGTACCCGGTAGCTCCTTCGATCTTGGACGCCTCGTAGAGCTGGGGAGAAATCGTCTGGATTCCTGCCAGGAAGATCAAGATTTGCACGCCCGATTGGCTTACGATCTGGTAGATCCGATCGACCGCATCCATAAGATAAAAGACAACATTTTCATTCACGCCGGAATTTATCATGATCCTCGCCATTTCGATCGTGCCTGTCGAGAATACGCCTTCGGCGGCATTTTGCTCGTTGATCGCTTGAACCAAGCTGGAGGCTTCCAGAGTCGCAATAACACCGGAAGCAAGTATGACCGGAAGGAAGAAAATCGATCTGGCGATGGCTCTGCCGACGAATTTCTGATTGAGCAGTACGGCTAGGAACAAACTAAAGATGACGATTAAAGGCACGTTAATGATCATATTCACGATCGATTCCGTCAGCGTGCGGTTAAAGCTCGTGTTCACCGTCAAAGCCTCGATGTAATTGGCAAATCCGATAAAATCAATTGTCATGCCATTCGCATTAGCCGTAATGGAGCTTAAGCTGTATCGCAACGAATTCAATAACGGAATGAGGAAGAAAAACAGAAATCCGAGCAGCCACGGCAATACGTAGAGAAAGCCCAAAAGCGCTTTCTGCTCGGCGTACGTCCTCGGTTTAAGGCGAAATTTTAATATCGGTTTCACGATTGCTCACCACCCGTCACATAACTCTCGGCATCCACAGTCATCCCTTCGGCTGTCGCTTGCTTATCCGTATAGTTCACGATGACGAACATGCCGCTTTCATAGACGGTTTTGAACAAGCCGTCACCGAGCTTCTCATGCGCGACGATCCGCTCGTTCCGGACGTTCTTCAGTACCGTATTTACTTCTTTATAGATTTCCGCTGCCTGGTCCAGCCACAGCTCGTAATTGACGGCGTACAGCTTGCTGAACTCCGTATCCTTCACCTTGTAATTCGGCTCGTGAATCCACTCGAAGTACACGCCTGAGCCGTATTCCAGGCATTTCAGAATATATTGCCGGACATTGGTATAGGCGGTCAGATTGTACGGCGTCCCCGTATAGTCGATATGTCCGCGAATAAGCATCTGATAGAACGGAATTTCTTCATCCTCGAGCTTGAATTTGCTGTTTGACATCGGCGCATTCGTAATATCAGACAAATAAGGAAAGGCGTACGCGTTGCCTCCTTCGGCCAAGATGTTCAGATTCGCTTCGCGAATATCGTTCAGAGCCTGAATGGAAATGTCCTCGGACTCCGTCCGGTCGATTTGCTTGTTCTTGCGGAAGTCGCTGTTCAGCTGATCAGCCATATCCCGAAGCGAAATACCGCCTGTCTCGAAGCCCTTCAAGTCCTTCAGCATCTCTTCAACGTAAGTACCAACCAGGCGAGGCGAAACGGCATACGACGGCGGCTTGTTCCGGTCGCGCCTGCCTAGCGCCAGATCAATCGGGTAAAACGCCGATGGCACGCCTCGCAGCGAGCGCGAAGCTTCTTCTTTCTCGTCGAACCCTTTCCCCGTATGCGCAGTCAGAACGGCAACGTCCGGATACAGATCGATGCCTTGCTCCTTGGCGAACGCTGTCAAATCCCGCATGCCTTTGGCGCCGCCGATTACCCGGTCAACCGACACGCCGTCCGGCACTTCGTGATCGAGGCCCCCATTGAACCAGCCCGCATACCTCAGCTTGATATTGGCGATGCCAAGGTTTTTTATCCGATTTATCAGTTGCTGAGCCTGTTCGAACGTCGTAAGCGGTTCCAGCGTACGATATGGAACGCCGACGAGATGCTTCTGCTTTGCTATGCTTCCGACAAGCTGAAGATAGAACGGAAGCTCCTCTTCCTCGTTCTCCGCCTTCGTATCGGGCAATCCGCCGCTGCCCTCCAAATATTGACGGTAGTATTCGGCCATTCCTTGATACGTAGCATCCTCCCCGCTAAGAAAGGCATAGCGGACCTTAAAGTCGCTCTTCATCGGATTCTCCTGAAACTTCGGCAGCGTGCGCTCCGCTCCGTTCGCTTGGAGCGTCAATTCTCCCTTGTTAATGACGTTAAAGGCCGGATACACGTAATTATAACTGTTTAATTTACCGCTAATATCCGCATTGATGGTAGCAGCCGGGGCGCCTTCTTCAATAATGCCCAGGAAGGCGCTACCCTCCAGTATGACGCCGAACACAGGCAGCCTGACGGTTTGCTCGTTAACGGCGTCTTCGACTGCCTCCATCGACAGGTCTGCCCCGTATACCGCTTGTTGATACGCCGGGTATTTGGTTTTGCCGTTATTGAAGTCAATTAGCGCGCCGGAACCGTCCGGCACGAAGATCGAGCCTTTCTCTTCCGTCCCCCCGGCTCCAAAGAAGCTTAGCACCGAAACGCTGCTGACCGGATATTCGCCCGGCGACTTAATGTCCCCGGCCGGTACTTTAACGACGAGGCTATCGGCATCAAGCGTATACTCAATCGAGGCCAGGAAGATTCTCGGTGCAGGCGACTCCTGTGTGAAGTTCAGCTCAGCCATATCTTTCTCTAAATCTTCACTCGTGTAGCCGGCATCCTCGAACGCTTTGAATGCACGTTCCAGCTGAAGCCCGTTCAGCGCTTGGTCGTTCCGGACATAGGCTGATTTCTCGGGATCTTCGGTGTAAGCGATTCGCAGCGCGCGTTGTCCCGCCTTATCCAGCTTGCCCGACAATTCCCCGAAACGGGCAACGCTTAGCATAAGCGGCAAATCCTGAGCCGTTTTCTCGGCCTTGCCGAATTTATAGGTGACTTTGACCCCGTTCGGAATGGGATCGAACTTTACTTGCTTGTATGCGACGCTGTCCAAGAAAGTGTTGATCGAGCTGATCTGCCCGAAGCTATTGTAGTAATCGATCTTTAATTGCGAGGACAGTAAGCCCTTGTTGACACCAGCTGCAATCGGATCGGCGTCTCCTTCGGGCGGATTGCTGTGCCATATTTCGCCGCTGCGTTTATTCAGAACGGCAATGGCGCCCGTTTCGTCGTTGACAAACAGCCGAAGCCGGTCGTTCTCGGTGATTCCCTTCATACCGGCGACGCGCGTATCCGTAAAGGAAGGGTTAAGCGCCTTGCCCAGCTCGAACGCAGCCTCCAACTGCTGCTCTCCGGAAGCCTGCTTCGTGTTGCTTGTACCCGAGCAACCGGAGATCAGCAGTCCTGCGACGATGAACGCGGACAATATAGCATTTCTGGCTGAATGCATCTCCATTCCCCCTTCCTTAGTTCCTCATGGCGATTTCTTGATAAATAACGGAGACGAAAGTCATAATCTGTTGGAGCAGGCTAAAAAACAATAAGCAGAGAAATGCCATGAAACCAATGGCGACGACCGTGAGCAGGATCGTTCCAATCGTCTTGCTCGGCGTGAATTGATGTACGGTCATATTTCCGACAAACAACAAGTACATGGACCACAGGACGGCAAAGCTGTTGCAGAAATAATAAAAAGTCGTCTCCTGCATTGAAATAACGTTGCTTAACCAGATCCATGGAAAGTTGATGATGACCATCGGAACGATCGCGAAGCAGGTCGACGTGAATATTTCGACGAACTTCCCTTCTCCGTCCATCAGCGTCGTAAGCGACCAATTGGCCACGCACCAAAACAAGACCGGCACGACCACGTACGTAATCTCCATCAGGCTGTTCATGTTGTCGGGATTATAAATATTGACCAAAAACCCGCTGTACTGGCTGCTCAGGACATTGGTCAAGACCATTAGCAGCAAGATCGCAAACGATAAAATCAGATTCAGCTTCTTGCTCCGTTCGTATTTCAGCTCCCAATAACCGTTAAAGGGATGCATGATAAGATATAAAGGATATTTAATGAGCTCTCTATTCAACCGAAACGCCCCTCTTTCTATCCAACATTTTCCGGTATGCCCGAACGAGCAGGTAGACAGCCGCTAGCGCGATAATGACGGTCATAATCGTGCCAAAGTGTTCTCTCAGCACTTGCTTGCGAAAGAGCAGGTACGCCTTCGAATAGTTTGGTTGGTCCAGGCTTTGCTTGAAATACCGCATCGCCCCGTCGTAGTCGCCTTGCCGGAGAATGGCCTTGCCGATGCCGGAATAAGCGAAATCCAGGTTCGCGTTCATGTTAATGGTTTGTTCATAGAGATGAAACGCTTTTTCTTCTTCGCCCCGGTAGTAGCTTCTGACCGCCTCGTTTAATGTCCGGCCGTATTCCGTCGTCTGGAACACCGTAATCTCGCCGAACGCCTTATCCAGAACCAGGAAATCGTCCCCCACCCGTTCTATGGCGACCGGCGTGTTGAACTCGCCCAGACGATTGCCTATGCCGCCGAACATGTACATGAAATGGCCGTCACCGTTGTAAGTGAAGATCCGGCCTTTCTTCGAATCGAGAACGGAGTAGATTTCACTGTCCGTGACATCGATATCGATGAGCCTGGAAGGCCCGACATCGTTCGAATAGCGAATGTCGCCTTGCGGACTGTAGTATCCGGTTCTCCTTAGAATATCGCTGCCTTGGGCATTCAGCTTCCGGATGTTGTCGCCCCATTCTCCGCTCGTCGCGTAGATGAAGCCTTCGTCGTTTATATCGAGGTTCGTAAATTCCGTCGGCGTGAACATAATCATCTGGCTTCGCTGCGCCTTCGTCGACAGCCTCTTCCAGAACAGCTCGACCGGATCGACCATAACGCGATTCGCGCCGATGAAAGACGTGAATGCACCTTCCGCGCTAAATTCCATCAATCCGTCGAATACGCCTACCGCCATGACATAGGTCCGCTGCGCCTTGTCCATGACGACCCGTACCGGCTGAAACTCGAAGTTCTCTTTCAGCAGCTCGGACTCAGGCTTCTCGATTACTTTCACCAATTGATGGTTCTGGTCGAGATGAACGACGCGTTTATTGCCCGTATCCGCGATAATAACGTGCTTCTGTTCGGTTATAAAAATGCCCTGTGGATTCAGGAAGGTATCGGCCTGCCCGTCGCGTTTGAAGGAGTCGATGACAGCCGTCTGTCGATAATCCCGGTCGAGCACGACAATCCGATTGTTACCGGAATCCAGCACGTAAATTTCATTGTCCGCCGTGACATGCAGATCGCTCGGATTGTTGAACGATTCTGTTCCTGGACCAGAGCCGTCCAACAAGATTGTCGCTTCGTATGCGGACGGTGATATGACAGTCTCGCCCCAGACGGAATAATTATAGGAAGCCCCGCCGTCTTGCGCATGCGTAATAGTCCCTCCCGCGCTCACGCCAAGCAAGCAGCAAACCGCCGCAAGAACACAAGCTCTTATTCTTGATCTGCTCTTCAACATCGTACAAGTCCCCCTTCTACTCTTTCATCCCGGAGGTCGCCATCGTCTGAATGACGCTGCTCTGAGAGATGACGAAGAGCGTAATCGGAACAATCATCAAGATCAGCGCGACTGCCGCTCCGACGCCTGCGCGGGCGATGCCGCCCGCCGTAATCTGACCAAGCGCATAATGAAGCGTCTTTAAGTTTTCGCTGTAAATGAAGTTGCCTCCATCGGTCCCCCATAATGCGGGAAACTGTAAAATCATGAGCGTTAACCATGCGGGCTTAACGTTCGGCATGACAATGGTCCAGTAAATCCGGTATTCGTTCGCTCCGTCGATCTTGGCCGCTTCCAGCAAAGCAGTCGGAATTTGCTCGATAAATTGCTTCATCAGGAACAGCCCTAATGGGAACGCGAGCGACGGAACGATAATCGACGCATGCGAGTTGATCCAGCCGAGCCAAGACATAACCATATAGTTAGGAATGGCCGTAACATGACCTGAGAACATAAGTGAAAGCACGACAATCGAAAACAGCGTCGTCGAGCCGGGAAAACGATATTTCGCCAGCGGATACGCCGCCGCGGAAGCAAGCAGGATATGTCCCGCAGTTCCGATAAGCGTAATGAGCAGCGTATTGGCGATATAGCGCGACAACGGTACCCAGGAATTGCCCATCAAGGCGACCAGGTCGTAGAAGTTATCCATTGTCGGATTGTTCACGAAGAAGCGCGGCGGGAAAATGAACAATTCGTCGAGTGGTTTGAAGGCGTTGTTCACCGCATAAAGCAGCGGCAGCGCCATGAAGGCTCCGAACACAGCTAGAAACGCGAACAAGATAAAGTTGACCGTAAACGAACGGTTCAGTCTCTTCGGCGTTCGGAAAGCGGCCATCAATCTAACGACCAACGTCACTCACCTACCTTTCTGAGCAATTTTTGCGTCACCTTGTTAGCTCCGATCATAATGCAGAAGAGTACGGTCGCAATCGCGGACGCGTAACCCATCTCGAACCGGATCGTGCCATAATCCATCAGATGCGTAACGATCGTATGCGCGGCGTAGTTGACGCTTGGGAAGCCCGCCAGCGCTACCGTAATGTCGGCAACCGCCAGTGATCCTGTAATTTGCATGACGGCGCCAAACAGCAATTGCGGCCTCATCGAGGGTAATGTAATGAACCACAGTTCTTGCCAACGGTTCTTGATTCCATCTACTGTTCCCGCTTCGATTAATGCCCTGTCGATCGTCTGCAGGCCGGCGATAAAAGCCAGGAAGCTTGTGCCCAGACTAAGCCAGAGCTGCACGATGATGACGATAGCAAGAATATAATGTTCATTCGTCAGCCATTGAATCGGTTCCAGTATAAATCCGAATTTAATCAGGAAACCGTTCAAGTAACCGTACCGGTCTCCTGAGAATACGATTAGCCAAATAAAGAACACGTTCCCTGAAATCGCCGGTGCATAAAAAATCAGCGTCATGAACGCCCTCACCTTCGGTGACAGCTCATTGATGATCCAAGCGAATAGAAAGCACGCAATGTAGCTGACCGGTCCGGTAATGACCGCAAACAAGAATGTGTTCTTCAGCGCAATCATGAAGATATCGTCGTTCAGAAATAGTCTCGAGTAGTTCTGCCATCCGACAAACCGCGGAAACTCGAGCATATTGAAATAAAAGAAGCTAAGGATTAACGAAAAGACGACTGGAATGACGGTGAAGGTAAAGAAAATAAGCATATACGGACTCATTAGAATATAGTAGTGCTTATTTTTTTTCAGTTCCGTCCACGCATGGGCCAATCTCGACTTTTTGTCCGGATGGATAAGGCTGGGCACGGCTTGACTGGTTAATTCGGCTTGCAATGGATTCCACCCCCAAACTAATACGGTAAATTGAATTCTTTCCTCTTGATCTCGATTTCGTCGTTAATGTAAAGTACGTAATCGTTCAATGCTTCCCGAGGGTTCTCGCTCGCGTTAACGACTTTTCGGAAGGCGTTGTCCAGATGTCGGCCGGTAAAGTAGCCGCCCGGTACTTGCGGAATGCCTCTGACCCATTCCCACTGGCTCGCCAGATTGTTGTAGTCTTTGACCGGCCAAGGCAATTCCTCGAGCGCCTCGACGTTGGCCGTCGGATAACGCGCAGCTTCACCCATCAGACCTTCCATCTCGCGTCCGTACGCGATTTGTGTATCCTTGCTGGTCCACCACTTCATGAACGCCCATGCCGCGTCCTTGTTATCGGCATTTTCCATCATCATGACGCCTGTCGTATGGCTCGCTACCTCATGATTCACAGTGCCGCCTTCCTTCTGCGTGCCTGGAACCAGCGTAAATTCCCACAGCCCTTTGATTTCCGGAGCCAAGACTGTCAACATATTGTACGTCGTATAATCCGCGATGCCGATCGGCATCTCGCCTGTACGGAACCGGTTCGGAAAATCCGCCAGCACCGGGAATTTGTAGTTCGTATAAAATTGAGTCCACTTCTTGAACATTTCCATAGAAATATCGGTATCGAGCGCGGTCTTCTTGTCGCCGTCCCGATAAAACTCGCCGCCGTTCTGGTAGAGCAGCATGGAGAAGGTCGCATTCGGAACCAGACTCGCGTTTGTAGCTTCGATCGGCATCCAAAATTCCATGTTATGCTTTTGAAGAACGGAAATCATGTTATAGATATCCTGCCATGTCTTTGGCGGCGCGAGGCCAAGCTCCTCCAGAATGTCCTTGCGATAGAACAGCATCGGGAATGATTGCTGCTCCGGCAGAGCATACACGCCGTCATCGAACTTATACGGAACGAGTCCGCTGTCATGGAAACGGGATGCGACTGTATCGAAATCGGCAAATTGCGTCAAGTCCGCCGCGGCGTCCCTCATTGCATAGTTCACAGGAACATCTTCGCCGATCTGCATGGCGACGTCTGGTCCTTCGCTGGCCAGCGTAGCCGGCAGAAGGATGTTGCCCGGCACGAGCCTCAGGTCTACTGCGATATTCGAATCAGGCGTGAAGGAGTCGTCGATTAAGCTCTTGAGCACTTGCGCCTGATCGCGCCCCGTTGTAATCCAAACCGTGATCTTGCTGTCTTGCTTCCCGTTCGTATTGCCGATGCTGTCGTAATCCTCGGTATAGGAGGCAAAATATGCGCCAAGCTCGTGCTTAGCCTCCTCGAAGAGAGTCGCTTCCGCCCTCGGCAGCTCATGTCCCGGTGAAGAGATGATCAGATAATCCAGTGCCAGCGGCTGCTCGCGAACAGTAAGAATCCATGTGCCGAGACCGCCGACATTGACTTTGAACGCGTTCAGTCGGGTGCCGACCGTCTCCGGATTTTCCGCCATTTCTTTCAGTTGGCCGACCATTGTATGCAGAACGGCGACCTTGTCGCTTAACTCTCCCGTCGATTGCTCCAAATAATCGGCCACGCTCTGGATGATGACGGCTTGTTCCTCGAACGTCTTAACCATATCCGGTATCCGCTTCTCCAATTGGTAATCGCGGAACGGATCTGGGGAATTCGACGTAATCATCAAAATATTTCTGTACATTTCGTTCAGCTGCAGCACGCTCGATTCGATCGTTCGAATCAAAGGAGCGATATCGCCGAGCGAAACCATCATCCGAATGCGATGCGTGCCTTTTGTCAAGTGGAACAGGTACGGTTCGTCACCGCCGATCACGTTCATCTTCCATTCCATATCAAAGTTAAAGCGAAGTCGCTTCATCTCCTGAAACGGATGTTTCCCATCGATGGTTAAGCTTCGTGTGGCGTAAACGCCTCGAAGCTGATCCTGCTTCTGCTTCAGTGCGATCTGATATAAACCGTCCTCAGAGACCTCGAACTCCCATTCGATCCATTGTCCGGGGAGCTTCCAGTTCAATCCGCCGATCGTATTGATTCTGAGCTTCGATACGTTGTACGGAACAACGGTCGGGCTGGATCTATCCGATAACGGATATAAAGTAGGCGAAGACTTGGCGACGGCATCCTCCGCTTGGATGAGAATGTACTGATCAATGGAGGGTTTGATTCCTTCGGCCTTGTGCTCGTTATTTAACTCTTGATACGACTTCAATGTATCGTCCTGGTACAGCTCAATATAATCAATTGCCACCGGTTCCCTTAAGGCCGTCAAGGAAATCGATTGCTGCCCGCTCTCGAAATAAAAGGAATAAGGCTCGTCATAATAACCATTGCGGTCAGTAAATGCGGCAAGCTGCCATACCGGTTTCTCTACCTGTCTAGGCCGAATTTCGTTGCCGCGGTCGTCTTTCTCGATCTCGTCCTGCCGATTACCCCATACCCGGTCAAATAAAAGGATGTCTGCGCCCTTATAAGGAATTTTCTCATTAATGGCAAATTGCCTTTCAATGGCAGAGCTCTTGCCTTCAATCGGCAAATAATGAATTCTTACATTGTACAGACCTGCATGCTCGACTTGCACATCCCAGCGGATTGCCCCAGTTTCCGGCGTGATTACTGCTTCGCCGTCCAGCCCGTCTAGGCGGTCCGAGATTTCGAATCCGACGCCGGTCGTTCCCGAGTAGCCCTCGCCTTCGATACGGATGACCTCTTCCGGCCTATTCGCAGCCGAGTGGCTATTCAAGTAGGTTTCATAGCTGTCTTCCCCTGCCGATGCCGTAACGGCGGTGAAATCCGCCATGGCCAGACTGTGATCGGACGAATCTGTAGGGTATAAAGCCCAAATAGACGATACCAGTACGGCGAGAACTAGTATGATTACGGCATAGTTCTTCTTTCTGAAGTTCAACTTTTCTCCCTCCTGCTGCAAGAGATTAAATTCAACAACAGTCCCCATTATAGAAGTAGTTTCTAAATGGGGACTGTCGGTCACACGCTATCACATGTTAAGAACCGTACACTTCGTCAATTGCCGCCTGGAACGTCGCTTTATACTTCTCGACGACGGTGGATACCGACACCCCGCTGTTCAACTCGCCGACGAATTCGTTGAATTTCAGATTGGGGAATGTGTTGTGGTCGAGAACGATCATGTTTGGAGCAACCAACTTGGCGTTGTTGATGTCAGCCTCATCCGTAAACAAGGTCTCATACATGCCCTGATCCGGATAATCATACATGGAATCGATATCGTTAATCTTCTCCCAGATATATAGGAGCTGCTCCGGATTCTCGACCGCTCTCGGAATCGTCAAGGCTTGGAATAGCGCTTCTGCGGAATGATAGGTTGTTGCATTCGGTCCCTTCGGAAAGGGAACAAAACCGAGCTCATAGTCCGGCATGTCCGTCTTGAAGCCGCCAAGCTCCCACAGGGCTCCCGCATACATCAGCGTGTTGCCTTGACGGAAGAATTGGCCAGGCTCCGTCCAATCGCCGCCCTCAGTAGGTCTGGCAACTTGCTCAGTTGCCAGGCGGGAAACGAAATTAAGCGCATCAAGCGTTGCGGGATCCTCCAGATTTTGCTTTTCCCCCTTGGTGAGTCCCGTATTGTTGGAATAAAGGGCTTGATCCATAAGCGACGGATTCGCTAGCCCCCATGTATCGAGCTTGCCATCGTTATTCGTATCCTTGTTTGCCTCTTTGGCAACCTGAGTAAACGTTTCCCAATTCCAGTTGTCTTCGTTCACATATTCTTGAAGCGGTTTCAAGCCCAACTGATTCATAAGCGTGCGATTGTAGAAGATACCCTGGACCAGATTGGCTTGACTCTCGCTGAACCCGTACCCTTTGCCCTCATACTGGTAATATTCATTGGTGACCTTCTGGTTAAATGCCCTAGAATTCTTTGTATACTCATCGATTGGCCATAACAGGTCTTGCTTCACAAGCGTTGGCACCGTATATGTTTTGCCTAATCGGACGATATCCCCAATCGGCTCGCCCGCCAGCAAGGAAGCGGTGACCTTCTGCTGGTATTCGCCGTAATCGATAGCAATGTATTCTACTTTAAAATTATGCTTCTCCATTAAAGCGTCCAGGTTTTTCTTGCGCTGGATATTGTCCGGATTGTCCTCCGGAATCGTCATATCCCACCACGATACGATTTTAATTGTTTTGCCGCCCAGGTCGAAATCCATCTCCGGCGTGCTGCTCTCGTCCTCCTCATTGTTTACCGCCGCGTTGTCTGGCTTATCGGTCTCGCCGCTGTTCATTGCGTTGCTGGTTCCGGTGTTATTACCGGTGTTGGTGCCGGTGTTGGTGCCGGTGTTGGTGCCGGTGTTGGTGCCGGTGTTGGTGCCGGTGTTGGTGTTGGAACCGCCGCTGCATGCTGCGAGAACGAGAACCATGGCGAATAACAGAAATATCATGTTACGGATCCGCATGACTTAATCCCCCTTAAGGTTTATGAACACAACAAAAGTGTAGCGCTTACATAATGCAGCAACAACCTGTTGAACGCGAGGTATTCTACCCGTCTAATTATAGGTTGAGAGCTGACGTTTTCGATTCCGAACCGACTTGTAATGATAAGTGGTAAACAACTGTTTAGGATATAAAGAAAAGCACATTGTTAATCATTCGTGTATTTACCATAATGAAAGCGTAATCAATGAGGGGCATAAGGGAGGGGGCCGACGTAACGCGAATAATTGTTAATCATTTGTTTAATCAACATTTTGTTATTTGACATAATGAAAGCGTAATCTTTTTCAAGCATAAAGGGGACTTGACGTGCCGCGAATGCATTGGGAGGTAAACATTGTGTATAAGATACTGTTAGTCGATCTGGATAATCAACCTGTACATAAGACACGAAATTTGATGGATTGGAGCAGTATGGGATTTGTCTTGGATGGTTATGCCTGCTCTTCCGGAGCCGCCATGTCTTTATTCACCAAACATCATTTCTCGCTGATTGCGATTCATATGAATGGCTATCATGAAGAAGGAATGGAACTTTGCGGCAAAATCCGCTGCACAAGCCGCGTACCGATTATTCTCATCGGCGGGGGCACGGACTTCCAGCTTGCAAGAAAGGCGATGTACTATCAAGTCAGCGACTATTTGCCCGACCCTTTATCGACCGAAGAATTAACCGCAAGTCTGCAGAATGTAAAGCAAACGCTTGACTTAGCCCCGCAAGCGGAACAGTATACGCAGCCCTTGTCCTTATCGGAAAATGATCCTTCCCCGCAGGCCAACGTCATCGATAAAGTAAAGGAATACGTGGAGGAAGCGCTGAAACAAAACATCACCTTGAAGGAAATATCCAATATATTGCACTTTAACTGCTCTTACCTGGGACAGAAATTCAAATATCACGAGAACATGACCTTCAACGAATACCTGCTGCAAAAGCGCATGGAGAAAGCCAAATCCTTGCTTGAACAAACCGACATGAAGGTTTATGAAATCGCTAACGAAGTCGGATACACCGAAATGGATTGGTTCTACAAAAAATTCAAGTCGTACACCGGTGTAAGCGCTAACGAGTACAGAAAGATGTCCTCATTTACGGCATAAATTCGCATGCTGAGGATTATTATGGAAATCCGCTTGCTTAGTTCAAACGAAGCAAGCGGCCGTTTTAATTTGTATAATTTAGAAGTTTCTTATTAATGTAAACCGGTCACTTCGTTTCCCTAAGCTTAAGCCCCGAATGGGCAGCCAAGACAGAGGCTGTCAATATTTCATTGCCGCCTCGCCCTGCCAGCCCTGCCCGCTCCTTCGATTTCCCTCAAATATTCGGGTAGCTTTGCCCGATTTACCTTGATGCATCGATGCCGCCGAACGCGAAGCGGGCGTCAGCCCGTCTTACTGGCCTCCGGCGGGTAAAGAACGATACGGCCGTCCTCCATCTCCACTCGAACTTTGTTGCTGTCCCTGAAGCCCTCCAGGTCAAGGTACCCGGAGGGGATCTGCAGCCTTCCCGCCTTATCGACAACGGCATACTCCACATGGCTTACAGCCTCGTACCGGGCGTTCTCCGCATCCAGCAGCGCAAGCTCCTCCGCATGCGATACCCGGCGGATCATCTCCGCCGACGTCTTGCCGTCGCGGATCTGAACGACTCGGTCCACCTTGCGCGCCAGCAGCGGATCGTGCGTCACAATAACAATCGTAAGGCCGATCGTCCGGTTCAACGTACGGAACAGCTCCAGCACCTGATTGGACGTATTCGTGTCCAGCGAGCCCGTCGGTTCGTCAGCTAGCAGCAGCCGCGGTTCATTCGAAAGGGCGATCGCGATCGCAACCCGCTGCTGCTCCCCGCCCGAGAGCTCGCTCAGCCGGTTCGTCATCCGGCGGCCGAGTCCCACCGCCTCCATAAGCTCTGTCGCGCGCGCACGCCGGCGGCTGCCGCGCAGCAGCATAGGCAGCTCAACGTTTTCCCGAGCGGTCAGGTAGGGGATCAGGTTCCGTGCATTGTTCTGCCATACGAACCCGACCGTATTCCGTTTATACTTCACCAGATCCTGCTCTCCAAACGTAAGCAGATCCTTGCCGTCTACAAACAGCTTGCCGGCTGACGGCTTGTCGAGTCCGCCCAGCATGTTGAGCAGCGTTGACTTGCCGCTGCCGGAATTTCCGATGATGGCCATTAGCTCGCCAGCTTCGACATTCATATCGAGACCTTGCAGGGCTACGACCTCGAGATCCGCCGTTTTATAGATTTTAACGAGACCTTCACATCGAATCATAAGTTACTCCTCTCCCAGCTTCAGCGCTTGGGAAATCCTGGTCCGCGACAGGCGATAGCCGAGAATCACCAGGCCGGTCGTCAGCATGGTGCCGACGATGCTGTAAAGCTGCACATAATCACTGAGCTGATTCGTAATCTCGAACGGTGGCACTTGATCGGTTGACTGCAACGACAATTCGAACAGGGGAACAAACATTTCGCTGGTCAAGTTGCCTATGATTACGCCGATAATGACGGCCGCTCCCGAGGTGAACAGCTGCTCACTGACGAGCATCCCTATAATTTGCGTGAATGGAATACCCATAGCCCTCAGTACTCCGTATTGGAGTGTCCTTCCCGACAGGGTCAGCACCCAGAAGAGCAGGAAACCGAAGAAGCTGATCAGCATGGAGATCACGAAGCCCAGTGTCATAACGCCGTTGATCGCGAGCCGGAAAGGATCGTTCCTGGACTGGATCAGCTCTTGCTTCGCATCACGGAGGTCGGTAACCGGTACTTTCTTCTCTGCCAGCTGGTCGTATACCGCCTGACTGGAAACACCGTCCTTCAGTTTGAGCCATACCTCATAAGGCTCAACCGCAAGCCTGTTCTGGATCGTGCCCAGATGGCCGACGATCAGATGTGGCTCCGCTGCCTCTTTGTCTACCGCCTCGACGACCGGAAGCGGATTCCAGCTCGGCCAGTAGTCGATGACACCGTAGACGGTGAACTGTACCTGGTCGAGACCGTCCCAGGAGACGCGAATCGGATCGCCCGGTTTGAGCTTTGTCGCATCGGCGAGTGAGCGAGAGATCAGCACCGCTTTCGGATTCAGCGCCATCAGATTCAAATAGCTGTTGATGGGGTATTCAAGCAGCCCGTTCTTCATCCAGGCTGTGTTGCCGAAATCCATCGTATCGATGCCGAGCAGCATAGTCTTGCCGGTCTTGCCGCTGCCTGATGAACTGAACCTTGCCCCTTCCTTCTTGAACACTTTTGCGACCTCCACCACGCCTGCCAGCTCCTGAAACGGCTGGAACGGCGGTTCGGTATACTGAACCCTCCTTGTTTCCGTAGAACCTGCTTCAGTCTGCGGCTGCTGCTGGGAGCCGGACAGCAGCGGAGGCGGCGCATCGCTCTCCCAGCGCGTCGTAACCGCAATGTCGGCGCCGATCGCGTACTGGATTTTGCTCTCCACGTTATCATTGATTGTCCTTGCTGCATTCGCGCTGAAGAGACCCGTTGCGACCGTCATAATCAGAAATACCTTGATCGTCAAATATTGCCCGGACGAGCGGCTGATTTGAACCAATGTATTGTAGAGCGCCGGCGACCACCATCTGCGTCCCGCCAAGTAAATGAGACGGATGAGCCACGGATACACACGCAGCACGAGCAGTCCGCCGCCGAGCGCGAACAGTGCCGGCATCAGGAACAGCATCGGATCAAGCTGCAAAGCGTCGGAATCGAGCGCCAGCCGCTTCAAGTCCTCCTGTCGTTTATTGAAATTGTATAGGAGATAGACCGCCAGGCAGACAAAAAAAATATCGAGCCCGGTCTTATGCCAGAAAGACATCTTGTTCAGGCGCGCCATCTGCTGCTTATGTCCCACGATGCTCGTCCTTGTTGCAAGGAAAGCCGGAATCAGTATGAGCACGATCGCTGTACCCACGGCAATCGCCGCGATCCTATAGGCGGTGCTGGTCAGACTGATTTCAAGCGCCGATCGCTGGACGAACTCCAAGAAGCCGCTTGAGGCGCCAAGCACCTTTGTGAACGCAACGCCGAGGAACGGTCCGGCGACCAGCGCGAACAGACCGAGCAGCGCGTTTTCCACCGTGTAGACCGCCATAATTTGCAAACGGCTCGCTCCGCGGCTGCGAAGAACGGAGATTTCAGTCTTTTGACGTTCGATAATAAGATTGGCGGCCATATACAAATAGAAGGCCAGCATCAGCATGACAGGAGAGTAAAGGGACAGCATCATCACGTCGAGCTTCGCTTGTTTTCCTTGATAAGACGCCATCGTCTCGACCGCCGGGACGTTAACCTCTTCCACCCCCAGCCGTCCCCGAAAATAACGCCGGATGTCCGTATTGGCCTTGATGAATTGATCGATACTGTCAACGCTCAGCTGTTTGTAATTCAGGGCAAAGCGCCATTCAAGGTCGGTTAGCCTTGCTCTGCCGCCCTTGGTAAATTCGCGCTCGAATTGCTCAAACGGAATAATAAAACCGTCTTCGGCCTCTGTCGTCAAATACGGCAAATACGGGTCGGCCACCGTGTCTGTCTCGATGATGCCGACCGGAATGACACGGAAGCGGAGCTTCTCCCCTTCCGGTGATTCCGCCACTAGTTCTTCCCCGAGACCGCGTTTGGTTGCGAAAAGAAATTTCTGCGTCACGAGCGCTTCGAAGACGCCATCCGTTCGGTCAACCGGCAATCGGCCGTCGATCAGCCGCACGCGCTTCTCCGCCTCGGATAAGGATTTAAAGCTGCCCGCCGTTTTTTGCGACTGTTTCTCCTGCTCCGAGGCGTCGGCACCGTACACCTTCATTTTTTGTGTAAACCGCTGCTGGTAGAAGGACAGCGCCGAAAGACCCGCCCTGCCTGGAATCGTATGCACGAACTTGTCAGCCCGAGCAATCACTTCAGACGCCTCCTTATCCATCTTAGATGAAGATACGGTCGTGCTGATCCGGACAAAGCCCGGATAAACGGCGTCCCGGCTCTGTACCAGCTGGAGCTCCTTCAACAATGTCCGCTGCAGGATGGCTTCAGAATATAGGGGCATGGAACTGAACAAGGCCACACATACGGTAAGGCCAAAGCACAGATTCAGCTGCAGCCATTTGTTATTTGCCATTTTGCGGAGGATCATCGTCCATAAGGCCATATGTACACCCCAATTCTCTTGCGTCCGGATAATCCGGGCATTTGGTTTAATTGTTCAGGATCACCTGCTGACCTTCCTCCAGACCGCGGACGATCTCCACCTCGGTCGAAGTCGTTAATCCTGGCTCGACGTCGACCTCCTTGCGGCGATCGCCCTCCGAGACCTGAACATAGCTGCGGCCCATATAGGAGCGAATCGCCGAACGCGGCAGCACAATGACGTTCTCGCGCTTCTGAAGCTCGATCGTAAGCTCCGCGCTATGACCGATCTGGACACCATCAGGCTCATCAACAATGCCGATAATAATGGTCACCGAATTTCGTTCGGCCTTCGTTTCGTCAGCTGCGAGGGGCACGTTAGAAGGCGATTGCAGCACCTTCCCTTTATAATCCTTGCCCTTATACTTCAAGCTTACGGGCATTCCCGCTTCTACCGGAAGCAGGTCCTTCGTATTTGCCGCAACATAAGTGAGCTGCATCTTTGACGGATCCGCCACGGTTACAATCGATTGGTACGCGTTAATAGAGTCGCCCGCATTCAACGATTCGACGAAGGTGACAATCCCTGTGATCGGAGAGTGCAGCTGCGACTGGTCAAGCCGTCTCTCCATCGATTCCACCATCATCGTTTCCCGCTCCATGTCAATCTCCCGGAGTCTCAGCTCGGTTTCGTGCGCGCCTGCATCCCGTGCCTGCTTGTATTGCAGTTGCGTACGCTCTACATTCAGCCGCTGGAGACGTATCTGAAGCTCTAGATCGCCTGTCTCCAACTCGACTAGCAGGTCGCCTGCCTTCACTTCTTGGCCGACCGTCACGTTGATGGATTTCAACCGCCCGCCGGATTCTTTAAACGAGAGCGCATCCGTGCTCGAGGACACGAAGTTTGCCGTTCCTTTGAGGAACGTCTGAATGCTTCCCTTGGCTGCGACCACGATATCCAATTCTTCCTCTGCCGGCTGGACGAGCGGCGGCTGAAGCGCCTCGTTCTCCAAGGGAAGCAGCGAACAGCCGGATAGCGCTATTGAAGCGACGAGTATAACGGTCATATACTTGACGAGGGGAAGCCTTCTAAACAACGAATAATTCATGCGTCGTCTGCGGTACAATTTGTCCATCCTCCAATGCGATAACGTAGTCGGCAAGCTCCATAATGCCCGGGTCGTGCGTCGTTAGAACAATCGTCATGCCGGACCGTTTCACAAGATCACGGAATACACGTATGACCTGCAGTCCCATCTTGCTGTCCAGCTCCGCGGTCGGCTCATCCGCGATCAACAGCGCAGGCTCGTGGGCTATCGCGCGGGCGATCGCCACGCGCTGCTGCTCGCCGCCGGACAGCTCCGTCGGCCGGTGCTTCATCCTTTCCCGCATGCCGACGCGTTCCAGCGCCCGCTCCGCGGCCTCGCGGTTGACTTTGACGGGGGTACCCGCGATACGCAGCCCGAACTCCACGTTCTCATAGGCGGACATCAGTGGAATCAGACCGAACGATTGGAACACCAGACCGATCTCCTTGCGCCGCAGAGCGCTGCGCTGCGCGCCGGATAATCCGGTAATCTCCTGTCCCCGGAGAAACACCTGCCCTTCCGAAGGCTCGTCAAGCGTACTTAGAATATTCAACAGTGTCGTCTTGCCGGAACCCGACCGGCCTTTGAGCGCCACCATCGATCTGGCGGGTATGGCCAGATCGATGCCCGCCAGCGCGGTAACGGCGGTATGGCCTCTACCAAAGATCCGCTTAATGCCTGATGCCTTCAGGATCGTTTCGCCGTTTGCCTCTTTCTGTTCCTCTGCCTTCGCAGCCATCGCGCTCCCCTCCAATTCGTAAACAGGTCATGCTGTATAGACATATCAGCACATACTTTACAAATATTTAAAGCCGATTCGGTTCTATCTCACATAATTTTAGCGCTTTCATTTCGCGAACAATACCTGTTTGTTTCTTGTTTAATCACCCTTCAAATGATAGTTTTGCTGATAAAGAAAGACCGCCGTCCCCTTAACCTGATGGCCTGGACCGCGATCTTCATTATGCCCATACGAGTGAAGCGTACTTTCAAAAAAAGAGAAGACCCGGCCATTCGCCGAGTCTCCCATTGCTTGCGCGGCCTGTATCAGCTATTTGTGCTCAAATATGAGGCTTTAGCGGGAGGTTTTCCTTCTACGTACGACATGCAGATTGTGGAAGGTTGCGGTCGTTTCGAAGTAAGCGTAGTCTTGTTGAATATAAAATGTCTCGTGTGTCTACAGGTTTATTGTCATTACGGTGAAAAACCTGCGCTTGAGTACGAGTTAGGCAACAGTTAATTGCAGTTCCTACGAATGAAACAAAGCGTTGCCGTTTAGCATGGAGGGGCCCTGGTGAATCAAAACTTGTAATTCTGCTGATTGGTTACTTACATGTTCGAATCAAACCGCTTCTTGGCTAAACTGCCAGGAGCCAAGTTCAAACAACTCCGTACCGGGCTTTCCTTTAAACACAAAATAGAGATCATGAATACCATCGGCGCCCGAGACTTCCGTTATCGACTCGGTCCACCCGGTTGCCGAAGGCACGGCAAGCGTCCCGATCAGCCGTCCTTCCGGATCGTCCAAGCGCAGCTCCATGATGCCGCCCTCCTCGCCCGATACCAATGCCGTAAAGGAGGATGCCCCGCTGCCGAAATTCACTTTTGAAACCGCGGTCCAATCTCCGGCATGAATGCCGGTAACAGCCAGCTTCGCATAAGCTTGCCCATTGTCGTCCATCAATCGCGGCTGCGTGTTAACTCCTGCGTTCCACGCCATCGTCGCAGCTTCAACGCGAGCGTACGGATTGAAATCCTTGATTTGATAAACACCCTTCATGTCTGCGGCGATCTCCTGGATAGAACCGTCCTCTTTTAAGTGAACCTGATTCAAATGAGTCGAACGGTAGCCCTTAGGCACACCCATCGCTTTGGATAAGGTCTGCGCATGGTAAGCAATGTACCAGGCGTCATGGAATTGAAATATAACGTGATGGTTATTGCCGCCAACCCCGAAGAAGTGTCCGGGATTTTTTAATATAGTTCCCTGATACGTCCATGGACCCATCGGCTGGTCACTCGTCATATAGGCAATTTCCCCGGCCGGTGGACTTCCTTCCGGACGGACGCCGTTGTAGAAGTTCGAGCAGTAGGTATAGTAATAAACGCCTTTGTATTTATTGATACCGGCATCCTCGAACATATAAGGAGCCGGGATTGCCGCCGCTTCGCCGACAACGCTGATCATATCGTCGCCCAGCTGCATCACGCGCGCGGTATTCGGCATTTCATTCTTTCCTTCCGGAACGCCACCGCCATAGTAGATATAGGCTTTGCCATCGTCGTCTACCAGCACGGCAGGGTCGAACAGCCAGGTCACGCCTGCAGCGGAGGGCATGTCTCTCGATATAAGGGGCTTCCCGATCGGGTCCACCCACGGGCCGATCGGACTGCCGCTTGTCAATACGCCGATGCCGCTGGCATTATTGGCGAAATATAAAAAGTACTTGTCTTCTCCGTTAATGACTTTATGTGCGGCTGCGGGCGCCCACGATTGCGTCGCCCATTTGGCCGCGCCTTCCGGGCCTGCGGCAGCGATCTCGCCGTGATCCGACCAGTTCACCAGGTCATCCGTGGAAATAACCGACAGCTTGTTAATGTTGCCGTATGTATTGTCTTTGACAATGCCTCCCCCGTCATATTCCAGCACATCGTTCGTATTGTACAGGTAGACGCGATCCTTGAATACCAGCGCATATGGATCAGCGCCGAATTTATGGGAGACGACCGGGTTGCCGTTCGGAGGAAGCTTCCCGACCGCCTTGGCAGGCGGAGCGCAGGTCGCTTTGGCAGCGTCACCGCTAACGTCGTACGATGCCGTTTTATTGTCGGAACAACCGATTTCCAAGCTATTCATTTTAATTTCTTCATTCATGACTTGTGTCAACTCCCGATTCAATTTTAATCTGATCGTCGCCAATTCCTTCGCCGCCTGGGAATTCATCGATTAATAGGCTAAAATCATAAGCGGTTCCCTTTTCTTTACTAGGCACAACAGCGTCTTCTTTCACGCCTCCTGCCCTTATGCTCGCCTCCTCTTCCGATATGTAAAAAGTGTATAGCTTGCAGCTCGAGGCAGCAACCTGCCGATTGCTACATATTACCCGGCAAGTTATAGGTTTTTAGGGTGTAGACATAAACAAAGCCTGTTGTGACAAATCTGACGCCAACCAGTAATCGGAACGCAGCTTCGAGCCGGTTGCTGATTGATTAATGACTATCGCTTGTCTACAAAGTATCCCGGTATTCCTGAGGCGTCAGTCCCGTCGCCTTTTTAAAAAAACGGGTAAACGAGTGAGCCGCCTCGTAGCCGACGCGCAATGCCACCTCCCGCACCTTCAGATCCGGGTCCTTTAGAAGCTCCTTCGCTTTTTTTAACCGGCATTTATCAATATACTCGGATAAATTAATCCCACGTTCCTGTTTGAAAAAACGGGATAAGTAGGACGGATTAAAATAATGGATTTCCGCTAGCCGAACCAGCGACAGATCCTCGCTTAAATGTTCCTCAATAAATTGGCATATCCGTTCGACGATCTGGGAGGCGCGGTCCCGTTCATCCTTACGCTTGAATTTAAATATCGCATCCGCGATTTGTTTCAGATAGAGGAAGCCTTCTTTCATGGAGGCATGATCATCCAGACGCATCAGCGTTCCGTGATCATCAATGTAACCATGCATCCCTAAGCGATTGATGTAAGAGAGAAGGACAAGTGCGATGGAATAATACGCTTCAATCGTTCTCTGGACATTGCCGTTTGGATTTAAGGCGGACTTCGACAGCTTCTCCAATTCCTCGAAGTACTCCGCTGCCCTGTCCGCTTCAAGATGCGCTGCCATGATCTCGGCTTTGTGGCTTAACACAAAACCTTCTTTCATAGAGCAGACAGCAAGCGGGTCGGAACGGTCCACCATTATCATGGAAATACCGTCACCGATCTTTAACTGCTGCAGCTGACGAAGCCTCTCGTATTGCTGGTTTACATCTCCCCATTCACAGTTGCTGCCGCTTATGGTAAAGCCGATTATCACACCCAGCGACGCCAGACACGCTTCTTGAATCAGCTCCAGCGTTCCTTCCAAATAACGGATTAAGTGATTGTTGAACTTCTCCTCGGAGTGCAGCGACGACTGAAGAAACCATACGATGTCTCCGTGCTTATCCACGATTCCAATGCTTCGCGTCTGCTCGGTAAGAAAGGAGTTCCATATGATTCTGGACGAAGCTAGGATTTCGTTTCTCTCGGCATAAGCCGTCCCCGCCGGAAAGGATAAGCGGCCGAGGGCCAGCACAACCGGCGCCTTGGGATCCATGCCAATATTTAATGTGTTGAAGTCTTTAACCAGCGTCTCCTGACTCTCCTCATAAACATGGCTCTTCTGCAGAAAATGTCTAAAATACTCACCCTGCGCCATATATTCAAGCGTATCCTTCTGTTCGCGGGACTGCTCTGCTAACTTATTCATTTGAATGCCGTGATTTAATTCCTGGATGACCTCTTGCACGGTTTGGGTTACCTTCGCGAACCCTTCCGTCTTCAACAAATACCGGACATTTGGCATTTGAATGGCTTTATAAGCATAGTCGAACTCGCTGTATCCTGTGAGAAAAATATTTCTGCATCTTGGCCAAAAAGTTAGAATTTCTTCGGTTAATTCCATACCGCTCATCCCCGGCATGCGAATATCGGTGAGTACGATATCGATTCGCGTGCGCGACATCCAATTCAACGCTTCCTTGCCGGAATAGGCTTTACAAATATCCAGCGTTTCCGGCATGAGCTGATTAAACACTTCGTATAGACCATCCGTAATAATTTCCTCATCATCGACGATCAAAAGTCTATACATCCTAACTCACCTCCTGCAGCTTGATTCGAATAACAACTTTCAGACCGTTTAACTCGCTTCTGGACAGCGACAAGCCACTGTCATCACCATATGTTAATACAAGACGCCGATGGATATTGATCATGCCCGTCATTTCGCAGGATTCGGCCGTATGATCCAGCCGGACCTTTAGCGCTTCAATTTCGGTATCGCTGATCGTGTTCCCGTTATCCTCTACAATGATCCGAGCCATTCCAGGATCCAGCTCGAACGAAATGCGAAGCTGGCCTTCCTCGGTCATTTTCTCAAGACTATGCTCGTACGAGTTCTCGATAATAGGCTGGATGATCAATCTCGGTACCCGGATATGCTCCATATCCTTCGGCAAATCATCAAATTGCACCCGAATGCGTCTTGAGAACCGGAGCTTCTGAATTTCCGTATACATACGCGAGTGTCTCGTTTCCTCCGACAACAAAACATGGTCCTCGCTATTTCGGGTAATAAACCTGAAATACTCCCCGAGCATGTTGGTAAATTGTTCGATCCGATCCAGATCCCCGGTATTCGCCAGTGAGTTCAGAATGAAGAAGCTGTTATATAGAAAATGCGGGTTAATCTGCGACTGCAGCTGCTTTAACTCCGCCTTCTGCATCATCATTTTCAGTTTGAAATCCTGATCGATCAGGCTTTGCAATTTCATCAGCATATGGTTGAATCTTGTATATAAATAGCCGAATTCGTCTTTCTTACCGTGTTCGATTGGAATGTTCAATGCACCCCCTTCCATCCGTTTAAAGCTCTGGACGAGAGACAACAGCGGTTTATGAATAAACGTATAAGAAGAATAGGAAAAAATAACAACGGCAAACAGAGACGTTATGGCAAATACCCATGCCCACCGGTAAAAAATGCTCAAAGGTCTTTTGACGGTTTCTTCCGGCAAATATGTAGCGACCGAAAGCTCCCGTTTATTAGAATAGGCTTTGTCGATGTGGTAGGTTCGGCCGTCCAGCTTTAATAAAAAGATGCTGCCGCTTGATGCACTCGTTCCTCTCACGTAGTCCCGGATCACGGGGTTTGATGCCTCATTGCTCATTAGCGCAAATCCCGTATTCTCCGAGATCAGAATTGAGCCGCTATCCGGATAAATGTTGATCTGATGCAAAGATTCCCTTAACCTCTCCGTATGCAGCTCGATTTCAATGAGGAATAAAGGCTCCTCCCCCTTTGTCCCACTTTGCTTGGAGGCGCTGAGATAAAGCGTGTTATTCCAATTGATCAGCCGGTTGTCATTTTTTCCGGCACTGGAACGGAAGTAATTGAACCTCTCCTCGTCAAATTTATATACGTCATTTGCAGCCGAGACCGTTTTGTTAATGGAACGGATATGCACGTTGATATCTTTAATATAGGGACTGCTGTTTTGGAACGACGTAAGACGGTGCAGCAGGTAGTTCAGGCCTGATCTTCTTTCCACATTATCCATTAATTCCCAAGTAGCGACAAGCTTGTTCAGCTCGCTGTCCTCCAGGATATCGAACTGCTGAAGCTCCATCCATTCGAGTTCCCGGTCCAAACCCTCTAAATAATAAGTCAACTGCTTAACGGTCGCTCTCGATATATCCTGGCTTGCGTTTTTGTAGCTCCAGTTATACAGATATACCCCAAGCAATATAATGGGGAGCACAACGATGAGATAAGTAAGTACCAATCGGACAAAGATCGTATTACGCAATGATACAGCGGGAAATTTAAACAAGAAAACGCCTCCGTTGCCGCTTTAGTGAATGAATTCAAGAGAGTTATGCCGTTTAGCAGACAAATCCGGAGCATGACCTCCTTGCCTTGATTACTGTCTTTCAGCAAACCATTCGTTTACTTCAGTCGTCATCTTCTCACCGCCCAGCACATGCCATTCTTTGACAAATCGATCGAATTCGTCAATAGATCTGCCAAGTATGATATTCACATAGGTTTCAATTTGCAGATCATATAGAATGGCTTTTTTCTCGATCATCATTTCCGTCGGGGCTCCGACAAAGCTCTCATATAATAACTGATTATTTTTCTCGTATTGGTCAACGATCGCAAAGGCTCCCGAGGGGCCGTATGTTCGCTCCCATCCCCACCCGGATTCCTTGTCCGCACCGCCGGAAAGATATGTATCAATGTTCTTTTGTATGGCTTTAGCTTCGTTTTTTAAGACGGATATATCCCCCGTTCGGCGGGCCTCATCCAGTTGTAGATACGCGTCCAGGTTTTTTCTTGCCGGATAAGGGGTAACGGGGGAAAGCTGCCATATAGGGTACGGCGAGCTGTAGTAGGTTTCATATTCGGCAGTTTTACCCCAATTTTTTTCCAGATGCAAATTAAATAGCTTAACGATCGCTTCGGGATGCTTATAGTCCTTCCTCACCGCAAGGAACTGATTGGTGCTGAACCGGAGCGGTACCTTCGGCGCTTCCCCCGATACGGAAACGATCGGAAAGGCCTGCCACTGGGCGTTCGGATCGTTTTCGCGGCTCGATTGAACGAGAAACGATCCCCATTGCTCCCCATAAAGCATGCCGATCTTCCCGTCAGCTACTTGCTCCTTCGCTTTAATGCCATCCTTAATTCCGAATTCGCTGTCGATTTGGCCGTCCCGATACATGTCCTGCAGGGTTTGCAATGCCGTTTTCACTTCCGGTTTAATGCCTCCGTATACAAGTTTGCCGGAATCGTCCTTGATCCACATATTCGGGAACGCATTATAGCCTGCCATAAAATCTGTTAATCCCATGACGGGATCCAACAAATACTGCGTAATCGCTAGCCCGATTGTGTCTTTGGCGCCGTTTTGGTCCGGATCCTCTTCTGTAAACGCTTTCGAAATTTCCAGCAAATCATTCATGGTACGTGGCGGTTTCATGCCGAGTCGATCGAGCCAATCTGTCCGGATCCATATAAACTGAGCCCCCTCAATAGAGGAACCCGTTTCCGGAATGCCCATCAGCTTGCCGTCGATCGTTGCCGCATCGAACGGACCGTTTCCTTCTTGGCTAAGAATCTGTTTGGTTAGCTGAGTGGCGTATTTCTCGTAAACTTCGGATAAATCCTGAATTAATCCCGCGTTGCTGAGCAGTCTGAGCTGCTGCGCATTGACCCTTACCACTTCCGGGATATCGCCCGAAGCAAGCGCGACGCCTAATTTTTGATAATAGAGATCGCCCTTGGCGACCCAATCGTACTTTATTTTGATGCCGAGCACCTGTTCATACAGACGGCTCCACGTGTTGTCCTCCAGCGTTTGTCCCGGCAATACGTTGATTAAATTTTCCAACCCTTCGCCAGTTTCCCTTACGAAGGTAACTTCGACCGGCGGATCATATTTGCTTAGCCCTAATTCATTATATTCGATCACCTGTTCGTTCCCGTCCGGCTTTTGATTATTCGTATTGTCGCTTTGGCTGCATCCCGATATAACTTGAACAGACAATAATGCGGTAAGCATAAGCTTGGACTTATTCATTATTGGTATCCGCAACAGATGTAACCCCATTTCACATGTATTGGTGGCAAGCCAGCGTAATATTATAATTATCCAGATCGAATTCCGGTCATGCAAGATGCATTTTTTTATATCGTTACCCTATCTTTACTAATTTGCAATAGAAACAATTCACATGAGGAATGCTTGGCGGTTAGCGGCTTCTATAGCCGCAGCCCCGTCGGTGAAGGCGCTCTCCTGCGGTACGATCCGCTTGGGCATAGTCATTACTTCCACAATTCCCCTTACGCCTTGCATCAGGCCACGAAGAAGAGCCGGTTCAAAATGCGACCCGGCTCTATCATTTCTTATGGCGTTAGGCATTTATAGTGCCTATTTCTAAGAATATCGGTATCCCTCCGCTCCCTGTTTACCGTCTTATCTCGTCATCGTTGAAGCGGTATGAAACGAATTCCAATCGGCAGGATGATACTGGCCTTATCATTCAGCCGCAAGGAAGAAGGTCCCTGCTTTTCCCCCTTATGGAATCTTTAAAATATGCTTTTCCCTGTAATCCTGCGGGGAATAACTGGTTGCTTTTTTAAAAAAACGAGTAAATGAAGTAGCCGTTTCGTATCCCACCTGCCGGGCAATATCACTGATTCGTATTTTTTCGCTTTTGAGCAATTCCTTTGCTCTTACTAAACGAATGGATTCAATAAATTCCGTCAGATTACTGCCGGTTTCCTGTTTATAGATGCGCGACAAATACGAAGGATTCAGATACACTTGTTCTGATAATCGAACCAATGACAAATCCTCATCCAAATGGTTCATAATAAACTCTTTTATAAAGTCGATCGTATTATCCGCCCGCTTCTTTTGCTCTTTTGTTTGCATATCAAAAAGAACGACCGACAACTCCTTCAAGTACACTGCCGCTTCGTTCCAGGTATCAAAAAAATCCGTCCGCATCAGTTGCAACTGACCACAGTTAAGGAACAGCTTTTCATTTAGTCCCCATCTGTTAATATATGACATCATATACAGGGATACCGTGTAGTAAGCCTCCTGCGCCAGGGCGTTGCTTTTAGAGCGAATACCCGTTAAGGGGATAAGCAGCTGCTCTATCGCTTCAAAATACTTCTCCCTCTGTCCTGAATCCAGATACTGCTCGATAACAGAAAGATTTTTTGACTTGAGCTCTGTTACCAGCTTCGCTTCTTCAGCGGATTCTTCCTCATTGACTATGATCAAGCCGGCCTCATTGCGAATCGTGTTGCTAATCTCACTATCAACCAGTAGGATGGTGCTTTCAATACCTATTCGATAGTTGAGCAAATGATAAAGCGAATGATATTGATTGGAGATCGAGTTCCACCAGCACGCTTCACTGCCGACTGTAAAGCTGATTGAAATCCCGATGTTCTCCTGACAAGCCGACTGTATGATTTCCAAAGTGCCTTTAAGGTAGGACACCGTTTTCATATAAGTTTGCTCAATTAGCTCCGATTTTGCCTCGAAGATGCTCGTTAACGATTCTTTAGGTTGTGCTAATATAACAATCCGATGATTCTCGTCCAAAACCATCACAATATTCACATGAGTGGCAAGATATCTTCGAATAACCTGACGAACCGAATACATAAGCTGCATCTGTTGCATATAGTCGCTGCCCTCAGGTAATTTATCAATCTTTCCCGTCACCAAGGTGACCGGCCATTGCGCATTCATCGGAATCGACAGCTGTTCAAACTGCCCTTTGGTAACTTGTACGTTGGGATTGCCCTTTAAAATGCACAGAATATAATCTTCTTGAAATAAATCCAGCGCCATATGGATTTGCTCTTTTGCATTACGAATTAAATCTTCCGTCTTGATTTCCATACGAATTTTCAAAATAGTCTCTTCTATGACCTGAATAACTTTTTCGATATCTTCGGCTTTAAGTATAAAGCTTACGTCCCGATGCTGAATCGCTTTATACACATATTCGAATTCGCTGTGACCGGTCAATAATACAACCTTGCACTGGGGCCAGCTTTTAAAAATTTCCTCCATGAGCTGCAATCCATTTATGTCTGGCATATCGATATCTGTAAGCACGATATCGATTCTTGTTCGATTGAGCCACTCAATGGCTTCCTCCCCGCTATAGGCCTTATACACATCAAGATCCAAATGATCAAGGCCGCGAAAGATCTCATACAAATGATTCACGATAATTTCTTCATTATCTACGATTAGAAGCCTGTACATGCTCAACCTCTCACCTCTGGATTAAGTCGCAAAGATACCTTTAAACCGCCCATTGCGCTTCGCTCTAAATATAATCCGTTATCGGCGCCGTAAATCAATTTGATTCGTCTATGAATATTGATTAGTCCTGACGTTTCAATAATCGAATCATCGTAAAAGAGCTTTTGTAAGGCATTCAATTTTTGATCCGATAAATCAGCTCCATTATCTTCAACCATTATCCGCACGGAAGCCTCTTCCAGACGAAAGCTTAACAGAATGATTCCTTTTCCTTTCGTTTTTTCCACGGCATACTTAAAAGCGTTTTCAACGATTGGCTGAAGGATTAATCTAGGAACCTGTACGTCCCTGACCGCTTCGGGACATTCTTCAAACTTGATGGAAAGTCTGCTGGGATAACGCATCATCAAAATTTCCGAGTAAGTCCGGGCATGTTCAACCTCTTCATAAAGTGGCAAATCATCTGAAGCATTTCGTGTAATAAATTGAAAATATTCGCCCAAAAGCTTGGTAAACGGGATTAAATTATCATCCTTAAGCTTTGCCATCGAATGAATCAAAAACAAGCTGTTATATAAAAAGTGCGGGCTGATCTGTGTCTGCAATTGTTTTAACTCAGCCTTCTGATTGAGAATCTTCTGCTTGTATACCTGGTCGATCAAGGCAGATACATTCTGGACCATGGAATTAAATCCTTGGTACAAGAAGCCGAATTCGTTTTTGTTGTTTATGTTGATAGATACGTTAAAGTCGCCGCTTTCCACACGACGAAATGATCCCACAAGCTTTCTCATAGGCTTGTGGATCAAATTAAAGGTGTAGATGGAATAGAGAATAATCATCAACACGCCGACTCCGGTGAAAATCCATAACCAGATATAAAAACTTTGCACGGGTACAAATATTAATTCTTGCGGGATATAACGCAGCAGCAGCATATTAAGATAATCCGACCGAAGGGAAACGACATAAATTTTCTGCCCGTGAATGGCGGCATAACCGTTGTTAACGCTTACAAAACGGTGATAATTTTCCACCAGTCCTTCCAAAATCTCGGTTTCGTCCTTTTCTTTTCCGGTTATCACCACATCGTGCGTTAAGTCCACTAAAAAAGAACCGTTATCGTCATAGGTATAAAATTGCTCTAACGACTCTTGCAACGCAGTCGTGTTGATTTCAACTTCAATCATGTACGACTGAGACAAACCGGCGTTTCCATCGTGAAGGGTGGTTAAATAAAGTTTGTTCTCGTATTGTACCAGTTGCGCTCCCTTTTCTCCCTCCGGAACCCGGATCCGCTCGAATTTTTCCATGTCGATGGGGCTCACCGAGCTGACGGAGGATATCGTTTTTTGAATCGGGAGGATATGCGCGCTTACGCTGGCAATATAAGAGCTGCTATTATGGATGGTGACCAGCCGTTGTTGCAGTTTTCTCATGCTTTCCATTATTTCATGCTCGTTCATAATCGGATAACGAACGGTAAGCTTCGCAAGATACTCGTCATTGAGCGTATCGTATTGCAAAATTTTAATGCGTTCGATTTCCTCTTCCAGACTTTTCAGATAAAACGATACTTGAGCGGCAGAGGAGTTCACAATTTCATTTTTAACGGTACGCAGGCTCCAATTGTACATGTAGATTCCAAGCAAGGAAATCAGTATGATCGCCAACAGAAATGTCGCGATCAACCTTGCAAAAATACTATCTCTGATCTGCACCTCCCTCCTTACATACGCAGCCTTAAATAAATTTTATGGATATAATACCATAGAACGAATTTAATTCGTAAGAACGAATTTAATTCGTAGCCGGGAAACTATCCTTTTACGCTCCCCAGCACGATCCCTTTCACAAAAAAACGCTGTAAGAAAGGATAAGCGCAAAGGATGGGCAGTGCCCCAAGAAAAATTTGAGCCGATCGCAATGTTTTGTCCGATATGGTCGCCATGAGTTTGGCTTCCTCCGCCGTTATCGTACTAAAAGAACGCTGAGCCACAATGGTCTGAATATAGCTTTGGACGGGATAATTGCTGGGATCGTTCATATAGATCAATCCATCAAACCAGCTGTTCCAATGCGAGACCAGCGAGAACAATAGAATGGTCGCCAATGCCGGCAAAGATACTGGAACATAAATCCGCCACAGCGTTGTCCAATGACCGGCCCCGTCCATAAAGGCAGACTCGCTTAATTCCTTTGGCACAACGCGGAAGAAATTGAGCAGCAAGATTACGCTAAACACAGGAACCGCGGTAGGCAGAACAAGCGCCCATACACTGTCAATCAACCCAAGCTGGCGAATAACCATATAGGTCGGTATCAACCCCGCGCTAAAGATCATGGTGATGAAAAAGCTCCATGAATAAAAGCTCCGAATCCGGAATTCAGCGGTTTCTTTGGACAGCGGATAGGCTATCATGATCGTAAGGAACAGATTAATCGTTCCCCCATAAGCAATTCGTTGAAATGACACAAGCATGGATTGCCAGAAAGCTTCCCGTTGCGCGACGAACTCATAAGAGCTTAAGGTGAATTCCTTGGGCCATAAAGTTACAGCCCCCGTTGCCGCCACGGCGCTGGAGCTTAGAGAAACAGCCAGGATGTGAATGATCGGGATCAAGCACAGCGCGGAGACGAGCACCAAAAAGCAATGATTAATAATCGCAAACCAGTCGATTTTCTTTTGCACGAGCACAAAAATCCCCCCTAAAAAATCCTATAGTCTGCAAATTTATATGCGAAGAAATAGGAGATGGACACGAGTATTAGCGCTATGACCGATTTAAATAATCCGATGGCGGTTGCTACGCCGAATTGAGCGTCCAACATGCCAATGCGGTACACGAAGGTATCAATGATATCCCCGCTTTCGTACACCATTGGGCTGTACAAATTGAAAATCTGATCAAAGCCGGCATTGAGCAGGTTGCCAAGATTGAGAACCATAAGAAGAACAATGACCATCTGCATGCCCGGCAGGGTTACATGCAGCGTCTGCTTCCAGCGGTTAGCTCCGTCAATCTGTGCCGCTTCATATAAACTCGGGTTAATGCCTGTAATTGCGGCAAGATAAACGATCGTTCCATATCCGAATTCCTTCCATGTATCCGTCAGGATCATCGTTATCGGGAACCATCGGTTATCCCCAAGGAAAAAGATCGGTTCAAAGCCAAACGCCTGAATGACTCGATTCACCAGGCCGTCGGTGGGCGACAGAAGATCGATAAAAATGCCGCCTAATACGACCCAGGATAAAAAGTGAGGCAAATAAACGGCTGTCTGAACGCCTCTTTTCAACCCTAGCCTTTTGACTTCGTTTAGAAGAACGGCAATTGCAATTGGGACAAGAAGACCCAAAGTGATTTTCATTACCGCAATGTAAAGGGTATTCCACATGATGTTTTGGAAATTGGGCAAGCTCATCACATACTGAAAATTGCTCAGCCCAACCCATTGCTGGTCGCCAAACAAGCCTTTGGCCGGGTAAAACTTCTGGAACGCTATGATGATGCCCGCCATGGGAAGATAACTGAAGATGAGCAAAAACAGGAACCCCGGCAATATCATCAAATGCAGCGGAACTTCCCTTATCAACCTTCTTTTATGCATACGATTCACCCTGTTTCAATAAAATAATACTCGCATAGAAGAGAAAGGATACTAGCAGAAACTCCAGTATTCTTTCCCTTTGTTCAGATTATTCAGCTGACGGAATCATACCATTCATTGACTTCCTTGGTTATATCGGCACCGCCAAGCCTATTCCAATCCTTAACGAACTTGTCGAACTCATCAATGGAAGCGGCACCCATAATAATTTTCACGAATATCTCGATTTCCAGCGCTGTCAGTGCGGACTCTTTGTCCGCCATTGTTGGGGTAGGCGGTCCTGCGAAAGCCTCGAGCATGAACAGATCGTTATCGACATAATTCACACCGTGCCGAAACACGCCTTCCACTCCGTAAATTTTAGGCCATCCCCACTGAGAGGTATCTCCATTTTCAAACGCGACAATATTCTTGTGTATGGACATCGCTTCGCCGGTCAATTGATCCAACGTACTTTTGGCTCGTGCCTCCTGGATCTCCCTAAACGCGTTCAGGTTTTTAAAAGGAGGGAACGGCTGAACAGGCGAATACTTCCAAACGCCTACGCTGTCATTGGCGGCTGGCATATAGTAATAGTCAAAATCTCCGGATTCTCCCCAGTTTAGTTCAACGTGAAGATTGAACATTTTGATCAGCGCTTCCGGATTGGAGAAGCCCTTCCTGACAACCCAGAACTCGGAAGCCCCGAATACCTGAGGCGAAAGAGCCGGTTCTCCGTCGACCGAAACCAGCGAGTAACCTACCCAGTTTGCGTTGGGATCGTTCTGATAGCTGCTGATAAGCGGATACATGGGGTTCCATTGCGCGCCGTATTGCATACCGATCTTACCCGATGTGACCGTTTCCGCTACCTTTCCGCCATCCTTTACACCAAATTCCTTATCGATCTGCCCAACTTTATACATATTAGACAGTACTTGAAGCGCTTCCTTTACTTCGGGAAGGGTACTGCCCCATACCAAATTGCCTGCCCCGTCATCTATCCACATATTGGGATAAGCATGGTACCCTGAGAAGAAGCCTTCCAACCCCATGGCACCGCTGTAAAGATCCTTTGTTAACGCAAGACCGTAGGTATCCTTATTATTGTTTTTATCCGGATCCTGAGTTGTGAATGCCTCACTGATCGCAAGGACGTCAGCCATCGTTTTAGGCTCCGACAGACCCAGATTATCCAGCCAGTCCTTACGGATCCATAGGAATACACCGTCGCCGTAAACCTCCGCTGGGCCTAAGCCCATCATTTTACCGTCAATTTTTGCAGCATCGAGGGCTGCGGGACCCTGAACCGCATACAACTCCTTCAGAAAATCAGTAGCATAGGTATCCCAATATGGTGTCAAATCCTCGATCATATCAGCATCGGCCAATTGCTTCATCTGTGCAGCCGTAACGCGGAGCATGTCGGGAATTTCACCTGAAGCCAGCGTCACGTTGATTTTTTGGGTATAGGGATCTCCGACCTTCACGGTCCAGTCGTATTTTACGTCAATCCCCAGTTTTCCTGAGAACGCTTTCAGCCAGCGGTTGTCATCAACCGTCTCTCCTGGAGTTTTGGGAATGATATTATCCTGCAAATCATCATCCACATCACGTGCGAAGTGAATGGTAAGCGGTGTATCATACTTGCCCAATGGATTATTGTCACCGGAGACTGCTTCGCCGGATTCATTGCCCGAGCCGTCCGCCGGTGTCTGGCTTGGCTGTTGATCGCTTGGTGAATTGGACGTACATGCTGATAAAGCGCTTACGATCATTAGCAAACAAACGAACATAACCATTCCTTTTGTGTACATTCTACTTTTCACACTCATAACCCCCCTCTAAAATTGTTAAGCATTATGCTTCTCAACTGTAACCCGAATTTTTAGATTAATCTATCTTCCGGTTATGACATAACTAACATCTCTTTACTTCATTGTCGCGCCCCGCCTAACCGTTTTTTACTCACTTTTCATCTTTTTACAACCTTGCGGATGAACGGCATTTTGTGTTGAAACCGATCGTTTGAAAGCGCTATAATAAATAACCGCAAGCAAAATAATGTGCCGATAAGAGGTTCGATTGCATCCGCATAACCGGAACATCCATCATCGTACACGGACTGGAGAGGATATTTGTGGCGTTATTGATCATTAATTCGGGACGAAAGTATTCTAAAATTAACAAAAACATTTTCGGGCACTTCTCGGAGCATTTAGGGATCGGGATTTATAATGGTCTTTATGTAGGTGAAAACAGTCCAATCGCCAATATACGCGGAATACGAACCGACGTCGTGAACGCGCTGCGGCATATTGAGGTTCCGGTATTAAGATGGCCTGGCGGATGCTTTGCCGAATACTACAACTGGAAAGACGGCGTCGGACCTGTTCGCAAGCGTATCGTCAACGCGGGCTGGGGCGGCGTGGTGGAGGATAACACGTTTGGAACCCATGAATTTCTGGATCTTTGCGAGCAGATCGGGTGTTCCGCCTATATCGCAGCGAACGTTGGCTCCGGCACCCCACGGGAAGCAAGCGAATGGGTTGAATACATGACTTTCAGCGGTGAATCCCCGATGGCGGACTGGAGGCGTCAAAATGGCCGCGAGGAGCCCTGGAACGTAGAGTTTTTGGGAATCGGGAACGAAAACTGGGCCTGCGGCGGGCATATGCGGTCGGAATATTATGCGGATGTATACAAGCGCTTCGAAACATTCATCCGCAACTATGGCAGCAATAGGATTTTCAGGGTTGCCTGCGGCGCCGACGGTGCCGACTATAAATGGACGGAAACCTTGATGCGCCTTGCAGGTAATAGGATGAATGGTCTCTCGCTGCACTATTACACCATGCCGGGGTATTATGACACTGAAGAATACCCGTGGGAACGTAAGGGACCGGCCGTGGGATTTGACAAGGCCAGCTATTACCGAACGCTCCGTCGCGCCCTGTATGTCGATGAACTGATTCGCAGACATAAGTACGTGATGGATTAGTACGACCCCGAACGCAAAGTGTCGATTATTATGGACGAGTGGGGAACATGGCATCAGGCCGAGCCGGGTACCAATCCCGCATTTCTTTTCCAGCAAAACACCATGCGCGACGCCATTGCTGCCGCGGTATCATTGAACATTTTCAACACCCACAGCGACCGGCTGCATATGGCCAATCTTGCACAGATGGTAAATGTGCTCCAATCGGTTATTCTAACCGAAGGAGAAGAGATGCTCCTTACTCCCACCTATCATGTATTTGATCTGTTTAAGGGGCATCAGAATTCCACATTGATCGAAAGCTACATACAGCAGGACCTTACGGGGACAGAAGAAGCTCCCGTGCCCGCGCTTCACGTCAGTGCCTCCGAGAGAGCTGATGGCAGAATTCATGCAACGGTTGTAAACCTGTCGGCAGACGAGCCTCGGCTGGTGCAGGTAATTCTTGAGGGAAAGGCGTTCTCTTCCGCCTCTATCCGCCTGATCAGCGGCGATATGAACAGCCATAACCGATTCGGGCAGCCTGCTCAAGTCGAAATTAAAACGATGCCGGATATGAATGTGAAAGACAATTGCTTTTCGATTAAACTGCCCGCCTGTTGCGTAGCAGAAATCAGGGTAGAGTAGCCTCCGGGCAATCGATCAAATGAAAGAAATGACGGTGCAAGGATAAATTCCAGCACCGCCATTTCTTTTATTTTTGCCGATTTTTCACTAATCGAGCATTGTTATCAAGTGTAATATACCTGCTTTTGAGACTGCCCTTTTGCCTGTTCGGATGAATTTGTTCTATTGCGGCAAAGACACGATTTCGACGCCATAAGGTTCCATATCCAGAGATGGTCCGACCGTCGCTTCCGCAAGCAATCCATAATATCGGCCTCCTAGAGGCACTGTCTTCCGCTGGCGGCTCAGATTGGTTATGAACAGATAACGTGAGCGGTCTTTCTCGCGTATTGATATCTGCACTCCATCAGGCAATCCCTCAAAGCGGCTGAACCCCGCCTTCTCCGCCGCGTCGATGAACATTTCCACGTAGAAGCTCTCTTCGGCCACCGTTCCCAAGTAGATCATCTGTCCTTGCCCCAGCTTATGGCAAGTGGCTGCAGGCTTGCCGGCATAGAAGTCGTCCTCGTACCAGGCAAATGGCTCTGCCCCTTCTGGCGTTAAAATATCGCACCATTGGCTGCAAGTATACGTATGGCCTCGCTTGGTGCGGATGGTATGCGAATCAAGGCCTACAGGGTCGTATTCGGAGACGCGCACCCCTGCCGCATCGGCAAGAGGACCGGGAAGCGGCTTCAGCCAGCATACATTATTTTCGTTTTTGACACCTGTTCGAGGGGTCACGATCAGCGTGGCGCCGTTCCGGACACAAGCTTCAAGATGCTGCGCCACGGCTTCGTCCAGCATATATACCGACGGGGCGACGATGAGCCGATACCCGCTCAAGTCATCGGCAACATTCAATACATCCGACATGATCCCGGCTTTGGTCAGCGCCCGATGATAGAGCTTGAGGTTGTCAAAGTAGTCCATGCCCTCCGCTTGAGGCTGCATCTGGAAAGCGTTATAAATGTCATGCGAGTGAAGCATCACTGCCTCGCTGCGCACCTCGGTGTCCTGAATGAGCGCAGATAACCGATTCACTTCTCTACACAGCCGTGTATACTCTTCAAATCGTCTGCCGGGAACATTGCCGTGATCGATCAGGCCATGCCAGAACTGCTCGGCGCCGATCGTCGCGCTCCGCCACCGGAAGTGGACGACTGTATCTGCTCCTCTGGCGATGCATTGCCATGCAAATGCGCGGATGAACCCTGGTTGAGGCGTTCGCCACATCGGGAACCAGCAGCCCGGTGGACCGCTGATCGTTTCCATAATCCAGAACCCCCGCCGCTTGATGCCTCTTGCCAGATCCAGCGTCAGCGCGCCTCCATAACCGCTTGTGTCCGCTTTTCCGGGACTGGTGCCAGGATAATAATCGAGCGAAGCAAAGTCCAGGGGCTCGCAGAGCTTATAGTAATCCAGAGCCATCGGGTAGCTCCAAATATTATGTGTCACGAATTGGTCAGGGCATCGCTGACTCAGCAAGTCCAGCTGAAGTTGCTGAAACGACACCACAGACTCCGTCTCGAACCTCTTCCAGTCCAGCAGAAAGGAAGGATTCTGAAAAGCAGCGCTTCCCTGCGGCGGCGAAACCTGACGCCAGTCGCTGTATTCGCCGCTCCAGACAACGGTCCCCCACGATTCATTCAACTTGGTCAAAGAAGAATCGTACTTGCCGCATAACCAATCTCTGAACTTTTCCGCACAATGTTCGCAGCGGCATTCGTTCAGACTGAATTCGTTATCGATCTGCCAACCGATCACTGCGGGATGCTTGGCATATCTGTCGGCGAGCCTCTCGACAATTCGCGCCGACAGCCTCCGCATTGAAGGGCTGTTGTAGCAACGATGTCCTCGCACGCCAGGATAGCGTGGATGCTGCTGGGCGCCGACTGGCAGCGCGTCGGGATAACGATGCGTCAGCCAGTTCGGGGGCGTGCACGTCGGAGTGCCCAATACGACCTGTATGCCCCGACGATGAAACACCTCGATTGCGTCGTCGAGCCATTCTAAGTTATATTCCTCTTCTTGCGGTTCCAGACGAGACCAGGCGAATTCAGCCAGACGTACGATTCCAACACCAGTCCGACGCATCATCTCCGCGTCCTCGTCCCACATGGCTCGATCCCAATGCTCCGGATAATATGCAACACCCATTCTTGTCATAATATCAAGTTACCTCCGTCTAGCCTTGTTTATGATCGCTCTATTCCTTTACGGATCCTACCATAACGCCTTTGACAAAATACTTCTGCACAAATGGATAGATAAGTAAGATCGGAATCGTCGTGATTACAATCAGTGAATATTTCAACAAGGTCTCCATATTCTGCATTAGTGTCAGCCTCTGGGTATCCAATGTCGACGACATGCTCGTATAATCGATTTTATTCTCTACCAGAATCTGGCGCAGCACGAGCTGCAACGGGTACAGAGACTGGGAGTTCAAAAATATAAGGGCATTAAAGTACGAGTTCCACAGTCCGACCGCGGACCACAGAATTAAAACGGCGAGGATTGGCTTGGACAACGGCAGCGCAATGCGCGTTAAAAACCGGAAATCGCCGCAACCGTCCAGCTGCGCTGCTTCGTAAAGCTCCTTGGGCAATGAGGTCTGGAAGAAGGTCTTGGCGATAATAATGGAAAAGATATTTAGCGCCGACGGTACGATGATCGCCCAGGGCGTATTCAGCATGCCCAACTGCTTGACGACAAGATAAAAAGGAATAAGTCCCCCATTAAACAGCATGGCAAACAGAATAGCCCAAATCCAGACGCTGCGTCCGAACATCTCTTTCCTCGACAAAGGATATGCCATCATAACCGTGAGAGAGACGCTTAGCAAGGTGCCGCCCACGGTATAAAGAAGTGAATTGGCAAATCCGGTCCATACCGCGCTGTACTTAAAGACGCCGATATAACCGTCCAGCGTGGGATCGACTGGCCACAGCCACACCTTGCCGCTCTGTACGGCTGCTCCCGAACTGAATGAAGAACTGACAATAAAGAGCAGTGGATAAAGCACCATAACGAGAACCAGAGTCAAGCCTGTATATACGAAAAACAAAAAAATGCGGTCCGCCCCAGACTCTCGGATCGTGGTTGTGTGACGCATAGAATATATCCTCCTAACCTAGAACAGACTGCTGTCCGAAACTTTTCGGGCGCTATAGTTGACGGCTGTAATCAAGATCAAGCCTATGACTGAGTTAAAGAGACCTATTGCAGCGGCAAAGCTGAAGTCGGCATTAACCAGACCGACCTTATAAACATAAGTAGATATAACCTCCGAGGAGCTCAAGTTCAGATTGTTCTGGAGAAGATATACCTTCTCAAAGCCGACGCTGAGCAGCCCGCCGACGCTCAGGATCATCAGGATAATAATTGTCGAGCTGATGCCAGGCAGGTCGATATACCGGATTTTCTGCAACCGGGAGGCGCCATCGATCTTGGCGGCCTCGTACAGCTCAGGGTTTACTCCAGCCAGAGCCGCGAGATAGATAATGGCTCCGTATCCAGTCTCTTGCCAGATACCCGACCAGACATAGATGGAGGAGAAACTATCCGCGCTAGCCAGCACGTTGGGAGGATTGTTTTTGCCGAACAGTTGGGAGATAAGGGCAAGAGGTCCGCTTGTCGGCGAAAGCATGATTTGAATCATGCCGACCAGAATGACCGTCGAGATAAAATAAGGCGCATAAGTAAACATCTGTACCGCCTTTTTGAACCGGCCGTTTTTGACCTCGTTCAAAGCGAGTGCCAGGATAATTGCACATGGAATGGAAACGGCAAGATAATAGATGCTTATGGTTAGCGTGTTTTTAAGCAACGGCCCAAAATACGGGGAGGATAGAAACAGCTCAAATTGCTGAAAACCGACCCAGGGGCTTCCCCAAATGCCCAGCACCGGGCTGAAATTGCGGAACGCAATCTGCACCCCCAGCATCGGCCAAAAACTGAATATGATCAGAAAAGCAGTAGGCATCGCGATGATGGCGTACAACGGCCAGTGCTGAACGATTCTTTTATTTATCCCATGACTTTGTTTCATGTTTATCATTCCTCGCTTAAAGAAGTTGCATCATCCTCTCCAGGAAGCCTAGAGGGGATGATGCCGTTGCGACTCCTATTCCAACGATTCTAGACTCTTGATGACAGCATCGTCACGCTGGAAGCTGCTCGTATCGAACGGGCTGACCATGGCGGATTGGGTGATGCTCAGATATTCATCCAATCCCAGATTCTGAACGCCGGAGACGTAAGCGTCCCAGTCTTTGCTTAGTGACTTGTTGCCGACGATGAATTCAGCAGTCCATTGCTTCACGTAATTGTTGATGTTAGTCTTTAGCAGCGAAAATTGCTGCGACTTCACGGGATCGATCCATATAGAGGCTGGCACCACTTCTCCGGGTTGCTTGCCTTTATAGTCTTTCTCCGTGTAGTAGTGAAGCAGCGCTTCCGAGCCCGATCCATCAGGCGTAAAAGGCGCTTTAGCGACGATACTATTTCGCCATTCTTCGGATTGATAGATTGGTCCCAACTGGTTCCAGCCCCAGGTAAATGGAGAAGGCGGCTGAATATCGATCGCGAACTTTGCCGACGTGCCCACCAGGCCCTTGTCGCCATCCTTGGCTTTGAACCAGTACTTGCCTTCCGGTCCGTAATCGGTAATCGTCGTGCCTTCCGTAGTCCAGATGAAATCAAGCAATTTCATGATGGCGATTTTCTCTTCGTCAGAAGCTTTATTCGTAATCGCGAATACGGCGCCGCTTACTCCGTTACCACTGAAAGCTGCATATTGCACGCCATCCGGACCTTTAAGCGGAGGAACCGTTACCCAGTTAATAACGTCGTTCATGTTCTCCGAGCCGACGACGCAGTTCATACAGCCCCAGGGCACAACTCCAACCTCATGGTTGATGGCTTGCTTGTTAAGCACATCATTGGTCTGTGTGAATGCCGCGTTACTGATCAACCCTTTGGCATACAGCCGGTTAATATACTCGAGTCCCTTCTTCCATCCGTCCTGAATCGCGGCTAACTCTACTTGGCCGTTGTTGATCTGCAGATGATTACCGCCATCGTTGTACACAAAGGCATTCATAAGGAATGTAGTCGGGTCAGAGTTCCAGCCATCCGTCGAGCCGGTTAACGGCAGGATACCGTTCTGCTTAAACACCTCTAGCATATGCTCGAATTCCTCGGTTGTGGTCGGTATGCTCAAGCCATACTTTTCAAGAAAGGGTTTATAGACCCAGAGCTTGCTGGAATAATAACAGTGAAGGCAATAGTTGTAGAATGGCAGGCCGTAGATGTTGCCGTCCGGAGTAAACAACCCTTGCTTCAGCGCAGGCGTATTCTGAATGGCGTTCCAGACGTTCGGCGCGTGCTCCTGAAGAAGATCGTTCAATGGTACAAAGACGCCTTGTTGTCCGTATTTCAACAGGTCTTCATTGCTGAAGCTCCCCGCCCAGAAGATGGATGGATAATCTCCGCTTGCAAGAAGCAGCGGCTGCTTGGTGGCTACATCCGTATTGGGCACGGTAGACCACTGGATATCCATATTGAAGTTTTTTTCTGCATATTCCGTAAACCAGTTCGTATCCAGATTGCCGTTAAAGCTGGATGTACCCGCGAATAAATTCACTTTTACGGGCTTGCTGCCGGCAGACGAATTGTTAGTGTTCGAGGCGGAATCACCCGTTGTGGCAGCGTTCTCATTATTGCTGTTGTTGCTTTGCGAGCACGCGGCTAGCAATACGATAATCAGAATGACGGTCATCATCGTCGCAATCTTCCGTTTAACGTTCATTGTTGAAGCCCCCTGTATCATTTCAAGTTTGATTATGCTGTAACCCCTTGCTGTGCCAAGCTTTGAAGGCCCCGCACCACCTCCTTTTTTTGAATATTCTGTAAATATTTCATATAAAATAATTCCACTCTATATGATGACGATTCCTTTTCATCCTTTGAAAAGGAAAGCTCCCGCCAATAATAATGTGAGTGCTTTCAAAATGTTACGCATCCATAAAATTCTGGAAAAAATTCAAGGGGATATTCAAGTCATTACTTGAAAAACAATCATTATTTCTGGGAATTCCAAATTAATAAGCTACGTTAATTATAATGGATGGTCACACAAAGTAAAATCAGATATAATTAAAGAGGCATATAAAAAAATGAAAGTAGTGATTGACTATGAAACACTACATGAAGCAAATGCTAGTCACACCTTTAGACCGGGCATTGCCGATCTATATCGAGCTTATGGGCTGGAACGAATGGCAGGAGGAATTCGACAGGCCCGAAGGATATCACTGCTACCACTGGCTGCATACCACCAGCGGAGAAGGGCAATTCGAATGCTCCGGGTCGACGGTGACATTAGCCGCGAATCAGGGCATTCTGCTCCCGCCTCAAGTTCCTCATCGTTATGTCACGTTATCTCATCCCTGGTCGACCTGGTACGTTACGTTCAACGGCAATCTCGCGCCAACGATTGTATCTTCGCTAAGCCTCGCCACCTCTACAGTGATTACCTGGGAGCCCGGATCAAGGCTGGCCAAGCTTCACAGGAGAAGCCGCAATCTGGCGTTAGGCCATTTCGATTTCAAAGGTATGGACGGCTCTGCCTTCCTTTATCGATTCCTTATGGATTTGAAACGCTATGGGCAAGTGGACAAGCAGCGCTCCTATTCCCAGCATTCGCTCCGCCTGATGCCCTTGTTTCAATTCATGGAAGAAAACTTCCACAACCCGTCGATCGGCCTCGGCGATCTCTCCAGTTACGCTTGCCTCAGCTCGCAGCGGCTCAACTACCTGTTCCGGATCACAACCGGGATGAGTCCCTATCAATACCTGATAAATCTGCGCATTCAGAAAGCGAAAGAATATCTGATCAAGGACAAAACGATTACCATTAAATCAATCTCATCCTTGGTGGGCTTTCTGGATGCCAGCCACTTCGTGTCCACTTTCCGAAATTTCGAGAACATGACTCCGCAGCGATTCCGGGAGCAGAACTAGGATCAATCCCTGAATTCCTGTGGCGTTACGCCAAAGCGCTCTTTGAAAACCTTGATAAAATACGTCGGATTCTTGTAGCCCAGACGCGAAGCAATTTCATAAATCTTGTATCTGCTCTCCTTCAATAAAACAACTGCATGATCCATTCGCAAGCGCAGCAAGTAGTCGGATATCGTCTCCCCTGTCTCCCTCTTGAATACTTTCGAAACATGAGTAGGGTGCATATACACATAATCCGCGATAGCTTGCAGTGACACGTCTTCCGATAGATGCTCCTGTAAAAACTGATGAATCTGCGCAACCAGCGAGTGGCGAGTAGCCGACATCTCCGAATTCAACTCATTCTGCAGCCGCTCCAGAATGTCCGCAGCCCAATAGGTCAGCTCTTCGATGGTCTTCATTTCCGTCGTTCCGCGCAGGCGATAATCGGCCAGAAGCTTGCCGTTTTTGTGCACAAAGTACGAGAAGGCGGACTTCAGGGAGTAATAAATCTCGGACAAATGTTCGTTGGAGCCGTTATATTTGGATTTCCATTCCTTCACAATCTCATCCAGTTTCTCCTTCGCTCCCGCCCAGTTGCCCGCTTCCAGCAAATGTGGAAATAAAGGGGGCGAGTAGAGGGAGCCAACCACATGGGATGCCGGTCTCCTGTGTTCGCCGCCAAGTCGTACGACCAAATCATGCTCATGTCCAACTTGCGAGCGCATCGTGGCGATGCAGCGTTGATAAAGTTCTTCCAATCCTCCCGCAAGCGTTTCGATTGGCGACAGCACCACTGAAATTGCAAGATGCAGCAGTTGGTTGACTACCCGTCTCATCTCATCTGCCAATTGTTCGATGCATTGATCGGTCATATCCCCGGTATTGCGCCTGATGACAAATACCAGATTACCGTACAGATCTTCGCTGCTCCAGCTTTTGCCGGTTCCGGACAGCAGCTCCTCCACAATATTCGCGACGGCAAACCCCAGTACAGGCATATCCGACGGTTGATATCGCAAATACACATCATGAATTCGGATGAGTATTAGAGATACGACATCATCGGAGCGGATCGGAATATCGTACAACTGCAATTGCTCCTCCAATTTGGCCTTAGGAATCGTCTGACCCCGTATAAGATTATTAAGCAGATTGGCGCGAAGCACAGGAAGATTGCGATGCACCATGGCTTGCGAATGGATAAAAGCCCTTACTTGCTCCTGCTCATCCCTTCTGGCATCAGCCGCTTCATTTACTGCGGCGAGCAGCTCCGAGTCCTTGACCGGCTTGAGCAAATAATGAGACGCCTTATGCTTCAGCCCTTGCTGGGCGTATTCAAACTCCGCATGACCGGTCAAAAGCATACAGGATATATGCGGCCACTGGCTTTTGATCGTCTTGATCAGTTCAAGGCCGGTTATACCAGGCATGCGAACATCGGTAATCACAATGTCTACTGTCTCCGTCTGTATAATATCCAATGCCTGTTTGCCGGAGTACGCCGCAAAACATGCTGTGATTCCAGCCTCCTGCCACGGTATGCTCGCGATCATGCTATCCACCAGATGCTCCTCATCATCTACGATCAGCAGCTTCATTGTCACTTGCCTCCAATCTCCAATGCAGCTCGACTCGAAGTCCTCCGGCAGCGTTGCACGATAGCCTCAAGCCAGAATCTGCTCCGTAACGAAGCTGCAGCCGCCGATGGACATTTCGCAAGCCGCAGCTCCCCGTGCGATCCTTAGGATTGCCGCTCAACAGGCGCTGAAGCTCCAGGACCTTCACGGACGTCATCGCTCCGCCATTGTCCTCCACGATCAGTACACACAGGCTTCCAGTGAGGTTGCCCGTTATTGCTATTACACCGTCGTCTTCCATACTCTCTATACCATGAATCAGCGCATTCTCAATGATCGGCTGCAGTATCAATCGAGGCACTTTGACCTCCATCAACCCCGGCATCACCCCGATCGAATATCGAATTCGCTTCATCCGCATCCGGTGAATGCTCAAGTAGTCGTCGGCGTTCTTCAACTCCTCGGACAGCTTGACGAGTTGATACTCGACACGAGTAGTGTAACGATAGTAGTCGGAGAGATGGTAGGCCATGTTAATCACGGCATCTTTGTTGCCGAGCTTGGTCATGCTGACCACATAGGTCAAGCTGTTGTAGAGAAAATGCGGATTAATCTGTGATTGCAGTTGCTTAAGCTCGGCTTCGCGCGCATGCAGCTTCTGCTCCAGCACATTCTCAATCAATTGTTGAATCTGCTCCGTCATTTCATTGAACCTGGAAATCACCAACCTAAATTCATTGTTAGCCTGCAGCGGAATCCTTGATTTGTATTGACCCATTTTGATCTGCTGCACCCCTTTTACAAGCGCCCCCAAAGGTACCTGCACATTACGGTAAAGCAGCCAGGAGACGACGATACCGACAATTAGAAGCAGCCCCAGGACAAGATAGCTGAACTGATTGGCAATCCGCAGAGGTGTAAGGATCTCGTCGAGCGGCACAATATGGACCACATAACCGTCAAGCGCCTGAACGTCGGAATAGGTTAGCAGATACGAGATGCCGTCGAGCTTCAGCGTCATGTCTCCTTCGCTTACAAGCGGAGTACGCTGCAATGCCGATAGCCCTTGTTCAAGGAGAACCGGCGGCATCGAACTGGCAGACAGATAAGCTTCCCGGGACCTGTAGAACAAAACCTCTCCGTTACCCTGCGCTTTGAATTCATCCAGCATACGAATCACGTTGCTCATGTCGAAGCCGATCTCGATGATGGCATTCGCGTTAGCGATGCCTCCTTTGTACTGTTCGAAGGTTAGATGAATCACCTTGCCAAGCTCGCCGACGCCGCTATGATTCCAGATAAAATTCCAATTCTCCTCGCTTAACTCCTGAAGCCGCTCCGGATTGAACATTGTCCCGTGCATGGTGGACAAGGATTGACCCGACTGCGGGGAATATACGGTAATGTCATTGATCCAGTTCGTAGAGGTGGCCTGAAGATACAGCTTGTCTAGAATAATCTTCTTCTTCCTGATCTGCTCGTAATGGTTGGGGTAAAGGAGAGACAAATCTTGAAATTCAACCACATTCGGATCCCGCAGCAGCATGTGCGAAAAAGTTTCCATCTGCATGATAATATAATTCATCTGCGTGCCTAGTGTGGACAGCCGGCTAATGTTCGACTGTTTCAGTTGGCCGGTGATGACGTCTTCATTGACCCGGCTGGAGTATACCGAAAGGACCAGAACCGGCAGCAAGAGCAAGACAAGCGAGCCGATCAATTTGGAAAAGAGACTGTGTTCCTTGTTGCTCATCTGCCACGACTCCCAAGTTTCTTCCGATTTTATTCTTTGACCGCTCCCATCGCCAAGCCTTGCACGAAAAACCTCTGAAGGAATGGATACACGATCAAAATCGGCAAGGCGCCGATCAGAATCTGTGCCGATCGAACCGTTCGCTCCGACAAAATCTGAAGCTGACCCGGATCAATATTGGTATTTCGCATGTCCCCGCTCTGAATGATGGTCTGAAGGAAGGTGGCCAGCGGGTACTTCCGATAATCCGTCATGTAGATCAAACCGTCAAACCACGAATTCCAGTGCGAAACCATCGCGAACAGAGACAGCGTGGCCAGGGAAGGAAGCGACAGCGGAAGATAGATGGAAACCAGTGACCGCATATATCCCGCTCCGTCAATATGCGCCGCCTCATCAAGCTCTTTGGGAATAGCCCGAAAAAACTGCATCATCAGAATCGTATTAAACACATTGACGGCGGAAGGCAAGATGAGCGCCCAGAGGGTATTGGTCAATTGGAGCTGGGTAACGACAAGATAGGTGGGAATCAATCCGCCGTTAAACAGCATGGTAAATACGAAGAACCAGGCATAAAAGGATCTTCCGGCAAAAGACCGCGACAGCGTATATGCTGACATTACAGTCAATAACATGGAAAATAACGTGCCGACAGCCGTCCTTTCCACCGAAAAGAACAAGGAACGCAGAAAAGAAGGATTCGTCAGCGTTCTCAGGTAAGCCTCGGCCGTAAAATCGACCGGCCAGAAGTAGACCCGGTTGGCAGTAGCCGCAGATCTGGAGCTAAGGGATACTGCTGCCACATGAATTAGCGGCAATATACATAGAATGGCCAATACTGCCAAAAAAATGGTGTTGCCCGCCGTAAACCAACGGTATGCGATCGTCTTTTGATGCATCAGCTATCACCTGCCTATGTCAAAAAATCCTATAATTGCCAAACCGGTAGGCAAGTCGGTATGCAGCAACAATAAGTACGAAGCTAACAACCGATTTGAATAAACCGACAGCGGTCGCGAAGCTGAAGGACCCGTTCATAAGGCCTACCCTGTACACAAAGGTATCGATAATATCTCCTTGCTTGTAGACCAATGGATTGTACAGATTGAAAATTTGATCGAAACCTGCATTGAGGATGTTGCCCAAAGCCAGCGTGCCCACTACCAGGATCACAGGCACCATCGCAGGCAGCGTGACATGAAGCGTCTGCTTGAAACGTCCAGCGCCATCCATCTCCGCCGCTTCGTACAACGACATGTTGATGCCGCTCATCGCCGCGAGATAGATGATGGCAGAGAAACCGAATTCCTTCCATACGTCGCTTATGATGACCGTCAGCCTGAACCATGTGCCGTCTCCAAGAAAGAACACGGGCTTGGCTCCCAAAAATGAAATCAACTGATTGATAATGCCTTTATTGCCCAGAATGTCCGTCAATATGCCGCCGAGAATAACCCAGGACAGAAAATGAGGCAGGTAAACCAGCGTTTGAACAAATCGTTTGAATACAATCTTGCGAACTTCATTAAGCAGCAATGCAAAAACGATCGGCACCACGATATTTGCGACAATCTTAAGAGCAGCGATAATCAAGGTGTTATAGATCACTTGCAGGCTGTCGGGATACGTAAACATGTATTGAAAATGCTCAAAACCTACCCATGCCGACTTCAGCAAGCCCAAACGAGGCTTATAGTCTTGAAACGCCATGACCAGTCCGGCCATTGGAGCATAATTGAAAATCAGCAAGCAAATTACCGATGGCAATATGATCAAATGAAGAGGGAGGTGGCGAAACAACCCCCTCCTGCTCTTCCTTCCCTCCGTCATTCAAGCCTCACTCCTTCGCATTCACCGCTTGATACCATTCGTTAACTTCATTCGTGATATCGTCTCCGCCGGAAGACTTCCACTTCTCCACAAACGCATCGAATGCATCCGGCGATTTTTGACCATATATAACTTCCATGAATGCTTCATTTTCCATTCTGCGCAGCAACTCGCCTTTCTGAACCATTGTTGCCGTTGGCGGGCCGGTATATCGGTCAAATACAGCCGCATCGTCGAGATACGTTTCCAGAACGGCAGCCGCCTCCGCCCATTTTTTCGGTCTTGCCGAGAAATACTTCTCATAAGGCGTCTCCGGCGTCTCGCCACGCCCCAGTCTAGCCATAACCTCAAGCTCTTTTTTCGGCGTTTGAATATCGTTGCCATAGATCGAATACTTCTTGACGTCGATCCAGCCCCCAGGAATCTTGTCCTGGTCGTACACCGGCTCGCCGTCGACCAATACATAATCGTAACCTTCCGCCCAGCCATTGGCAAATTCGGAATCGGGATCATAGAACCCGGGACCCATGATGGCATCCAAATAATCGAAGAACGCATCCATATGCTTAAAGTCCTTGTTGAAATAGAATCGGATAGACGATTGCGGCTCGCTGCCGAAGCCCACCTTGCCATCGACTCCGGCTGGAACCGGGATCGGCCGATAATCAAAGTCCATATCCTGATTGAACGGATACGTCGACATCCATGTCGGACCGAATACCATGCCCGATTTGCCCTGAACAAAGCTTTCCGCAGCTTTGGCTTCATCCATAATACCCGCGTCCTTATCCAGATAGCCCTTGCTCATCCATTCGCTCATTTTAACCAGCCCTTCCTTGACCGTCGGCTGAATGGAGCCGTATTGCAGCGTTCCGTCGGCCGCCTCTGTCCAGTACGTAGGTATGGCCGCCTGACCGAAGAGAAAATCGCTGGATACCATATACGTATCCTTGACGGCTGCTACTCCTTTTTTAAGAGAAAGCGACAAACCAATCGTATCTTTTTGTCCGTTGCCGTCAGGATCCTTATTAACAAATGCGTTCATCACCGTCTCCATCTCTTCCAGCGTGGTCGGCGGCTTCAGGCCCAAATGATCCAACCAATCCTGGCGGATCCATAATACACTGAAAGAACTGTTGGCGTTAAAAGTAGGCAAGCCATAATGCCGCCCATCATACGACACCGTGTTCCAGATCTCGGGATACTGCGCATACAGTTCTTTGAGCCGCGGTGAAGCGTATTCTTCAAAGGCCTCGCCGATATCCATAACTTTGCCCGAGTCGACAACCTGATTCTCGAGGGTCGGATTGCTCAGAGTGAAGACATCCGGAAGCTTGTCATTGGAATTGAGCAGGAGACGGAGCCTTGTATCATACGCCTCCCCGGTTCCTACACTCCATTCCACCTTGAAGTTGATGCCGAACTTTTCTTTGGCCCATCGTGTATGAACATTCTCTTCAATACTCTCTCCGTTCTTGAATTTGTTGTCCGATCCAACTACCCGCCCTAGAGAGATGATCGCTTCGCGTGAGGCGTTTTCTTCCTGTTCGGAGTTTGGTTCCTTGCCGCACCCCACGGCCGACAATAGCAATGAGCCAGTTACAATCGCTATTGCCGTTTGCTTTGCAAGTCTTTTCTTCATATCTTGACCTCCTGTTTCTCATACGCTCAGTATATCCTCGTACGGAAGGTTGAATAAATAACAATATCACGAGATTTATATAATTATTTTAGTCTTTGCTAAGTAATTTCATTTTCTTATATATCGATATTCTTTTTTTATATTTCTTATTTCCCTTTCAGCATTTATCATATTTTTAAGTTTTAATATTTTTATATGGCGGTGATCATCATGTTATTTGCAGGCGCTAATTACCATCCCCACGACTGGCCGCGTGAGCGATGGCGTCACGATATTGAGCTGATGCGCAAAGCTTCTTTCAATATAGTGCGATTAGGCCATCTTTGTTGGGACAGCTTCGAACCATCGGAAGGCAATTATACATTCGAATGGTTTGACGAGGTGATGGCGCTATTTGCTGAGACGGACATCAAGGTCGTTCTGGATATTGCGACCCGTCCCGCCCCGACATGGCTACACAAAAAATATCCCGAAATTTCACTTACTGCTCCCAGCGGCTTCCGAATGGAAGCGCAAACGCGATACATGGAGGACATTGGCCATCCTGCCTTCCAGGAATACGCTTATGCTTTTGCCAAACAGCTGGTTTTGCGTTATCGGCATCATCCTGCGCTGTATGCCTTCGGGCTATGCAACGAGCTTGGCTCAGGCTCGCCTTCGTATTCCATCGCAGCCAGGGATCGATTCGAGGCATGGCTGCGGAACAAATACGGCACGGTCGAGCGACTTAATCGGGCCTGGACTTCCCAGCGTTGGTCCAGAAAGTTGAACAGCTTCAACGACGTTGTGTTGCCGATCTCCGGACAAGTGAAAGGCGCTCCGGAGCGCATGCTGGACATGTCTCGTTTTTATTCTGATGAGACACTGGCCTATATGCAAGGATTAAGCAATATTGTAAAGGAATTGGCCCCGCACACAAGGGAAACGACCAATCATTGGTCCGAGAATCCCGGCTATGGCTTCGATTATCTGAAGCAGTATCAAAATATCATCGATTTGCCCGGCATCGGGTTCTATCCGGGCACGAATCCGGAGGACCGGAGTGCCTTGTCTGCGGCCTGCTTTTTCATGGATCATCGGATTGGAGAACTGGACGAGCCGATCTGGTGTTTGGAATTCCAGACCGGCGATTTCGGCGGATACGCATCTCCCCGCAATGCCATGCGAATGTATGCCTACCTGTCGCTGATCCACAGAGCGCAAGCCGTATGCGCCTGGACATGGCGTACGATGCTTGGCGGCGAGGAGCAGTACGTGTTCGGTCTCGTGGATCATGACGGCATTCCTGGCTGGAAGTATGACGAGTTCAAACAAATCGCAGAGGAATTCAAGCAGCTGAAGGACAGAGGGTTCCCGCGAAGGACTAAAGCAGAGATTGCTGTCGCCTATTCCTATGAAAGTCTGAAGGTAACGGCGGGGAATCGAAGCTTCTATAAGACCGACTATACCGAGCAGGTCTTGCAAGCATACAAAGCGCTCGAACTCGCCAATTTGGACTGCAACATCGTCAATCTGCGCGACATTCGAAAAAGCTACAAGCTGCTGATCGTCCCCGGGCATGCGGTGATGGACAGCGAGTCGGCCGAAGCTGTTCGTTCCTTTATTGAGCAAGGCGGCACTGTCATCATGACCGCCTATTCAGCGAAGGTCAACACGCACAATCAGGTGTTCGATACGGCGCAGCCCGGTGGCCTGAGCGATGTGTTCGGTATCCGCAGCGGAGCGTTTGTCAGAACCCGCAGCCATACCCCTGAGGAGAATGCCGGCGGGCTAGAGAAAACGGAGCTGGGACTGGAGCGCGAGAAGCCTATGATCATAATGGACTCCCGGGAACTCCAGCCCGTGATCGACTATTACGAGATCCTGGAGCCTCGTACGGCCGAGACGATGGCGGCCTTCACCAATACATGGGAGTGCTCCCCCGCCGTCACTCGCAATCGCTACGGCAAAGGCGAAGCCATCTACGTCGCACTTCCGGCAAACACGGAGTTTCTGACAATTCTGCTAGACTCCTTATATCCGGCGCTTGGAATTGCCGAGGGGCCTTCAACGCCTTCGGGTGTAGCCGCCCGGCGATTGGACAATGGCGATATCCTGTATGTCAATACAACAGGCAAAGCTCAGACGCTGTCACTGCCTCGTTCCGGATTGGGCCTCTTCTCCTGTCAATCGTTCGAATCCGAACTGACTTTAGACGCCTATGACGCAGAGCTTGTACAATTCCAAAACCAATTAAAAGGAGGAAATGATCGATGAGCGTATCCATTAAAAGCCTTGCCCAGGTTGTCCCTTCCCCGCGCCAGCTGGCATGGCAAGAACTGGAGTTTTATTCTTTTATCCATTTTGGCATCAACACGTTTACGGATAAAGAATGGGGCCTCGGTGACGAAGATCCCTCCATCTTTAATCCAACGGAATTCGACGCCAAGCAATGGGTGGATGTGTGCAAATCCGCCGGCATGAAGGGTCTGATTTTGACCTGCAAGCATCATGACGGCTTCTGTCTATGGCCGAGCGCCTACACGGAGCATTCGATTAAAAACAGTCCATGGCGAGGCGGCAACGGAGACATGGTCAAGGAAGTGGCGGATGCCTGCCGGGAAGGGGGTCTGGCGTTCGGAGTATATTTGTCCCCGTGGGATCGTCATGACATGCGCTACGGCTCTTCTCTCTACAACGACTATTTCAAAGACCAGCTGCGCGAACTATTGACCGGCTACGGCGATATTTTTTGTGTCTGGTTCGATGGCGCATGCGGCGAAGGTCCGAATGGAATGAAACAGGTCTATGATTGGGACGGATATTACGAGGTGATTCGCGAGCTTCAGCCTGGAGCCGTCATCTCCGTATGCGGTCCGGATGTGCGCTGGTGCGGCAATGAAGCCGGACATACGCGAGATTCCGAATGGAGCGTAGTTCCGGAGGAACTGCAGGATTGCGAGAAGATCCAAGAGGCGTCCCAGCACGTCGATGACGGCGAGTTCTCCAGACGGGCGAACTCCCGCGACGAAAACTTGGGCAGCAGAGAAGCAATCCAGGACAAATCGAGCCTGGCATGGTATCCGGCTGAAGTCAACACGTCCATCCGTCCCGGATGGTTCTATCATGCCTCCGAAGACGATCAGGTAAGAAGCCTGGAGAAACTTCTGGATATCTACTACAAATCGGTTGGCGGCAATTCGACGTTCCTGCTGAACCTGCCTCCCGACAAGCGGGGATTGATTCATGAGAACGATGCCCAGCGCATGGCGGAGCTTGGCAGCAGACTCAGGTCGACGTTCAAGGATAATCTCGCTTCCGGAGGAAGTGTCGCTGCCTCGGAATCCCTGGATGGGCAGCACGAAGCCGAGCGTATCCTGGATGGCGACAAACATACGTATTGGTGCCCCAAGGAATTGACGGAGAGAGCCAGCATCGAGATCGAGCTTCAGGAAGAAAGCACCTTTGACACAATCGTGCTTCAGGAGCATATCGCATCTGGTCAAAGGATCGAAAGGCTGTATATCGAGTATTTGGTAGATGGCTCCTGGAACAAGCTGTATGAGTGCACCGTGGTGGGATATAAACGGATCTGCAGCTTCCCTCCGGTGAAGGCGAAGCAGGTTCGCTTAACGATTGCTGAATCCAGATGGTGTCCTACGCTTTCCGCAGTTGAATTGTATCTTAGTCCTCAGAATATCGGATAATGCACGAAACGGGCAGCCAAGGAAATCATCCTTGCGCTGCCCGTTTTTTTTCCGCCCCAAGTTCAACCCTTTACAGAACCGTTCGTTTGCCCGTAAGAGTGTATCGCTGTCCCAGCAAATAAATAATCACAACCGGCAGAATCGTCAATAATATATCCGCACTAACTAGATTCCACGATTGCTCGAATTGTCCGAAGAAATTATAAAACAGCCAGAAGCATCGGCCATTTTGTGCGCTATTCAAGTAGTAAAGCGGCAATACAGACTCGTTCCATGTGGAGCGATAACAGTGGACGTTAAAAAAGATGACCCCCGACGAATTCAGAGGCCATCCGCTTGCTAGTCAAGCTTAAGGCTGTTTATAATAACCGTCCACAAACCGGGTCACAGTTCAACTTAATGAAAGGATCTAAAGGAATTCAATTATTTAGCTTGCGAGATTCCGTTAATGATTTGGGTCAGTGCCTCCCTGATTGGGGTTGCTGGACGACCGAGCAGCTTCTCCAAATCGCTGCTTTCGATCTCAAGTGTGCCTTCCCGGATGCCCTGCTGGAAACCGACGAGAATAGGGATGACGAAGTCGGGTACGCCCGCGCCTTTCATGATTTCGGCATACTGGGCATCATCGACCTGCTGTACAGATACTTCTTTGCCCAATACGGTTCCAATAGCGGACACCAGTTCTTCTTGCGTCATCAGCTTACCCGAAAGCTCATAGATCGTATTCTCATGCCCCTCTTCCGCCAATACCGCTGCCGCTGCCTCCGCGTAATCCTGCCGTAAAGCCCAACCCGTCTTGCCTTCTCCAGCAGACGTCACCCACGGCGCTCCTGCCATCACACCTTGAATGCTCCCGATCTCATTCTCCAAGTACCAGTTGTTTCTCAGGAAGGAGTACGGAATTCCCGTTTTAATAATGGCTTCTTCCGTGACACGGTGTACGAGAGCAAGGAACAGCTTGCTTTCACTCGCATTTACTGCACTGGTATAGGCAATGAATCCAACTTGTGCCCGCTGCGCCGCTGCTACCGCATCAGTATGTTGACGAATTCTTGTCTCGTTGTCCCCATCTGCTGATATGATTAAGAGCCGATCGATACCCGCAAAGGCGGAATCCAATGTTTCCGGGCGGTCAAAATCCCCATGCCGAACTTCTACTCCCCGGGCTTGCAGCCCTGCTGCTTTTTCCGGTTCGCGAACGCTGACTGCTAATTGACTAGCGGGTACTAATTTCAGCAGTGTTTCAACTACTTTCGTTCCCAATTTCCCTGTTGCACCTGTCACCAAGATTTTCATCTTCGCATTCCTCCTGATGAATCAATTTGGTTATAGCTGTATAAGTTACAACATGTTTATATAAGAAGAACCGGCTTCGCCGCTTTTGGCGGCAAAGTTAGTTTCTTCCCCAAAAATATAAGCAACGTATAGGTCAAATTTTATACTTTCTTATATTTAAATAAAAACTCTTATGGGAGCTCTCATTTAAGTGAATCTTGAAGTGAGTTGACTCAATGTCGTTTGTGCCAACCTCTGTTCCATAGCGGATTGAGCCTCATACAATTCGGCTCGGAGAACCGTCTCGATATTCCGGCCGACTTGGCATCGTATATTCGGTTCTTCATGAACACGGAATAATTGGTTATCTTCAATCACATTTACAGCGCGATAAATATCAAGAAGCGTAATTTCCTCAGGCGCTTTAAGTAGAGAAGCGCCACCTACCCCAGGACGTATTTCCACTAGCCCCGCCTTTTTTAACATCCCCATAATTCTTCGGATTACCACAGGATTTGTATTCACACTGCCTGCAATGTAGTCCCCGGTCAATTCGTTCACATTGACAGCAATCAGGGAAAGAATATGAACAGCCATCGAAAAACGCGTGCTAATTTGTTTCAAGGTAATCACCACCGTTGTAACCATTATAGTTACATCAAATTGTTATGTCAAGATTCATACCAGTCATTTTAAAATCATTCTTTACTAATCGTTCCCGTAATGATAAGATCGCTTAGGGAGGTGAACTTGAATGGCAAGAAGCAAAGAATATGACGAGAATGCAGTTCTTCATAAGGCCATGCAGCTTTTCTGGGAACAGGGCTACGAAAAAACATCCATGGCTGATCTTGTTGAACATATGGGAATTCATAGAAGAAGCCTGTATGATACCTTCAGCGACAAACACGCATTGTTTCTCAAGGCTATGGACCGTTATGGAGAAATTATGGACAAAAATCTTGAGACAGGAATTAAACAAGCTGAAACAGCTGATCAAGCTGTACGTTTCGTTTTCAAGTACACCATCGATGAATCCGCCAATCCCCCTACGGGATGTCTGTTTGTAAATGCAGCAGTTGAGCTGGGCGCGCGTGACGCTGTTACTGATGCCAAGGCCATTACGGGCTTTGCAAAGGAAGAACAGCTGCTCGCATCTATTATTCAGTGGGGACAGCAGAACGATGAATTCTCAACGGATTATGATGCCCAAGATCTGGCGGCGTCCATGCAAAATACGCTATTGGGACTAAGAGTACTGGCACGGACATCGATCAGCAAAGAAAAGCTTTACGATAGAGCTGCCATATTTATGAAGATTTTAAAAAAGTAAACCATATTTTTTTAAGCATAAGAGAATGATCGTTCCCGTAAGCATTCTCGTCAAGACATTTCACCCCCACCCACATAATATTCATATTAAAGGAGACGATTTAGATATGACAACAACACAGGATTTAAACGGTAAAGTGGCATTGGTAACGGGCGGAGCCCGGGGAATTGGATTGGAAACGGTTCGCGGTCTGGCTCAATTAGGAGCTGCGGTAGTAATCGGTGCGCGTGATGCTCAAAAAGGGATGGAAGCCGCTCAACAATTTAAACAAGAAGGGTTCAAAGTCGAAAGTATTAAACTCGATGTCACTGTGCATGAAGATAATGTGGCAGCTTATCAATACTTGAATGAGAACTATGGCAAGCTGGATATCCTGATTAACAATGCAGGGGTTCTGCTGGATCAGGAAAGTGTGTCCATCGAGGTTATCAACCGGACAAGTACCCTGTCTTCGAAGGTTTTGCGGGACACATTTGATGCCAACTTCTTTGCTCAAATTGATCTGACACAGATTCTTTTGCCGCTGATTCGCAAATCTGATGCCGGACGTATCGTCAACCTGTCCAGCATATTGGGATCACTCTCCCTGCAGGCCAATCCTGACTCACCCCTTTATTCCGTGAAGACCTTTGCGTATAACGCATCCAAAGCAGCGCTCAACGCCTTCACCATACATTTGGCAGCGGAACTCAGGGGCACACCGATTAAAGTTAATTCCATTCATCCGGGTTGGGTTAGCACCAGAATTGGTGGAGGTGCAGCGGATATTGATGAAGTGGAAGGCAGCCGTACGAGCATAATGGCGGCAACATTACCTGAGGATGGTCCAACAGGCTCCTTCTTCTTCCTGGAAAACACGCTTCCTTGGTAATCCATACATGCAATTCCGTCTGAAACACGGGAGGCATAAGAAAAGGACGATTACCTGTATTCGGTTGGCTGCTATTGTGGATCGATAAGGGCGGCACAAAAGTGCCGCCCTTATCATTGTGCGGAAGCAAGTATGCAGCTACTGGCTCGTTTATGATCCTGGAAAGGCCATCGGGCCGATAGTCTGGTTTTCCATGCATTTTAAAGGCCGGCTAAGTCTGCTTGCTTTGGGTGTATCCTCCCCCCTGCCGCTGCCGCCAAAATAGCGAAACATTTCCATGGACACGCCTTCAAGTTGCCAATTTCCACACACCTTCATGTTGTCCAGGTCTATGAAGTGGTCACTTAAATACCATCATACATTTCTAACAAGGGTGAAATCCTGTCAATAAGCGAATAGTAAACTGCACCTATCCCCACGACAATATACTTTTTGTCTAGTACACTATCAATCTTTCATGCATAAGCTGTGTACTATCACTAGAGGGAGGGAAACACTATGTCTAAGTTTCTTAACTACCTGGGCGGTATCATTGGTGGTTTTAGCCTAATTTACATCCCTGTATCGGAATTGCTGCCAAGCTTGGAACCTCTGCTAGACACGGTAGGCATCATAGCCGTGATCGTATTCGCCACCGCCTTAATATTCAATGGCGTACGCTCCCTGCTAAGCAAAGTGTAACAGATCAGCTCGCTACTAAGATAAAGATATTTCCAAATTTAATCGAAAACGGTTTTGCGAAGAAAGTAGAGCACGGGGATGCTGAATTACGTCGTCGAACAGACGGCGCACATCATCGAGACGCGGCTTCAATATTATACGAAGCTCTCCACCTTTCTGCTAAGCAGAAGCGCTATCTGTGTGAGCTTGCGGATGTAAGTTCTAGCTGCTACTACAGATGGCTTTCTGTCGGAGAGAAGCTTTCAGCTCCGCATGGTGGCGGACGAGCGAGACATTCTCTCCATGGACATTAAAAAAGATGACCCCAGACGAATTGCTTGCTAGTTAAGCTTAAGGCTGTTTATTATAACCATCCACAAACCGGGTCACAGTTCACGAAGCCAGTAGGGTTTCGTTTTTTCCGAACTGAACTTTTAGTTTAAAGAAGGACCATTATGCTCCTTCCCATTCCCCTCTCTCAATCGCATCTCCTTGACTACCATAAGACGAATAAAAAGCCCCTTTTCAGGGGCTGGAAGAGGTATCATTTTGAGAAACATAATTTTTATGTTAATTTTTCAATTACGATTGATGCACTAACAGTAGGCGTACCTCCGCCAATGCTTGCTTGCAAGGTTAGAGCGCCCATATTATCAATTCGGTTTAATGTCAAAGTACCTCCGGCTGTTAATTGGGCAATAACTTGACCTTGATAAGGATTGTTTCCTGCACCTGTACCATAATTGCTGCAAAGTACCAAAGATGCCGGAGCAAGTCCGCCAGCGTCTGGATCAAAGAACAATCCGAATGCGGAGTTGCCCGGTGTAGGAAAGACTTCCCAGCTAATATGATAAAATCCACTTTGTAAAATATTAATACTTGAGGGCGAAGTGAACGAAATTCCTGTTGAATTAATTACTGAGTTATTAAAAGTAACAGCTCCGCCTTGCCCGCCTGGAGCTGGTGCTGCCGCAACCGTTTGATCAACCGTACTGCAGAGGAAGGCAAAGGACGTTACTGCAGCAGGGCCTTGCGGGCCTTGCGGGCCTTGCGGACCTTGCAGGCCTTGCAGACCTTGCAGACCTTGCAGACCTTGTGGGCCTTGTTGGCCCGGAGGGCCTGGAGGGCCTTGTGGACCAGGAGGACCCGCGGCACCTACTAATCTACCCATTTTAATTAACACACTCCTTATAATTTTTGTTGTTTTGAGGACTAAGGGCTAAGATAGTCCTGCAGTAACCCATTGTACTCAAAACAACGTATTCCTAATGATAAAATTTAGTGCGTTATCTATCCAAAATTTTTTTTGGAACTGTATTGTTGTCCACACAGTTTTTGCATCTTTACATATCCTATTTTTATGAGTTTTTTAATGAAACGGAGGTAAATTGTGAACAAAGAAAACGATTTTATAGGAATTTTGGTTGAAAACCAAATCCAAAGGAAGCACGTTCTTAGGCAGTATCTTCAATACAATACAGCTAATTTAAAATTATTTTGTTTCACCCCACTATCCATAAATTGGAATAAGGAGAGTGTGGTTGGACTTTACCGTTCTAACGGAAGATGGGTGAATGGTAGATTTTCATTTCCCCAAGTTGTGTATAATCGCTGCTACGGTGAAGATCAAGAGGTGATCGAACGTTTAGGAGCAGTAATCGGCAAAAATAAATGTTTCAACCATATCAGTCAGTTCAACAAACTTGAGATTTATAATAAACAAAGCAGATGGCTTGTTGAATATTTACCGGAAACCGTTAACTACAATAACGAGGACGTTGTTCAATTTTTAGATAAACATAAAATTTTATATCTTAAGCCCACTTACGGACATAAAGGTAAGGGAGTGTACCGTGTGGAGTGGAAGAATTCAGAAGAAATCTATATCGGTTACAATTTTTTTACACCTCGAATGATTGTCAGAGATTTCATTCAATTTCAAGAACATGTTCATAAGCTTATTGGCTCTACTCCCTATATCATTCAAAAAGGTATCAATATTCAACAAATAAATAACCAAATTTTCGATATCCGTGCGCTTGTACAAAAAAATGAAAAAGGTTTATGGTCTGTTACGAATCTTGTCAGTCGGATTGCTTCAACAGGTAGTTATAATACAAGCCTTTACGAAAAGGCTTGTTTAACGCAAGAAGTGCTCAAATGTTTGTATCCGCCCAAAAAAGTAAATGCGATCGTTCTCTCAATATTTAATAATAGTTTAAGAACAGCAGAAATAATAGATACAGAAACTAATTATCATATGGGTGAGCTTAGCGTAGATTTTGCGTTAGATAACGACGGCCATGCATGGATAATTGAAGTAAACGGAAAACCGCAAAAGAATCTATATAATGGAATCCGTAAACAACAAGTAGTTTATAAACGGCCATTACAATACGCCGAGTATCTGTGCAAACACTAATCCTTAATTGACATTATATTAGTTATTGCTTGGCAGGGTTACATGCATTTTACAGTTTCTCGAGCAATAGATGCTGGCAGCCAATGCTGAGATAGCGCATCTCGAATTCACGGCATAACCTTGAAAATGCATGTCAAAAACAGACGTTTGACGGAAGAAACCATTTTGCGCTAAAGATGACAAAAGTACAAAAAGGGAGGACCAAGCGCGGTCCTTTCTTTTTCCCGTTCCCCATTGAATCAGCATCACCTAAACTGTCATAAAATGAACCGAAACGCATGATCATTCATAAACTGACCGAAATCAATTCTATCCACCCTTTCCAGTGCGTAAATAGTTAAAAAATGAAGCTATACGGGCTTAGCCATATAGCTTCTTTGAAAGAGATGCATAAAAATCAACTATTCCATTTATGGTATTATTTCGTTACCTTTTCCCGATACTCCTGGGGAGTCAACAAAGTAATTTTTTTGAAATACCTGGAAAAATAACCTGAATCGAGGCCTATACGCGCTGCGACCTCGCTGATTTTGAGATTGGATTCTCTGAGCAGCGACTTTGCTGCCGCAAGCTTCACATCCGTAATATAATCGGATAGACCGATGCCTGTCAGTTGTTTATAAAGTCTGCACAGATAGCTTGAATTCAATCCGGCGACATCCGCCAGCCGTGCCAGCGACAGATCGTCAGCAATGTGGCTCATAATATACCGGTGCAGCCGTTCCACGACCTCATTGCTTTTGTCGGACTTGTCCTTCTCCAGCAGCCCGAACAGGATCTCCGCCGCCTGTTGAAGAAACCTGCCCGCCTCCAGCCATGAAACATGACTGTTCAGCGACAGCAGGGCGTTCATCGGCAACTGCGCGGCAACTTCCTCATAAACATCCCAACGATTGATCTGTGTCAAAATCATTGTCGCAACCGTGTAATAGGTTTCTTGAATCTCCCCGTAGGGTCGGCCAGCCGTACGTTCGGCAATGCCGCTCAGAAGCAGCCCGAACTGCTCCCGATTGCCGCTCTCCAGCAACGTGTTCAGCTGATTCAGCCCGGCGTGCCGGCGATGGGCTGCTGCTTCCCGGGTGTGCTCCCCTGCTCCCGCCTCTTCATCGCTGCATGTGTTTCTCGCTTCCTCGTACAGCAGCATTTCATCCCCCTGGCCGAGACCGCGGATCAGCAGCCGGTTCAAGTGGCCGTATTTCTCCGGCAGCTCATGCCATGTGAACGGCTCAAGCGTAGCCGCCAAGGAGACCGGCAGCTTGAGCAGAAGACGGCACTGGCTCTGAATAAAGTCCAGCGACTCGTGGACAAAGCGCGAGGAATGGTTTTCTCTTTCCTCTTGTGCCTCATGCTCCTGAATGATCCAGAAGAAACGGGAACGGTCGTATACGACGGGCACCGTGACCGCGGCGTGACTGATCACCTCGTAAGCAATATTCTGGACGGCATACAGCAGCAGCTCCTTGTCCATTGGGGTGAAGCCATCCCCCCAATGGTCCACTCTGCCGACAACCAATGTCAGCTTCCGATTTGCTTCCAGCGGGAGCTCAAGCTCCTCGAACTGCTTTTGACGGTTCGGGGAGCCCGCTGCCTCCCCTCCGGTCTGGCCGATCAAATAATTTTTCTGCAGCACCGGAAGCGCCTTATGCATTTGCTCCTTGGCCTTGTCGATCAGAATTTGCATTTGCTGTTCGCCCGCAAGCTCATCAATAACCTTCATCACAGTTTTCAAAATATCCTCTTCATCATCCGCCTTCAGCAAATACCCCGCGCTGCCGTGGCGGATCGCCTCCTGGACATAGGAGAATTCGTTGTGCCCCGATAGAAAAATCACCTTACAGGCTGGCCACTTGCTTCGGATATGCTGAAGCAGCACAAGTCCTGACATACCCGGCATGCGGATATCGCTCAGGACGATATCGATCCTCGTCTGCTCCAGCCGCTCCAGCGCCTCCATCGCCGAGTGCGCGCAGTAAATATCCAGCTCCGGCTCCTCCGCCTCCTCGAACAGTTCTTTGAGGCCTGCCACGATATACGGCTCATCATCCACAATAAGCATTCGATACATGTCAACAATCCTCTCCTGCCGGAATGAACAAACAAACCTTCAAACCGCCGAGCTTGCCGCTTGTCATAATGGCGATCCCGCTTTCAGGACCATACTTCAGCTGCAGCCGTTTGTGCACATTGATGACTCCTGTACTTTCCAGCTGGGGCGGCGGATCGGACAGCTTGCGGCTCAGCGTCCAGATCTCCTCATCGCTCATCCCGCTGCCGTTGTCCTCAACGATAATAACGAACAATTTTCCCTGAAGCTCGAATGAAATACGGAGCAGGCCACCCGAAGCGACGCTCTCCAATCCGTATTTAAAGGAATTTTCAATAATCGGCTGCAGTGTCAATCTGGGCACCAGCGCCTGTTCATACGCTTCCGGAAGCTCCGCCAGCTCGACGCGGATCCGATCCTCGAACCGGATCTTCTGAATTTCCAGATAGGATTTCACAAACTCAATCTCTTCCCGGAGCGGTACTTCGTCAGAGGCATTGCGGGTAATGAATTTGAAATAATTGCCCAGATGCCTGGTGAACGGCCTGAGCTTGGGATAATCCTCCACCTTGACCATCCGGTTCAAAATGAAGAACGTATTATATAGAAAATGCGGATTGATCTGCGCCTGCAGCTGTTTCAGCTCCGCCTTCTGCGAGCGGATCTTCTCCTCGTACACTTCCTCAATCAGAATTTTCAGCTGGCTCAGCATGGAATTAAACTGCAGGTACAGATACTCAAACTCGTCATTGCTGGTCGGCTTCAGCTGCACATCCAAATTGCCCTTCTCCACCTTTCGGAAGGTGCGGACCAGCTGCTTCAGCGGGCGGTGGATGATCCGGTAGATCCAGAACGAGAAGAGGATAACAATAACCAGCGAGAAGATCGACAAGATCCAGAACCAGACATTGTAGGTTTTTAGAGGACCGAGCACATTTTCCTCCGGCATAAACATGAGCAGCGTAATATCGAAGGCAGCCGAGTGTTCCAGCGTCAGGATATAGCGCTCGCCGTTATAGGCAAAGCTGTCCATCTGCGTACCCGAATCGCCCTTCTGCACGAGATGCTCTACGATTTCTTGCAAATGCTGCATTAGCTCCTGGTCCGTCGAATTGGTAACCTCCCATTCGAATCCGCTGCCGAACAGCACGGCCTTCTCGTCCTTGAAGCTGATGAACTGCTCCAGCTCGCGCTGAATCTCCTGCTTGGACAGCTCCAGATTCAGAAAGAAGGTAAGCGCTTCCGGATAACCGATATCGGGATACCTCTGGCAAATATACACCTTGTCCTTCCAAGGAATGATCGGTGATTCGGTGCGGCTTGCAGCGTCAATGAGCGGCTGAAGCTCCTCCTGGCTGGCCGAATTGTATTGATTCTGGGAATCGATCGTCTTGCCCAGCTCCGGTACGAAAGCATTCATGCTCGTAATGTAGCGGCTTGAATTTTTGATCAGGCGCAGCCGGTTTTCCAGACGGATTGTTGCCTCAGTCCGCTCCAGATCGGTCATGATCGAGCTGGCTACGCTGAGCATCCGCAAATCATCGTCGTTGATAAACTCCTGCTGGAGCTTTTGAATCCGGTCGAATTCCACATACAGCGATTGAATGTAAAAATGAACCCGTGCTTTCATAGAGCTTGAAATCTCGTCCCTGACGCTGGATGCTCCCCAATTATTGAGATAGATGCTGATCGTATAAAGCGGAATAATGACAAGCAGGAATGCAAGCACCAGCTTCACGAAGATTGGAGGCTTGATTAATCGCAGACGGGGCAAATCAATCGACTTCCTTTCGGATCATTCCCTTCCATTCCCAACATTATATCATGGAAAAAAATGATCAGTCCTGCGCCGCAGTTCCCCTCTTTGCTATTCCTTCACACTGCCCAGTACGATGCCTTTGACGAAATACCGCTGGAGGAACGGATAGACAATCAGGATCGGCAGCGCCCCCATAAAAATTTGCGCCGCCTTCGACGTTCGCTCCGATACTTTGGCCAGCGAATTGAGATCGGAGGCCGACTGCATGAGCAGGTCGGTCTTGATAATGACGGTCTGCAGGTAGCTTTGAAGCGGATAATGCTCGGGATTGTTGATATAGATCAAGCCGTCAAACCAGGAATTCCAATGCCCGACAATCGTAAACAGCGTAATCGTCGCAAGCGCCGGCGTCGACAGGGGGACAAACAGCTGCCACAGCACCGTCCACGGTCTCGCCCCATCTACGAATGCCGCCTCCTCCAGCTCCCTTGGCAGCCCCCGGAAGAAATTGAGCAGCAGGATCACATTGAATACCGGCACCGCGCCCGGAATAATAAGCGCCCATATCGTATCCAGCAGCCGGGTTTCGTTCACGATCATATAAGTCGGAATTAGACCTCCGCTGAACAGAATCGTAACGACGAAGAACCAGGCATATGCCGTCCGGTACTTGAAAACCCGGCTCTCTTTGGAGAGCGGATAGGCCAGCAGAATAGTCAGAAACATATTGATGGCTGTCCCAAGCGCCACCCGTTCTATAGCAATCCAGAATGCGCGCATAAATTCCGGCTTGCCCAGCACGTAGCTGTAGGCTTGCCAGGTAAAACCCACAGGCCACAGCACGACCTCGCCTGTCGAGGCAGCCGTTTTATCGCTGAGCGAGATGGCCAATACGTGAACCAGCGGAAGTACGCATAATAGAGACAATACAATCAGAAAGGTATAGTTAAGCAGATTGAACACTCTTCTGCCCGCCGTCAATTGATAGTTCACAGGAAGCACCCCCTAGAAGATACGATAATTGGCCAGCCGATAGGCGAGCATGTAGGATATGGAGATGAACAGCAGCGAAACGGCCGATTTGAACAATCCGACGGCAGCCGCCGGTCCGAACTGCGCATCCACAAGACCGAGCCGGTAGACCATCGTATCGACGATATCCCCGCTTTCGTATACCTGGGGCGAATATAAGTTGAAAATTTGATCGAACCCCGCATTCAGCACATTGCCGAGACTGAGCGTAGTAAGCAGGACAATAATCGGCACCATGCCGGGCAGAGTGACATGCCGCGTCTGCCGCCAGCGGTTTGCCCCATCCACGATGGCCGCTTCGTAGAGTACCGGATTGATCGAGGTCAATGCGGCCAGATAGACAATGGTAGCGAATCCGAATTCCTTCCACAGGTCGGTGAAGACAACCGTGTAAGGAAACCATGCGTTATTTCCCAGAAAATATATGGGCTTCAAGCCAAGCGTGCCGAGCACCTGATTGATAATGCCGGTAGATGGAGAGAGAACGTCGATCAGTATTCCGCCGAGGATGATCCATGACAGAAAATGCGGCAAATAGATGAGTGTCTGAATTCCGCGCTTGATCAGATTCTTGCTGACCTCGTTCAGCAAGAGCGCAATGATGATCGGAACGAAGAGACCGGCAACGATTTTCATCAGCGAAATATAAATCGTATTCCACAACACCGTCAACGTATCGGGCATCTCCAGCACATATTTGAAATTGCCAAGACCAACCCATTCCGAGCCGGTGAAGCCCCTTGCCGGTATAAAATTCTGAAAGGCCATAATGACGCCGAACATCGGACCATAGCTGTAAATGAGTACGATAATGACACCGGGAAGGAGCATGAAATGATAGGGCAGATGGCTGTTGATCTTCTTCATCCGGGTTATCCTCCAATCTTTAAACTTTCGTCATGAGAAAGAAGAAGAAAGATAGGAATGACACTATCATTCTTCTTCTTAAATGTTGCTTATTCACGCTATTTGGACTGTGCGGCGTACCAGTCATTGACCTCCTGCGTCATTTGGTCGCCGCCCAGCTTCTTCCAGTTGACGACAAATTTATCGAATTCTTCGATCGGCGAGCCGAAAATGATTTTCGTGAATGTCTCCAGCTGCATCTTCTCGAGCGTAGGACGCTTCATTGCCATCGCTTCCGTTGGCGCTCCATAGAACTTGGTGAACATCAGATTCTGGTCCTTGTTGCTGAGGATATCTTCAATAACCGTATAGGAGCTTTCCGGACCGAATACGCGCGCCGTGCCCCAGGTGGTACGGTCGCCGCCATTGAAGGCCACGATTTTGTCATAGTACCCTTTTTGCTCCGGGTTAAGCCCGGCCGGATCATTGGCAGTCAATGCCGCTGTTACTTTTTTGAAGTGTCCGAAGTTGCCGCCGATCGGATTGCTTCCTCCGACAGGAACAACATTTTCCTTGAAGTGGGCGTATTCTTTATCCCCGACAATCTCCGTGTGGAATACCTTCGGATCCGCATTGCCGCTATATAATTTGTCATTGGCAAAATTCAGTAGCTTGATCAGCGCCTCGGGATGCTTTATCCCTTTCTTGGCGACCATATAACTGTCGAAATTCAGGTCGGCGGTATACTTCACGGGACTCCCCGTTGCCGTCACATCTCCTGCCGCGATCCAGTCGGAATCAGGATTTTTGGTAATGGTGTCCTGCAGCGGGAAGAGGGAATTCCACAGCGCCCCAAACTCCACGCCGATCCTGTTATTGGCAAAATCCTCCCCGACCTTGCCGGTGTCCTTGACGCCGAACTCGGGATCGATCAAGCCTTTCTTGAACATCTCCTGCAGTTTCGCGAGCGCCGTTCTGACCTCCGGCTGGATGGAGCTGTATTCAAGCTTGCCGTCCTTGCCCTCGATCCAGATATTCAGATAGGCGCCGAATGCGTTGAATACGCCATTCAAATCGCCAATGCCCTGATTGTACAAATCTTTATTCAAAGCCAGTCCGTAGGTATCCTTCTTCCCGTTTCCGTCCGGATCCTGATTGACGAAGGCATCCATCACCTTCTCCAGATCGTCCCAGGTTTTCGGAACCTCCAGATTGAGCTTCTTGAGCCAATCGGAACGCAGCCACATGAGCGATAATCCGCCATCGTAACCGCTCTCATCCGGCGGGATCGCCATCAGCTTGCCGTCGAAGGTAGCGGAGGCCTTGGCCAGCGGTCCCAGCTCGATCGCCTTTTTCGTCAGTTCCGAGCCGTATGTGTCGTAGACATCCGTGAGGTCCTCCAGCAGGCCGGCATCGACAAGCTGCTTGAGCTGCGAGGCATTGACTCGGAAGATATCCGGCAAATTATTGGAAGCGATTGCAATATTCAATTTCGCATCATACTGGTCGCTGGGAACGATCCAGTCGAATTTCGTTACAATTCCGAGCTCGTCTAGGTATGCCTTGGTCCAGTTGTTGTTGTTAAAATCCTCGCCTTCCTTGAAGGTGATCGACGGATCCTGGTCTCTTACTAGCGAGATGGTAATCGGCGGGTCGTATTTCGCGTTGATGTCGGTTACAGCTTCCTGCCCGGCATTGCCGGATGCTTCATCGTTCACTGCTTCTTCCGTGCTGCCTGCGTTTCCGTTTCCTCCGCCGTTTGCCGGCGCATTGGATTTGGCGCATGCGCTTACCAATACGAGAATCAGCACACATGACAGAAGCATTAGCTGCTTTATGGGCTTCATTGTTGCGCAACCTCCCTTTTTCATGTTCATTTTCTCTTACAGCCCCATCATAACGAAGGTTTCGGTATTGATAAATATGAATGTATTGACATGACCTGACCTTTGTTTACAAAAGTAAACGGAAGAGAATGGAAGTCAATAATGTCTAATTCCGCGCTTCTGGCCGGTCAAAAAATAATGGCAGATCAGAGCTTCATGCCATGCTCCGATCTGCCAATAGGCTTATTATTTCAATCTGATGCTTGAGGATAACCGGCGCTCTGCCTATGCAGGAGAGACGGCATCGGCCATGGGACATTCGGCGGCGATTCCTTGCGCCGATTGAAAATGGCGCTGCGTTCCATCCGGCAGGGTCAGCAGAACGGGAATGCCGGGCGGCCCTTCGACGGTCATACGAAAAACACCGTCAGCGACCGTCCACCCCGTTTCAACCATACCGCGGGGAGTTGCCACGCTGCCTTGCGCCCATGACAATTCCCCCGGCTTCGGCGCTATCGTTATAGCGCTGTAGCCAGGAGCGGACGGTTTCACTCCCAGGATCTCGGAGGGAAATTCATAGAGCGGCACGGCTCCCCATCCATGACAGTCGCTCCGCTGGCCGACCGGGTCCTCTGCCCAGGTCGTCATATTATTATCAACCATCCGCTGCCAATCCTTCCAGAGCGGATAGGCCAGATCGTAGCGCCCCGCCTCCGATAAAGCGCGGAACAGGAAGAACGCCATGGAGTAGGAGGCTTTGGCAAGACTCGAATCGCCCAGGGCGCGCTCCATCAGCTGTCCGGCCTCTTCTTTGGCACAGACCCCGGCGAGCACCGCCCACATCTGGGCATGCTGGCTGTACTGCTCCACCCCGGGGCCATCCCGGAACAGCTGCCTCTCCGGCGACCAGCACAATTCCCGTACGGCTTCTTTTACAAGCTCCGCCTTCTCCAAGTATTCCCGCGATAACCCTTCACGGCCTGACCAAGCCATCAGCTCAGCCGCTTTGCGGAGCGCCACGATGTACATCAGGCTGTATATGACTGCCGGTCCCTGCTGCGCTGCCGGAGGAACACCGAACGGCCAATTCTCCACCCAATCGACATAAGCCCAATACTCCGGCGGGGATTGACCGACAAGGCCATCTGGCGTCAGCCTGCCATGAAACCATTCCAGAACGCCGTCTGCCGTGGCACGGCATTCCCGCAGCAATTCCTCATCTCCAAAATACAAATAATGATCATGCAGCATCAGAATCCAGTAAACGGAAAATCCGGGAATCACCTGGGGCTCGGCCGAAGGATAACGGCACTGGAGGATTCCCGAGGGCAGACGGGAATTGTGAAAGTGACGGATCGCCTTGCGGCCGAGCCGTTGGTCTGCGCTGACACTGAAATGGAACAGCATTTCCAGCCTTGTGTCCATCGTATACTGAAGCTGCTCATAATACGGGCAGTCCTCATAGGTTTCATGCATGCTTCTCGCCAGCGTGTTGAGACTGATGGTCCATAACGGCGCAAGCCGCGCATCCGAGCAGCGGAACGTGGTCTTGGCTTCCAGCGGATAACCCGTTTCCCGGTAGTAAAAACGATGCAGGTGCATGGGCTCGGCGCCTGTCTCGATCTCAAGCCTCACATAGCGGAACGTCCGGAACCAGAATGGCTCATAGCTCTCCCGTACGGGAGCTTCGGGCTGAGTGTGGCCCGACACGATATATTGATCCGAGTCGCCAAGCAGTTCCATTCCATCCGAGCTGTCGTCCCGGATGCCCTTGCCTCTGCGCCCGTTCCCGGCGGCTGGCTTCTCGTAGCATTCCGAGCAGAGGATACGCAGACGGCTTCCCCCGCCGCCCGTCCATTCCGCGCGCAGGAATCCCGTTGTAAGCTCTCCTGCAGCGAGCTCCACCCAGACCCGGCTAAGGGGTTCGATGACAAGCGCCGGAGTGTCAGAACCGGCATCCGTGAAAAAGCTGACCGCCGCCCGCTCAAACGCAGGTCCCCCTTCTCCGCCCGAGCGCTTCACGCCCTTGAACGCCGTCTCCCGTTCGAACATCGGCGGGATCGATCTGGGCTCAAGCTGCCATGGCGTAAGAATGCCAAAATCGCTGCGCGTATCCATAAAGGCAGCCGCACTCTGCCAGGCGCTGTCGTCATAATCGGCTTCCTGCCAGCCATGAGGCACAAGGCCGCCGTCGATCCGTTCGATTCCGCCGAGCCAGATCGCGGACATATACGATTCGTAGCCAAGCCGGTAGCTCGCATCCTTGAGGCATTTCCACTTCTCGTCGCTGGCAAGCGACTCTACTTCATCCCCGCCGGGAGCCAGCAGTTCGCCATCCAGCAGAAATCCGCCCCAGGCCGACCTGCGGATCGCAGTTGGACCCGACAGCGGACCTCCAGGGGCATAATGAAGTACGCATATCGCAAGTACGTTAAGACCTGTCAAGAGATAATCCGAGAGATCCGCCGATTCATAATAGTGGACGTGATCGTCGCCCTTGGCCGGTCCGATCAGCACCTGCCGGCCGTTCAGATACAGCCGGTACCGGCTGTCTGCGGTCAGATGAACCGCGAGCCTGCAGCCGGTTTCCGGCACCATGAACGAACGCCTGAAATATACCAGCTCATTCCCATTGTCAGTTCGCGGAAGACCTTCGCGCCAGATCCATCTCCCGCGCCATTGCCTCGACTGCTGCATAGTTATCCCTCCAAATATGAATAATCTTGAGATTGATGCAGAACTTGATCTGCCGATTCTGCGACTGCTGCCCGCCGATTCTGATGCTGATGCAGAACTCTATGACAAGACCCAGGGAAGACGCCTTCTGCACGATATAATCAACATGCTGCCAATAATCGCTTCCGCCTGGATTGACGGCCGGCGCGGACGGATCGTATGCCCCGGACTCGTCCTGACGAAGCGGAACGTCTCCGTAGGCGTTAGGCTCGGCCAGCCCGCCGAGTTCGGCGAGAAGGACAGCCTGAATGACGGTAAAGCGCTGGGCGCTGCGCTTCTCCAGATAGAATGCGGCGTCCTCCCTGTTCAGCCGATGAAATAGCTCCCAGGCTGTGCCGCCCGCATAAATAAACGGCGTGCCGTCTGCATGCACAAAAAACCGTTTGTTCTCCGATACGCCCAACATTCGCCCATTCACCGCCTTGAATCCGGATTTGCCGGTAATTCCGGAAAATATTGATGAATCTTATCCCTGACGCCAATTACATCGTCCAGAATATCCATATCGCCCGATTCCAGATATTCAATGGAGAAATGGCCCTTGTAGCCGCGGCGCGCCAGCGCCCCAAGCATCCAATCAAAATCGACGTCTCCCTCTCCGAGATGCGTCTGCATCCGGTCGCGCGCGGCGTCCCGCAGATGCACATGAACGGCGTGATCCATCAGCCATTCCGTTTCGCGGATATCGATGCCCTGCATGACGAAATGGCTCGGATCATAAACCAGCCGAACCTCCGGCATGGCCGCCAGCAGCGCTCTGGCCTGATCAAGCGTCTCGAACGGGCTGTTAATATGCAGCTCAAGCGCAAATGTCACCTCTGCGACCCGGGAGGCAGCATCATACTCCCGAAGCGTAGCCACGCAGTCCGCCAGCACGTCCTCCCAAGGTCGTGTGCGGTCGGCGCTGCGCGGCTGAATGGCCGCGATTTGCACCCCATAGGCATTCATCAGCCTGAGCAGCGCCGCAAGCTCCCCGTTCCGTTTGGCGCCTGCCGCTTCGGAACGGTCATGCAGCTGCGGACTCGTACCCGTGTTGAGGGCTAGCGGGATCAGCTCATTCGCAGACAGCAGATGATCCAGACGGTGAAACGTCCCCTCCCAGTCAGAGGCCAGATCGCTTGGATTGACATGAGCCCAGCCGTCAATGGCAAGCAGATCGATATAGGTGAAGCCCAACTGCCGGATTGTGCCCAGCGCCGTTTCCGCCGGACTGCCGCAGCGGATCGAAGTGGAACATGCGATCGTCATACGTCATTCCTCCTTGTTTCGATTAGAGCTGTCCTGCGGCAATCATCAGTTCCAGGGGAAAAGCTTCCTGCGTCAGCGGAAATTCAATAGACGAACGGAGCCGGGCAGATTCGAATACCGCAATCAGCATCTCAAGGCCGCGCAGGGCGATTGCACCATCCATAGGATGAGGCGACCCGCTGCGGATCGAGTCAGCCATCGCACCGAACACGCCGGCAAAGACGGCTGCATTCGATTCCTCCTCAACCGGAACGGCCCGCCACCCGCCTGCCGCTGAATCTGTAATCAGCAGCGGCGGGTCGCTGCGGTCTCCGCGCCGCCACAATCTTCCGGTGCTGCCGATGATCTCGATGTCCTGGTAGCCTCCGCCCGGCAGCTGCATATCTCCGGTCATAAGCTCCCCACGGATGCCGCCTTCGAATTCAAAGTGGGCGATCGCCCCGCTCTCCACGGCGTGGCCATATCGTCTGCCTGTGAAGGCATACCGCTGGGCGGCTGCCATCTCAGGCGACACACCCGGTTTGCGGCAGATTTGCCCGAAGGCCCAGCGGACCGCACGGTCATGGAGCAGATATAGCATCGAATCAACGGTGTGCGAGCCGTCGGAGAGCAGATCTCCGGCGCATGAGCCGCGGATGAGCCGGAGATCCCCAATTGCGCCTCCGTCGACAAGCTCGCGCATCTTCCCGTATACCGCGCTCATCCGCCGCTGATGTCCGACGACCAAGGTGACTCCCCGTTCCCCGCATAACTGGACCATCCGGCGGGCATCGCCGAGATTCGTCGCCATCGGCTTCTCGCAGTAAATACCGCGTGCGCCTGCTTCGGCAGCCATCAGTGCGAAAGGCGCATGCGTAATGTTCGGCGTGGCAATGACGACCGCCTCCGGCCGAACCTCAGCCAACATCTTCTCATAATCGGTGTATACGGCCGGATTTCCGCTCTTAGCAGATACCTGGCTGGCCGTTTCTCCGTTCAAATCACAGACCGCTGCCAGCTCATATTCGGGCGATGCGGCAAGCGCCGCCGCCTGATTGCGGCCCATATTGCAGCCTACGACAACCGCCCGCAGCAGCTTGTTACGCTCTGTCATGACCGGTCACCATCCAATGTGCGAATGTAGGCAAGAGATTTCTCCAGGCAAGCATCCGGCGGTTCGTTGTCCGGACAGATCATTTCGATTTCCATAATCAGCTCTTCGGGAAACGGCGCATGCCGGAGCAGCAGGTCATAGCACTCCTGCAGCGGCACATCCCCTTCGCCGAGCGCCGACGGTCCAACCTCGAAGTGAAGCGGCCGGGCCTTGAGCATCGGGCGAACCTTGTGATCCTTGAAATGCGTGCCGATGACGCAGGGGGCAGCCTCCCGGAAAGCCTCCAGGGGACGTTCACCAATGAGAAAGGTGTTGCCGGTGTCCAGAATCAAATAAAGCTCCGGTGTCTCGCGGCATACCTGAACGAGGTCGGAGCAGTAGAAATCGCCGTGATTTTCGATGCCGAGCCGGGTTCCGAGCTCCCGGCAGCCGGCAGCGAGCGGAGCTATGGCCGCCGACAGCCGCTCCAGTGCCGAGGCAAGCGGAATCCGGCGGTCGAACCTGCTCGTGTAGCGCGCCCCGGTCATGACTATAGCCGGCCTTCTTAGCCCTGCCAGACCGGCAAGCCCTTTTAATATACGTTCGTTGCCCGCATGAATCTCTTCCTTGTCTGCGGTGATATACGGGTAGCCCGTATGCACAGCCAGCTCCATGCCATTCTCGTCCAGGAAATCCCGGACAAACTGCCTGTCTGCCTCCGGAAGGCCGGACAGCTCCTCAAGCCCGATGGAGAATACCTCCAGATCGCACCGCTTCAGCATCTGCAGCCGATCCCGCACAGAATTGCCGCCCGCGGTCAGCTCGCCGTACCACGGTCCGGCATATCCCCATTTTCCTGCTTTGGTCCATTTATTTTCGGAAATGACCTGCATGTCGTTTGTTCCTCCGTCTCTTTTAAAGGTTCGGTGATCAACGGGCGGAGCAGGCGGAAACCCTCCGTAGAAGCGTAAACCGCAAGCTTACTGAAAGAAGGCTGCTTCGGAAGCCTCAGCCTGCGACCTTAGCACCCCCGAGTTTAACAAGCAGGGTAACAAGGCTGTTCAGCAGCTTCCTCGGCAAGCGGCAAGCAGCCAGCACGCCTATAAAACTTGTGAGTATCGGAGACATTTCCGCATGCACAGCCTGGTTTTTGCCGGTCTTTGAAGCTCACCCACATTATAGACTTCATCTGCGGAGCGATTCTATAAGAGCTTATTGGCATGCGATGCTTTATGTTGACATTGCCGCCGACAGCAGCGTGATCCACTGGACTAGCGGCGGTTCTTCCGCCACTCGTCGCCCCACAGCTTCGCTCCGCCGCCGAATGCGCTGCGGTATTCCTGCCGCCAGTAATGGATATCATGAAGATTGAGCACCGGCATATTCTGCCGCTCCCCTTTATCCGGCAGCTTCGGAAACGGCTTGTGCGGTTCATTCTGGTACCAATAGGCGACAGTAGCCAGATCCAGAGTAAGCACGTTGGCATGTCCGTGCTCGATGCTCGCGCGCAGCGATTTTTCAAAGTATACGGGGTCCTCCAGCATAAACCGGTAGCAATGGGTGCGGCCAAGAAAGCCCGTCTGATCCGTCACTCTCGCGTAACCGAAATACGGGTGGAGATACAGCTCATCCGGGCACCAGGAGCTGTTGAAGAAATCCTCTGTTCCCGTGCCGTGCATGGACCCGGGCCACTCCTCCCCATCGATCATCCACATATCGTCACCTTCGCCGTACCACATCGGACTCGGATTATCCACATAATAATTAAGCCCGACAAAATGTCCCTTGCCCTCAATATCGGCAAACATGTAATTGTTGGCATCGCTCTTGTTGGGCATCTGCGGCTTTAATTCAAGCCCCTCGTTCTCGCCGTCATCCCCGTGAACCTCCGTCAGCTCCCGCCTCCACTGGGCATGAAACCGGCCGGCGTCATCGGGAAGCCTGTCATGCTCTTCATAATCCACGTAATAATAGAAGGAGTCTATCGCCTCCTCCGATTCATTCTCCACCGTAATGAGGGCTCCACTGCCAAACGGCATCGGAAAATAGCAGTTCAGCGCCTTTCCCTTCTGCGGAGCGGCGGCCAGTGGCAGCGAGATGAAGGAGTAGTTCTCGCCCCAGCCCTGGCCGAAAAAATCGCCAAGGGGCGATTCGACGCTCGGCTTCCTTTCGCCATCCCAATACATGCGGATAACCGCATTGCGGCGGATCATCGGATCCTTCGCGCTGACGGTGATCCAGATATGGCGGATAATCCCCGCCCCTTCGATCCTGGCGATTTCCTTCGTCTCCCCGGCGGCGATCGGGACGGAATCCCGGTTGCCGCCGCTGCGGTCATAGCTGGATATCCGCCTGGTGCGGATTCCGGATTGCAGCCGGTAGATGCTGTCCAGCGATTTCATGGCCGTTTTCTCCTCTCCTGCTAGAATCGGATGCCAAGCTTGATGCTGCGCTCGGGATGGCGATCCACATAGTTCTCGTACGCCTCTGCGCTTTCTTCGAACGGAACGACCGGATGAATAATCGGTTCGCAATTCAAAATGCCGCTGGACAGCATTTCCCAGCAGGTCTGCTCGATCCTTCTGAAGCTCCATCGGGGGTGGTCGGGATTCGGCTCGCTGCATGCTCTGGAAAATACGATTTTAGCATTGTTGAAATGCGCTTCCCGCCCCAGATCAAGCCCGCCGCGAAAGGCTCTTGCCCACCCGGTAAAAGCGATCGTGCCCCCGTAAGCCAACCCGCGCAGCACATGCTGAAGCGCAGCTTCGCTTGCGCTCGTCTCGATGATGACATCCACGCCCAGCCGGTTCGTGTCCTCCTTCAGACGCAGTCCGACATCTTCGGCAGCCGGATCGAATGCGCGGTCCGCCCCGCTGCGGAGCGCGACCTCTCTGCGTTCCGCAATGGGGTCGACCACCGCCACATAGGAGGCGCCCGCGAGCCTCGCCATCTGCGCGGCGATTTGCCCGATAGCGCCGAGACCAAAGACAGCGACCCGGTCGCCAAGCCGCAGACCGCCGTCGCGGATGGCGCCAAGGGCGAAGATGGACGGATCGAGGCAAACCGCATTTTGCCATGACATGCTCTCGTTCATTTTCAACAAATAAAAGTTGTCCACGGCTTTTACATTGTGTGTCTCCCGGATACCGCCATAACCGCATACCCTCTCGCCGATCTGATAACCAGTCACAGCGGAACCGACTTCCCTGATCGTGCCCACCCACTGGTTGCCGAGGTTCCACTCCCCGTACTTGACCATACCTTCACCATGCGTGCGGGGCATGAAGGCATGCCACTCCGGATCGTAATATTCTCTGAGATGCGGGCTTTCACCCCGAAAATCCGCCAGCTCCGATCCGTGCTTGGGTGAAGCGAAATCCAGCTTGACCTTGACTTCGTCAGGTGCTATGGGCTGCTCGTCATAGGGTTGAAGCGCCGCCACCCGCGGTTCAGCTGCAATAAGCCTTTTCGACATGATGCATCTCCTCCTTGATTGCTTTTAAGCGTTATACCCGTGCCGGCATAAAAGAGCCGAATTCCTCCGGAAATTTGCGCACAGCGGCCTCTCCGTCTCCCTGCGGAAATATTCAAGACCGACAAAACCGTTATAGCCGGTCATCTTGCCGCAACCCAATATCTCCCTAAGCCTATCCCTGCAAGCCGGAAAACGATGACTGGACAGACTGCTAGCCCCTCCCGGCATCACGGTCATACCTTAAACGGTACTGCTGCGGCGACAGCCCCACCTTGCTCTTGAAGAACCGTGAGAAATCGTCGATGTCCTCATAACCGACCAGCAATCCGACCTCCTTGACGGTGCAGCCTCCAGTCTCAAGCAGCTTCTTTGCCTTGTCCAGCGTCAACTGCTTCTGCAGCTGGATCGGCGTGATTCCGAACATTTTTTTGAAATGGTTGCTGATATACGTCGGATGCAAATGATAGCGCTCGCCCAGCTCCGCCAGACTGCAGCGGGACGCGGACTCGTCCAGCAGCTCGGCCAGTATGTCGGCGAACGCATCGGAGAACGCGCTTTTGAGCTGCATGTCAGGGTGCCGCAGCGCCTCGTCGATGATCAGGGCAACGAGCTCCATCGCCTTCGCGCTCTTCATCAGCACATCTGCGATCGAACGGTAAGACGTCGCGCAGCGCAGGTACTCGTGGAACACCTGCTCGAATCGCTCCGGCTGCTGCAGCCGGAAGCACACGGGGAACCGGAAGGCGCTCAGCGCATCAATCGTCCCGGCTATCTTCAGATTGAAATGCCACCAGAGAAATTCCGTCTCTTCTCCCGTGTCCATGACATGATCATGCGGCATATGCGCGGGAATGATCAGCACATCACCCGGATTGGCGTAATAGTCCCGGCCCTCCATATGCAGTCTGGAGGCGCCGGACTTGATATACGATACAATATAGAACGGCATTATCCGGCTTCGCTGCTGCAGCTCGCGCCGCTTATGCATATCGTACTGCAGCATGTTCAGCTCCGCTTTCTCCACGAGAGAGAACCAGGGGTCGATTTTTGCCAAAGGCTTCCCTGCTTCCAGCCCCTGCTGAGGGCTCCCGGATTCAGCCGCGCTTTGCCGCCTATTCATCGAAGCTCAGCACGACTTGAAGATTCTTCTCCGTCTGCCGGTCAAGCATGGCATAAGCGTCCGCAGCTACGCTGAACGGCATGATCCGGGTAATGAGCCCCTCCAAATTCAGCTCGCCTTGACCGGCCAGCCGGAAGACCGTCTGCTCCATCCGGATCCGGCTCCAGCGGTTGCTAAGCTCAGGAGCTACTGCATTGATCTGCGAGCACACGATCTGGATGCGGTTATGATGAAACTCCTCTCCGAGATACAGCCCTTCCGCCTGCCCCTGATAGAAGCCCGCCGCCACAACGCGTCCGTTATACACCGCAGAACGGACAGCTTGGTGCAACGCATGCGGGGAGCCGGAGATTTCAATCACGGCATCCGCGCCGCGGCCCCCTGTGAGCGCTCTGATTTCCTTTGCAGCATCGCAGGTACCGCTGTTGATGGTATAGTCGGCGCCCAGATCTCTGGATTTGGCCAGACGGTAATCGTCCAGGTCGACCGCGATAACTGCTGCACCGCTTCTTCTGGCCAACTGGGCGACCAATTGTCCGGGAACGCCCTGGCCGAATACCGCCACCGTCTCGCCGACATGAAGATGGGCGTCCAGTACGGCATTCAATGCAATGCAGCCCATCTGCGAAAATATGCCAATGATCGGCTTAAGACCCGGAGCAAGGCGATGCTCGCGGGCAAACGCCTCCGTGACGACATGCGAGCTGCGGTGTCCCCATGTCCCGTAAACGAGATCGCCGGCCCGTACCTCCTGTACATCGGGCGACGCTTCGACCACCTCGCCGATTTCCTCGTAAGCCCATCCGCCGACAACAGGATAGAACGTGCTGCCCGGCTGCCTCTTCTCGAACAGCTGCAGCTCCCTGTTCCATATGCCGCCGACCATCGGATTCGTCCCCCGATAGGCGGTCAGCTGCGTGCCTGCGCTGATCCCCGAATAAAGCGTCCGCAGTCTGAGCTCTCCCGGCCCAAGCGGCCTCTCCTCATACTCATCGATCCGGACGGAGCGTTCCCGGTCGAATACCAGTACCTTTCCCACTGCTGCAGCCTCCTTCGCTGATTGGTCAGAAGAAACGGCTTCGCCAGTCTTCCGTCATTGTCATCTTATCATCCGGGGAAGCGCTTTCTCCATTGCAATTCCACATCAATGTTTGTCATTTCTACAGGTATGAGGAGTCGCAAATTTCTTCCCGGACTCCCTGCCGGGGTTCACGGCGTGTCGCTCGGCTGCTGGAGCGAAACGGCGATTCCGTTCACAATATGCCTCGGCAGCTCCCCGGTGAACAAACGGCCGATCTCCATCGCCGCATATTGCTGAAGACGGTTCATCGAATCCTCTGAATACCAGGCGCAGTGGCTGGTTACGATGCACTGCTTCATCCCGAGCAGCGGATGTGCAGGCGGCATCGGCTCCTCTTCCAGAACATCGAGCGCGGCACCGGCGATTGTGCCGCTGCGCAGCGCATGAACAAGCGCATCCGTCTCGATGACCGCCCCGCGCGAAGTATTGATTAATAGCGCGTGAGGCTTCATCCGGGTAAAGGCTGTCTCGTTCAGCAAATGACGGGTATCCGGCGTAAGCGGCAAATGGACGGACAGCAGGTCGCTCTCCTGCAGCAGCTGGAGCCACTCCACCCGGCGGACGCCGTATTGAGCGAATATTTCCGGCTGGACGAACGGATCGCAGGCGATGACCTGCAGATCAAAGGCCATTGCCCGGCGGGCAACCGCCCTGGCGATATTGCCGAAGCCGGCAAGGCCCAGGGTCCTGCCGGACAGTCCGGCGATCGGCCTGCAAGGAGCGTTGTCCCAGATTCCGCTGCGGACCTGGCCTACAATCTCGGGAATTTTCCTCACGGCCGACAGCAGCAGGGCAAAGGTATGGTCCGCCACCTCGCTTATCCCGTAATCGGGGACATTCACGACCGCAATTCCCGCTGCCGCTGCCGCATCAATATCAACATTGTCCACTCCGATGCCGTAACGGACAATGATTTTGCAGGACTGCAGCTGCGAGATGACTGCGGCGGTTATCGGAGCGTACTGTGTCATAATGGCATCGGCGTTCCGGCAGAGCTCCGCAACCTCCCGCTCCGACCTGCACTGTCCGGTAACAAACCGGAAGCCCAAGGGTTCAAGAATCGCCCTCTCCGGCGCAAGATCCGGATACGTGTAATCCGTTACCGCCACGCTGCGGTTTTCATTCGAGTTCGATTTCATAAAGCGCCACTTCCCCTCTGTAATGATTGGCCGATAAAATCTTCAGACCTTCCTTGTCTTCCAGAACCAGCGCTTGTGTCGGCCCGACTCCTTCGTCGACGACGAATTTCCCGAACCGAAGCTCCCCTTCTCCGCAATAGGAATCCGGAAGCCAGATTTCCAGAGACCGGCTTCCGCTCCTGTTCCCGACAAGCAGCCCCGTCTTCCCTGCTGCCTTCACTTCAAGGATCACATGCCCGAAGCTGACGCCGCCCTCGAATATCGGCTCCCAACGTCCCGCCCGCCGCTTGTAGACGGCCAGACGATCACCGTGGAACGGCTCGACCGCTGCAAGCTCCAGCTCCCCGTCGCCGTCCAGATCGAGCAGTACCGCCTCGCTCACCGGACGGTCGAGCATCCGCTCTGCAAGCCATTCCCCCTTCGGTTCCGAGGGAACCGAAATGCGGAACAGCCCCTCTTCGGCCGAAACAAGAACTGCCCCGGTTCCATCCGTCCGGTCAACCAGCAGGCCGTGGTTTTTCGTAAGTCCGGTCAGAATCGGCTTAAGCTCCCACTCCCCGCCTGCCTCCTCCGGGAACCGCGCAGCGTATATGGCACCGGCCGACGACCAATCCTCCTGATGCCGCTTGCTCCCGCACAGCGTCGCAGCGATCAGGAACGGCACGCCACCGGCCTGGACCGTCTCGATCCGGTGCACATACGGCAGCGGGAACAGCTCCTGCACCTGCCATGGCTCTGCGAAGGCTGCACCTTGACTTGCATGGATAACGCAAGCATGCTCCGACTGGAAAATCGGAAAAAATTTCTGTATCGCCAGAAGCTCGCCCGGCCGACCGGGATAAGCGGTCATATTCATCGTCCCGCCCGGCCGCTGCCAGACGGCCGAGGCGTTCCAATCCGGCGGCGAGAACAACAGACATTCCCGCTTGTCCTCGCTTGCCGCGAGCAGATGCGTCCCGCCCCGTAGATCAATCCGCTGCACTGCATAGACCATCGGCAGCTCGGCCAATATCCGCTTGTTAACCTTCATCTGCCGCACTCTCCTCCTCTTCCAGCGATTGCCGTATCGACTCCAGCAGCGCTCTTCCCGCGCGCTCGACGGCAAAGGGATCTCCCGTCTCCGTGCGCACTTCGACAGCGACGCGCAGCGTGCCGCTCTCCAGCAGTCCGGCGGCCTTCGCCTGACGGAACAACCTGCAGGCAAAATGGGTATCCAGAAAGCCCGGTGCTCCAATAGGCCTATGGTAATCACCATATTCCGGATCGCGCCGGTCAAGTACCGCATTCGCCAAATGAATCTGCGGCGTATACGGGGCAGCCAGCCGCCATGAATCGGCAAGCCCCTCGCCGCACAGGGCAGCGTGAGCGGTATCCCAGGACAGCCGGACCGGTCCGCGAACGCCGCCAAGCCGATCCATCAGCAGGACGGCCTCTTCTGTCGGTCCAAGCAGCCGGTTTTTATGAGCCCCCCTGTCCAGCGGCTCAATGAGCAGCCCCATTCCTTCATAGCGGCGGACAGCCTCGCCGAGCTCGCTCAAGCTGTCCGCGAGCCGCTCTCCCGCCTCCGCGCGGAGCGACTCGCCGGGATCTTCCCCGCTGACCACGGCAATATGGGTTGCGCCGGATTCGGCTGCCGACTCCAGATAATCGGCGATGCGCCGTACCGCCTGTCTTCTCTTTGCAGGATCGATGGCGGACAAATTTAACCGCTCCTCCGTGATAAGACGGGTAAGCCACTGCGTAAGCGACAAACCGGCTGTACGGACTGCATCCGCAATCCGCCGCCGTGCAGCGCCATCTTTCACAATTCCGATTTCCAATCCGCCGTAGTAACCTTCGGCAGCATAGCGTTCTACCGCATCAGGCAGAAAACCCGGCTCTTCAATCGCATAGTGGAACACCTCTGCCATGTGCAGCGCCGGGACAAACCATTTATGATTAACCAGTATAGTCACCTTCTCTCATAGCGGTCGGCAGCTTGTTGGCTGCGCGGGCGCAACGCCGTTCCCGACAGAGGACAATCACTCCGAACTGCCGCCCCCTCTGCGACGCCGCGACCGGCCCGAATACGGTCTGCCGCTCTCAACAAAATGCAAACAGGCCTGTGATGAAATTGTGCGGCGTGTTCCTTCACTAAATTGTAGCAACCGCCGCCTGCGCCCGCTATTGTCGTCTGTTGACATCCGCTGTCTTTTATTTACTTTCAGTACAGAAGCGGCATAATTCTATTTATTGCGGGTGCTTGAAGCGCCATTAACCTGGATAGTCACCGTCGGGAAGGAGGATTGAATGCAATGCTTGTAGAAGGTATGTACCATCGGGTCACTGCTGCAAGCTCCGATTCTTCAAGCTGTTAAGCAGAGAGGATAGGAGAATAGCAGAACACAGGATGGGGCATGCCATAAGCGATGGAATCAGATAACAATAGGCTCGCATTTGGGGCGCTAATCAAAGGTGGTAGTCATGACAAGTAACACGTACAAAATAATTGAACGCCCCCCGACAGTACCGGTACATAAATTCTTATGGGAAGCTGTAGGCTGGGGGCAGGTCGACACCGGGATGACAGAGCATTCTATCGCTAATTCCGTTTATTCCGCAGTTGTCGTGCATCAAGAAAATGTTGTGGGCATGGGCAGAATTGTCGGCGACGGAGCCATGTATTTTTATATACAGGATGTGGCCGTTCTGCCCGATCATCAGAAGAATGGGGTCGGCAAATTAATTGTCGGGCAACTGCTTGCCTATATAAAAAAATGCAGGCATCCGAATGGCATCGCATTTGTCGGATTATTCGCATCAGGCGGACAAGATACCTTCTACGAGCAGTTCGGATTCAAGGATTACTCGCCGGACATGACAGGCATGTTTATGGTTCTGGATAAATAACAAAATACGGAAGACTATTGCAGAATTTTATTCTCTGGATAGTCTGCCGTATTTTATGGGCGCAGAACTCATATACGGACTTTTCTAAAATTGTTCAAGCCAGGCGAAACAGTATTTGCTTGCGGTCCACCATCGCCTTATCCTCCGGCAATCGAAACAGGTCATGGATCGGCTTCAGCTGATAGACAGCTGAGCTGGCGAGTCCGGCGGGAACGGCATGCAGCAGGTATTCAGCCACCCGACCGCCCGGCTCCGTCCGAAAGCCCTCTTCCAGGACAACTTCCTCCTCCACTGCGCGCAGTCCGAGAAGCAGCGCGCCATGACGGAACGAGCGGTAGCCTCCCGTCAGAGTGCTGCGGCTGATTATAAGCTCCGCGCGCAGTCCGATCCCGAAGCGGATTTCCAGCGAGTGCCTCACTCCGTCCACGACCGCAAAACCATTCTCAATCCGCACGGCCGTCCCGCTGCCATCCGCGAAAAGCGTCAGACTGCCGCGATCCATCCAATCCGGCAGAAATATGCGCCATTGCAGCACGTCGCCGGAATCCGATTCGGACGGCTCCCCTCCAAGCTTGATGCGCAGCCAGCCCTCAAGCGGATAACCTGTCGTTATCTCGACCTGCAGCGGCTCTGCTCCTGGCCTCTCGATCCGGACGGCAGCCGGATGAAAGAAAGGCACGATGGCTGCGTCTTTATCGCGAAACAGGACATAAGAGGCCGCGCGGGACAAGCCGTCGCCTCCCCGCATCGTGCAGCACCACCATGCCTCGAACACATTGGCAAGAGGATACAGATACGGCTCGCGCGCGCCGGAGCAGCAGTCGCAGCCAAAGCCGCCGTTTGGCCGCTGCCCGTGCCCGATTCCGTTATAATAAATATGGTGCGCGGTGTTCAAATAGACGGAATAGCCTGTCAGCCGCCACAGGTCGACCGATGCCAGGAATGAATCGACCACAGCGCAGGGCTCGGTCCATTCCGGCCGGCTGAACCAGTTGTAATTGGCATAATTCTCGGTCATGCCGTATCCCGTATATAGGCTGTACAAGGCCTTCGCCTGTTCGAGAATGGGCTCCCTGCCGGTATCCTCGCAGTAGCGCAGCATGCCGCGCAGTCCGGAAAGGGCAGCATGCGTCTGCATGGAAGCTTCGAGAAAATCAATGCCGGTGAAGACCTCGATCATTTCCTCGATCAGAACGCCAAGCTCCGGCCAGCGCAGCAGCCGATAGGCGTGCGTCGCCCCGTCCAGCATGATGAAGGCGCAGCCGATATCCGTGGACAAGTACCAGCCGCTGATCAGCCCGGACAACAATGTTCCCGATGCCTCTCCGGCGAACACGCGTTGTTCCGGCCGAACGGGATACTGCCTGTAGAAGCCCGCGGCGGGCAGCAGTAAATTGCGCACTAACGTCTCGATGCGGCGGAGCGCCCACTCGTCCTGCTTCCATTCGTAATATTCGCACAACGCACGCAGAAACCAGCTGTTGCCGGATAACTGCTGCTCATCGTTCTCTCCATAGGGCAGCATCCTGCCAAAATAGCCCCTCTCATTCAACGCTCCGCCGATCCTGTCGACGATATCCTGCAAATAGCGGGGTTCGCGGCCTGATGCCTGCGCCAGCATCACAAGCGCGAGCATCGTGCGGCCCTCCTGATCGCCTGGCCAGTCGTACTCCGGCGATCTGTAGACCCGATCCGGATGGAAGTCATCTTCCTCCAGTCTTCCGAAGCTCGCTTCGATTCTATCGCGCAGTTCGCCGCCTGCTTGAATGCCATTCAGGCGGATAGCATGCAGTTTCATCTGCTTCTTCCTCTCTTATTCGGGGTATCCATTCACCAGATAGCGGAGCTGTCCGGGCGTCAGGGCGATATCTCCCGCCCCGCAGCTGTCTGCCAGATACGAGAGCTTATTGGCGCCAATCAGGGCAAACACGGGAAAGGGCTGCGAGACAAGATACGCCAGCGCAATTTGCGAGCCGCTCGCGCCAAGTTCTCCCGCCAGCTCCCGAACCCGGTCCAGTCTGGCATAGCTCTCTTCATTGGCGTACATCGCTTCCACCAGAGCCGACCGGCCGCCCTGCGGCTTCAGATCGCGTCCATATCTCCCGCTGAAGAAGCCGGACGCCTGTGAGGAGAAGGCGAATACCGCAAGTCCTGAAGCTGCATACCAGGCATATTCAGAGTCGTCAACCGCCATGTTGTCGGCGGGCAGAACGGGATTGAGCGAAGCCAGATTCCAATGGGGCTGACTGCCGATTAACGGAGTGCGGCCGTTCTCCAGGGCGTACCGGTTGGCTGCCTCGATGCGGCTGCTCTTCCAGTTGGAAGCGCCAATATAGCGGATGCGCCCTGCCTCAACATGTTCATGCAGCGCGTCCATGATTGACTCGACTGACTGCCGGGGATCGTCCCGGTGCAGCCAGTACAAATCGATGCTGTCCGTCTGCAGCCGTTCGAGGCTGTCGTGCAGATCGCTGCGTATCGAGCCTTCATCCAGCCGCGGCTTCGACATCTCTTTCAGGGGCGGATGCGCCCCCTTCGTGGACAAAATGACTTGGTTCCTGGCGTCCCGCTCGCGCAGCCACAGCCCTACCATTTTCTCGCTTGCGCCCCTGCCTCCATCCGCCCAATCGCCATACACATGCGCGGTATCAACAAGCGTTCCTCCAAGCTCTAAATAAAGATCGAGCAGCGCGAAGGACTCTTCCCTGCCGAGGGCAGTGCCAAAATCGGCCGTACCCAAACCAATGACGGAAGGCTCCAACGTTGTTCCCGGAATTTTATGGTATCTCATATTTACATGATCGCCTCCGATGAAATAAGCGGTGTATTCGTAACCAAGCCGGTGTTGAGACCATTCAGGCTTCACCAGTTTATCCCCTATTTCTCCCCCGTTTCCGACTTGCTGGATATACCGGCATTCACCTTGAGCATAATCGTGAAACAAAACGTACCGGCAAGCGATTTTCGAATCTGTCCATGCCGGTACGAATTCATCTGTTTCCAGCCGTCAATGGCCTGCCTGAGCGATTTCCAGCACAACCTCCCCAGGCAGCTCGGACACGACCCCGCCTGGCGGCATCCGCTCCACCGATACGCGAAGCGTTCTGCTTTCGGGAAAATATTCGAATCCGACGCTTCCATAATAGGTCGGCATATCCCGGACAGAAAAAGCCTCGCTCATCCAGGCCGCAGGAACGCCGGAGCCGATGAAGATCGTCCCGTCTTCCTCCCTGGCCAGACAGTCACGGAGCAGCAGGAATAATTCCGCCGCTGTCCAGCAGTGCGGAGTAATGAACGGGATTTGGTCCCATCCCCGCGTACGATGCCATTGAAGGGACGTATTCTCGTCGTCGCTCCCTTCCGGATATGTGTAAAGTCCAGGCGCCGCGTGCTTATTCAGGAAGAAATCGATTGAGATCCATGCCCGCTCCCGCTGTCCCATCAACAGATAATTATGCGCCTGGCCCGCTTCGAAATACGTCCACATGTCCTCAGGAACATGCATGCCGTTCGGGTAACGCTCCTCATTCCAGAAACGTTCCATGCCGCGTACGATGATCGGATCGTCCTTCTTCGCCCACCCTGTCGGCCAGAACGCCGAGTTGGGATCCCGCGGATTGTCGCCAAAGATCTGCTCAGCCTTGAGATGCAGGGACCTCCTCAAATCCTCCGCTTCCTCATCGAACCAGGTGCCCTCTATGCCCAGCTCCTCCGCGCACATGGCTGCCCGCTTGAGCGCCATGTAAGCGTATGCGTTAATCCATAATGTCGGCTGGTGATGATCCATTCGTCCGTTAATCAAGCCGTCCCTGGCAGGCTGGCACATGACATCGCTGTCCGGCCTCAGCAGCATTTCGTAGGTGCGGATCTCACTGTGCCGAAGAATCGGCACAACGGTATGACGCATCTGCCGGATCAGCTCCGCTTTGCGCTCGATATGTGGATATACACGCTCCAGGAAGGATTTGGAGCGCGTCAGAAGATAATGCTCCGACAGCATCCAAATACCGTTGGACGGTCCGTCTCCTTCTGCGCCGAATCCGCCGAACGCATCCCGGTGGGCAGCATTGATCACGGCCTCCCGGACAAAATCCGTATAGCCGCCTTTATCCAGCGCCACAAGTACATATGCCCCGTCCCTCAGCCACCAGAGCGGGTAGGAGATCGCGCTGATCCGCGGCTCTGAGGCTACTGTTGCCATGTACATATGAGTTAATTGTGCCTGCATCCCCTCCTGAAACCGCCGGTCGGGCAGGTTCAGCTTGATTCTGCTTCCGGCTCTCCACCGGGAGATAAAGTCATCCATAATTCGCTCAACATCTCCGGGTCCCAGCGAATCGTCCGCGCCTTTCCTGACCATCCAGTTGTCGGCATGAACCTGACAGACGAACGAATACGACTTTTTACCGCCCGGCTCCAGGTTAAGGGTATAGGCCATTGCACCGCTGGCCCATGTGGAAGGATCGTTCACCATGACTCCTTCCGGCAAAGCATCCTTCTTCAGGAATACGGAGATATCCTTCTCTGTCTCCCCGTAGCTGACGGCACCGAAGCGGTCCGGGGGCACCGTTACCGCCATCACTTTTCCACCATTAATCTCCAGCGCGCTTCCCCGCATCCCGAGACTCTTGACCGGCCCGCCGGCTGCGCCGAACGATCGGGTCACCAGATAGAACGTACCGGTCCCCGCAGCAGTTCCCGTATTCTCGATATCGACTGTAAAATAGTTGCGGATATCCGTCGTCGCCGGATCCCCGTCCGCAAACAAACGCGATGTAATCCGGAAGGTTCCCGCCTGCCAGACGGAGGTCAGTACGGGAATATGACCCTCCAGCAGCGACCAGGCCAGCTGCTCCTGCGGCTTCTCCTCCGGCGCATGGAGCATTCCGCCTGTGTAAACCCAGGTGGAGACTCCGTATGTCCGGTGCCCGGGGGAGAAGGAATTTCCCGGCTCAACGACCGTTTTGTATCCCTCATGAGACGTCGGAACCCCCAGAATGACATGCGTATCGCTGCGGTTCCAGATCCATTCCGGATGCTCCTCCTTAAGCTCTGCCATCCTGATGTGCTCAATCATCGTATGAACGGTATATCGTGCTTCTGCTGCCATGCCGAATCAGCTCCTTCTAGTTCTAAATGACTTCCAGATCGTTCTTGCCCGGCATAGGGGCATACGGAGCATGAGGCTCAGCCTGATACCAGTAGGCAACTGAAGCGATATCATCCCGCAGCGGCAAATACCTTCCTTCGCTCCGCCACCCAAGCGCCTGGATCGTCACCTTCAAATCCGTTTCGAAGCGGATCGGGTCGAGGATATGCCACCGGTACATGCCAAAACGCTGATTGACCCTGGAGAAGCCGTTTTGTCTGGATACTTGATGAAAACCAAGATACGGGGCGGAGAAGGGCAGATAGCCTTCGCCCTCCACCTGCTCGAATGCCCAGGCGCCGCCTACATAATCCTCAGTTCCCGTTCCGCAGATGGTGGGGAACTCCTTATCCCCGTCCAGATAGAATTTGACCTCGCCTTCGCCCCACCAGCCGTTATTGTTGGCCTGCCACGCGAGATAGGTACCCACATAATGGCCCGTTCCCTGAACGCCGTCCAATAGGGTGTGCACATCGGCATAGCCAACCGGATTGCTGCGGCACCACTGCGCATGGAAATAAGCCATATTGTCCGGAATATCAGTCAGCGTATAATCGATCTGGTAGAAAAATTGCGGGATTTCTCCGCCAAGATTCTCGATCGTGATGCGCGCCGCCTTGCGGAAGGGCATCTGCCAATAGCTGTTCATGCCGCCTCCGGTCATAACGGAGATCGGAATCGAGTTGACGATGCTTCGCTCGCACCAGCCGTTGCAGTAGAAATCCCCGAGCGGCACTTCTACGGAAGCGCTTTCTTCATCGTCCCAGTACATGCGCAGAATGAGGCTCCGCCATCTCTCGGGCGCACAGGTCATCCACATATGCTGGATCATCCCGGGACCTGCAATGTCGGCAAGCACGAAGGTCTCTTTCGCCCTCAGCGTGACAGCCGGCGACACCTTCCAGCCCTGTCCGAGCTCACGGGCGCATGACGCGCTGATGCCGTCGGTGGACATGCCGCCTTTGCCCTTCTCTCCCATAAAATTCTCCGCGCTGATCGAGCGCGTGCGGGCTTTGGAAAGCTGCATCAAATTTCCCAGGTGCAAACCAACTCCATTAAATTCCATGACTTCACTCCTCACATGCATGATAAATGATGGCAAATCGGCAAACTCAACTTTACCGGTAAAGTTATTATAAGAAAATCCTTCCATACCGTCAATCGAAAAAAAGAATAAAAAATCTTCCCAGTCCGAATCACCTTATTACCAGTGGATGAACATAGCAAGAAAATCCTGAAAGAGAAGATTCATTTAACTTTACCGATAAAGATAGATCAGTTTCTTTGCTGGCTAATATTTACTCAACATGTTTTTGGAATACCGTCGAATCTCTCACCTTCAGTTCGGGCTTAAGCTTGATATTGATCACTTCGGCAGACGATGTCGTTCCTTCGATTTTGTCGATTAGAATCTGGCAGGCTCTTCGCCCCATCTCCCTGATCGGCGTTTCTACGGTCGTCAGCGGCGGATCCATGATCTGGCCGATGAATACGCCCTCATAGCCCCCGACCGATACATCTTCGGGTATACGCAAACCAAGCCGTTTGAGCAGGAGGTATACGCATGAGGCCGTAAGATCATTGCATACGAAGAGGGCGGTAGGCCGGTCCTCGCTCTGAAACATCCGAGTAAACAGAGTGTTGCGGTTGCTCAGAGACGCCGGATCGAAATCGGTCGCGAAGGGGATGCAGGTCTGGTGATCCGAAGATAACCCGGCATCGGACATCGCCTGATGGAAGCCTTTTTTGCGGTTGATGATCTCCGATGATTCCGCCAGCCCCTCGTCATACAGATATGCGATCCTGCGGTGCCCAAGTCCCAATAGATGCTCCGTCATCGCGTATCCGCCGGAAAAATCGTCGCCAACGACATAATCGCATGACAGCTGCTCGAAATATTTGGTATAGAGCACATACGGCACACCCTGCCTGGTCAGCTTCCGGTAAGGCGTATCGTCCAGGCTGTGAAAGACGAGAAAACCGTCCACCATCATATGACGGAACTTTTCAATCAATTCGCTTTCATTCAGCTTATCTTTATCGGTAATCCCCACCGACAAGGTATATCCCCGCTCTATGGCATGCGGCAATGCTCCCCTGATGAACTGCTCATGGTAGCTGTCGTAGAACGACCCCCCTACGATAACGGCGATGCTGGAGGATCTTCCGCTCGACAGACCCTGGGCAAGCCGGTTTGGCGTGTAGCCCAACTGCTTGGCGACCTCCTTGACCTTATCGATGGTTTCCCTGCTGATCGACCTGTCTTCCCGCAAGGCCAGAGAGACCGCCATTTTAGAGATGCCTATCACTTTTGCGATATCCGAGAGGTTTACTCTTTTTTTCATACGATCCCCTTTTCGCTGATCTGATAGAAGAAAGTATATCAAATTGCCTGCAGGCAATCTATAAATGAGTAAACAACCACTATAAGGCTTCTCCTGCGGCCAGCTTCTGCCTGGCGTATTCGCGGTACTGCTTGGGTGAATACCCCATGAGGATTTTGAACTGCTTGGAGAATGAAGGGGATCCTGGTAGCCGACTGCGCGCGCGATTTGCTTGATCGACAGCGGCTCGAACAGCAGGTGCTTCGCCCGGTCGAAGCGAATTTGCACCAGAAACTGCATTGGACTCATCCCGGTGGCCTTGCTGAACGCTTTGCGGAAGTACCTTTCGCTGTAGCCCGTCAGCTCCGCCATTTCCCGAATTGACATACCTCGGCGCCATGATGACGCGCGTTCGTCCGGTTCTTGAATGGCAGCAGGACAACGGGCAAAATACAGCCGGCACGATGCTGAACTTTCTGGACAACTGGTACGGCAACCGCGACGGCAGCCATGTTGCAACGGCTCGCCCTATCAATTATTACATCTGGGGCGGCAGCGGCTCCGCTTATTATAGCCCGAGCCCGCAAATGGTAACGAACGTGGTCAATCATCAGAAGTTCTGGGAGCAGTACGGCGGTGACATGCTCATGTACTTCACATTGACCGGATCGGATCACGCCGGTTACTACCAATGGGAGTTCGTCAAGGATATGAACAATCCCGTCACCACATCTCCAAAAATGCAGGGCATCGGCACGCTTAACGGAGGAATGAAGGAGGATGTGACAATAGGAACCGCTGTCGGCAGCACGGTAGACGGCAACAACTGGAGCTCGCTGGACGGCGGATGGGGTACGCCAGGTACCGGCTCCTTCTATATGAACGGAACCGACACGAACTGGGCGAGCTACAACTATCGCTCAACCGCGTCCGGCACTTACACCGCCAAGATCCATTATTCCGCAGGCGGCGCAGCTCAGGTCAGTGTGTTCATTGACGGCACAAGTGCCGGCACGATTTCGACAAGCGGCGGAAGCGCTACCTTCACATCGTCAGGCAGCTCCCTGCCAGCGGGGCTGCACAGCGTAAGAGTGTACGTAACATCCGGCTCTGTCACAATCAACAGCATTCAGCTGAGCTAGCTTGGGACCCAGGATTGGAGGAAGCCTGTTTATATGGGCTTCTTCCTTTTTTTGTGTCCCCGTCGCGTAAGACGGGCGACAAACGCCATTGCTTGATACCGCAACTTCGTACCGTTTGGCTGACAGCACGAAGGTGTCAATCCCAGCATAACTGGAAGCGGACCGGACCGCATATAGAAAATTGTCCGGTCCACGGTAGATTTTGGCCTTTTCGATCGGCCGGGTTTCACACATCAATCAGGCGAATTTCGCACATGGGGTCACGAGCGCCCGCTTTATAATGGTTGAAGGGAAAACGGCGCCGTTTATGTCTTTTTGTACGGGCATCAAGATACAAATTGTATCTTGATGCCCGTGATGGATGAACGGCAGCGCATAGAGGGAGGTTTCGTAAAAGAGCGATTGACCGTAAGCGGTAATTGCTTTTAGCTTGTCCATCCTAATAAGTGAGGTGTCTGATCATGAAACATTTTGCTGCACGTTCAATATCCGTTTTGCTGGCAGCGGCGCTGCTTGTCGGCGGCAGCCTGCTGTCTGCCGGAAGATCTTATGCGGATTCGGCCCCGCAGGAGCAGCCTGCTGTTATTACGATTGACAAATCGGTTCAGTATCAGCAAATCGAAGGCTTCGGCGGCTTCGGCGGGAACAAGCCGGGCTGGGAGCCCGGCCCTTATTATGACAGCGGCTTCCTGGATCGGATCGTGGACGACCTGGGTCTTACGATTCTCAGGGACGAGGTTCCGTCGAATTTCGAGCAGGAAAAGGGAAACTGGAATATCGACGGCGCCCTGCCGGCGAATTCCTGCCAATCACAGACCTCTGCGCTCAATGTGCATATCGATTATTTGAAAGCGCTTAAACAAAAGTCGGAAGCTTCCGGAGAGCCTCTGAAGATTATTGCGAGCGTATGGAGCCCGCCTTACTGGATGAAATATGTGAAATGCATTTTTGGCCAGGATACGAACTGGAACAAGCTTATTATGAGCGAAATTCCCTCCGGCGAGAACCCGAACGATTATAAGGAAGAATATGCAAAATGGCTAATCGAATATATCAAGGTGATGAAAGAGCAGGCCGGCGTCGACATCTACGCCCTCAGTATCGCCAACGAGCCCGCCTTTGGCCAGCCATATCAGTCGGCAGTCTATACACCTGACGAGCTGGCGCGCGTGATGAAGTATGTGGGCCAGCGGTTCGAGCAGGAAGGCATCCGGACGAAGCTGTTCGGTCCGGAGGACGTTCAGACGACGGACCGGATCATCTCCTATATGAATGCGATTGGAGCCGATGAGGAAACCCGGAACCTGACGGATATCTTCGCCGTTCACGGCTACGGGGCTGACGGCATAAGCGCCCCAAACGCCAATATTGATAATTGGAAGCAGCTGAGTGAAGCTGCCGGCGCGTATAATAAGCCGTTATGGATGACCGAAACCTCCGGTTATACGCCGGACTGGAGCGGCGCCATGTCGCTTGCAAAGTCGATTAATCTGGCCCTGAAGCATGGAAAGACAAGCGCCTGGGTCTTCTGGTCACTCGCCGAGCATACTCCTTCCGAATTCAGCCTGATTTCCGATACGGGGCCTAATCCGACTTACTATGCGTCCAAGCAGTATTACCGGTACATCCGGCCGGGCGCCGTGCAGGTGGACAGTCAATCGAGCGACCCGGAGCTGCTTGTCTCCTCGTTCACCCACCGTCAGCAGAAAACATTGACGACCGTCCTGGTCAACACGGGAAGCACCGCTAAAACGGTCGCCATGCAGGTATACGGCGGCAGTATCCCTGCGGATTATTCTGCTATCCGCTCCTCCGAGAGCGAACAGGCGCTGCAGCTCGGGAACGTAGCCGCGACGGATACGCTGACTGTTCCGGCGCAATCTGTCGTTACGCTGGTCGGCGCAGCAGCGGATGAGGATGCTCCGCTGCTTCCGGCCATTCGTACCCAGCCGGTGTCTGTAACGGCCGGTGAAGGCGGAACCGCCGCATTCACCGTTGACGCGACAGGCACTCCGGATCTGCAGTTCCAGTGGCAGCGGGACGGACAGGATCTTCCGAACGAGACGGGCCGCCGGCTGTTTATCAAGTCTGTCTCTGCACAGACAATCGGGACCTATACGGTAAAGATCACAAGCCCGTACGGATCGGTAACAAGCGATCCCGCTGTGCTGAGCTTGGCTGGCTTCACGGGCATACCGATCGCGAAAACGCAGCAGGCGCCTACGATTGACGGCTCAGCCGATCCGGTTTGGGGCAGCGCTCATGAGGTTCCTCTTGCCAGGAATGTCATCGGGACGCCCTCCTCGCCCGTGGAATTTTCCGGTACGGTAAAGACCATGTGGGACGATGTGAACTTATATTATTTGTATCAGATTATGGACAGCACTACGGATAACCCGAATGATACAGTAGAAGCCTTCCTTGATCTGGACAACTCGAAGAACCAGGTCTACGGGGCGGACGATTACCAATACGCCTTCAAACGCGATGGTACGGCGCTGAATGAGTACAAGCACAACGCTATCACCGGAGCCGTGTATAAATCAGCCGAGATCCCGGGCGGCTATACGGTGGAAGCCAGCATCCCCTGGTCCACCCTTGGCATAACGCCTGCGGCAAATGCCTTTATCGGTGCGGATGCCGCATCCGACAACGATTTGGGCGGAGGCAGCCGATACAAGATTGCTTACAACACAACGAACAACGATATATGGCTGAACCCTTCCTATATGGGCGTCGCCAAGCTGATGGACGCAGCCGCGCCAGCTGCGGAAACGAAGCTGTCTATCGATAATTCCAGCGTCTACGTCCAAACGGGAGATACCGTCGAAGTTACACTGGGAGCCAAATCCGCCGGTGATTTATATGGCTTCGACGTTTCGCTTAGCTTCGATCCAGGTGCCTTCGAGCTGGTGGATGCCTCCTTGAGCAATCAATTCGGCGTAAACGGCGATGATGCGTATTTCGCTTCCCAGCCGGTCGACGGCGGCGTGCGGATGATTGGAACGCTGCTCGGTGCAGGCGAAGGAAAATCCGGCGATTTGTCCCTGATGAAGGTCAGGCTGAAAGCAAAAGCCGCCGGGCCAGTCAATATATCGGCCGGAGCATCGGCGCAATGGTCCGACCGGACAGGAGAGGTTCATGCCTTCGTTATTAACGATACTGTATTGACCGCCATGACGCTTCAATCGCTTTCTTCCGCAGCCCTGCTGGATGAAGGCCAATCCGTGGATCTGGTCGTCGGCGCAGCCAATGCCGATGATTTCTACGGATTCGATTCCACGCTGCAATATGACACGGGCAAATTCGAGTTTATCGATGCACAGGTAAGCGAGGAATTTGCCGGACCGGATCAGAATGTATTTTTCATCAGCGATCCCGCTGACGGCAGGATCCGCCTGATCGGCACATTGAAGGGCGACACCGCTGGACGTACAGCCGACCAACTGCCCCTTGTAAATATCCGCCTAAAAGCAAAAGCGTCCGGCAGCTTCGATCTTGCCATCAAAGAAGGCGCGACGTGGACAAACAGCGATTCCGCACTCCTGCCTTTCCAATCGGTGGGCGCTGTTCATCTCGTGGTAGCCAACGCTGACGTATCGCTTCCCGCAGGCATCGGTATCAACGACTTGTCCGCCGTAGCAAAAGCATTCGGCAAGTCACAGGGCGACAGCGGCTATAACGCGAAGCTGGATATGAACAAAGACGGTATTATCGATATCACCGATATTGCCTACGTGGCCAATCACCTGCTGGGCAGTATGTAGCCGAGTCGTCAAATTCCAGACAATATCCCGGGTGGAGACAGTCAGCCGCATCGCTGAACCCATCCGGGCTTCTCAAGTCCCACATACGAAAAATGGGGGTAACATTTGATGAAATCAATCGTATCGTTCTGCCTGCTTGTCGCACTGTTCATTTCAGTCGCAGCTCCACATGCCTCGGCAACACCAGGCGGCGGGCAGCTGTGACGCTTAATCTCTCCTGTGAGGCAGGCGTGAACGGCCTGGCTGTTTTCGAAATCAAGTTGCTGAACAGCGTGAATCTCCTCGGCATTCAGGCCACCGTACATTACGACCCGGAAAAGCTCGATCGCAATCCGAATCGTTCTTCGTAAATCCGATAAAAACACTTATGATAAATAATCATGTTTTCTTGTTCTTCCGCGACAACGCGAATATTCCCTTTCTTCAACTCGCTTCGTAATCGGTAATAGTCCTCGGCTATTTAAGTTAAGACTTTGTGCCCAGCTACCCTCTGGAGAGCTCTGCATGTTCTTTCGTTTGCCGATTGTCAAGGGCGACGTATACCTAAATGCGGCTGCAACCGATGACGGCGTCAATTTGGTGTTCAGCCATATGATCGTCAACGTCTCGCCGCGGGATTACTCGGACGGTTATGAGAGCAAGGCGGTTTCGCTGTCCAACGGCACCAAGGCCAAATGGTACACGCCAGGAGACACCGCGATGCTGAGCTTCAAGCTGGACGACCGGACCATCACGATCAGCTCGCCGGATCATGCGCTGAACAGCGCGCAGATCGAGAAGGTGGCGGCCAGTGTAGCCAAATTGCAGTAAACGACTGATTTGCCTGCTCCACATTTATGAACGACTTAAGGCTACCCCGCCGGTGATAATCTACCGGCGGGGTAGCCTTCCATTTGTTGGATGAAACTATCGCGTGTGCAGCCTGCTCCCCCAATGTCTTCTTCCTCTTAGCCTAGCCGAGGGTGAAATCCTGCGAATTCATGAGTCAGGGTGAGAAAATTAAATCGTACCGAGGGAACGTACCTGTTAGTTTAACAGGCCACCATTTACGCAGACAGCCTGGCGTCATTGCCCTATCGTGCCCGTTATCGTAATGCTTAACGCCAAATCCTTTGAATAGTTGTTGAAGTGTCATCAAATTGTATGTGATAGACATCTGGATTTGATAACCCTTCCCATTCTTCAAAACCGACATTGTTGTCGAAATATTTAAGTAACAAGGACATTAAGTTCCCATGGGTAACGATGACAACATTTGTTAATCCGCTTTCTCTTACATCCTTGATGACCGATAATGCACGATCCATCGCAGCGACACTTGACTCCCCGCCTTTATAACACAACTCAAGGTCATTAAAAGTATTACGAAGCATTTCGCGCCAATTCGTATGGTTTTCAGCGCACAAAATTCTTTCTGATAAACGGTCATCTGTAATTATATTAACTCTGAGTTTCTGCGCTAACGGGGTGATTGAACTAATTGCCCTTACAAAAGGACTTGAATGGATGCTTTCAACGTTTTTTCTGTACAGAAATTCAGCAAGTCGGTTGGCTTGCGTATATCCTTCTTCTGTAAGATCAGCACTTGGTGATTGTCCATCCGCTTTGCAGTGTCTCACGATAAAAATGTTCAAATATTACCACTTCCATTCCTTAGATGCTTTTCTCCGCCCTTGTTATGCTTTTCTTCGTCCAAGGTAGTGTATTAGGATAATTCATTATTTCATCGTATGTCATCTAACATACCTTATGACTTTTTTATTATAATCTACCCGCTAGTATTAGGAGGTCAGCCAGTTTTTTCTGATTGCCCTCTTTTTGTAATTAAGAGGTTTAGCAAACGGTAGCCGGGGGCGGCAAGAAAAAAGAAGCCTGACCGTCTTGCTTCAAGCTTCTTTAGCTTCAATCATTAGGTTACCGCCTCGCATTCCCGCTTGCAGCCGTTTTTTTCGCAAGTCTTATACGTGCCCGTAAATTCCAGGCGATGGTCCTTCACCGAGAAGCCGAATTCACGTTCCAGACGCATCTCCATTTCCAAGAGCCAGTCTTCTTTGATTTCCTCCATTTCCCCGCAAACGGTACAAATCAAATGATGGTGCATATGCTCATGATCGTCGCCACGGAGGTCGAAACGGGCCACCCCATCGCCAAAGTTCATCTTTTCAACGATATGCAGCTCGGCCAGAAGCTCCAGCGTCCGATAAACCGTGGCCAGTCCAATTTCAGGGTGCTTGTTCTTTACACGCATAAATACTTCCTCAGCGCTCATGTGTTCCTCTTCATTCTCCAATAAAACCCGTACGGTCGTTTCTCTCTGTATCGTCAATTTGTAGTTTCTGCTCATCAATTGTTGATTGATCTTGTTCAACTGTTCCGGCACGTTCATTAAACGGCTCCTCCTTTGCCACCCTTCCTTTATTTCCATTTACAACATTTTAATTGATAATAATTCTCATTGTCAATAAGAAAGAAATGCATAATTATTAAGGTTCATTAAATTTATCCTTCGTTTCTGGCAGCAAAATATTGTTCCTGGCTGCACCGATTGATGATTTCAGCAAAACAACCGCTGCTTCAGCGGATAATGGTCCGTCAAGCAGCGGTTGCTGAAGATGACTATTTAATTGCTTCCCGGTATCTGCAGCCGCTGCTTCGCCGGGTTATTTATGCAGCAAGGAACGACCTTCTGTGTACAACCTCAAAATGAGCGGTACAGGCCTTGAACTGCAAAAAGGTTCTTCAATTATGAATTTCATGAGCATCATACCATATCGTTGGTCACATAAATGACAAAGTGAAAACCATCCACAGTTCAAACGTTGTAGAGTCGTTTCTATCCGGCAGCAGCTGCGCTGCCGCATATTAGATTTCTTTCAACCGGAAATGTTCGATATCGATATTACCCGATTTAATGTCTGCGAAGGGTTCTCCCCCGCGTATGCCGACTATGCCGTAACCGCCGGATGTGCAGAGGAAGCTGCTGAAGTCACCGGACATCCTCTTCGTAATGTACATGGTCCGGTCGCAAGCATCATAACGGATCCCGCTCCAGCCTTGGAGCAGACCGTAGGAAGCCATAGCGCGCGCGTACCAATGGCCGCATTCATATTCGTTGAACGGATTGCGCGTCCGGCCGTCGAAACGGTCACGACAAATCCGTACGATATCCAGTCCTTCCTCTATGCAGCCAAGCGAGAGCAAGTGGGAGGCCACCTGATATTCGATCCCCGTCCATACTTCATTGCTGTATACGAAGGGCAGCGTAAGCTTTCCGCCTCTCGGCCAAGTGCACAGGAGCAGTCCGCCCTCGCTGCCAAGCGCGAAACCGGGTCTTTGCGGATTCACATGTTCCGACAAGTCCCGCTTCAGATTGTATTTGTAGACGCTGAGCAGGTGACTGCGGACATTATCCCGGTCCAACACGTCCTCAAGCCCGCACATTTCTCCCAACCAGGCTCCGATGACGCCATCTGACAGGCAACCCTGTCCGTACTGGTATTTCGGACCTTCTTCCTTCATCAGCTCAAGTGCTTCAGCCGAATAGTTTACATTCCAAGCCTGTTCCCCGCTTGTCGGAGATGGTGTTCTCAACCCCTGCCAAACGATCTTCTGCTCATAATATTCCCCGTTGAACAGTTCTTTGTCCATATAGTCTCTGCCTTTGCGGTACAAGGACTTGTAGATTTCGGCCTGATCCCCGGCTGCTTCCGCCAAGAGCGAGGCTGACTTGAGCGCGCCTAGATAGATCGATGTGCACATGCCGTCGGGACCCCAAAACTCAATATCATAGGTGTTATGATGAGGCTCCGAGAGTACGCCCAGCCCTTCCGGATCCCAGGTTTCCATGCAGTAGTGAAGGCTCTTTTTCACCTTGGGCCAAATTGCGAGCAGCCACTCCGTATCTCCGCTGACTCGCCATTCCCGGTATACCTTCATAATGCCGCCGAGCTGCCCGTCGCTTGCGGCATGGAAATCGTGATCTGCCGGAATGATCGGCAGCGGGATGCGGAAGTTCTGATGTCCATGCTCATCCTGACCTTCCGCGAATTCGGTATCGCGGATTCCACGTTCCAGCTCCGGGAACAGATGAGGCAGAGCTTGCGCATAATTCCAGACATGGGTACAGGTTCCGTGACAGCTGCCCTTCGTATCCTCGCAGCCCTCCCATCCCCAAAACCTGCCATCGGTTTGCCGGAGCACGGTCGGTGACTTCAGGATGGACAGATTCGCCGCTGCCGCCTCCACCAGCTCGGCAGGCATCGACGTGCCGTAGAAGGTGTCGTTGAACCGGACGCTCTCTTCACGTAATCGCATATAGCTGCACAGCCAATAATCGGCAACCTCCTCAACATCCTTAAACCTTCCGGCATACCATGGTTTATGAAATGCCGCTTTGTCCGCAGCCTCGTTACCGCTCTGCTGCCGAGCTGCGGCGGGAACACCTACGGTCAAATTCGTTTCGGGTACGTACCAGGACAGCAGCAGGCGAACCGTCTGCCGCTCATTCGGTTGGAGCTCCATCGGTACGAAGATGCTCGCCCCCGGACTTGGCTTACCCGTATCCACCGGAGGTTTGTCCTGGCAGCGTCCGGACTCGATATCCTTCCAGATCATCGTCAGCGGATCAAACCAGCCTCCCCTGAACCAGGCACAGTCCACGGCGGCACGGGGATGATCGACAACGGCGCTGAACGCCCCCTGCGTCCACGGCTTATGTTCAATGGGCGGCTGATCCAGGATGAAGCCGTTTCCCGATTCCGCACGGATCACGCGATGATTGCCGGCACCCTCCTCCATGAAATGAGCCGCATGAAAGGAATAGACGAGCTCTACGCTCCGATCCGTATGGTTAGTGAATGTAAATTCCAGTCCGGCTGCCGGCAAGCTCGAATCATCGGCATTCAAGGGGATAAATGGGCTCCAACCGGTTATCGTCACATCAACAGGTACTTTCGGATCGCGAAGCTCCACTGTTCCGAACGGAAACTTCGAGTCAAATACGCTTTCTTTATAGCGCGGCAGCCCATAATGCTTGCCAAAGAGCCCGTTTCCAGGACCGACAAACCGATCCGACCGGTGGCTGAACACTTTCCAATCCGGCACAGGCCCTTCCAGAACCCGTGCCACGCTGCCCTCACTGTCCTTCACGCAAACAGCAGAAAACATCAGCGGTTCATGGGTAATGTCCGGTGCGTTGCGAAGGGAGAAATGAGACATGGCACCCGTTCCCTCCAGGCAAAACATGCCGGCGCCAATTCCTCCCAGCGGAAATGCAACATGCGAATTGCGGCTTCCTGAATACGTACCTTGAGCGGATTTCCGATTCACTATTTATCTCTCCATTCCGATACGGCGCGCGCCATATTTACTTTCTCATCTCCGAGGGGGACACACCATAATATTTCTTGAATACTTTATCAAAATAGGAGACATCCTCGTAGCCTACCCGCTTCGCGATGTGTTTGATTTGGATGTCATCCTTCATCACCCAGGATTTAGCGGATTGCATGCGCAGGCGAATGATTTGTTCCATGATGTTTTCCCTGAACTGGAGCTTATAGCTTTTGCTGAGATACTCCCTGCTCACGTAGAACCGCTGTGCCAGCGACCCCAGGGAAATGTCATCCGCGTAATGTTGTTGAACATAATCGAAGATCTGTTGTAAGTCTACTTTTTTGCGGTCCCTTCTTATGACAAGAATGAAGTCCATCGCTTCTCTATAAATTCTTTTGATCGCTTCAAGTACATCCGATGCATTGAGCTTTGACGGCATATGCCCAAGAAGATCCTTCTCTTTAAGCACACCATTCAGCTCCAGTCCTTCCATCGCCGTGAATTGTTCGAGAGTAATCAGAAACTCATGGTAGACCCGGAGCCACTGCGCCGATCCGCAATCGAACTGAGAATCCAGATGGCTGATGCATGCTGTCAATACGTCTTCTACAGACTTGATGGCTAACTCGTTCAAATGCGCGGCGGCATTTTTCTTGTAATCGTTCAATATAGCCAGTATCCCGGGAGGAAGGGTCACCAGTACCTCTGATAATTGGTGGCGGTGATGCTGCAATTCCTTGAGACATAATTGCAATGCCTGGGTCAATTGTCCGGGATCCACCGGTTTAAGCAGGTATTCAACCGCACCCGAGCGTAATGCTTGATGCATGTACTTATAGTCATCATACCCGCTCAGGACAATCACTTTCATATTCGGCTGATTCGATTCCAGGATCCGCAGCAGCCCGATTCCGTCAAGGAGAGGCATCTTCATATCCGTAATGACGATATCCGGATTCAGTTCCTGAATCATGCGGAGGCCATCTTCCCCGTTATCCGCTTCGCCGATGATCTCCATATCCGGAATAGCCTGCGCCACGAATTTCTTGATAAGATCGCGAACCAACGATTCGTCTTCCACGATAAGCAGCTTAGCCATTTGAACCGCCTCCCTGTACGGACGTATTTGGGATCACAATGGTCACTTGAGTTCCGCCATGAAGCGTGCTTTCGATTTTCAATCCGTATTCTGAGCCGAATTGGGTCTTGATCCGTGCCTGAATGTTGCTGAGAGCCATGCTTTCTTTAATTTCGATTATCTCTTCAATATTGCGCATTAAGCTTTGTTTGAGCTCAAGCTCCCTTTGCGGTGATAAACCGGTACCGTTATCGGTAATTTCAATGTACAGCTTTTCCCAGTCGCATCGCGTCCTGATTCCGATGTTCCACCTTCCTCTTTTATGCTGGAATCCGTGCTCGAATGCGTTTTCAACAATGGGCTGCAGCGTGAGCGGCGGTATGAGGCAGTCGGCTGTAGAGGGATCAATTTCCCATTCTACCGTAATTTTATCCTTGATTCTGAATTTTTGTATGACCAGATAATTGCTGACATGATCGAATTCCTGCTGCAAGGTGACAAGATCATTTCCCACTCCCATCGTATACCGCAGATTGCTGCTGATCGCCTGGATGATGTGATAAATTTCCGGGACATCCTTAATTACAGCCATCGCGCCGATCGATTGCAGGGTATTATGCAGGAAATGGGGATTAATCTGCGCCTGCAGCGCTTTCAATTGCGCCGTTCTTTTCTCAATGTAAATCTGATATCGCGATCGGATAATCTGGGCATATTTTTGCTCCAGCCAGCCGATTTCATCTTTGCGGTTATGTCCGACATAGATGTCGCTGTTCGTCTCCTCGGTCCACGTGATAGCCCTTACAAGCTTTAATATAGGAGAAACCGCTTTGTTCGCGATAAATTTGGAAGCGGTAACAGAAACGATAATCAGAATCGTCACGATCCCAATCCCGAACCTTAACGTATTGTTGCTGCTCGCGGATACGACGCTGGTTGGAATCATTTTCACGATCGTCATTTTGCCATCCGCAAAAGACTGGTAAAAAATATAATGGGCGTCGTCTTGGAGAAAATGATCCTTGGAATGCTGTTCGATCCGTTTCACCACAGAGGTCGCTAGTACTGCTTCAGAGCTGCCCTCAAAGGGGATGTTCACGACATTTCCCGACTCGTCCAGAACCAGGATCGTACTCTTGTCATCGCTGCCCAGCGACTTGAAGATGGGATCGAACATGCTCCAGTTCACTTGAAGCGCGACTCCGCCCACCAGCTTGCGGTCAATAAACCGGTATAAGTTGCGGTACATGGTAAATTGGTCTGAGTCCGGCACGAAAACATATACCGGTTTTCTGCCTCCGGGCGAGTTCCAGGGGGCTGTCGTCCCTGGATTGGGAAGAACCCGTTCCTCGCCGTTTCGGACGGAATAACTTCGCTCATTCTCTTTTTTGAACACCGTGATCTCGCTTATTCTGTTCAGGTTCGCCAAATTTTGCGACGACAATATGGCGAACAGATTTTTCTGCAGAGTGAAGTCAAGGGCGTCATCCTGGTTTTGCGCATTCTCCATGAATTGCGTAACGCTCTGATCATTCATCACGGAGAACAGAATCTGGTCCAGGATTTGAATCTGATCGTCGAGAAAAGTTCCGGACCACTCGATTTTGGATAAGTTCGATCCCATGATTTCAGCCTCCAGCTGATCTTGGGCGTTATGGATGGCGACAACGGTTAACATGATGAGCGGAATGCAGGTCAGCAGCACCAGCACCAGAAACATCTTTTTTTTAATGCTGCCGGAGAAGGACTCCATGAATGATCGGCAGGTGATAAGCAGTTTTATACGCAGTCGATTCGGCATACCTCTATTTTAACTTATTTATGATCATTTCGAATAGGAGCAGATCTTCCCTGAAATCCTCCGGTGTCGTTCTTACCGTTCCATTTTCCGTTATTGCTTGGTGCAAAGCCTTCAATTCGAGGGTATACGGGTCTGTGAGCGTCGGTCTGATTACAGATTCCTTATAGGTCTCTCCTTCCGTTTCGCTGACGAATAATTTGACTGGAAGATGGCGGATATACGGCGTATCATATTGCACTTTAACAGATTTATGACTGGAGTAAACCTCAATATGGGCGTCGAACCTGCCCTGCTGATCCATACCGGTTTCATAGACGACGGAGAAATTGCCATAGTCGAATATAGCGGTAAGGAATATACTTCCCTGCTGCTGCGAAACCTTGGCCCCAATGACTCCCTGCGGCATTCCCAAAGCCTCCCGCATCGCCGACAGATCATGGCTTCCCAAGCCGGTCAAGAAACGGTAAACACCGAATATTGGCGATTCAGGCTTCAACCCTGTCGCTGCGATGCTCATTTGTTCCGCCCTGGCCTTTCGGTCGGCCTTGGCCGACTCCGGAATATCGTCGAAGGAAACCGTTCGGCTGGTAGGTTGAATGAAATAGTGATTCGGCCCGATGATATCCCTGACCCTGGCGTACGTGATGTTCTTAAGTCCCCCGATTTCCTGCACCGCCTCGACAAAGGAGGCCGCGTAGCGGCGCATATAGCCGACCATCACGACGACTTGATGCCGGTCGCGCAAGGCAATAATGGCATCCGTTTCCGCATTTGTAAGGCACATCGGCTTTTCGATGAATACATGCTTATTGCGGCTGATCGCCTCAATCGCGCAATCGGCGTGATATTCATCGCTGTTGAGGACAAAAACAACATCCAAATCTTCTTGTTTGACCAGATCGGACATATCCGTATACAGATTCTCAACCCCGTACCGATGCCCCAGATGCTCCAGCAAACGAGGGGATATATCGCATAATGCCGTGATCCGGAAATAATCGGGAAGCGATTCCAATACAGGTAGATGAATGACCTGGGCAACTTCGCCAAGACCGATCAAGCCAACGTTTAATATTTTTTTATGCATGACCTGGTCACTCCTTTATTTGGGTTTGTTCTCCGGCTGCGGCAGCCAACTTACGAAAGAAATCTTTAAATACCGCATCTCGATGCACGAAGGTTGCGCAGCGGATCAAATGCCTGCTCGAATCCTTGCTCCAAGTGACCCCGTCGGTAAGCAAAGGGCTTGGGACGAGCTCTGTTGAAACAGCAGCGGGATTCAGCAAATAGGCGATCGTTGAAATATCCCAGATCACTCTTGAGTATCCGAAGTGGTCATCGGAGCAGTTCTTGAAGCGCTCGGCCAGAAAATCGCCAATCCGCCCTTTCCCTCTGACATGCGCATCAATCTCCGGCAGCGTGGTCAACAAGCTCGTGGTGACGCCCAGGACGGGGATCAGCACCAGAGGCACGCCGCAGTCAAGCAGTACCTGAGCGCCCGGAACGTCCTGCTTCAAATTGAATTCCGTCGTGTCGTTCCACCAGAGCGCATGTCCTCCAAGCCACACCACGACGATCTTCTCGATGATGCGCGGCTCTAACAAAATAGCAGACGCTATGTTCGTGATCGCTGCGATTGCCACGACATAAAGAGGTTCGTCATCGGGGGCGGCCATCGCCTTCGCAATCAGGTCGCGGGCCGCTTCGCTGTCTACCGGCTCTTGCGGTCCCGGCAAGTAGCCTTCCGACCCGCGGAACACGAACCCTCCAGCGGGCTCGTTCATTTGCTCCAGGATGCGGATAATCTCATCATAGCTTTTTTCCATGCCGTCCTTCGGCCCATCGGAAAGCTCATTGTGAAAAGGTGCGGCATAAATGGCTTGCAGATTGATTTTGTCTTTCGAGAGCAGGGCATAGACGATCGCAAACTGGTCGTCGATTTCATTATAGGTATCGGTATCCAATACCATGTTGATTTTACCGGCAGGCGGCTGTAGGCGGCGAACCCGCAGTTCCTCGGACAATTTCGGATAAGATTGGATCAAATCGGATTACCCCCTTCTTATGATGGCGTTCTCCTTCTCTTGTCAGCCCTTGATCGCTCCATCGGCGATGCCCTGCACGATATACTTTTGGAAGAAGAGATACACCATGATCACAGGCAGCGAGGTGAGAACAAGGATGCTTAAGATGTAGGACCATTCATTCGAATACTGACTGAAAAATGTGCTCGCCAGCAATACAAGCGTGTAACTCTTATAGTTGGTCAGCATAATCAGCGGCAGCATAAAATCATTCCACACCCATAAAATATCGAGAATCGTGATCGTCAAGGTAATGGGTATGAGCAGCGGAAAAATAATTTTTATAAACGTCTGCAGCTGTCCGCACCCGTCAATCTGAGCGGATTCCTCCAGCTCTCTTGGAATGGATTTAACGAATCCGTGGTACAAAAAGATCGCGAAGTTAACGCCAAGTCCGATGTAGATCAAGGGAAGACGATAGATCGAGCCTTGAATTTTCAGAGCAGTCGCCATCTGGATAAGTGAAAACATAATAGAGTAAAAAGGTATAAGCATGGAAGACAGGAACAGAAAAAAAATAAAAGCGCTGAACTTTCCGGGCGTGCGCGATAATTTGTATCCGGCCGGTGCGCTGCAGACAATAATTCCGATGATAGACAGGGATGTAATGACGAATGTATTATACAGATTACTTAAAATATGAACTTCGGTCAGCACGTACCGGTAATTTTCCCAGTGCAGCACCTTCGGCCATTGAATAACCGACTTGAACATCTCGCCTTGCGACTTCAATGAGTTCATTATGGCCAGCAATATGGGAAACAGGAAAAATACAGTCGCACAAGCCAGCAGCACAACAATCAACAACGAGAAGAGAAAGGATGATTTCGATTTCCTCATGCTTCAACCTCTCTCTTTTTCAAGACGGCAACCTGGGTCACCGTAATGACCAAAATAATAAGAAATAAAATCATCGCTTTGGCAGTCGCGTATCCATAACGCAAATCCCTGGCAAACCCCTCCTGATAAATATTAAAGGCAATGACCTCCGTGCTGTAGCCGGGACCTCCTCCTGTCAGGGCGTACACAACTTCGAAGATTTTGAAAGATCCGTTCAGGGTCAGGAAAACGCATATCGTAATGGCCGGCATAATCATCGGCAGGGTAATATGAAGAAATTTACGAAAAGGCGTCGCTCCGTCAATGGTAGCAGCTTCCTGCAAATCCCGCGGAACACCCTGCAGAGCTGCGATATAAATGACCATCAAGTAGCCTGCCCCCTGCCAGATGGATACCAGAAGGATCGATACAAAAGCCATATTCGCGGAGCCCAGCCAGGGCTGGTCCAGGAAGCTCAGAATGGTCTTGTCGGCCAGCTGGGGAAATACCGTCGAGAAAATGAAGGTCCACATTAACGTACTGATGTATACGCTAAACATATTGGGCATAAAAAACAGAGTACGGAACACGGATTTGGTGCGGGTGCGTATCCGGCTTTCCACCAATACCGCCAGAGATATTCCGACTATATTCTGTAATACGACGATCGCAACCACATATTTTAACGTGTAAAACAGCGAATATATGAATCTGGAATCTTCCGTGAACGCTTCGATATAGTTGCTGAAGCCGACAAAATTATACTGCCGGAATAAACCGTTCCAATCCGTAAAGCTGTAATAGATGCCGCCGATCGTCGGAATCAATAAAAAAATCACATAAAAGAACAATGCCGGCGCCGCGAAAGCCAGCAGGGGAATCCAAGGTTTGGATCTCAGAGTCCGGTACATCCCAATCACCGCCTATTGGAAGGAAAAGCAGCAGCGTTAACGGCTGCCGCCCTTCTCCATAGATTTATTTTTGAACTTTGAGCGAATTTTTCCAGGTTTTATCCAATTCTGCAATCAACTGATCCTGCGTAATTTGTTTTGCGAAATAGGATTGAGACATCTTGCCTATCGCTTCATTGGCAGCTTGCGGTATGGATTGATCCAGATACGAGTGGCCGCTTTCCACGTATTGATTTCCCTGCTCGGTCCAAGGGAACGTGCTGATTTGTTGGTTTGATGCCACTTTGTTAAACTTTAGCTGATCAAAGAAAGCAGAAGAATCCTTGTCATCCAAAATGTAATTCAGAAAGTCGACGGCAACCGCTTTGTTCGGACTTTCCGGATAAACGGTCAGCGTAGTGGAAACCGCCAAATTGACCATCGTGGACGCCGGATCATCATTGACAGGCAAAGCGCCGAGGCCCAGCTTGAAATCCGGATTCGCTTTCAGAATGCTGTCCGCATACCAAGTGCCGGTAATCAACATCGCGGCTTCGCCGTTCGCGAATTTCGCCAGCCCGTCATCCGCGCCGGTCTCCAGCGGGCGTTTTGTCCCGTTTGCATTGACCAGATCGATAATATCGAACATCCCTTTATCCTTTAATTCGCTGAAGGACGCTTCCCCCTTGTTCATCCGGTCCCACCAGTCCGGAACCTGCTTGGCGGCAACCGATTCGAAGCTCAATTGCGTAAGCCATCCCGGAAAGCTCTCTTCTTTATATGCAAGCATAAATGGAGTCACATTGTTGCTTTTCAGGGTTTCGACCACTTGTTTCATTTCCGATAACGTCGTCGGCACCTTCAAACCGTATTTTTCAAAAATCTCCTTGTTGTACAAGTAGCTCCAGGAGAAGCTTTCCATCGGAACACCGATAACCTTGCCGTTAATCGTCACGACATTGCGAATGCTTTCTATTAATTTGCCGGCGAAAGGCTCGTTCGAGAGATCCGGCAGATAGCCTCCTTTTTCGAAGACCGGACCGTCAAAAGCGGCATGCAGGGAATATATATCCGGTGCGTCTCCGCTCGCCAAACGAGTTTTCAGCAAATTGGCGTCCGATGGCATTTCCATATTGTAAGTGACGTCAATCCCTTTCTCCGCTTTCTCCTTAACCGCAAACTGTTTCAAATACTGGTCGAACTGCTCCTTGAAACGCCCAAGCCCCGTCAACATCAGGTTCAGTTCCACCTTTTGCGGTTGTTCAACGCCGGCTGTGCCGGATGCGTCCGGACTGTTGTTCTGACTCGATGAATTGTTCCCGCCGCAAGCCGATACCATCACAGCCAACAGTAATATTCCGAACCAAACCGTCATTTGTTTTTTCAAAATCTGATCCCCCTTCATATTCATTAATATCTTTGCAAGCGTTCTCAATTAGTAGTATAGGGTTAATTTGCTCTTTTGTAGTTGGAAAATGTTAACCCGATAAATTGGAATATATTAAGATGGATAACATGAAGCGCCGGCTGCTTGCCGCTACGCCAGCCAGAACTGCCTATCCTTCAATTAAACCGAAAGAGGAGCTGCCCGAGGCAAGCTCCTCCACAATGATATATGTTCAATGAGCAGCACTCCGGCTGCGGTACAGTTCATCCTAATCTGACTTAAGAATCATACACTAGACATTAACTCTAATTTCCTGTAATACTGTCGATTCCCGCAAAAATGTCTTTCAATCTTTGGGTATCCTGCTCAGGCAATGGCCCCCTGCTTACCGATTCGATGTTATTGGCCAGGTGCTGCAAATTTCCCGTCCCCATTAACACGGAATGGACTCCCGGTTCATACCTGCAAAACCTGTAAGCCGCATCCACAATGCTTTGTGCCCCGTCCGGATGCACCAAAAAGCCCAATGGATTATTGCGGTCCACTTTGCGTGCATCCAGCAGTCCTTTGTCAAACAACTCATTGAGTAATTCGATCAGGACCTCCGGACGAGACAAGGCTCTTCTAACGGCAAACATATCGAGAACTCCGATATTTTTGGCAACGGCAGTTTTAAAGATTTTTTCGCGCGCACTCTGATTCAACAGATTGAAGCCGACCATCATAACATCCCAGCAATTATCCTGTACCGCTCTTTCCAGTGTTTTATGCGTCGAGTCGGAAGCGAACGCTTCGGTAATTCCCAAAAAGCGAATTTTACCCTTTTCTTTCATTTTAATCATTTCGGGCACAAGCTGCTGGACTGCATAATCATAATCGGTATGATCCACACCATGCAGATGGTAAATATCGATATAGTCAGTGTTTAAGTTGGCCAGGCTTTGATCTACACTTTTTTCGAAGTCTTGCGCTTTTTTTAATCCCTTGTTCTCGCGAAGAGAATATTTGGTTGAAATAATGACATCTTCTCTTTTAACATGCTTCAATCCGGCTCCAACCACGGATTCGGTACCGTAAGCCTCTGCCGTATCGATCAGATTGATTCCCCGTTCGATCGCATTATGCACGATCTGCGCGGCATGTTGTCCGCTCCGCTCCGTTTGTATGCCCAGCCTGCTGCTTCCTCCGGCACCCAAGCTGATAACGCTTACATTTAAACCTGTCCTGCCCAATGTTACATAATCCATTCCAATCACTCCTTTTCGTTAGAATCACACCTTTGCAAGATGCCTTATTGACGCTATTGTCCGGCTTTTACCTGTAACGTGCTTCGCCAGCATTCCCATCATCCCGGAGGACGCTTTACTATGAAGTTTAAATCGCAGGACAAACAAAATCAACTCATTGAAAAAATTACCCCCGGCATCCGGCGTCGGGATTGGCATCGCCCAGCCGCAGACATGATATTGAGCTGCCGTCCTCCCGAAATTCTATCTAGCAAACATAATCGTTCAAGCAATAGGCATGTCCGTTAAAACGGTCATGGGACCCGTATACATAGACTCTGTCGTTAAATACATACGGTTCTCCATCAGGAATCTCCCATGAGGGTCAAGCCTTGTTTTTCATTTTCGTTCGTCACTCCTTCTCAAAATTTGAATGGTACACGGACGTTTATTAAAATCTAGGCGTTCCAAAAACAAGAAGGCGGCCATACAGGAAAATTCTGTATGGCCGCCAAATAATCCCGCGATGCCGCCCCTGGCATGGCAAAGATTGCAGATCATTTTACCGGATTGATGCGACAATCCGTTTGCCTATCAGCTTGCCAGCTGCTCCTTATACGATTGATTGAATTCTTCGGCAATTTTCTGATATTCCGGATCCGCCTTTAAATCTTCCACCAGTTGATCCCAGGCCTCGATCGGCTCCGCGCCCATAATCACTTTCACCTTCATATCATCGACTTTTTTGGTGTACTCCGCTCCCATTGTCATATTCGTCTCCGAGATCAGACCGATCGTCGGGTCCGCGATGCTGACTTTGGCGCGCTCATCAATAATCAATTTATTTCTTTCGTATAATTCCTTCGGCATACCGACATTGTAAGCATTCAAATATTTGTCGAATCTCTCAAAAATTTTGCCGAACGAGCTTTGGGATACACTATCCTTCAATGCTTGCTCCGTCGCGACTCTGAACCCGTCCTCCATCGTGAAATGAACGCCTTCTATTCCATAGCACGCGAGCTCGAAGCCTTCTTCCGTTGCGCCATAATCCATTAGAGCCAATATTTTTTTCACCTTGGCTTCCGGTACATTCTTCGAAATCAGATATACCCCGCCAAATCCAGGCGATTGGGTAGCAACTTTGCCTTCCGGCCCGGTAAGATAATTGAACGGCAGAAAATCGGCGTCCGGATACTGTTTCTTCGCTTCAATTGCCGATCTGTACACTCCCGCTACCGTATCCAGGGTCATTCCGACCTTGCCGCTCTTGGCCATATCCTCCATCTGCGTACTCTTCAGCACCGAAAAATCCTTGGGGACCAGTCCTTCATCATACAACTGCTTGTACCACAGAATCGCCTCACGGGTTCCCGGCTGCAGAATTGTATCAACGATTTCCCCATCCTCCAGCTTCCACTTGCCGTTGCTGTGGTTAAAGACATCATAAGCGAAATTCGCATCCCGCATATTATATCCGTAGGTATCCTTCTTGCCGTTGCCATCCGGGTCCTGCTCTACGAATGCTTTGAGTGCCTCGTACAACTCGTCCATCGTTTCCGGCACTTTCAGGCCGAGCTTGTCAAGCCAATCCTTACGGATCGCCGGGAACCCCCCGCCATCCAACGGCCTGACCGAGGGAATTACATAATTTTTGCCGTTGATTTTCGTCTTGTCCCATGTTTCCTTCGGATATTCCATCAAATGCTCGTAATCCTGAATAAACGGCGTCAGATCCCAGAAGGCTCCCTGGGCCACCATCTGCTGCATTTGCGGGTTGTTCAGGTCGCTGACTTTCATCAAATCGGGCAAATCGCCCGAGGCAAGAACAACATTTTGCTTATCTGTCCAATTGTTCGGCGAAACCCAGATGATATCCAAGTCGGTGTTTGTCCGCTTTTCAAAATCCAGTGTCACCGGATTATCCGCAGCCGGAGGCTGGGCGGTGTGAAACTCGGTCATGATGCTGATTTTCACCGGCTTCTCGTCCTGACCGCCGGCTGTTGTGCCTGTGGAATCGGAAGTTGGCGAAGAGCAAGCGGTTGCTATGGAAGCGGTTACTAAAACAATTGATAACGACTTTACTACCCGACTCAGCCGAACAGAACGGTATACTCTTTTCACAGAAATACTCCCCCTATATATTTGCAATAATGAACTTCCTTACCCTTTAACCGATCCCAGCATGACGCCCTTGGCAAAATGCTTTTGCAAAAACGGATATACAAGCATAATCGGCACGGTTGCGATTACAACCGCCGCCATTTTGAGCGTCTGAGCGGGAATCTGCTGCTCCGACATAATCTCCGCCGCAACAGCTCCGCTTTGCGAGGTGGATGAATCGATAATCATGTTGCGAAGCACCAGCTGCAAGGGCCATTTGACATTATCGTTGATATAAAGCACGGCATTGAAAAATGTATTCCAATAACTGACCGCGTAAAACAAGCCGAAAGCCGCCAGCGAAGGAAGGGAAAGCGGTAAAATGACACGCATAAAGATGCCAATATCATTACAGCCGTCCATTGCCGCCGCCTCTTCCAATTCCACGGGAATACTATCGAAGAAGCTTTTCATCAATACGACGTACCACCCGCTGGTAAGCACCGGCAATATCAGCGACCAGATGCTGTTGATCAGTCCCAGATCCCGCACCAGCAGATAGGCCGGGATAACACCCGGGCTGAACAGTATCGTGAACAAAACCATCAGAAGTACGACTCGCCTTCCGCGTAACCTCTTCCTCGACAGGCCATAAGCCATTGCTGCAGTAATAATCAGACTAAGCGCTGTTCCTACCGTTGCCAAAAAAGTGCTTACACCTCCGGCGAGCTTGAACGTCGAGGTGGACAACAAATATTGATACGATTTCAAAGTCCAATGCTCAGGGAAGAAGATAAGTCCCTGCTTCTGGATGTATTCCGTAGGATCCGTAAATGAAACAACAAACACATAATACAAGGGAAACACGGTGACAATCGAGATCAGAAAAAGAACAATAATATTGGTCATGTTAAGCAAGCGGTCGCCCAAGCTTTCTTTCAATTCATCCACCTTCTTCTACAGCGGCTATGCGGGATCAATAAACGCCTTCCTCACCCATACGCCTCGCCACATAATTTGCTCCGATGACAAGAATCAACCCCACGACTGATTTAAACAGACCTACCGCCGTACTAAAACTAAATTGTCCGCCCTGAATGCCCAGCCGATACACATAAGTTTCAAATACATCCGACACCTGGGAAACTGCGCCGTTCATCATAAGGAACACTTGTTCAAAGCCGACGTCCATGATTTGACCCAGTCTTAAAATAAACAAAATAAGAACCACACTTCGAATTCCCGGCAATGTAATGTGCCAAATCTGGCGAAAACGATTCGCGCCGTCGATTTTTGCGGCTTCGTACAATTGGGGATTTATTCCGGCAATAGCCGCCAGAAATAAAATGGTTCCCCATCCGGTTTCCTTCCATATAGTTTGTGTGGTCAGCAGCCCCCAAAATAAATTTGCATTCGTTAGAAAATCAATTTCCTTAAAGCCTGCAGAACTGAGAAATAAGTTTACAATACCAGAGGATTGGGACAAAAGCAGATAGGAAATGCCTGCAATAATGACCCATGACAAAAAATGAGGCATATACACAATCGTTTGAACGATTCTTCCAAAAACCACGCTGCGAAGCTCGTTCAGCATGACGGACAACAAAATCGGCAACGGGAAGAAAAAGATTAAATTCAACAAGCTGATCATCATCGTGTTGCGAAACAGCAAGTAAAAATCGGGATTGGAGAAAAAGCGGATGAAATGGTCAAAGCCGACCCAGGGGCTTTGCAGCACCCCCATATACGGGGAATAGTCCTGAAAAGCAATCACGATTCCCCACATCGGGACATATTTGAAAATCAGAAAAAAAAGCACGCCCGGCATAATAAGCAAATATAAATATTTATCTCGCTTCACATCCATCAGCCAGGAACGGCCCTTCTGGCCAGTACCTGTGGAAGGAATGCTCATGAAGATTCTCCTCCTTTCTAAAAAAATTTCAGCGTTCTTACCTGCCGTCCAAAAGCGCTTGCGCCAGGATGATTTCAGCAACTTCCATCGTTTTCAGCGCATCGCCGAAATGGGAGGATGGCAGCTTGCCTTCCTTCAGGCAATCAATAAATTCCCGGTGCTTGGCCTGGAAGCCTCCATACTGGTAGAGTTCATTGCCTCCTGCGATCTCGCGAGCATCGTATTCGACACCTTGTGTATCGCCGTTTGCATAAAGATATCCTTTCCGTTCATGCTCGGCTTCGACGCAAATGTCAGGCGCATGCATTTCTACGGAAAAGATTCTTCTTCCGCTGGACCAGCTGTTGATCAAATAACCGATAGCGCCGTTATCGAAATGAATCGTAGCTGAAATAAAATTAATGTCCGGCACCTGAACGCGCTTTGTCGCACTCTCCACCTTCACCACATTCCCTCCGCACATCCAGCGAATCGTATCGATGGAATGAACCGTATCGTCCATCATTCGGTCTCTTGCGCCAAAGAAGGGTTGGATTTCGGATTTGTAAAAACGGCAAACCGCATGTGTGATCGGACCTCTCTGCAAGCATTCCTCACGGAGCTTGACCACCATCGGAGTACTGCGACGTTGAAAGCTGACCTGTGTGATGCAATTCTTTTTTTTCGCCGTGTACGCCAATGCTCTTGCTTGATGGATCGTTATGCCGAGCGGTTTCTCGATGTACAGATTCAAACCTTGTTCGAGACACCACATCCAGACGTCATACAAAATATGGGGCTGCCCGATGGCATATACAGCATCCGGTTTCACCTCCTCCACCATTTGCCGATGATCGGAATATCGATGTTCAATCCCGTATTTATCCGCCGTTTGCTGCAATGCTTCTGGCGAAATATCGCAAATACCTGCTATTTCCACATCATTAAAGGAAGCAAGCGAAGGGTAATGAACCGCATTGGCCATTTTCCCGGCGCCTATCACAGCGACTCTCACTTTATTGTTCATTGTTAACCCTCCTGTTCAAATAATGACCGGGCGTAAACGACGTCCTGACGGATTAAACGATCGACGTCCTGTTCATTCGTGTATTCTGCCGTTAAACATACTACACCGTTATAATTCCGTTTCTTCAAGTAATTCGCCGCTCGTGGCCAAGAAGCCAGACCTTGATTGCCGGCTGTAAAATATCGCTTCCACTGCGCATCTTCCGCTTCCGGACCGTTTACGCGATGATAATAGGCATTTTTAAAATTAACCATAGACAAATACTCCCATACGATTTCCAATCCATACTCCGGCTGCTGCCCGGCCAATGCATCGTGTGCGGTATCCCAGATGGCTCCGACAAGCTTCGGATCAAGTCCTTCCAGAAGGTGGAGGAGCCCCATTGAATCCACCACATTGTTGCCGTAATGTTGCTGTGCGGCGACCTTAACGCCATATTTTTCGCATAATGGCAGCAGATCCTCCAGCTCAGCCCGGGCCTTTCTCTCCGACGCCACGTAGCCAAGTTTCGGATCGATGAACGGCATGATCCGAATCAATGGAATGCCGGCTTCCGCGCAGCCCGCGAACACATCTTCGTCAGTACCGCTCGCCACGCTGAATATTTTCAGCCCATGTTCGGCAAATTGCTCCACCAATTGCGGAAGCTTGCGAGCTTCAGCAGGCTCCAGCTGGTACCCGTTCCGCAGCGGAAATTCGATTCCGTCAAATCCCAATTCCTTGACGAATTTCCCCAAATTCCACACGGATGCCTCTTTCCAGGGCTTCGTAAATACAGACAATGAAATCTTGTTAGCAGACACAACCACACATCCTCATTTTATTTTTTTATGTCAAAATTTAAATTAAGCAATTAATAAATGCGGCTGTGATTTCGATTCTCGTAATAATCCGGATTGCCGCCCAATTTTTTCAGCACCGGATCGGTTATCTCGTTCAGCCGGTAAACGACATCTGCGCTCAATTCCAGAGCAGCTCCTCCCACATTAAGCTTCAACTGCTCCAAATTTCGAGATCCGACGATTGTAGTTGCGAGATCGCCGTTTGCAATCGCCCATGCCAGAGAAAGAGTCGTCATCTCTGTGCCGACCTCGTCGGCCACAGTCTTGATTTGTTTAAGCGCTTTATTTATTTCCGATTCGGCCCCTTCTTCGCCATGCCTTGTCCCTTCTCCTCTGGAGTAATGAAAATGGCGAGATCTCGCCTGCATCGGGCGGATTGACCCGGTATATTCCCCTGTCAGCAGACCTTGCTGCAGAGGCATGTAGCCGATCACTCCGACGTTATGTTTGGCGCAGAAAGGCAATATGGCTTCTTCAATCGCGCGAGAAAGCAAATTATACGCAAGCTCGTTGGCAACGACCGGGACGCCGCTTGCAAACACCTCTTCCATTTGCGCCACGCCGTGGTTGCTGATTCCGATGTAGCGGATTTTTCCTTCTTTCTGCAATTCCTTTAACATTTCGAATACATCCTGGACCTTGGGCAGGTTTTCGATCAAATCGGCGTCCTTCGTAAAATGCTTTACCGACCCGCGCGTGATCGGCCAGTGCAGCATATAAAGGTCGATATATTCGGTCCCCAGTCTTTTTAAGCTGGCTTCACATCCAGCTTTTAATAAATCGGGGCGTGAATTAGCCGTATTGATTTTGCTGCCGATTACAGCTTGATGACGCCTTCCCTTCAATGCCCGACCTAATGAAATCTCGCTTGCGCCGTCGTTGTATACTTCCGCCGTGTCAAAATAGTTGATTCCATATTCCAAAGCTTTATGCACTACTTTATCGACGTCCTGCTGGCTTTGCTCCCCCCAGTATGCTCCGCCCCCAAACTGCCAGCATCCCATGCCTAGTACGCTGAGCTGCAATTCCGAATTTCCAAGTCTCCTTGTTTTCATTTCAAAAACGCTCCTTTTTCCCGACTACTCGCGAATAACTCCTTTCTTTAGGATCAGATTTCCTTTAAAAGATTGATCGCTCGTCGCGACTACCGCGAATGCGTTTCGGGTCCGAGTATAGAAGGCGAACCTTTCCTCATAACCGAACTCGTCCAGGCTTGGCTCATGTTCCCGTATGAGGGATCGATATTGCTCCCATACTGCCGGAGACTCATCTCCCTGCAATAAAGACATCACCACCGCGGGGCGATCAGTGGATTTATCCAACGGGAAAAATGGCATAATTGCCTGCAGCAGGTCCGGTATGGAATGCCCGTCGCATCGCACAAGCCTTTGCGCATTTGCCGAAGCCGGAAAATTGCCGTCGGCCAGCACGACTTCATCCCCGTGGCCCATTTCCATCAATATTTTCATCAATTCCGGCGAAATGATCGGTGGTATACCTTTTAGCATCTTCTGCCTCCCCGTGCATCATGGTCGTAAAAGTAGCCGCTTACAATGAACATACTATCATGCCCCAAAATCTTTTGTAAAGATTTTAATTTAATTTTTTATTTTTATTGAAAAGCATCAACTTCTGTTATAATTTAACGCTATATGCTATACTTATGGTGTTTTTCAATGATCGATTTTAAATTAACTAGAGGGGTATTATGACTCAATTTGAATTAAAGGAATTAAAGGATCAGAAAGGCAGTAAACTCGCGATCCTCCAAGCATTGCGAATGCACGGGAGCATGTCCCGAATCGATTTATCGCGCTTAACCGGACTAAGCAGGGCCACCATATCCATTTCGATCGCCGAACTGATAGAGTACGGATTAGTTTATGAAACGCACCACCGGCTGACCACGAAGGGACGTCCGGCTACATCGTTGGAATTGGCGCCGAACTCCAGAGTCATTATCGGCGCAGACCTCGATAACCGGACATGGACCCTTGGGGCGTTCGATTTGCTTGGGAATGTCATCAGGACCTTGAAAATTCCAGTTCACACGCTCGATCCCGATGCTTCCTTCAAAATTCTTGCGGGGGAAATCAAGTCTTTTGTGCAGGAACTTGAGCAGCCTGCAATTCCGCTATTGGGCCTGGGAGTTCCCGGACTGGTAGATGCCGAACATCGCGTGATTCGCAGCGCCGCGGAGTCCGGCTGGCACAATGTGGATGTCGGCGGTCTAATGAAGAATGAAACCGGGTGGACGACCGTTGTCATCAATCGCCATCGGGCCCGCGGCCTCGCCGAATGCAGGTATGCGCCGGACCAGCAGTATCACAACATGATTTACATCGGGGTTGGTTCGGGGATCGCGGCGGGGCTTTATATCAATCGGCAACTATTATCGGGGGCTAAGGGAGGCGCTGGCGAAATAGGGCATACTACCGTCGAACCGGACGGTCCGTTATGCCCTTGCGGTAACCGCGGATGCCTGCAGGTGTTATCTGCAGGACCCGCAATCGAACAGGAATATCGAAAATTAATTCGCCTTTCCGACAGTCCGACTGCGTTATCTGATCACCTTGCGGACCTGCAGCTGGTAAAGGCCCAAGACATTTGCGCAGCCGCTGAGAACGGAGAGACGCTGGCGATCGAGGTCGTCCGGCAAGCGGCTGACTATTTGGGCATTGCGATGGCCAATTTACTCAATACCTTTAACCCCGAAGCCATTATCTTGGGTGGCTTTATTCCCAATGCAAGCCCTCTCTTTGTGGAATATGCCACCAAAACGATGCGGCAGCGCGCGATGCATCCTCTGTCCAGGGAAACGGTTGTCAAGACATCGACATTCAAAGAAATCGGCGGGGCGCTGGGAGCCGCCAACTTTGCTTTAGACAAGCATATTACGCTCTCTTTTTTTGGCTCAACCTAGGGCGTGTATTCAAATCTCAGTGCCCGCTATGCTCAGTCCGAATTCCACGTTCTCGTATGCTGACATCAGCGGAACCAGGCCTAACGACTGGAATACCAGGCCGATATCCTTGCGCCGCATCGCGTTTCGATCTGCGCCGGACATTCGGGTGATTTCCCTACCCCGGAAAATGACCTGCTCCTCAGTCGGCTCATCAAGAGCGCCGAGTATGTTCAGCAGGGTCGTATTGCCGGAGCCCGACCGGTACAACCTGCCGAGTTTTCTTATTTACCTGTCGAGTTATGGATTTTGCTCACATGAAAGGGCGAGCTCCGGTTGGAGCTCGCCCTTTGCGTACAATCGGCATGGTAAGCCGCCAATATATCTTCTATCTCGAATAAAGGTATTTCTTGCGTATTCTCTATGAAAACGTGTTTTCATCAACCACACAGACGGACCCCGGCCGCTCAAAATGCAATGCAGCCGTTTTGCCTCGGTAGATGACTGCAGCGCTTGTTCCCCCTCGGCCGGACTGTATGGATGCCTTGGTCAGGAGGCCGTCCTGCCATTCCATATCAATCTCCAGCCCGCCGCGGGCGCGCAGCCCCCGAACGCTGCCTGTTTTCCAGGACCCTGGTAAAGCCGGCAGCAACACAATGGAACCGTTTCGGCTCTGCAGCAGCATTTCCGCTATTCCTGACGTTCCTCCGAAATTGCCGTCGATCTGGAAAGGAGGGTGATCGCAGAACAAATTAGGCAGCGTGGAGGAGCGGAGCAGCTCCGTCACATTTTCGCCGGCCAGCTCGCCTTCCTCTAATCTGGCCCACATATTGATAATCCACGCCCGGCTCCAGCCGGTATGCCCGCCGCCGTGTTCCAGCCTTCTCTCCAGCGTTCGCTTCGCCGCCGCAGCAAGCTCCGGCGACTCTCTCCGATCGATCTGATTGCCGGGATGCAACGCAAATAACTGCGAGATATGGCGATGACCGGGCTCTACCTCTTCGTAATCCACGGTCCACTCCTGGATTTGGCCGTATTTGCCGATCGACGGCTCCGGTATACGGGCGAGCGTTTCCTTCAGCTTCCCGGCGAATTCCCTGTCCATCTGCAAGATTTCCGCACTCTTGATGCAATGCCCGAACAGCTCGCGGATAATTTGATTGTCCATTGAAGGTCCGTAGCACAGCGCCCCGCTTTCCCCGCTTGGGAGCAGGTAGCTGTTTTCCGGTGACAGGGACGGGCATGTAACCAGGTTCCCGTCAGGGTCCTCTACCAAATAATCGAGGACAAATTGAGCAGCTTCCTTCATCGTTCCGTAAGCTTCGCGAAGGAATGCCTCGTCACCTCCGTAATCGTAGTGATCCCACAGATGGAGGCAGAGCCATGCGGCGCCCATCACCCAGAAGGTCGATGCCGTATATACATCCTGTGGGGCGGTATCCGCCCATATATCTGAATTATGATGCGCCATGAAACCACCGCAGCCATACATGTAGGCGGCGGTTTTTCTCCCGCGCACCCGCAGTCTTTCGATAAAATCGAACAGCGGCACGTGGCAATCGGACAGATTGCAGCTTTCCGCAGGCCAGTAATTCATTTGCGTATTGATATTAATCGTATATTTGCTATCCCACGCCGGAATCATGTCCTTATTCCAAATCCCTTGCAAATTGGCCGGGAGCGAGCCAGGCCGACTGCTGGCTATCAGCAGATAGCGTCCGAACTGAAAATACAGCCCGATCAAACTCGGATCATCCTTGCCATCGGAAAGCCGCTTTAACCGAACGTCTGTAGGGAGATCCTCCGCCGAAGCGTCCGCTTCCGAATTCTGCAAGATAAGTGACGCCCGGCTGAATAGTGCACGGTAATCGCTGACATGAACGGAACGCAATTCGGAATACGTCCTGGCCGCCGCACGGTCGAGCCGTCTCGCACATTCGGTTTCCATCTCTTCGCGGGAAACTCTGAAGTTCGTGCACGCCGATATAAGCAGCGTTGCCGCATCCGCATGTCCCACCTGCAGCTGCCGGCCAGTGAACGACCGGGAGCCCCCATCGGTAAGCACCCTCACCGCACAGCAAAACGAGATGCCGCCTTCACCGCCGCTTTTTCCCCGGACAATCAGGTCTCCTGCGCCGTTTGCTCTGATCTCGTCCAAATTGGCATGGAAGGCAACCGGGCGCAGCAAAGCGCCAGACATTGAATTCAGCACCGCTCCTCTGCCGAACAAGAGGGAAAATGAAATACTCCCGGGGCGGTCGGCGGTTAAACGGATGCACATGACCTGATCGGGAAAGCTGGAGAAATATTCGCGTTCATACCCAATGCCCCCCGATGTGTAGCGTACGCGTGCCACCGCTTCCTCCAGGTCAAGTTCTCTTCTGTAGCTCTCCACGGCCTGAGAACCCAAATTCAGGTAGAGGTCCCCGAGAGGCTCATAATGGCGCTGCCCATCGGGTACGCCGATCAGAGCCTGTGATGCCAGCTCTTCGGCCTCGCGTATACGACCGGCGAAGATAAGCCTCCGAATTTCACTCAGATGCTTCAGCGCATCCGGATTTTCCCGTTCTCTCGGACCTCCGTACCATATGCTGTCCTCATTCAGCTGTATCCGCTCAATCTGCTCTTTACCAAATACCATGCCGCCGAGGGTACCGTTACCGATTGGAAGCGCCTCCTCCCATCTGCCAGCAGGCTTGTCGAACCAAATTTTCAGTGGATTTCTTCCGTTCATTCTATATCCCTCCGGTTGTTCGTCTCCTCGTAACTACAGCGAAAGAGGCGGCATTGATAGGGTCAATGCCGCAAAATTCATGTTCAACTATTTGCCAGTATTGCTTTTATACTGATCGTACGCCTTTTGCATAATTTCCAGGTAACGCTTGAGATTCAGCTTATCGTACCCTGGTCGGTTAGGAAAATTCCCGGATTTTGCGAAGGTTCTGCTTCCAGAATAACCGTTTCTGCATTATCGCCCAAGGCCTGGTAAGCGTCGGCATTTTGGGAAACTACGCCAGGATCGATCGGACCTTCCTTTGAAAAAGGTTGCGGAAGTTCTTGTAATTAAATATCCGCCATCAGTGCCGTCGTGGGCAAAGGATCGAGCCCTGGCCAGAATCGTATTTTCAATTCTTCACCGTTGGGAGGATATGCTCTTCATTATATGGCTGCGCAGCGTACAAAGGCGAGTCCCGTCCGGGACTCGCTTCTGTACGCCTTCCATAAAGAGCGGCTCCTAAATTTCTGCGACGCTGCCATCCAGATTATATCGCGGTTCGTACTGCATATAAGTGAACGGATATTTCTCAAACGCCTCTTCATTAAGCTCTATACCCAAGCCGGGACCTTTCGGCAAAGGAAAATACCCGTTTTCAGGCTTGAAGGTCATATTGCAAATGTCCGGCCGAGCGTAGACGGAATGGGCCGCAAACTCCAGAATATCGAAGTTTTGAGTGGCTGCGCTTACGTGCAGGCTCGCAGCCGTTGCGATGGGCCCGTTCGGATTGTGGGGCGCCAGCTTGATATAGTACGTCTCCACCAGCGAAGCAATTTTACGGATTTCCGTAATGCCCCCGCAGTGGCAGATGTCGGGCTGGGCAAAGTCGAACAGCTGGTTTTCCGCAGCCTCGCGGAACTCAAAGCGGGTGAAGAGGCGCTCACCCGCCGCAATCGGGATGTTGCCCGCATTGTCGCGGATTCGCTTATACACGGCCGAGTTCTCCGGAGGAATCGGCTCCTCGAAGAAATGGATATTGTGCTTGGCAGCGGCCTCGAGCAGCCTGATCGCCTCGGCTGGACCCGACTGGCCGTGATTGTCGATACAGAGCGCCTTGTCCTTGCCGATAGCCTGGCGGATCGCGGCCAGATTCTCATTCAGAAATTCGGTATTGGAGGCCGGATCGTGCAGGCTTCCATGTTTTCCGCCGCCCGTTTTGACGCCGTCAAAGCCCATGTCGATCGCTTTCTTCGCAGATTCCGCGTTGCCCGCATGCGTATAGGTTCGGATTTTGTCGCGCACGGCTCCCCCGAGCAGCATGTATACCGGGACATTATAGAGTTTGCCGTTTATATCCCACAACGCCTGATCGATCCCGCTGATGGCGGACATATAGAGGAACCCGCCCTTCCAGAAGCCGTGGCGGTACATCTTCTGCCAGATCTTCTCGATATTGCGGGGATCCTCGCCAATCACGCTGCGCTCCGCCAAAATATGAATGCTCTGCTCGACCGCCTTCGTCTGACCTTCCACGCTGGCCTCGCCCCAGCCGTAAATCCCCTCGTCCGTCATGACCTTGACGAACAGCCAATTTTGTCTGAGCGTGGATACCAGATAGGTTTTAATTTCGGTGATTTTCATCTCGTTTGGGCCTCCATGATTAAATTCACATGCAAGATGGCAGGCCTTGATTCGGCCTGCAATGAATCAGCTTATTCGGTAGTGAAGGGCGAAGCGGGCAATCCTTCCTGATTGCACAGATTGGCGCTTACCGGATTGTCGGCCCATGCGTATCGCACATAGACGGGATCGGGAATCCGGTCGTGCCATACAGCGACAACGTCGCCCTCAATCGCGGCATCCGCCCAAACAAATACCCTATCTGCTCCCGATATGGCGAAGTGTCCCGGGCTGTCCCCGCCCCTGGCTGTCAATCCGCCGCCCGTACTGTCGAAGGACAGCAGGATTCGGTTTCCCTCTCTTGCCGCTGACTTGAACATGGGGCCGGAATGGGCCGACGCATCATCGCCGTATGCTACCCGCCTTGCCGCGAGGGCCAGCCGCAGACCGACGTCCCTTTTATTTACAGGATGAATGTCGTTCCACTCTCCGAGATCGATGGCGACCGCCATCCCCGTGCCGGGCAGGATGAGCGTCCTCCGTTGAGCCTCACGGATTGCGGCCCATCCGCCTGAGGTAGGCCGGTCCGAGGGTTCCATATAGTTGGGCAGCTGAACATACAGGAACGGGAAATCACCGATGCCCCATTTCGCTCTCCAGTCCTCAATCATGGCCCTGAACAGCCTCTCGTACGGCTCGGGATTTTTAGCGTTGGATTCACCCTGATACCAGACGGCTCCTTTGACGGCGTAGCGGACGGCCGGTGCAATCATGCCGTTGTACAGGCCGAGCGGACGCCACTGGACAAACGCGGGGACGGGCAGCGGCTCGCTTTTAGCCCCGATTCGATACTGCCACTCCCCGCTTAAATCGATGATGGTCTCCCCGATTACCAGATGATAGGGCTTGCCCTTGTAAAAGCCGCCTCTGCCCGAGGCATTGACCACCCGAACGACCAGCGTATTTTTGCCTGCCCGCAGACAGCATTCCGGAACCTCGTATTTTCGTGGCGTATATTGGCCGGGGGTGCTTCCCGTAAAAATTCCGTTGATATAAACCGTATCCTCGTCTATTATATGTCCCAGAAAAAGTTTTGCCGGCTTGCCCGCAAGCGAGGGCGGAAGCTCGATGTCCTTTCGGAACCAGACAACGCCGTTGAATTGCCCCAATCCCTCATCCGCCCAATAAGACGGCACCGTTATGGTCGGCCAGGCCGCCGCGAAGAAGCCGGTACCCAGACTCGGCTTCCCGTCATCGCTCAATCCCGCGTCGTTTCGATTGAGATTGCAGGTCCACTCCTCCCGCGCCGTCTGATCCCCTCTCTCCAGAGCTTCCACGAAGGCTTTATCCTTGAGCACGCTTACCGCCTCAACACACTCCGGGAAAGCGGACAGGGCCTTTTCGCTCATGAAGGCTTCTATCGGCGCGCCGCCCAGGCTTGCGTGAATCAGGCCGATTGGAACGCCATACTGCTCGAACAGCCTCGCGGCAAAGAAATATCCTACAGCCGTGAAGTCCAGAACGCTTTGCGGGTCTGCCGCCATCCAGCTCCCCGATTCGTAATCGGCTTGCGGCTCTTGAAAGTTGTATTTGACCGGAACGGAAAACTGCCGTATGGAATCATTGCCGGAGCGGGCGATTTCCTCGGGATACAAACCCTTGACGGAAAGCATTCTCATTCCCATATTGGATTGACCGGAACAAAGCCATACATCACCGAGAAGGATATCGCTTATCGTGACGCTCTCTTCGCCTTTCCCGGTCTCGATTACCATATTATAGGGTCCGCCTGCATTTTCCGTCAGGAAGCTTACCTGCCACCGGCCGTTCGCATCTGCAGCCGCACTGTGAATCTTGCCCATAAAGCGGACCGTAATGGCTTCTCCCGGCGGCGCCTGGCCCCATATGTTCACCATTGCGTTTCGTTGCAGCACCATACCGTCGCCGATCAGGCGGGGCAATTTGATTTTCGTCATAGAAAGCTCCTTGTTTCATTCTCCAATGTAAGCGCTTTTCCCGCTGTGCATCCGCTCCCGTCAAGCAAACGTGTCGTATATCCGGTTTCTCCCGGCTCTCTCCTCCGGGCCGAGTCGCTGGGCGTCCGCTATCTCGTAGCCCCCGAAGATGTCAAACAGCCTCGAAGAAGGATCGATTTCCACATAGGTGCACCAGGGCAGCCAGTGGTAGTGGCTCTGCAGGGTCTGGCTGGTAAAGTTGCCGCTCTCGTGCCCAAGTCCGGGCATAATGTATCCGATGCTGCCGTCCACGTCGTTGGACTGCCGGGTATTCTTGTGAATAAACTCGGCAAAATCGAGATAATGCTCGTCGCCCGTTATGACATACAGCCTGTAGTAGGTATACGAGCATGCGGCCATGTAGACGTCGGCTCCGCCGCCAATGGTAATAATGCTCTGCCCGCTGATCGAATACTTGTTGAAGGGATGTTTCGGCAGCAGCGTTCGCACCGGGAATTTCCAGGCATAGGTCCACGTTTCGGTGTAGTCGGCCGCTCCGATCGCGGCCTCGAGCCATCGGGCCTCGCCGGTCAGATCGTACAGGGACAGGAATCCGAACAGGGCGTAGATGCCCGCCTCCTTGTCCTGAATATCCATGTTGTCGCAGGTTCCGCCGCGGTATTCCATATTCAGATAATTGTTGTCATAGGACCACTGTCCGGCCTTGACGGCCGCGGCTTTATATCGCTCATCACCGGATACCAAGTAATATTGTATCAAAAAACGGATGACGCTGGGAGTGTTAGATTTCGAGTCCATGCGTATGGTATTGTCGGTATTGTACGCGCGGTAAAAACTGCCGTCCTCGTTCTGTACGCTCACCAGCCAACCGGCGGTCCTTCTGCAAAATTCCAGCCAGGACGGTCGCTCGTCTCCCTTCCTGCGCATATAGAGGGCGGCGTCCAGGATAGCCTCGACCCCGTCGGCAAGCATTCGCACATAGTGGGGATACGGCTCGAATCCCTCGATGTTCGGATTGTAGCACATGTGCGGCAGGCCGGATTCGGTCATTGCCGATCTCGTCCAGAAATCGACGATGCTCTCGCCCTTTTCATAGGCTTCGGGCACGTTTTCCTTGTCGCCGTAACGCAGCAGCTGATAGCCGATTCCGGGCTGCTGCCCTACAAAGCCGAACTGGAAAGATACACAGGAGACATCCATGTCCGGCAGCTGACAGGCAAAGGGCAAGCCGTACGAATCGCCGTACTTCCGCGTATATCGGGTAAGCATCTTCATGCAGTTGTGGAAGTGAAGTTCGTTATCGACATCGAATAACATATCGCGCAGCCTGTCGTATGTTGTCCGCCAGTTGTCCGTCATCATTCCCTGAAAGCTGCCGTAATGGCCAAAATTGACCGCCACCGTGTAATGCTGCTCGAAGCCGGCCTCCACCGGGTGGTTGACGCGCTGGAACGTCTTGGACTGCTTGTTATAGTCAAGACCCGCGTACCGGTTTCTTCTGGGCATCTGTCCTTCGCAGCCGGGATACACGTAATCGATGGACAGGCCGTCGACCTTCGCCTCGAATGCTTTGCGCACGGCAAAGCCGTAGTACATATAATTCAAGGTTCTGCCTTCCGGCTTGCTCATGCCGATGGCGCCTACGGTCATTTTCGGGTCGACCTGATTTTCGGCTCTCACGATGTCCGTGGAGGGCATGCCGACGTCCGCCGCCCAACGCGACAGAGCCGCCGTTTCACCGGAAGCGATGTTTTGCATGGCAAACAGAGGCAGAGCCGAGCAGGTCTCCAACCGCCAGAAATATTCGCAGTCCTGATCCTTGCCCATAGCGTAATCCGGAGCAAATTCGTTTTGCTTGTACCAGACGCCCGGCGCAAAGCAGTTATAGTCGCGGACATTGTCCGATTCCGCCATTACAAAGGAGAGCTTGGTGGAGAAGCCGAGATCGTCCCCCGCCTTCAGCACCTTGACATTTCGGCTCGCCTTGAACCCCGCGCCGGCAATTTCATATTCGTCCTTAAACGCAAATTCGGAGCCTGTGGGCGAAGTAAGCGTCCCTGTGGCGACAATTGTGCCGCCGGAGGCAGCAATCTCGCCGTAAGCGCTGTCGTAAAACTCGCTTACGGCAAGAGCGGTCTTCACCGTCATAAACATCGGACGCCTGTTGAAATAGAGAAGCTTGCCGTCCTTGAGAACCTCAAGGCCGCCGTCCTTAAAGCTCAGAGTATAGCTGCCGTTTGTCAGCTTCATAGCGATTTCCCCTTTTCGATGGAATACCGTTCGCCTTCACTTACGCTGCCTGATTCATTCTCGCGCGCTTTAAAATATTGCCTCACCAAGAACCTCATCACATCGCCGGGCTGCTCCCTTGCAAACTCGGGCTTATCCTTGAATAGCATTCCGTACGGCGCCTCGGGCGTATACGGGTCCCACTGCGGCATATCCTCGCTGCCGTTCGGATTTCCGGAGCGTATGAAGCTGGCCCAGCTGTCGCACATCTGGCGGGCCAGATCGTAATGCTTGCCGACAAAAGGCCTCCAGCACTTGGCGAGTGTCTCGAAGAAAAACCACAGATCCACCGAATGGAACGTGCCGGGATTGTCCCAGCCCGGGATATCGGCATCGAAATTGTAATAGTACAGCGGAGCGGAGCCGCCTGCGCTCGCCTGCGCGGCAATGCGGATAGCATATTCGATGCCGTTCACGGAGGCTTTCTTCAAAGCCTCATTCAGGTTGCCCGACTGAACGTCGCACAGGGCAAGAAATTCTTCAGCGTCATCGCCGAACATGTCGGCGGCCAGCTTGCGGAATTCATCCGGCGATTCGACATTCGGAGCGTTGATGAACTCAGAGGATGTATGACCAACAAGCACCGGCACCATCCAGCGCTTGTTTTCAAGAAATTGCTCAAACGCGTTGCCTACGCTAAACATATGATCCACGACGGTTCCCCAGCGTCCCTTGTACTCCAGAGATTTGTCACGAATATATTCCGCCTCGAGCTTGCGGGCTTCCTCCAGCGAGGAGACGCCAAGAAACTCAAAAAATGCCACGCCTTCTTGTTCGGCCTCCGCCAGATTGCGCCTCACCCTGGGGGAGCGGCTGCCGGGGTACAGCAACGTGAACATCCCACTCTGAATAATCGCCTTCTGAAAGAGACCTTCGTTCCCGGGCGAAGCAAGGTGACTCAGGACGCTGCCGCCGCCGGCCGACTGTCCGCCAATGGTAATGTTGCCGGGGTCGCCGCCGAAAGCGGCGATATTACGCTTGACCCATTGCGTACCCGCCTGCTGGTCGAGGTGGCCGAAGTTAGCGGGAGCATCCGGAGCATCCGCCGTGATTTCCGGATGGCACAGAAATCCGAAAGCGTTCAGGCGGTAGTTCACCGTTATGACCACAATGCCTCTGCGGGCGATGCGTTCGCCGTCAAACTCCATCTCGGCCGTATGACCCACCTGCAGTCCGCCGCCGAAGTACCAAACAAACACCGGCAACTTCTCGTCCGCGCGGCGTGCCGGCGTCCACACGTTCAGATAGAGACAATCCTCGTCCATCGGGATATCGGGATCGACTGCCCATTCTCTCGTGTAGATATTCTTCTCGTCGATCACCGTCTTCGCCTGCATCGATATCGGGGCGAATTCGAATGCCTTTAAAATACCATCCCAGTCCTTTGCGGGCTGCGGCGCGCGCCAGCGATTGTCGCCGACAGGCGGAGCCGCAAAAGGGATTCCCTTGAAGCTTGTTATACGGGGATCGGCGCCAGGCAACCCCCGAACCTCGCCGTTTTCAACTTTCACGACTCTAAGCATGCTTGATGAGCTCCCTTCACTTCAGATACGAAAGCGATCGCACTATACGGTCTGATTGATGCGCTTCTTCGCTCCCTCGGCTCGCGGGCGTACCTCTTGTAATCCATAAACAAGCGGTTGGAGTTGAGGTTCAACCTGCGGCAGTATTCCAGCTGTTTGTCAGGAGGCATTGCATCCGGATTCTTTTCGAAGCCTATATGGCTGTTATCGTTTAAAGGTCTGATTATAACCCTCCTTTACGATCGACTGTCCGGCGGTCTCCGCCCTGAGGCTGTCCGATTCCGACTCAATCAGGCCTTAATCGCCCCGATCAGCATTCCCTTGACGAAATGCCTTTGCAAAAAAGGAAAAACACACATGATCGGGAGCATCGTAATAATAACGGCCGCCATTTTCATACCTTCTGAAAATTGCTCGGTTTGCACGTTCGACACATTCATCTGCGCGCTAATCTGGGAATCGATTACAATGGATCTCAAAGCAAGCTGCAAGACGACAAGATCGCCGTTTCTGATAAATATCATCGCATTAAACCACTCATTCCAGCGGTCCACCGAATAAAACAACGTTATCGTGGCGATGATCGGCATGGATAACGGCAATATAATCTTGATCAGGATGCGCCACTCGCCCGCCCCGTCCAGCTTCGCCGACTCTATCAGCGAAATCGGCAGTGTCGTGAAATTGTTCATCATAATGATTAAATAGAACGAATTGATGCCATAGCACAGCACGACCGACCAGAGCGTGTTGATCAACGACAGCTGCTTCATCAGCAAATACATCGGAATGATGCCACCGGAAAACAACAGGGTAATGACAACAAAATAAATGAAAAATCGCTTTAGCGGAAAGTTGGGGCGGCTCAGCCCGTAAGCCATGCTGGTTGTCAAAAACATATTGATCGGCAAGCCTAATGCGAGCAGCAGCAAGGTGGTGCGATAGCCTAACCAGATACGCCCGTCATGGAACAATGCCTTGTAATTTTCCAGCGTAAAGAGCTTCGGGACCAGCAGCACCGTTGATTTCAGATATTCCTGTTGCGTTACAAAGGAGATGGCAACCACATTAATGAATGGTAAAATGATTGCGATCGCAAAGAACGTAAGCACGACCAGCAGGACAACATCCAGAGACTCTATTTTTTTACGGCTCCTTCTTCTCGATACCGTTCTCTCGGTCATATTCCCATTCCTTTCTTGCAGCGGATTCGCTTCAGGGTTATCTCCGGGCCGTTCTCCTCACAGATGGAAACAATCCTTCCGAGCCCAGCCATTTGCATACGCGGTCGGCGAACAGCAGCAGCGCAAAATTGATAACGGATCGAAATAGGCTCACTGTACTTGAGAATGAGAAATCGGCGGCAGACTGAAAGGTAATTCGATATATATAGATGTCCAGAATTTCGCCTGCTTTGGCAGTGGTTGCATTGCTGATATTGAAAATCTGATCAAAACCCGTATTCATCAGATTGCCGACTGTCAGAATCAGCATAACGACTATAGTGCTTTGTATGCCCGGAAGCGTGATATACCACATCGTCTGCAGACGGGTCGCTCCGTCGAGCTGGGCGGATTCATACTGCTCCGTATCGATTCCCGCGATCGCCGCCAGATAGATGATCATCGTCCATCCAGCCGACTTCCAGTTGTCCGTTATATACAATAACGGTTGGAACGCCTTGGCCGATCCGAGAAAATTGACGGCCTCCCCGCCCAGCATTCTGATAATGCCATTCACCAAGCCCTGTATATCCAGCGTATTGATAACAATGCTGGAGACGATGATCCACGACAAGAAATGGGGAAAGGTATACACCGTTTGAATGGCCTTTTTATAACGATTTACGCGCAATTCGTTCAACAATAGCGCCAATATGATCGGAAGAGGAAACTGAAAGAGAATGCGTCCCGCATTGATCCATAGCGTCTTCCAGATTGATTCCATAAAGGCCGGATCTCTGAAAACATAGGTGAAATTTTCAAATCCGATCCACGGACTGCCAAAAATTCCGAGGCTTGCTTTATACGTCTTGAACGCCAACGTTAAGCCGTACATCGGAATGTAAGCGAAAATGACAAACCACAAGAATCCCGGAAAAATCAGGAAGTAAATTTCCCTCGACTTCCATATACGGCCGATTAAGGAGGAATATTTGCTTTCCACCGAGGAATATTTCTTTTCCGCTGCCGTGTTTTCCATAGTTAACTCCTTCTGCCGCTTAAACCTGGCACATTCTGTGTGACGACATTCAAGCAGCCGGGTAAGCCGCAGACGATTGGCCGCGGCTGCCTGAAACGGATGAAGCCGAAGGCCTGCGTATTATTTCCCCAGCTTCGAGTTCAGTTCGTCCAGAATCGGCTGAATCAACGGCATTTTCGATTTCACCCAATTTTTCCAGTTAGTTTCGATATCGCCTGGTTGAGTCACAAGATTGGCGTACTCTGTCGAATAATCCAATTGGGCTCTTCTCATGGTCGGCGAATCGAAGGTGTACAAGTCCCAGTCCACCTTCGGGAAAGTCTCGGGAGTTCCCATTTTCACCCTGTCGGCATACAGCCGCTTGGACTGCTCCCTTAATTGCTGATCGGTATTGGGGTTGTCGAAGGCAAAATCGTCAAACAAAATCATACTACCCAAAAGATAGCCCCAGGACTGATACTTCCCGTTCGTTCCGCCTAGCGGCTTGCCTTCCTTGACTTGGTCATAGAGCGATTTGACGTTGCCTTCGTCGTCATACGTCCAGTCCACATCCTTCAGCCCCATATTGCTGATGATGTTGCCTTCTTCGGTGGCGTTGTAATCGAGAATTGCCATATAGCGCTCAAATTTGTCCTCAGATATGTTTGGATTGAAGACAATGGTGCCCCAGAAATTAATAAGATCCTGCTGATGATAGTTCCCGTCTTCGCCCAATACGGTAGCCATTGCAATGGTCTGATAAGGATCGACTCCCGTATTGGTCCGGAAATCGTTATAGAAGATTTGCAGATTCGATGTAGGCGCCTGGTTATACGTCTCGCCCGAAATCCCCTGGACGTTAAAATACGTTGCGTGCTCCTCGTTCTTCACCGTATAGAAGTCCTTGCTGAGCACGCCCGAACGATACGCCTCCGAGAACAGCTCCAGCCCCTTCAGCGTATCCCCGGAAGCTCCGCCCCATTGATACTTGCCGTCCTTGTCCTTGTAGAAGGTGTTATAGTACGTGCTGTTTCGGCCTACGAACAGATCGACCGCCTGGCTGGTGTTCTCCGCGAGCGGTATGAGCTTGGCGCCTACCTTGCCCGGGTCCCGCTCCTTGATCAGCTTGCCGTACTGAATGATCTCGGAGGTCGTATACGCGGGCTTGACGGGGAAGCCTACAGCTTCGGCCCAATCCTTGCGCAGATAAAGGGACGGATGATTCGGCAGCGGATCGCCGGGCAAATTGTTCATGAAGCGCGCTCTCGGAAGGAAATACGTTCCATTAAACGTTTTTTCCATTTGCGGCCCCAGCGATGTTTTGTCGAAGACGGCTGCCACATGAGGCCACCGCGTCTTCCAGTCGTCGGGAAGCCGCTTGATCAGTCCCTGATCGACATAGGAAGCCGCGTCGGGATGAATGTAATTGTATACGGCAACATCCGGCATATCGCCCGAGTTGATCCATATCCGGAGTCTTTCGTTCCAATTGTCCCAGTTCAGCGCCGCTACATCCATCTCGTAGTTGAACTTATCCGAATAATATTTGGCAAGCCCGTCGTCCTTGTTGTAGTCGAATCCCTCTATGGCTTGTACGGACGCATAGGTGAATTTGATACGCTTGGAAAAATCGCTTTGCGATTTGTTTTGACCGTCGTCCGTTTGGGCATCCGTGCTTGGGCTGTTTGCCGTCTGATTCCCCGAGCTGTCGCTGCAAGCTGCAATGCCAAGCAGCATGAACACGGTGGTCATGACAAGACAAACCGGTTTCAGCAGTTTCTTCATGCTTTGAGCACCCCGTTTTTATTAAATTTTCCTTTATTCTCTCGCCAAGAGACGGAAATTCTTGAGTCAAAGCTGAGTCGTGCTTGCTTTTCATGCAAATCGGTAAAATGGACTTGCAGTGCGCGAATCCGCTTATACTCAGGGGTTTCTGAAATCATTGCTGTCCATGCCAATATCCGCCTCATATTCGCACCTGTAAGTCCAAGCTGCAAAATTCCTGCCATGTTGCCATTCAATGGAAAACGCTTTCAATTATTTGGCCCAACCCGTTAATGAAACGCCTGTCATTCTTATCTCCTTTCTGTTACGAACTTTTTTTGCCATGAATGTTGGCCCTCTGATTCGCTCTTTACTGTCACGCTGGATATGCGAATCGGGAACGATTTAAATGTAAGGGTTCTCAACTGCCCGTGCAACAAACACCTTTCCATCCCGCAAACCGATTTCGAATCGAGAAAAAACCGGCCAAGAGAAGGGATTATACAGCAGTGGTAAAACTTTTTTCTACAAGCATACACCATTCGCTTGCGCCAGCCCCTCATGCAATCACACTATTCTTGCTTCCGCAAGCGGTACACGCCCGGGGTCGTTCCGGTAATTTTCTTGAACGTCCGCCGGAACGAGATTGAATTCGTGTAGCCTGACAGCTCCGCAATTTCCTGTATGGAATAAGTCGTATCCGTCAGAAGCTTGCGGGCATGCTCCATGCGCAGGTTAATGACGAAATCCCCAAAATTGATGCCGAATTCATCCTTGAACAGCTTGCTGATGTATTTCGGATTCAGTTCGAATTGGCCGCCGAGAAGCTCCAGAGATAAAGACAGATCGGCAAAGTGCCGGATGACAAAGCTTCGGATTTGTTCCAATCGAACCCGATGAAGACGGGATTCCCGCACATTTTCCATATGCGAATAGACTGCCCCCGTTTTAGCGCCGATCATCTCCTCGGCTTCATCGACTGTCTCGGGCTCCTCGAGCTGCCAGGTGCCAAGAATGGAGGACTCCGCATCCGGGTCGCACATGGCATTCAATTCCTGCCCGATCTGGGTGAAGAGCTCCCTGACGATCTGCTTTAACGAATCCTGATCCATTCGGTCTTTGCGCATAGCCACGAACAGGTCATGCAGCTTATCCTGAACGTCTTGTTTGGACACTCGAAGCGCCGCGGCGACCGAACGGGCGAGCGTGTAGTAGCGGCCGATCGGCACCGGCGCCGCTCCGGCAACCTCCTCAGCCTCGATCACACGGTTTAAGCCAAACGCTGCCTTATACTGCAATGCACGGACCGCCGCGGCAAAGCTCAGCCCCAATTCGTCCGCATTCCGCACTTCGCTGCCAACCCCTAACGTAATTGTATAGCGGAGATTGGCGTGAACCCACTCCACGACCTTCGCGTAAAGGGACAGGGCGTCCGCACCTGAATCCGCCAGAGGTGCGGTTATGCAGGCTAGATGCCGGTTGTTCGTCCATTCCGCCCAGTTTGCAAGGCAATGCTCTTGCAGCATTTCCTGAACCATAGATTTCAGCACATATTTCAGCAGGTCTTGATCCCGCCGGGAATATTTGAGAAATTGATTGTAATGGTCGATTTCCATGACTATGACCGCAAACCGGTTGTCGGCCGGTATGGCGCCTAACCGATTATGAATGGACTGCCAGCTGTCAGCGGGCCGCTTGCTTTCATCGATCAAATCGCGGAAATACCGAAGTCCGACCAGTTCCCGACTCTCCAACGACCGGTCGATTAACGTATGGATCACATTCTCGATATATTTCATTTCGTTCGGAAAGCTCCCCGCAATTCGAACCGCTTCTTTTCGGGTGAACTCATTAATCATGGAAGTAATCGCCCGAACGGGCCTGTAATTGCGATACGTGGCATAGACGACCCCGGCAATGCCAAACAGCGAAGCGAGTACCATGACCACCATCCACAGCTTCGGAACCGTATTGTAGATGAAAGGGGCTTTCCGATCGAGCCAATGGATGCTGTAATTCCAGTCCGTATACGAAGAGACCGATTCTACCAGCGCCGTGTTCGTCCCATTCCCTGTTGTGCCGATAATCCGTTGACCGTTCTTGTCAGTAATCCATACATACGGATAATTGGAGCCTGTCAATTCCTCAACGAAGCTTCCAAGCGAGGCCAGCGATATATTGATGATCATCACGCCCGAGTCCGAAGACGATGGAAAGCCTCTGCGGACCAGAGAGACAACCTGCTGGATAGATCCGTTCCAGGCCTTCACGCTTCGCACAGAGGACCAGCCGGTCGCAAAGGGATCCTTTTTTTGCTCCTCTATGAAAGACTTGTCAGGATAGAATTCCACCGAGGTAATGCTTTCATTCCCCACTACGGTGTTATCAGAGAATCTTACGGCGTACAAGGAATCAATCATCGGAAACGCATTCTTGATCTCCTGAAGCCTCGTCATAACCTCATAATTAATTAGCGGATCGCTGGCCGCATCTTGCTTAAAAAATCCCATGATCGGGCTGTCGACGTTCATTTCACTGCTTATTTGCAGGAAAATGGCTTTCAGATGATTATCAAGCGATTGCTGGATGCTTTTGTTGATATATTCGCTTACTGTCTGCAATTCCTTCTGATTTCGCTCCGAAAAAGACAGCAGAAAAGAAGTGAACACCAGTGCCAACACGATAAGGAAAAGTGGCAGATAAGAGAAAAGCAATCGGAAAAACCAGTTATTTAACCGAACTGCTTCTCGCCACCTAAAATTATTTTCCAAACGTATATCCTCCTTTTTCTGCTTGCATCTTACTGCTCTTTAAATTCCCCATGTCTTCTGGATAGACCCTCCACAAAACAGTCCTCATGTGTTATGTGGACCGGACCCCATTTCAAATTCGGTGCTTAAAAGTGAATAAAGATGATATGCAATTCGGAAAGCAAGCTAAACTTTGAAGTATTGGAGGCCATGGAAGGATTTGAAGAATTATCGAACATAATTGAAATGCATTGGATCAAGTTGGACATGCGATTGAGGGCGTAAAGGGCATTTAGTCAGTGTAAAAGCAAATGATATTATTACAGAAGGATCCTCTGTTCCGGTGAGTTATAATAGACGTCGATCGCACGCAGGCAGATTTTGTAGGCGATTTCAACGAGGTTCATCATGGACAATCAAACACGAAGCCCTTGCATTCTACTCCTATCGCGAATGGCAAAATATTTTATATGGCAGCATTTTTTCAAATGGAGAATATGGCTGAGAAGGGGAAGATGAATTGCCAAACTAACAGACTACGGCGCTAATTGTAGGTCTGTTTGTACGCGGTTCAAACCCTCTATCTTTCTACCACGAAATCCATGGATACTTCCGTCAATTACGGTCTAGATCCCTTTCTTCCGTTAGGTCGATCATCGGATACCCGCGATGTTGAAGTGAACGCGGCCCCTGCCCCTCCTGTAAGGACAAGGGGGTCTGTCGGTTGTCTTCGGCGCAACCAGCGGCTTCGCTTATCTGAGAATTCCCAAACGGGCGCTGCTGATCGGCTGGGTCAGTGATCGCCTGTTCCGCGGCGGCGACCGGCCTACCACCTCGCATCTTCGCCATCATCGGATTCGGCGTCATTTTGAAATACGTATCGGGCATGCTCTGGCTGGCTCACAAAGCACAAATATCTATATCCGACGCCCTCATCGGCGGAGGTTATCCGCGGCGATATTGATTCGCTCGCTTCACCCCCAGCTACCGGCTCTGCGCCCCGTAAACAGCGCGCTTCCATCCCCCATTCGCCGGAGCATACCGAGTGAGACCCAACGAGGTAGCCGCGCCATGGTTGAGCGTCTGCGCTAAGGCGTTGCCGGCCATACGTGTAAACAAGAGGCCGGGAATCGTCCCGGCCTCTTGTTTGTGCCCCAAATCCGGGCGGCGAGCGTCGCATACGTCCTGGCCCGCCGGCCGAAGATGATATGCGCCTAGGTGTTCCTGGCTATGGCGATATCCTCGTCCACCCGCGCCTGGAATGCCGCAATGTCCACAACGTTCCATCCCTGGCGCGTCAACTGCTGCGGCACGTATAGGCTCGCGGTTTGCGCGGCGTAATCTTGCCAATGTCCGGAAGCCGACTGCAGATATGAGACCGCCTGCGCTTGACAGGACGTATCGCCCGTCTGCCGGAACAGGCACAGCTGCAGCGCGCCGGAAATTTTGGCTGCGTAATATCGGCCGAGGTATGCCATCGCCCGCAGATCGCCGAGCGTCAGGCGAAGCTGCTTGTCATCCCCATGGTCGATTTCGCCGGCGAGCTGCAGCGCGCGCTCCGCATATTCGCGCAAATTCTGTGCTACCCTCTCCGGCGTGATGCCGTCGACGGCGCGCTTGCCGCTCAAATGAGCGCAATAATCGGGAATACTCATCAGTCCACTCCCAGGCATCGGCGCGTCGTTCATGAAGTGCTCCACCGTATGGAACCCCTTGGCGATTTTCGGATTGCTGCAGCACGCCTCGGGATACCATTGAAAATCCAGATGGTTATTTTCCCAATGGAACGTTGTGACAAGCGGCAAAATGCGTGAGGCCGCCGACCAAGCTTCAAGCAGCGCATGGCTCGGCGCTTGCGGGAAACGGAACGCAAGCTGCCGCTCGAAATAGGAGTCGGGAAGCGTCGGCTCGTAAGCCAGCCGGCCCCACAGCAAGAAGCTGTACCAGCGCTTGCGAATGATTGACTGTCGCGGCGTATCCGGCTCAGTGCTGACAAATTCACGCCCCCAGACGACCCCGTCCGGTCCCATGTAGAAGCCAGCCAGCTTCTCTGCTGGCGGCATATTCAGAATATATTGCCGGGCAAATTCCGGATCGCCCCAGCGGAAATAATAGTAGTCGTCGTCCCGCACAGTAAGCCACGTCTTGCGGCCCTCCGGCAGTTCGGTCAGGAAGCCGCCTTCCAGCTCCTTGTAGCCGCTCGTCTGATAAATAAACGGTGGATGAACGGACGAATACATGTGCGCAAGCGAATATTTGTAGCTATAATCGAACGTATCCGGGTAAGCTGAGAACGCCTGATCAATGGTGGACAGAGCCGACTGATGCGCCCGGTGAATGAACCGCACCTTCCGTTCCGGATTCTTCCGCTTAATATCCATTACGCCCTCTCCGTACGTACGCCAAAGCCAGTCCTCGTTGGCAAGCGGATCGCCGTGCTTCATGTTTTCGCCAGCGGTTACGCCGATTCCGGCAAGCAGAGGATATGCCTCCAACAAGGCGCGGACGCTGGCCCGGAAGTAGTCTGCTGTCGTTTCGTTGTCCTGATCGCAGGAGATGCCGTAGCTGTTGCCCTCTGTGCCGTATGTGAACATATTCCAAGTGATGATTAAGACCTCGATGTTACGGTTCTTTGCATGCTGCATAACCTCGCGCCAGAAGTTGATCTTCTCCTCGATGCTCATAAAGCGGACGGTCTCAAGCGAAGCGAGTGTCTTCTCGGTCGACATGTCGGTTCCCATCAGGCTCGCCTGGATCGGAGACGTCGTCCGCTTCACATCGCTGAGGGCGATTTCGGGATATTCGGGCACGCGGACCATCGACGGGAAGGGGTGAAGATTCCACAGCGACAGCGTGTTGTACCGGTACAGCGCCATATCGTCGAGGAACTCCCGCCAGAAGTCCATACTCCACATCTCGGGAATATTGTGCTGCGCGGAGTCGCCGTTGTCGGAATAGCTCGGCGTGCGCGCGTCAAGCGGGATGTTGAATTTGATTCCGCGTCCGGCGATATGCGGCTTGCCCGTCTTGTTCAAAAGATTGACGACGCTCGTTCCGGCATTGATCGAATCCGCTACGTCAAGCCCTCCGTACATTGCTCCGGCCGGATCGGCGCCGGTCACACGGCACAGCGTAATGCCATCTCTCCACTCCATCCGGATCGTGTAGCCTTCCGCCGCGAGAGCAGCGTTCCCCTCCTGCGCAACGGTAAGCGCAATGCGAATTGGGGCGTCAGTCTCGGCCAGTGAGGGGGGCGAGATGCCGGCAACGGCCGCGCCACGGTTTTCCAACGCCTCCCGCAGCTTTGCAGCCGCAAAGGAAACGGCCGGGATCGTTTCATCCCATGCTATAACAACCCGTTCCATCTTCTTCATTCCTTTCCTGTCCGCTGCATGCGGACGTTCTATGTTCAGTTCGGCGTTCAGTGCGAGTTCCGGGCGGCTATCGCACAAATCGAAAAATTCAAAGTTGCCGAAATGGTTGTTTTCGACCACTCTGCCCCAATGCGTATTGATCATCTCGGGCCTGTTCTCGCGCTGGCCGATGCCGTCCATCCAGCGGTATTCGTCGGCGAAGCAGACACCCGGCCAGCGCAGAATCGGAGTACTCAGCCATTTAAGCGCTTCCAAAATATCGTTCCGAATGCCGCCCCTAATCGAATGGACGAATCCTCCCTTTCCAGAACCCCTGCTAAATACTACGGTCCCAGATTCTCCGCAAAATGTCCGTAAATGTTACGGTCGATTGTGTGCTTGCCGGCCTGGGCGTCAATTTTGACCACGTTTTTCATCGTCTGCTTCCTCGTCAGGATTACCCCTTCAAGGTGGCGCCTGAAGGGCTCGCTGCAGAAGTCCTGTCGTCAATCGCTTAACGATTCGTCAAAGTCAAGCCTGATGACAAGTACTTCGTCCGTCAATTCATTGACAGGCAGATTTCGGATTCTCAGATAAGGTTTCTCTCTCCAGTGAGAGGGAATAAGATCGACACGGGCTTCCAGCTCCTGTCCGTTGTTCAGCAGCACTGCCTTGTTTGGAAGAATATCCCATGGTTTCAGCACGATCGCCGTGGTTTGGATATCCCGGTAGAGATGAACGTAGAGCGTGTTTCCTCTTTTCGTCGCCAGCGCATGGTCTCTTTCAATCCTGTCTCCACCGGACGTGACTACGATATCCTTGTGAATCAGCGCGGAGGCGGGGAGCGCCTGTTCGAACGATTCTTTGACTGTATTATACCACTTTCCAATTTTTTGAAAAGCCTGAACGCTCTCTTCCGGAAACGAGCCGTCTGCCTTGGGACCGACATTCAGCAAATAATTGCCGCCCATCGCCAAAATTTTGTCGATGCTCTGCATCAGAAATTTGTGGCTGTAATAATCCTCGTCGCTTTTGTAGGACCAGCTCTCCCTCCCGAGCGACTGGTTGGCCTCTGCCGGCGACCGAAATTCGTTTCCTTCGGGAAGAATCCGTTCCGGTGTGCTGTAATCGCCCTCGCCCGGCCCGCGGTTGTTGATCAGAATGCCCGGCTGCAGCTTGCGGATCAGCTCATTCAGACTGGGATCGTAGTGCTCCGCCACGTTAATGTCCCAGAAAAATTGATAGATTTTGCCGTAGCGAGTGCACAGCTCTTCGATCTGCTTGCGCACAAACTCGTAATATCGGTCGATATCGGGCTCTTCGGCAGCCCGGGGAGCGAACATCTCGTGATGCCTGCCCATATTCGGATAATTGGGATGATGCCAATCCGGACATGAGTAGTAGAGACTGAGCGGGAAGTTTCTCCGCTCGCACGCTTCGGCCAGCATCGCGAGTATATCTTTTCCGAAGGGGCTGTTCATTACATTGTAATCGGTATACCGGGTATCCCACAGGCAGAATCCGTCATGATGCTTGGTTGTAAAGCAAATATATTGCATGCCGGCGGCTTCCGCCATATCGATCCAGGCGTCCGGATCGAAGCGGTCCGGATTGAACTGATCGACCAGCCGCTCGTATTCGCTGCGCTTCATCATCCCTTTTCCGCGCCATAAAATCTGCTCGTGCCAGGCAGGGATGGCATATAAGCCCCAATGAACGAACATGCCGAACCTTCTGTCGAAAAAGACGTCCCTCTCATCATAAAAGCGTCGAACCATGGCTTGTTGTTCCTCCGTTTAGGTATTTTTCTTCTTTGCATCGTAGGCTTGCTGATAAATTTCCAGATAACGCGACAGGTTCATTCCGTCCAGTGTCTTCAGGTATGAATCCCAATCCTGATCGAGATTAGCGTCGCCGGTAATAAACCGCACCTTCATCTCATTGACATAGTCGTTGATCGTTGTGGACAGGTCGCTGATTTCGGCCGCTTCCTGTTCTCCGAAGTACAGCGGCGGCACAATCTGATCCATGCTCACCTGATAAGGTTCCATCTTATTCTTCGTCTCGTTGTAGAGAATGGCTTCCAGGTTGGTATTGGGGTCAGATACCGACTCGCCCATCTTCGTCTCGGCATTGTCGAACAACGCGCGGGCAAACCAGCCGAAGCTTTGCGGGGATCCATAATCTTCCAGTCTCGTCCAGGTAGCCGGACGGCCGTCAAGCCCCTTGTCTCCCGGCTTTGCCTTCTCCCATTGTTTTCCTTCTATGCCGTAGCTGTTCCGGAAGGAAGCCTCGAAATCGTAGAAGCCGTCCAGCCATCTGAATGCGATTTCAGAATTTTTGCTGGAATTGGTGATGACTGCCGCGCCGTATTCATTCCCGCCGTACGGGTCGTATGCCGCTACCTGCAGGCCATCTGGTCCTTTGAGAGGAGGGATCGCCTTATAATCGAGCCACCTGCCGCTCTCGCCGTTGTACTGCGTAAACGTTCCCATGTTGTGGGCGGCGGATACCCCGACAATCACCGCATCTGGATTCTCGCCCAATTGCTGCAGCTGCGTCTGATCCTGCGTGAATGTCTCCGGCGCGATCAGACCCTCCTTGTAAAGCTTATTCAGGTATTGCAGCCCTTCCTTCCATTGCGGTTTATTGAAGGCCGTATCAATTTTTCCGTCTTTGACAAAGAACTGCTTGTTGTTTTGGAAATAGTTGTTGTAAATAAAGGCATTCATCAAAAAGGCGTCGGGATAGCTGGTGAACGTGTCGATGGCGCCGGTCAGTGGAATTTCATCGTGCTTTCCGTTGCCGTTCGGGTCTTTCTCCTTGAACGCCTTCAGCACCTGATAAAACTCCTCGGTCGTCGTCGGCATCTTCAGCCCGAGTTTGTCCAGCCACGGCGTATAGATCCACATGCGCTGCGACATGGAGCAATGGTAGCAGTTTTCAATATTCGGAAGCGCGTAAATATTGCCGTCAGGCGCCGTAATCCGATCCTTGAAAATGACGGGATACTTCTCGAATTCCTTCTTCGTATTGACGCCGTACTTCTCGATCAAATCGTTCATCGGGATAAAGATGCCTTGCTGGCCGTACGTAAGAACCTGCGTATCCGGCATATTGAAGCCCATGATGATGTCAGGCAAATCGCCGCTTGCCAGCATCAGACTCAGCTTGTCGCCGGAATTCTTCTCGGGAGCGATGTCAAATTCAATGTGCACGTTGGTCTTTTCCTCATACCACTTCGTAAATTCGTTGTTCACGAAGTCCTGCACCAGTCCATGACCCCTGATCAGCACATGCAAGGTGGTTTTCTCCTTGATGATCGGAAACGTTCCCACTTCCGTCATGTTTCCTTCCTGATTTACAGCGGACAATTCGGACTTCTTGTTACCAGAGGAGTCCGAGCCGGAGCAGGCGGACAGACCTAATGTCAGAACGAGCAGGACCGACATTGCGATATAGAAAGCTTTTCCTTTCAATGCCAATCTTCCTTTCCCGAATAGAGTATAAGTACGCAACACTCAGCCTTTCAGCGAACCAATCATGATTCCTTTGACAAAGTGCTTTTGAACAAACGGATAAATAACCAGCACCGGGAGAGACGCTACGACTATCAGTGAATATTTCAGCAGCTCGTGCAGGCCTTGCCGGGCCAACTGGTCGCCGGCATGCGCCAGCATGCTGTTGTCCACCTCATTCTGAACGAGAATATTGTTCAGCACAATCTGAAGCGGAAACAGGGAAGGCGAGTTTAAATAAATCAGGGCGTTAAAAAACGAATTCCACTGCCCGACCGCATAGAAGAGACAGTTGACCGCCAGGATCGGTGCTGACAGCGGCAGCACCATGCTGGTCAGGAAACGGAAATCCGAGCAGCCGTCGATCTGAGCTGCCTCCAGCAGCTCGCTTGGAATCGAGGTCTGGAAAAAAGTACGGGTAATAATCATATTCCATACCGACAGCGCGCCTGGCAAGAGCATCGCCCATCTGGTATCGAGCAAGCCGAGATCCTTGATCATCAAATAGGTCGGAATCAGCCCGCCAGAGAACATCATGGTAAAAACGAACAGGAACATAATGAAGTTTTGTCCCAGCAAGTTTTTACGAGACATCGGATATGCGGCCAATACCGTCATTGCGACGCTGATCACCGTACCTACTACCGTATAGACGGTCGAATTGGCAAACCCGACCCAGACGGATTTCTGGCTGAAGACGGCCTTGTAGCCTTCAAGCCCCGGATCGACCGGCCACAGCCATACTTTGCCCCCGATGACCGCATCCACCGAGCTGAAGCTGGAACTTAAAATAAATATCAAAGGATACAATACGACTGCCAGCAGCAAGATCAGCAGTGCATGATTGACAATCGCAAACATGCGGTCGATTCCCGTATCCTTGATGGCATGTTGTTGTTTCATGAACGGCTCCTTTCGTCGACCGCAGCATTTACCACAGGCTGCTGTTCGTAAATTTTCGAACGATTCGGTTAACGGCAACAAGCAGGAACAGGCTGACCACATTGCGGAACAGTCCGATCGCAGCGGAGTACGAGTAGTTCATTGAGGTTGAAATGAGCCCCACCTTGTACACATACGTGTCGAGAATCTCGGACGTTCGCAGATTAATTGGATTTTGCAGCAGCAGCACCTTCTCGAAGCCAAGGTCCAGCATGCTCCCTACATTTAATATCAGCAGAATGAGCGCGATGGGCATAATGCCCGGCAGATCAATGTACCACATCCTGTGCAGCTTGTGCGCGCCGTCAATGGCAGCGGATTCATGAAGCGAAGGATCAATGTTTGTAAGCGCCGCCAAATATATGATGCAAGAGAAACCGAGCTGCTGCCAGACGCCTGACCAAACGTACAGGGATTGAAAATACTCCGCTTTGCCCATAATATTGACGGGCTGCATGCCAAGAAGGCCGAACAGATTGGCAAAAATGCCCGTCCGGGGATTCAGAAACTGCAGCAGAATACCGACGACCACGACGACGGAGATGAAATGCGGGGCATATGTCACCATCTGCACCGATTTCTTGAAAAATCCGTCCCTCACTTGGTTCAGACTGAGCGCCAGCAGAATCGGGAAAGGAAACCCTGCAGCGAGCTGATAGACGCTGAGGCTGAACGTATTCCTAATGATTCGCCAAAAATCATACGAGCCGAAGAAGCGGTAAAAATGCTTCAGGCCGGCCCAATCGCTGCCCCAAATGCCCTTTGACGGCAAAAAATCCTTGAAGGCAATCGAAGCTCCGTACATCGGGACATACTTAAACAGCAACAGATAAAGAAGCGGCAACGATAAAAGCGCATACAACTGCCAATCTCTGCGGACCCGTCTGAACACCGGCCATTGCTCGGCCGTCTTGTGCCTCACCTTCTTCCGATCTTCAATGAATGTCTTCATCCAGCAAGTAACCTCCCCATAAAATTTCGCAACCTTCGCGATTACGTCTATTACGATAGCAGCAGAGCTCCTCAAGCGATAGCGGCTTTTCCCCAAAAACGGGGTAACATCTTAGAAATCCGGAGAAGCATTTGTAAAACCAGCGTGCAATTCATTAGAAATGGCAATTGCACCTATCTGCGGGCGGGCCGTTGTACTATAATAAATTAGACTGATCGCCCAAATGGCTGGCTGTTTTTTGTAACCGCTTTAAAATCCTTTCTGCAGGTGATCCCATGTCCCGTTTCTCCGAAATGCGTTACTACAAAAATATACTCATCCGTTATTTAATCCCGTATTTGATTTTTTTGCTGTTCCCGCTCATCATCGGCACCGTTGTGTACGAGAAGACGCTAGATATCGTGGAAGCCGGCATTATGAAGTCGAACCTGACAACGCTGGAGCAGATCAAGAGTGGGATCGACCAGAAATTTTCCGAGGTCGACATGATTGTATACCAGACAATGAACAATCCGAAAATTAAATCATTTCAGTATGAAACGCAGCCCTTTCAGAACGTATACCGCATGATCAATACTCAGCAAAGCATCGTCGACTACCGCATCGCCAACAGCATCATCCTCGACTACGCGATCTTGTTCCGCAACAGCGACGTTGCCCTGACCCCCTATTCCATCTACAAGGCGAAGGAATTTTACGGTCAGCACCTGCAGTTCGACGATGAGAGCTTCGATTATTGGCACCAGCAGGCAATGAACATCTGGCATCAGGAGGAGACGCTGCCTGCACGGAATGTCGTCATAGACGGCAAGCCCTATACGGCGATCACATACATGCAGTCTCTGGGAACACCGAAATTCTCCTACGGAGCGGTCATGATTATGATCGACAATACCGAAATCCAGCGCATCCTAAGCGCCATCAACACAGCCAACGGCGAAGCGGTATATATTCTCGACCAGAACAAAAAGGTAGTTTCCCAGTTGTCTCATTCCGCCGGCAGACGGCCGGAATATATTCCCGCCGGCAATACCGCGGGGATCATTGAGCCGTCGGCAGCGACCGGCGATCAATACATTACCTACATTACGTCCAACGTCAATAGCTGGACCTTTGTCGTTGCCCAACCCGCCAAGGTGGTGCTGCAAAACGTCTACTATATTAAAAAAATGACGTTGATCATTTTATTTATTACCCTGCTGTTCGGACTGGCCTTCGCGTGTTTGTTGGCCTACAAGAACACCCAAGCCGTTCGGGATCTGCTGAAGCTCATTCCCAACCGGCTGCACAAGGATCTTAACGAATTTCGTGATGCCTTCGGCACGATCGCAACCACGCTGTCCGGGCTGCTATTGAGCAACGAAGAGCTGCGGGTCAGGCTGGATGAGCAATTTCCGTACGTATATAGCGACTTTTTCCATAAATTATTAAAAGGCAGCTTTAGCTCGACAAACGAGCTGCATTCCTTGCTGGCCTACAGCGGATTGCAGATTCAGGGTCCCTTTTTTGCCGTCGCTCTTCTGCAGTTTCGCGGGTATCCAGACGAAATGAATGTCGAGCTTCTGCACGATCTGGAAAGAAAGCGGATACATGTGCGACAAGCCGTCCTGAAGGGGGTGTCCGAAAAGGTGCATCTCTACGATCTGGACGAAGACCTGATCGCGTTACTGATTGAACTGCCGGGATTTGATTGGGAAGAAAGCAGGCAACTGTTGAGCCGTACGATCCAGCAGCTCAACGAGTTGATCCGGGAAAAGCTGAAGCTGCCAGCCGTCATTGCTGTCGGACGACCTTGCGGCAGTCTGGCTCATGTGCCTCAATCGTTCGAGGATGCGAGAAGTGTCATGAGCCTCGCCCTGTGGCAGGAGCACAAGCCCGGTGTGTTATGGTACAACGAACGGCCAGTCCATTTTGACCGGTACTTTTACCCCGACGATATGGAAGTCCGCTTGATGAACAGCGCCCGCATCGGGGACAAGGCGAGCATCAACGAGATTTTACAAAGCCTGTTTGTTGAAAACTTCAGAACACGGAAGCTGTCTCTTCCGATGCTGAATCTGTTCCTGAGCGAATTATGGGGGAGCGTCGTCAAGCTGGACGAGCAGGGAGCTGCGAAATCATACTGGGCCGATCAGATTAGATCCGTCGACGCGACGGACACGGCGGACACGATGGCGCGGATGTACGATAATATCCGTACTGCCTATTATTCGATCTGCGATTCGGTGCTGGAACGAAAAAAAAGCCACAATCATCGATTGAGGGGAGAAGTGATCGAGCTGATCCGGACTTCGTTCATGAATCCCGAATTCAGCCTGACGTACGCAGCCGATCAGACAGGCATGTCCGAAGCCTACATGTCCCAATTTTTCAAGGAACAAACGGGTGTCACATTTTCCGAACATGTGGAGGTTTTGCGTATGGAGAAAGCTCGGGAACTGCTCGTGGAATCCGATTTGCCGATCCAAAGGCTGGCGGAGGAGGTCGGATACCATTCAGCCAATACGTTTCGCAGAGCGTTCCGAAGAATTCACGGCATTACGCCGACCGAATATAAGTCGACCAGGATGCAAGACTGCCCGGGCACGACCTTGCCCGGAGGTGGCGGAAATCCGTAAGATAAATGTCCGGGGCCCTGTTCCTTAAGCCGTTGATGAGCGGAATCGCTTCTTCGTAAAGGAAAGGATATCCCGCTCCATGAATTCTACATCGTGCAGGAACAGGATATCGACATAGTCGGTGTTCAACCGCTGGACGTAACGCTCTTGTCGTCGAAGACGAAGGGCATGGTTCGCTAGAATTGACGCTTTGCGACGGCCACTTCACATGATACTTTCGGATATCCATATAATCCCCACTATCATCCTTCTGCATAAGCCGAGCTTCCGTCCTTTGCGTAGGAAAAGCCGCCGCTATCCTAATTTCCCGTCAGGTCCAAATAGACCGTATATTCTTCTTCCTCCACTCGATACAACGGGATAAATTTAGCTTGATTGCCCTGATCGTCATCGACGGCAAATTCCAATCGATTCGACGGAAGCTTGACGAATTTTTCATGGAGATTGCTTTCGTCAAAGCCCTTCAAAGAACGATTTCGTCCAACCTGAGCGAGTAAAACGCTACCGTACCTAACTGCCGACAGACCTTCGGAGCCTTGCAGCGGTACCAAATGCAAGTGAGCATCGATTTCAATCTCGATTTTATCCTGATCCTTAAAAACACGTTGAACCACGATATAGCCGTCTTCCTTCTTCAGATCGATAGAGACGGAATTGATCTTGACAGCTTTAACGGCTTTTTCTTTCAACATCAGTTTAAACTCTGCAGGTTCAGCGGCCTCGATCACGAGCGATGAGGTAAGCAGGTCGGGGAAGCCTGTCGATTGAATGATCTTGACATTCTTTTCTTTCCAAATCACAGTCGAGGATATAAAGGCGTTGAGCAGGATTGTGTCATCATGTTTAAACCAGATATTCTTTTGAAGCTCGCTCATCGCTTCGACTCCGGATGCGGTGCAGCACCAGAAGGAATCGTACGGGCTGCTGAATTTCTTGACCGCGCAGCTTCCCATCGGCTGGTGGTACTGGGAAAGACCCGTTTTATCACTCGCGCTGTTTAAGATGGCGTTAAACTTCAGGGATTCCATATGATCCAGATATTCAACCGCACCCGACCATTCGAACAATCGCTCCAGAATCCTTTCCGTATTATGTGCGCAGCAGCTTTCGCTTTCCCCTCCGGTTAACGAATCATTCAGCTTTCCATATCCTCCCCAATGTTCCGACTTTTCAGAAACTCCGCCTTTTATAAATGCAGTGGCCTTTGAACTGCTGTTGCCGTTGGCAAAGGTCCTTCCTTGCAAGTATCGATAAAAATTTAAGGCGGCCGTCTTGTACTTCTCCTCCCCGCTTATGTTATACCGGTGCATGGCGGCAATGATCATGGGCAGGTGCGTGTTGGAATGCAGATTTTCAAGTACATCCCTGCCGGCTCCAAGATGCCCAATCCAATAATCCCTGTCGAAAATGTTCGCCAGCTCGAGGAGCTTGACATCGCCCGTCAGGTCGTACAAAGTGCAGAGGACATCCCCAATGCCTCCGAACTCGTTCACCGGGTTCACCTTCGTGCAGCGAAGGATTCCGTCGATTTTCCAGAAGGATAGCTTCTCGAAGCGGTTAAGAATGCAATGAGCCAAGTTTACGGCAAGTAAATGGGATTTCGGGTTGCCCAGATAGTGATGACAGTCGACCAATCCCTGCATGATTTTGTGCAAAGTATAGTAAGGCGCCCATACGTTTCGGTTTTCTTCGAATTCCAGAATATCCAGCTTCTCTTCTTCGAACGCGCTTAGATATCCGTTCGGCTGTACGCATTTTTCCATCATATCGACGATCTCGTTTGCTTTGTTGCTCAACCCTTCATCCTTATCGGCAAATGCGAATTTGGCGCACGCCGACAGAAAATGCCCGGCAAAATGTCCTCTCAAGCCGCAATCGACGTCTTCCCAACCGCCCAGTGGCTCCGCGTTCGACGGAATTCCCGCATTGATTTTAAACGTGTGCATGAGCCGATCGATGTCAAAATCAATGATATACTTTTTAATGAGATTTCTTCGGTGAGAAAAAGTATAGTCGGTCAACATTACTTCATCGAGTTTAAAATTGCCAAACATGCCGGACACCTCAATTCCAACGAATATATCTTTATTTTATAACGTCAAATCCGAGCTTTGAATTCATTCTCTTTGGATAATCTATATTATTTTTGGGTTTTCTAATGAATGGACACTTAGGAATTGCGAATTTATAATTAGAATGAACGACTTGCATGAAAAGGGGAATTTCGGTGAGCAGCAGCGTATTGCTACAATTCGATCAAATGCTAAGAATACTTGATTTGGGTGTTCATACCGCAAAAAACCAATATACTCACCCTAATCGGACGCTGGACTGGAATGTTTTCCTCTATGTTTCCGACGGCCAGATGCAGGTTTGGGAAGAAGATAAGGAATATGTAATTAAGAAAGGACAGTTCCTCTTTTTGAAGAGCGGTCTGCATCATTGGGGAGAGCCGAAAACGTCTGCCGGGACCTCATGGTACTGGATACATTTTTACGGCCATTCGGATACGGAGACATTCTAAGAATTGAACGTCTATTTGACTCCTGCTCCATCGCTGTCCATTTCGCAAGAGGACTATCGTAAATTTATTGCGCTTCCCAAACAAGGAGAGATTTCACAACGTAAAAAAATGGAGCAAAGATTAGAGCCCATCGTTCGAATATTCCAATCTGCCGATCCTTTTCGGGCAATCACCCTCAGTTTGCAAACGATGAAGCTTTTTTCGGATATTTTCAGAGAGTCTATGCAAAAATCCCCTTTAACCAAGTCCGACCGTACCGTGCAACGGATTATGGAATACCTGGAACAAAAGAAAGGCTACGCCCTTAATTCACAGGAGCTTTCTAATTCCCTGGATATGAATTACAGCTACTTGAGCGAAGTATTCAAAAAGAAAAATGGGAGCACAATCCATTTTTTTAACTCCCAGATTTTTATGGATAAAGCGGTTAGAATGATGAGAAATTCCAACCGGAATATATCTGAAATCAGCGAGCTACTCGGCTTTAAAAATCCCTTTTATTTCAGCAGGGTGTTCCGAAAGGTAATGGGCTGTTCGCCGTCAGAATACATGAGCAGGGTTTACAGAGATAACGAATAATAAAATTAAACCGGCTAGGACCGACAAATTTGTTTACAACCGATGACCGTGCCACTAAATACCGTTGCCCATCGGGGCAGAATGAGAAAAAACGATTCCGACAGGAACAGGGGAGTCTATTCACGGAATGGGAACCGACGATATAAGTATCGGCTGGTATGACAACATGCGCCTCGATACATGCCAGAGACGAACGCGGAGTCATTCGATATATGAAGCAATTCGCAAAGCCGTACAATCCGATTACGAAATTTGTGTACCTATACGAAAAGCCAACAGAAAATGTCATCAGTTCCCCCAACTCCGGATGTAGGAACCACGACGTTCACGTCGGCTGCCGCTTGCCGAAGACGAATCGTTCGACGTAGTGATGAGCAATTACCGCGCGGGAGGCGGAGGCAATTTCACGATGTTCCAGCATAAGCCCGTTGTGAAAGATATTGCGCATTGTTATGTGTTGGCTAAATCCAACCAATCTTGCGCCAACGCTTCCACCTCTTCAATTATTCGTACAATAACTTCATCCGGCCGTAAAGCCAAACTCGTGGACAATTTTTTGGCGTCTACGACATTTGGCGACAGAATAGATATATAAGGTCGTTCGAGTTCTTTTGTCGTATCATTCATCAATCGATAAATGATTCAATACATGTGATCCGGGCTGATATACAGGTCAAGCCTTTTTCCCTTACATGTCAGCTGTGCATTTCGCATGGCAAGGGAATGCAGTGATAAGATCTTTACATTTCACCATTATACTCTCGACATAACTGCTCAAGCCACTGCTGTCCAATGCCACGGCTTTCGGTAATTAGGACCTTTCTCTACAGTGGGTAATTTTGTAAAACATTGTTGAGATGTATCAGCCGACGACAGGGACTACTCTCAGGTAACTCTAGCTAATTTTAATATATTGCATCCAAGAACACATGTTCCTATGAACGGCATTTCCATTTCCAAAAAAAAATACGACTGAAATTATCACAGTCGCATTCAGGGATCCTTTTTCTTTCAATTTTTAGGCTTTTAAAATTCACATGCTATACGACCATCATCGCTTCGCCTTATAAAACTCATGATACAGCTTCATCAGCGCCCGCTTCTCGATCCGTGACACATAACTGCGCGAGATGCCAAGCTCCTTGGCGATTTCACGCTGCGTCCGCTCTTCCCCGCCGGCGATTAGTCCGAAGCGGCCAACCACTACTTCCTTCTCCCGGTCATCGAGGATATCGAGATTTTTATAAATCTTGCTCTTCTCAATTTTTAACTGCACCCGGTCTGCGACATCATCGGCTTCGGTGCCAAGAATGTCGATCAGTGTAATTTCATTGCCCTCTTTGTCCGTCCCGATGGGATCATGCAGGGACACATCCTTGCGGGTCTTCTTCAGGGAACGCAGATGCATAAGTATTTCATTCTCAATACAACGGGCGGCGAACGTCGCAAGCTTCGTGCCCTTGCCGGTCTGGAAGCTCTCGATCGCTTTGATCAGACCAATCGTGCCGATGGAAATCAGATCTTCCAGATCCTCGCCGGTGTTGTCGAATTTCTTGACGATATGCGCCACCAGCCGCAGGTTATGCTCAATGAGCAGGTTTCGGGAATGCTGATTGCCCTCTGCAAAAAGCCGCAGATGCTTGATCTCCTCTTCTTCTTGAAGCGGTTGCGGAAAAGCGTTGTTTTTCACATAGGAAACGAGCAGCGTTAATTGTTTAATGAACAGTGCGATAGCAGCAAACAAACCAGGCATTGAGCGGGCCACCCCCAAGGTTGAATTGCCGGCTGCGGACTGTCGTCCCCCACATCCGGTGAACACTGAAGTCTGTTCTACAGTGTATGTAGGCGGCGGCCCATCCGTGCCTGTACGGGGTTTCAAGGACTAAATTCTGTTAAATCATTCAAAAAAATCATGCCGCATTTCAATCAGCCCGGCTCGTTTTTGGCACCGCAGCCATTTCAATTGCCAGCACTTCAGGCTTCATATCTGTTTTTCACTTCCACCAAGTCAAATGATTGGATGGCGAAACTCTCAGACGGCAGTCACTGACACGATTTGACCTTATGCACCGAAATAAGCTGCTGCCAGCCACATAAGCAGCTCTGCCGGCATGCAAAAAAAGGCTGCCGGAACTATTTCCGGCAGCCTTTCTCTCAAGCAGCAGCTATATTTAAATGGAGAATTTCACCCCGGTCAGATCCTCGCTCAAATCCCACAATTTCTCGGCCGATTCCGAATTCATAGCCCAAGGGTATACACCCGGCTTCCCGAAGAGACTGCCGTCTGCCGGGATAGCCTCGGCGATCTCGACATTCTCGCAATAAACGCCGCCCTTGTTGTCCAATTGCTTGTTGGCAGCACACCAGACGATGGTGGCCGCCCCTTCCGGAATGGTCTTTAATTCATCGTTGGTTTCCTTGAAGCCCCGCTCGCCCTGCTCATCAATCGCGCCCATGGCGCGCAGTTCATCATCGGTTAGATGGCGAGCCAGATCAGTCAGGATGCTTCCCGGATGGACGGAGAAGGCACGGACGCCATAAGCCTTGCCCTTTTTATCCAGTTCAACAGCAAATAATGCGTTAGCCGTCTTGGATTGACCATAGGCCATCCATTTATCATATTCCCGATGCTCGTAATTCGGATCGTTGAAATCAACTTCGGCGAATTGATGCCCCCTCGAGGAGACAGACACGACCCTTGCGCCTTCCGCTTGTTTCAAGGCTGGCCAGAGGCGCGCCGCAAGCTGAAAATGGCCCAGGTGATTCGTCGCAAATTGGGATTCATAGCCGCGTCCGTCACGCGCTAACGGAGTCGCCATAATACCGGCGGAATGAACAAGGATGTGCAGTGGGCGGCCCGATTCAAGAAAACGCTGGGCGAAAGCGTCGATAGAGGCCGGATTCATCAGATCCAATATCCCGATCTCCACCCCTGGAATGCCCGCTACGGATGCTTCAGCCTTGTCCAGTGTGCGTGCCGGCACAATAACAGTTGCTCCCGCTTCGGCAAGAACACGCGTTGTTTCAAGTCCAAGACCTGAATATCCGCCGGTCACAATTGCAATTTTTCCGCTCAGATTCTGTCCGCCCAGAGCCTCGCGGGCAGTCGTCCTTGGGCCGAATCCGGAATTAATGGGGGCTTGTTTGGTTATTTCATTATTATGAGTCTGCATCGTTAATCTCCCTTATAGAGCCGTTATTATTTATATATCTTCAGTTCGCTTGCCTGTCTTTAACGCCTGAAAGTTATCCAGCTTATATTTCAAAATATCCAACGTAGTCTGCATGTCCGCGAGCTGAGATTCAATATGCTGCTTATGTGCATCAAGAATGCTGTAGCATTCCTCATAATCTTTTTCTTTTGACCGTGTCACATACTCCAGAATCTTCTTCAGCGACATGTCTGTTCTTTTGAGATGAGTTATGAAAAGTACGCGGTCCAAGTCGATTTTGACATATTCTCTTTGTCCGTTTGCCCTTCGCTTGGGTGCTGGCAGCAGCCCGATTTTCTCGTAATACCGGATTGTGTCCTGGCTCAATCCCGTCCTCTTAGAAAACTCTGCAATGGCGAAGGTTTCCTCCACTTTCCAATCCTCCTTTCTGCTGTTCGTGATCTGATAAAAGGCATAACTCCTTCATGATACAATCTGGAGTTCACTCCAAGTCAAGTGGATAATTCAACCATATGCCTGAACCGTTCCAGCATCAGGAATAGGACAGACCTGCCGGTTAGTTTCCCCGCAAGGTTCTGGATTATTCATCCAGCCCCTTCGCCAAACCAGTGGTTGCAGCCTGGTATCCCAAGTCGAGATGTGACATCGGAATGATGGAACGCATTCTCTGCTGCACCCTCCACAATATGCTTCGCCGCCAATACCTTCAGCGTCCGGCAAGCCCAATGGCATCCGCTGTATGCGCCTTCTTTGGGCATAAGAGAACTTATAATTGCTAGACTGCACGCCGCAAAATTGACCGTTTCAGACAGAATTGCTGCTTCCTTCATTCTGAAAGGATAAAAAAACAGGAGCGCGGAATCTGCTGTCAGATTCCGTACTCCCGCTTCATTGGCCGGTTGGCGGAGATGGCTTATGAATATTCCCTTTTCCCTTTTGCCTTTTATCCTTTACCCTTTTGTCGCCCCCGACGAGATCCCCTTCACAAAATACTGCTGCAGGAAGACAAAAACGACGATGAGCGGTAAAATCGCGCAGACCGTTCCGGCGAACACGATATCCCAGCGCGATGCGAACTGGTCGACGAAGGAGAAAATCTCCACATTGATCGTCTTGGCGCCGTTACCCGGAAGTATTAGCAGCGGAAGCAGGAAATCATTCCATATGCCAATGCCGTTGAGTACGATCAATGTGGCTGTACAGGGCGCGAGCAGCGGGAAAACGATGCGCCAGAAAATCCCCATCCGGCTTGCTCCGTCGATTTGCGCCGCTTCCTCGATTTCCCTGGGCACCCCTTTCAGAAAACTCGTATAAAGCAGAATGCCGAAGCTGATGGAACCCGCGACATAGATGATGATCGGGCTTGACAAGTAACCGTAAAGCCCCAGCCAGTTCATTTCCCGGAACAGCGGCACCATGTAGATCTGGAACGGGATCATGAGGCCCATAAGGAAATATAAATATAGCAGACTGCTCAGCCTGGATTCCTTGCGCTCCAGTGCGTAAGCTGCCATCGGGATCACGAGAATCATACCGATGATCGAGGTGATGGTCAGGTATGTGGTATTGAAGATCGCCTGTACGAATTTCGTTTCCTGGAATAAGAAACGGAAGTTGTCCAGATAGAGACTGGTCGGCAGCTTCATGGAATCGTTCAGAATTTGCCCGTTCGTTTTGAAGGCGGAGATAAAGCTGAAATAGAGCGGAAACAGGAAGATCACCGACAGGACAACAAGAATGAGCGTTTGCAGGACTTCCCCTGCACGTTTGCGGTTTGCCAACTTAGAGCTGCACCTCCCGTTTGCGCAGAATGAAGGTTTGGATGGCGGTGGTGATCAGAATCAGCGCAAACAAACCAATGGCGAGCGCCGTTCCAAATCCCTGCCGTCCTTCGGCGAATGCGACCTTGTATATAATGTAAGTCATCGTTTCCGATGTAAAGCCGGGTCCTCCGTCCGTCATGACCGCGATTTGGTCAAATACTTTGAGACCGTTAATGAGCGCAAGCGTCATGCAGACGGTTACGGCACCCGCGAGCAGCGGAAAGGTGACATGGCGGAACTGCTGCCATCTGTTTGCTCCGTCAATACGCGACGCTTCTCCCAAATCCTGCGGCACGCCCTGCAGAGCGGCCAGATAAATGATCATATAATAACCGGCACCCTTCCATACGGTGGCGACAATAATCGAAATCATCGTGTAGCGCTGATCGCCGAGCCAATCGATTGCCCATGATTCTAGCCCGAGCTTCGTCAGAATCTGGTTGATAGCACCGAAGTTGAAATTATAAAGGATGGTCCAAATAAAGCCCATCACGATCCCGCTGATCAGCACAGGCAAATAAAATACGCTGCGAAAGAAATTTTTGAACCACCGCACCTGATCGACCAGAACGGCCAGGACAAGCGCGACGATATTCTCCAGAATCATCAGGCTTACAGTCAGAATTATCGTATTTTTAAATGCATTATGAACCCTGTCGCTATCGATCATTTCCTTATAATTCGCAGCGCCGATAAAATTCATCGTTGCCGGATTGACGCCGTCAAAATTCGTAAAGCTGTAATAGATGCTGCTGATGGCCGGTGCGACGATAAATCCGGTGAACAGCAGGAAGGCCGGCAGCAGAAACAGGTAATAATGAAGGTCGAAGCGGGCTTTCCTATTGCTCTTCACGGCTGGTTGCCCCCTCGGTAATCGCTTTTGTTTGCAGTCTGTTTTCCCATCGCACTATTCTCCCCTGAATCAAGCCCCTCCTCTTCCAAATAAAGAAGGGGCCTTAATGAATCCGGTTCTTTTTTTAGGTTTGATTTTTCGCTTTTACTTCTTTATCCCACTCTTCGTCCGCCATTTTCATCGCGTCCTCCACGGACGGCTTGCCGGTCGATACCCACTGCTGCGCGAGCTTGTAGAACCAGTCTCGGAACTGCGGCGGGATTTGGTTCTCTCCCCAGAAGCCGTTAATCGTCGCCGATTTCTTGACATTGGGGTCAGCCATAAGGTCGATGACCTTTTGCAGCTGCGGAGAGGCCTCGTAGGTTACTTTTTCTTTTGTGGACGGAATGGCGTTGGCGCTTTTCAGGTAATTGCCGTATTGCTCAGGCGAGAAGAAGAATTTTACAAATTCCGAGAAAGCAGCCGCTTTATCCGGGTCCTTCGCCGCTTCCGCCGACAGCGACAAGCCTTGCGGCGACAACAAGCCGTTCACGACGAGGTTCCCTTCGCGGTCAGGCAGCGGGAAGAAGTCGAATTCGAAGCTCGGATCCGCTTCCGCAATGGTAGGGAACATCCAGGGTCCGGAGTACAGCATGGCCGCTTTACCGGATGTGAGCAGAGAAGCCGTCTGGTTGTCGGCGGTGCTGAGCCAGCCTTTATCCACAAAGCCTTTATCGAACAGCTCCGTGAAATCCTTCATGGCGCTGACAACATTGGCGTCCGTGAAGGACACCTTGCCCGCAGAACGCTGAGCGTTCCAGTCCGGGTTCTGGATAAACACTTGATCCATCAGGTATTTATTGACCCAGAATCCCATATGCCAGACATCCTTGCCGCCGATGACGATTGGCGATACGCCCAGATCCTTGATTTTCTGAGTGTCGGCCAGGAATTCATCATACGTCTTCGGCTCTGCTGTAATGCCAGCCTTCTCGAACAAGGCTTTGCTGTAGATAATGCCGTTCGGAGCTACGCTGGTGAATGGAAGCACGTAATATTTGTCATTCACCTTCGGGGCATTATCAATCAGCTCCACCAGGTCGCTTGGCAGCTCAGCCAGCTTGCCGGCGTCCGCATAGATTTGCGTATCGCGCATCTCCAGAAAATCCGGAAATTCGCCGACGGCGTCCTTGGTCTTCAGAAAGTCGGCATAAGGGCCAGAGCCGGAGGGCTCCTGATTGATGGTGATGTTTGGATGCGTTTTTGTAAATGCGTCCACCGCATCGGAAATCGCCTGTTTCGTAGCAGGGTCGCCTCCGGCGTATACGAAATTCATCGTCACTTTCTTATCGGCCTGCTCATTTCCCGCAGCGGGCTGATTCGCGTTTGACGCCTCATTGCCGGAAGTGCCGCCATTGTTCCCGCTGCTTCCGCAAGCGCTCAGGATCAGCGAACAGCTGGCCACAACGGCCAGAAGCGTGCAGGTGAATTTTTTTCTCATTTCTTTAAAAGCCTCCCTTTTATCACATATGCAAGGAATCATGCGGTTTGCCGATGCGCACTGTCGGCAAGGACATCCTTGTTGCCTCTTAAAAGTACCACACACGCCAATGCGCTTAAATGCGGTTTTTCGAGAGCGATATGCAGGTTTTTTTGGAACATTCATTGGCAGACTGAAGCGAACATGCCAAAAACCCCCTCAGACGAGGGGGCCGCAGCAAATTGCCGGCTGTTATGCAGTTTCATAACGCGCGCCTTTTCCGGGCGTTCGTCTCTGCTGCGCATGGCGGGGGCCGTTTAAGCATGCGCAGCAGTCGAATAGCGTTACCGGTACTCGTTCGGCAGCTTGCCGTAATGCTTTTTGAACATATCGCTGAACTGCCTGGCATTGTTGTAGCCGACGCGCTCCGCAACCTCATAAACCATACTGTCGGTTTGAAGAAGCATGCGGAGCGCATGCTGCATCCGGATTTCCGTCACATACTGCTTGAAATTCTGGCCGGTATGCTTCTTGAAAAAGCTGCTGAAATAGGATGCGTTCATATATACAAGCGCCGCCATCCTCTCCAGGTTAATCTCCTCGGCGTAATGCGTGGCAATATATTCCCTCACCTGCTTCAGCTGCGCCGCCTCCTTGCCGACGGACCGGCCGGAATGGGTTTCCTGAAGACGTTTGAGCTCCAGCCGCACGAAGTTGCCGAGCTCATCCAGCGTCTCGAAGCCTCGCAGCTTTGGGGCAAGCACGCTTTCATCCCTTGCCTCGGAGATTTTGCCCAGACGAAACGCTTCCCGGTAGCATGAAATCAGAGTCGTCAATCCAAGCTGCACCGCATATTCCCGGTTGCCCCAGGAGAAGGAGCGGACCGCCTGCAGCCAGCCTGCGAGCAGCAGCTCCCTATCCTCCGCCCGGTCGGCTCCCATCGCCTTGACGAGCTCGGACTCGAGCTCCTCCGGAGAGCGCATCGCCCGCGGAGGCGCCACAGGCAGCGCGGCATCGGCAAACACGCGGTTGCCGCCGACGAAAAACTGGAATGCGGCCGCGTCTTCCGCCCGCTTATAGGTATCTCCGAGCCGGTCCAGGGAATCCGGCCCCGCAGTGCCTACGGCAGCATGGACTTTCAGGAAGCGGTTCAATCTGTCCAGCATACGCCGAGCCGCCGTCACTGTCTCCTGAGGGCTGAACGCGACAATCGCATAGACCCATTCCCGTTTCGGCACTACCCAGCCTGCGCCGATTTCCCGGACCGTATCCTCCATTACATTCTGCGCTGCGAACTGCAGCAGCTTCCATTCTCCTTCGGCCCAGCGGCCCGATGTCTCGGGGCTTTCGTCCGGTTTTACGAGGATGACCGAGATGCATTTCCCGGGATGCTTCCCGGCGAGTTCCCGGGCTGTTACAGCCAGATCGCCGAGCCGCTCCCGATCGGTCAGCCGTTCGAACAATTCACCGATGCGCTGCTGCTGCTGCTGCTTCTCAAACACCTGCAGCCGGCTCTGCGCCGTTACCTGTACGGTAGACTCGCGAATGAGCGCCGCCGTACGCATCACGACCTCCTCAAGCTTGGCTCTGTCGACCGGTTTAACCAGATAATCGACGGCGCCGTACGATACAGCATCCTTGGCATACGAGAATTCCTGATAAGCGCTGACGAAGATAACCTTGGTCGACAGTCCGCGGGACTGGATTTCCTTCAGTACGTCAATGCCGGTCATGCCCGGCATCGATATATCCGCAATAACAAGACTGGGCAGACTCCGTTCGATCGAGCTCAGCAGCTCCTTGCCGTTGTAAGCCTCCCCGATGATTGTAAAGCCGAACGATTCCCAGTCAATCAGCTTGGCCAGTCCGCGGATAATGTACGGCTCGTCATCAGCCAGCAGAACGTTTAGCATGGTCGGTCTCCTCCTTCACAAGCGGTATGCTGAAGCGGACGGATGTGCCTACATAGGGAATGCTGTTGAACGCAAGGCCATAAGCGTGGCCAAACAGGGAAGAGAGACGGTCATGAACGTTTTTGAGTCCCACATGAAGCCGTTCGCTGTCCATGGGCAAGCCCTTCAGATAGTCCGACAACTGATGCAGCTTGCTCTCCTCCATTCCTATACCGTCGTCAATGACGGTTACCGTGAGGCTATTCCGGTCCGTTCGCACAATATTCACGCGGATCTTCCCCCATCCGCCATTTGGCAGGATGCCATGCTGCACCGCGTTTTCGATCAGAGGCTGAATGGACAGCTTCAGCATCGGCGAGCTTAAAGGAATATCTTCATCCATGTTAATTTCAAGCTGAATCGTGTCGTCGAAGCGGATCCGGATAAGACGGAAATAATTCTGGACATGATCCATCTCCTGCGCTAGCGTCACCAGATCCTCTCCGTAATCGAGGACATACTTGAGCTGATTGGAGAGGGAATGGATCATATCGGCCACTCTCATATTGTCGCTCGTCACTGCGCACATCCGGATCACTTCCAGCGTGTTGTATAAATAATGGGGCCGGATCTGGCTTTTCAGCGCATTCAGCTCCGACTGCCTGTTGCGGATTTCCGCCAGATACGCCTCTTTGATAAACTGTTCGAGCTGTTTGGCCATCCGGTTGAAGCCATGGGCGAGCTGGCCGATTTCATCCTCCGACTTGACCGGCACCTGAATATTCAAATTCCCCGACTCCATCTTGGTCATCTGACGGATAACGTTGAGAATCGGCTTGGTGAACCGCCGCGAGAAAACGATTGCAAGAGCCACAAGCAGAACAATGCAGCCGCCCAGGGCGAAGACGAGCGCATCCTGGAATTGAGACAACCGGTTGTTCATCTCCTGCTTGGAGAAGCGCCCCTTAAGCATCAGGCCGATGCTGGAGATGGGCTGATCGTAGGCGATCGTCATAGCGGGATCACCTTCCTCCGCCTGCGGATCGGCGGGCCTGCCGATATCCTGGCCGTGATTTTCGTATACGACGGTGCCGTTCGACGTTTCGATCCGGATGATATCCTCGTCATTCAAATTGATATCCGCAAGCAGATTGACGAACACATTCAAATCCACATCGAAATACAGCGTGCCGAGCACATGCGGATGGCCTTCCAGCGTTGTGCTCTTGTCGATCAGATTACGCGCGAACGTAACAACCTGCCGTTTGGAGCCGAAATAATACTGCTCCGGATGAGTCGAGAAGAAGCTCAGCCCTTTCAAATCGCTTTTGACTTCTTCCCCCCAATTGAGACTGCGGAATTCAGATTCCTCAAACAGCTTGGACTGCCTGCTCTGTGTATAGATCAAGTCCCTGCCTTCATCGATAAACAGGGCGTTCTGAATATACCGGTCGGAGCTGATGATCGTTTTCAGAAAATCGTCCATAACGGTGTTTCGCTGCGCATCCGCTGTTACACCTGTCGCATTCAGCACATCGTACAGCTGATTGTACCGGTCCGGGTTCGTATACATCAGCTTAGACAGGTTATCGTATTCATCGATCACCTGGTTTGAATTTTTGGACAAGTAAAGCATCATCTGCTCCAGATTGCTTGTGTTGTAACGCTCCGCCTGGGTGGAGAATGAATCCAGCAGCCAATAGCCAAGCGATGCGATCGGGATGGGCCCGACCAGAATAAAAGCGAGACTGAATTTGATAAAAATGCTGCGCCGTATCGAAAGACGCCAACCTGCATGCATCTATAGCTGCCTCCTTCCCCCCGGTAATCAATAAGAAAACGATATCATTCTCAAAATTTTTCTATAGTGTACCAGAGTTATCGGGGTTTCGGCTATATGTCCGGAAACGGTTGCCGAACTGGCAGTGGAAAGAGTGGCAGTATCCGGCCCATGCATATGCTCAAGAAGAAACCGGTATTTTCGTCCTTTGGAGGTGCAGCAACCCTCCTGTCGATTACATATAATATAATTATTGTTAAATATTAATTTTTTCTGCATTTTAAAATAAAATCCCGCCAATCAGCGCGATCAGCGGGACAGGAATTGCGAATAAGGTCTTTCCGTTTCATCAGGAGCGGATAATCCGTTTCTCCCTGGCAGCCGCAAGCCAGCTTGGAAATTCATTCAAAAGCTGCTCATACAGCATCTCGTCAGATATCGCAGCGATATCGTCCAAATGGAAGAAGCTCGCGTTGTCCACGACTCTCCCTTCCATTGTATCGAGCTGCTTCAGCACCTCAAAGTCCGATTGGCCGATGCCGACGAACTGCCAGAAAATCGGCTGCACCGAAGCTGCGGTAATGACTTTCCTGGTGGGCCTCACAACACCGCCATCGTTAATGAATATGATGAATACGGGGGTCCCGTCATCCTCTTCCACCGTATATTTGCGTATGACATCCTCCATAACCGGCGGCTCATTATTGCGGCCGAACTTATGGATGGCCGTATTCTCCAGAATATGTTTTTGCACATAATCGCCAAAATCACTTTCCGTCACCGAAGGCAAGCGGCTAAAATGCGTATCATAAACCCAAACATCAAGCGCTGCATTATCATCAAATTTGCAGGCAACCGCCAAGATGCGCTCAACCACTTCCTGCACGGTTCCATTTTTATATAAAGCCTGCATGGAGCCCGTGATGTCGAGCACAATTCCCACTCTGGCCACGACATGAACCAGCTTCTTCTTCTCCAGAATGATCTGAACCTGCTTTTTTCGGAGATCAATCGGCTTCATTACCGCCTCTTCTGCCGCAGCAGCAGCCTCGGAGACTGCAGGCTCGATTTCAAGGCCGAAATTCGTACATAACGCTGCAAGTCCCCCGTAGAATCCGCTACCAATGGCATTAAACTTCCATTCCCCGTTGTTCCGGTACAATTCCCCGACGACAACAGCCGTTTCCCTGGTATACTCAGCGCCGTAATCAAACCGCAGCAGCTCTTCACCCGTGCTTTCATCCACGAGCCGGACATACAAGCCCGATACCTCCTGCATAAAATGGCTCTGCCGCTCACCCTCATGAATCGTGACGGTAAACGCAATTTTCGCTGTTTGCGCCGTGATGCGGGCCAGAGATAGGGTAATGGATTCCTTGTCTGCCGCATCCATCGCTGCATGCGAAACAGCTCCGTTCCCGGCAGCCGGATTGCCGTAAAAGATGAAATCCTCATCCCTCTCGCAGCGGCTGCGGTCCGAGAGCAGAAAAGCGGCAGCATCTATGCTCATTGATGCTTGCCTTGTTGACCAGCCGAAACGCAGGCTGATTGCGGCAAGCTCCCGTCCCTTTGTAACGTCTGCCTTTTGTCCCTTCGATAACAGCATGCTGCCAGCCCCTTCCTGAATACGATAATTGCACTTTGAGAAACGCTGTCCAATCCTGTATGATTAAGGAAAATCTGCTCTTATTATAGCTGATTTTGGCGTGCGAATATATGCAGATGCTGTCGCCCGGCAGCTGGCTTTGTTTCGGATACAGCCTTTTTTATTTGGGCAAACGATGATATGATTTTAACTAACTATTGACTACTTGTTCGAATGCAGGAGGAGACACGGATGGAGTTTATCAGTACAAGAGGAAATGTGGGCAAAATAGGGTTTATCGATGCGTTTATGATGGGGCTCGGCGATGACGGCGGCCTTCTGGTGCCGCATGAAATACCGGTCGTATCGGCGGAAACACTGAAGAAGTGGCAGGAGCTCAGCTATCAGGAGCTGGTGCTGGAAATATTCGCGCTTTACACGAACGGGGAGATTCCCGGGCAGGACTTGAAGGAGCTCGTCCATGCCAGCTATGAGACATTCCGTGATCCGGAAGTAACGCCGGTACGCAAGCTTAAGGATGATTTGTACCTGCTGGAGCTGTTCCACGGTCCGACCTTTGCTTTCAAGGATATCGCCCTGCAGTTCATGGGCCAACTATACACGTATGTTGCAGCGAAGCAGAACAAGAAGATTCACATTCTTGGCGCAACCTCAGGCGATACCGGAGCGTCAGCTATCGAAGGCGTGAAGGGCAAGGAAGGAATCAAAATTTGCATTCTCCATCCGCACGGCAAAGTCAGCAAAGTGCAGGAATTGCAAATGACGACGGTATTGGATGACAATGTGCTGAATTTGTCGGTCGACGGCAATTTCGACGACTGCCAGCGGATGATCAAGGAGTTGTTCGCCGATCTGGACTTCAAGGCCGCCCATCACCTTGCTGCGATCAATTCGATTAATTTCGTGCGGATCATGGCGCAGACCGTCTACTACTTCTACGCTTACTTCCAGGTAGCGAAGCAGACGGGCGCGAAGCAGGTCAGCTTCAGCGTTCCAACCGGCAACTTCGGCGATATCTTTGCTGGATATTTGGCGAAACGGATGGGCCTGCCGGTAGGCAAGCTGATTCTGGCGACGAACGAAAATAATATCCTGGAGCGGTTCGTGCTGGAGGGCGTGTACAAACCGGGAGATTTCCGGGCGACGTACAGCCCGTCGATGGATATCCAGGTCGCAAGCAACTTTGAGCGCTACCTGTATTATGTGCTTGACCAAGATGCGGCGCAAATCCGCCGGCTGATGGATCAGTTCAAGACGGATGGCGAAATCGTCATCACCGGCGAAGCGCTCGCCAAGGTACAGGCGGAATTCGGCGCGCATGGCGTACAGGGTCAGGAATGCCTGAATACGATCAAGCAGTATAAAGAGGCTGCCGGTTATCTGCTCGATCCTCATTCCGCCTGCGGCGTTGCGGCAGCGGACAAATATAACGGGGAACCGGACCAAATCATCATTTCGCTGGCAACCGCACATCCGGCGAAATTTAATGAAGCCATTGAACTGACCGGGATCGAGCAGCAGTTCCCGGAGCAGATCGCGGCACTCTTCGAGAAGCCGCAGCGTCAGACCCGTGTAGACGGCTCGCTGCAAGCGGTTGTCCGCGAGCTGGAAGCTTTCTATACAGGCTGATAAAGAAGCGGATGAAGCCGTCCTCTGTCGGCAGAGCATAATGACATTCTAATGGACCTGAAAGGGGCTGCGGCAGAAGGGAATTCCTTCTGCCGCAGCCCCTTTATTCTGGATAACCGGATTTTGTAATAGATTAGTCAGGGTTTTGGTTCCTTGCCGTAACGGATGAATACATAGACGCCAACCAGAATGAACAGGCCGGCAATCACCTGGAGAGGCGTCAGAAATTCATCAAGCAGCAGCCAGGCCAGAATGGAGGCTCCAACCGGCTCCCCCAGAACCGCCATCGATACGGCAGCCGCGTTCATATACTTCAGCAGCCAGTTGAACAAATAATGGCCGAACAGCGTCGGAACCAGGGCCATCAGCAGAAAAAGTCCCCACTCCTTTTGCGGGTACCCCCAGAATGGAAAATGATGAAATCCGTTATAGACGGCAAGCGAGCTGGCCGCGAATGCAAATACCCAGAAATTGTAAACATATGCGCTGATATGTTCCCGCAGGACCTTGCCCAAGAGCATATGAATGGAGACTGCAAGGACGCTGAGGAAGGAAAGAAGATCTCCATACAGGGCTGATCCGGATAAACGAAAATCGCCGACGCTTATGGCGAATGAACCGACAAGAGCGATCCCCATGCCGATCAGCATCACCCGGTTCGCACGTACCCGAAAAAAATAAAAGGCTCCCAGCATCACCACAATGGGCTCGAGTGTCAGGAAAATCGTGGAACTGGCAACGGTCGTATATTGGAGAGATCCCATCCACCATAAAAAGTGCAGCCCCAGCGCAGCCCCCGATACCAGAAGCAGACCCCACTGCCGGAGAGTCAGCCGGGCAATTTCCCCTCGATATTTCCAAATTAATGGAAGAAGAATCAGGTTCGTCAGAAACAGCCGATACATCGCTATGACAGACGCCTCTGCCTGCGACCATTTAATAAAAATAGCGGAGAAAGAAATGGCAACAATACCTAGTACATAAAGAAAATCAACTGCATATGCGTTTTTCCTCAAGGGGTTCAATTTCAAATTCCTTTCTCTAAAACCTGTAAATAGACTGGCATAACAAACCACAAACCTATTAATTCGCTAAAAGAGATGTGAAACCCTTGTTTTAAAAATAACTTAAACAGCGTTAAAGCGACTGGCGCCGGCCAGCCGCTTTAACGCTGTTTCTGTCATGCACTACTTGATTGTAATCGCCGTAATGCTTCCGTTGGTTTTAAAGTCGTCCGTATAGGATATCGTGGCTGTCGCCGTGACTGTGCCGCCCGGTCCCTTGACGGTAATGACAGGTTTTGAAGAATAACCCGCTCCCGCATTCGTGATCTTCACGCCTGTCACCACTCCATTGGTAATGATTGCGGTGGCTGCGGCCTCCGTTCTTGTCCAGACTTCGCCTTTGCTGCCGTTATAGCGGTAGTAGTTGGACACCTCGTCCAGACGCTCATTGGTGATTCCATAGGAGCCAAGAACCTTAAGGAGAGCCGCTTTGTTTTGCCGGGCTTCTTCAGCAGTTGGTCCGCCGCTGCCCGCCGCTGCCGGCGTCACTCCGCTGAAGGCTTCCCGGAAAACTTCAGCGGGCACGCCAAGCGCCGCCGCTATGAGCACAACCGGTCTGCCATGATCCACAGGATCAGTGTCAAAACCGCCTGAGAGGACTACGGATGTATCTCCATTTTCAGCCGTGGTTCCACTGGTTGTGCCCGCTGATGTTTCGGTGTCTGCAGCGTGTGGTGCTTTTGCGCCTCCGGCAGGCGGCGCAGATGCTTTTACGCCTTTGGCAGGTCTGGAAGGCGGACCGCCTTTTGCGTCGCATATCCTTTTATCTGCTTCATTCCCGGTGTTGACGTTCCCTGCGGGGGCCGCCTTGGCTGCAGAAACAATTATGGCGGTGCTTGAGCTGACAACCAGCAGAATACCCAGTGCAGCGATCATCTGTTTTGTCTTCATTGTATAATCTCCTCTCGAATGTTGGTTCACTATCAATTTAATACAGGCATGTGTCAGCAATAAGTCCTGATTGCAAGAAGAAACGACTGTCGCCGTCCTTTCGGCGGCGCAGTTCGTTTCTTCCCTTAGACCTTATAGACATGTACAGATGTGAAACTCATTCATGCTATAAAGCGAGAAGAAACGGCTGTCGCCGTCCTGCTTGCCGATAATTTCGTTATCTTGCTGTTCTATTCCAAAAGACGTACAAACGCCCGTTCCCGGGGTTATACTATTCGTAGAGGTGGTGAGTCATAATGACCAATAATAATAGACAGGCGCCTGAGAAGCTGTCCCGCCGTCTGGATGATGACGCCAGCCTGACATCCCCGGAAACAATGACCGATGAGAAATGGCAGGCGATCATCAACAATGACGCTTCTTATGACGGCCAATTTTTTTACGCGGTCAAGACCACGGGCATATTTTGCCGGCCCTCCTGCAAATCCAGACCGCCAAACAAAGAAAATATCGGTTTATTCCAAACCGCCGAGCAGGCGTTATCCGGGAAATTCCGACCCTGCAAAAGATGCAGGCCTACCGGACAGCGATTGCCGGATGATGAATGGATTTCGGTTGTGACCGATTATATCGACCGGAATTACACGGAAAATTTGACACTGGACGTTCTCGCAGCGGTCAGTCACGGCACTCCCTATCATCTTCACCGGACGTTCAGGAAAGTCACGGGCATGACACCGGTGGATTATATCCAGCATAAACGGATCGAGCAGGCCAAGGAACAGCTCTGTACGACGACAAAGGCCATTGCCGATATCGGTCATGGCGTCGGCTTGAGCAATACGTCTTATTTTATAACCCTGTTCAAAAAGAAAACCGGCTTCACGCCGGCAGGCTATCGTCAAACCATGAAGGAGGCTATTGGAGATGGAAAACAAAACTAAAACGGCGGTTTATTGGACACTTTTAATTCATGAGGATTGGAGCCTGCATATCGCAGCTACTTCGGAAGGGCTTTGTTTTGTGGGCTCGCAAAATCATCCCTTCGAGGAACTGTCCGATTGGGCAAAAGCCCGCATACCGGGCAGCGAGCTCATTCGCGATGATGAGAGGCTGCTGCCCTATGCGGCTGAGCTGATCGAATATCTGCAGGGGACGCGCACAAGCTTCACAGCTCCCTTTGACTTTCCGGGAACGCCATTTCAATTAGCGGTTTGGAACGCCCTTCGCAGCATTCCTTACGGACAAACCAGATCCTATTCGGATATCGCCGATCAAATCGAAAGACCCGCAGCCGTGCGTGCGGTCGGAGCCGCCATTGGCGCAAATCCCGTTCTGATTACAGTGCCCTGCCATCGAGTAATCGGCAAGGGGGGAGCTTTGACCGGCTACCGCGGAGGGCTGGACATGAAAACAAGGCTGCTGCAATTGGAGCAGGACGGCGCGCTCGCTGATGGACAAGCACGGCATGCATGACCGCCTCAGGGAACGGATAACCGGTCTGGATTGGGTCTCTCTTCACCGGTCGTTGGATGAACACGGGTACGCGAAGCTTCCTTCCATGCTGACTAAAGCGGCATGCACAGAAATCATCGGCACTTATGGGGATAACAATCTCTTCCGCAATACCATTGATATGGCCAGATACCGGTTCGGAATGGGGGAGTACAAATATTACGCCGCTCCCCTTCCGGGCCTGCTGCAGCAGCTGCGCGAAGCCCTTTATCCGGAGCTGGCAGCAGCAGCCAACCGCTGGCTTGAACAGCTGGGACATGCTGCCGCATACCCCGGTGAGCTGGCGGATTTTCTCGATCAATGCCATCGGGAGGAGCAGATGCGCTCTACCCCATTGATTCTCCGGTACGAGGCCGGGGGCTACAACTGCCTGCATCAGGATTTATACGGAAAGGTGTTCTTTCCCTTTCAGGTCGTATTCGCTCTCAACCAGCGGGAAACGGATTACACGGGCGGAGAGTTTCTGCTGGTGGAGCAGCGGCCGCGGGCGCAGAGCAGAGGACATGTCATCACGCTGGAGCAGGGAGAGGGTCTTATTTTCCCGACTAATCACCGTCCGGTTTCGGGGACGCGCGGTTATTATAAAACCACGCTGCGGCATGGCGTCAGCACGGTGGCTTCGGGAACCCGATACAGTCTGGGGATTATTTTTCACGATGCGAAATAGGGATTGTCCAGGATGCGCTGCCCCATATGGAAAAATGCAAGAAGAAATGGCTGTCGCCGTCCTTAAGCGCAGCAAGTTTCTTCCCTTAGACCTTATAGGCATGTACAGGAGTGAAACTTATACTTGCTATATGGTAAAAAAAACAACCCTCCTGCCGGCCAAAGCCGCTCTGGAGGGTTGTTCCTGTTATCTTGCTATTTCTTGTCAATCATGCGCATCAGCACGCTGACGGCTTCGGCTCTTGTCGCCGTGTCGCCAGGATTGAAGCTGCCGTTATATCCGGTAATGACGCCAAGCTCGACGGCCTTCCCAATATAGGGCTTGGACCACTGGGGAATATCCGATTCATCCGCGAACGAAGCAGCTCCCGTGCTGTCTCCGCTCTCCTGATAGGCCCTCATAAGCATGACCGTCATCTCGGTACGGTTGATGATCTGGTTCGGGCGAATAGTGCCGTCGGTGTATCCGGTCAGAATACCCGCCGTCACTGCCGCATTCAGACTCGCTTTCGCCCATGCGGGAACATCCTCATTATCCGTAAAGCCCGGACTTCCGGAAGCATCGCCCAGACCAAGCGCGCGTACGAGCATAGCGGCAAACTGCGCCCGGGTTACCTGTTCATCCGGTCTCATGCTTCCATCGCCGTAGCCTGTCAATATACCTTTGTCTACAGCAGCCTTCATCGCCTGCTCCGCCCAATGATTACGCAGATCCGGCCATACTGTGCCCGTACCGGCCGGTTTCTCCGGCACGGAAGGCCCATCTGCCGGTGCTTCGGCTTTCACCAGATGCACCGCGAATTTGCCCAATTCGGCTGCGGCTACCGAGATAACTCCGTCATGCGCTTCACCGCCGAGCTCGATCCACTTCTTCTGCGCCTCGTCATAACGGAATACCGAGGCCCTGCCTTCATCCGCATGAGTGACGTCATAAGCGAAGGTAAGTGTCAGCGGCTTGAGCAATTTTTGCGCGGTATCCTTCTTGATCAGGTAAACCGGACTCAGCGCAGGGAATGGAGCACGGTTCGTTTCGCTTGCCAGCTTCTCCAGCGTCACCTCCGTCCCCGCATTTTCCGCCGGAATGTCTACTGACAGCTCATCCGCCAGTTTTACTGTTGTCGAACCCGGTTGAGCAGCGGGCTGGTACGGAATATAACCGGAACCCGGATTCGTATCGGGATCTGTATCCGGATCCGTGTCTGGATCCGTACCCGGGTTTGTACCGGGATTGCCGGCAGCCTTCCGGTTCACGGCGATCGTGTAGGTTCTGCTTTCCTGAATGTTCGCGGCTTCCACCCGTATTCCGATAATATTGGCTCCCTGACTTAATTCGACCGGTTCGCTCGGTTGACCGCTTGGGACAACCTTGGCGGGAGCGCTGCCGGAACTGATGGAGATCACCGCACCCGGATCGAACGCATAAGGAGTGAAGCTTACCGCTCCCGTCTCGTTCTCAACGTTGACGGCATATTGAAATCCGTCCGCCGAGAATACAGGGGACAAGCTCCCGCCGGAAATTTCCAATGCGCTCAGACCGAATTTCTTGACGATATGAATCGTATAGGTCGTAGATGCCAGCCCATCCTCGGAAACAGTGCGGACGATCAGATCCATTCCGCTCTGGACCGCGAACAACCGGCTTGGCATTCCGCTTGCCACGGCGACGGCTTCTCCGTCTCCCGCCTGGACGGTAATCTTCGTGTGGAGATCAGGCGATACCGGCGTAACGCTTATTTGACCGGCTTCATTCGGAATTAACGCCGTATAGTCGATCCGCTCTGCCGAGAAAGCAGGGTCAAGCTGCCCAGAGGACAAGGTCAGTCCCGAAAGCTGCGAGCTTGTGCCTTGAGCCCGTACTGTCACAACGGCAGAAGCCGCATCTCCATTGACATTGACCGCCTTAATGCTGGCTGTTCCCGCGCTTACGGCGGTTACTTGTCCTGTCTGATCCACGGTCGCCACCGCTTCATTGTCCGACGACCAGATCACGGTCTTGTCGATGGCATTGGTCGGCTTCACGATGGCTGAGAGCATGCCGGGAGCTCCGCCAACTACGAGATCAAGCGCGGGCTGATCCAGCTCGATACCGTCAGCCGGCATTTTGTACACAATGCGCAGATAAGGTCTCAGCTCCGCATCGCTGTACTCTGAGGAACGGAACTGCATGGCTCCAACCATGCTTCCTTCGGGAGCCGTATAGTCCTTCGACTTGAGCAGGATGCCGTTATTGCCGGCCGGATTCGCGATCCAGTCGTTCACCAGTGCCGTAATCGGCAGGGAATACCATTGGTTGAGCGTGGATACGACAGTTTGTGCAGCGGCAGAGCCGTTGTCGTACGTATTCATGCCCTGTGTAATAAAATTGTTCCATGTCACTTCATTGCCGCTTGCCGGTGAGCCGTCGTTCGTGCCGGGGGCTCCTCCTGCTCCCTCAACCCATGGAGCGGTTGCCGGATGCACGTAAAGGGTTTTTGGATCTGTGACTGAGGATCCCGTACGCGTGCCGTAATAGTACAGATTCAAGGTTGCTTCCGTGACGATCGCGCCCGCTGGAACGGGCAAATTATCAAAACGGACAAGTCCGTATTTGCGGTCGGCCACGTTCTGATTATAGTAGCCTACCTCATATTTGTCCTGCGCGCCGAGGTTGTAATTAAAGTATTGGTTCCCTTGGCCCCCGACCCCTTCGGACAGCTGGGTATCGGCCGTTCCCGCATAGCCCGCATAGCCTTCCTGAACGATAATAGCGGGCTTGGCGATAGTGATTTCATAAGTTTGCTTCAACAAGCCGTCTTTCGATGTTACGGTAATTTCAATCCGGTTGTCTCCTGCAGCCAATGGAAGGGGCGCGCTCGGCGTCCCGCTTGTCACCTCTGCGGGCTCGCTTCCGTTAATCGCCACTGTAATCTTCGCCAGCTCATCCTCAGCGGACGGCGTAATGGTTATTTCATTGACTTTGTCCGGGACAGCCGCGGCGTAGCGAAGCACGGAAGGCTGGAATGACTCCGTCAGTTCACCTTGACTGAAGGACAAGCCGCCGAGATTCGCACTGTTGACTGAACTTTCCACCATAATGTCGGCCGCTGCGGTATGTCCGCCATCCGCCGTCGTCACGGTAATATGCGCGATGCCCTTGCTGATGGCCGTTACGGTTCCGTCCGCCGCGACCCGTGCCACCGCTTCGTTATCCGAGGACCAGACCACATTGCGGTTGAATGCCGTCTCCGGCAGGACATGAGCCGCGAGCGTCTGCTGCTCTCCCGCGAGCATGGCGAGCGACGCAGATGAAAGCTCAACCGACAGTGCGGGAATAACGTAGGTAATCGTCAGCTTCGGATGCCAGCTCTGCCACGCATTCTCCGAGGAGGCAAAATATTTCACAGGCTGCTCCGGAGCCGTGTCGCTGCCTTTGAGCAGCAGGCCGTTATTGCTGGTTCTGTCGCTCAGCCAGCCGGCGGCCAGCTTGCTCACATCGAATGAATACCATTCCAGATCGGTCGTTCCTACAGCCTTGGAAGCGACAGCCGCCGAATCAAACGCAGGCTTGTTGTTCCAATTGACGCCCGGCGCGTTTGCGGTGCCGTTTTCTCCCGTTCCGCTGCCTTCCTCCCATGGCGCGTTCACCTTCTGAACGGAGATCGTTTTGTCCTTCGGACCGTCCCCATTGCGCAAAAGGAACATATCCAGGCTCGCCCCGGTCACGACGGCATGCTCGGGAATCGGGGACAAATCGAACTTCAGCAGCGCTTCTTTCCCGTCATCCGCGCTGGACGAATTGTAGCCGACAACAAGCTCGCCGTGGCTGCCCGTATTGGAACCGGCCGCAGACGGCCGTTTAATGATATGCGCATCCGTTGTGCCGCTGTAGCCGTCCAGTCCCTGCTGCAGGGTAATAGTGTTCGTAGTAACCGGCGGCTGCGTTCCTCCGCCAAGCTTGCCGTCCAAATACTTCAGCAGCAGCGCGGTCGTGTCCGTCTGAATCATGTCGACTCCGCGTCCGATCAGCCACGGGAAGCCGGCGTTCGGATCGCTTAGAAAGGCATAGTCGCCATGCCGGCCGACCATACCGGGAACCGAGAAGATCGTATTGACCCAGATTCGGGCGCCCTTGTCATGCGCACTCTTCAGGAAATCCGGATCCATGATCGGATGATTATCATTGTCGAAGCTGACCTCGAATGCATGGGTTCTGAAAGATGTCGTTTCGGGATTTAAAAAATCGTTTACTGTGCTTTGCTCGGAAGTAAGCTGCATAAACAGCGGCTCGGTTGCGGAGCCTTCGAACTGTTTCATAAAGGCAGCCGTCGAAGATTTCGAACCGCTTGTTTTGTAAAGCGCATGGTCCGTCGTATCCGTACGCTCCAGAATATCCCACATGATGTCCCAGTTGGCATTTTTAATATCCAGATTAACCATGATGTTGCCCTTGGCGAGCGTCATCGCTTCCTCAAGCGTCGGCACTTGCTCGCAGGGGCTGGCTACGACGCCCTTGCTGTCCTTCAGGCAAAGCTGTTTGATCTGTGCCAGCGACAAATTACTCACGCTGCCGGTTCCGTTTGTCGTACGATTGACGCTGTCGTCGTGCATCAGCACCGGAACGCCGTCGCTCGTCGTCCGGACGTCCAATTCCACCATGTCCACGCCTTCGTTGATGGATTCCCGGAATGAATTCAGCCCGTTCTCCGGCTTGCCGTTCAACCAGTTGCCCCGGTGGGCGACAACGAGCACGCGGCCATACGGATTGAGAAATTGGCGGATGACCTCGTCTGCGCGGCCTCCTGTCAGACGCGGTCTTACCGCAATATGATATTCATGCATCGTTTCGGCAGGCTCGCCGGCCTGAACGGACTGCACCCGCACCGTAATGTCGGCGCTGGCGTCCGTCAGTACGACCGGCTTGCTGGCTGAACCGCTGGCTACAACCTGAGAGCTCCCGCCGCCGGACTCAATCGTAATAACAGCATCCGCTTCCGCCGCAACCGGCGTAATCGTAATATGACGCGCATTGAGCGGAACCTCCGCTTCATAGTCAAAAACCTTCGGCAGGAAGCCCGGATCTAGGTTCGCCCCTTTCAACGTCAATCCCGACAATATGCCGCGCGTATCAATAGCCTCCACGGATACATTTACCTCGGCCGAATACATATGGACACCGTCGGAAACTTCCGCCCGGATGACCGTGTCTCCGTCTCCGATTGGCGTGACCAGCCCGTCAGAATCGACTGTTGCGACGCTCTCGTCATCGGACAGCCATTGCAGCCCGATTGTCTCCGCGTTCAGCGGCCGGATAAAGGAAGCCACTTTCACCGGCACCTGACCGACTGTAAGCGCAAGAGCAGCGGAATCGAGCTTGATCCCCTGCAGCGGCAGCGTATAGTTTACTGCCAGCTTTGGTCTGATCGTTGCATTGCTGTTTTGTGCGGAAGCAAAGTCTTTTGTCGACGGAATGGTCGTCGCGTCGCTTGTGCTGTCCTCCGCCTTCAGCAGCATTCCGTAATTCGTCTTGCCGCCGTCCTTCCAGTCTCTCAATAAATCGGTTATTTCCCATTCATACCACGTATTGTTCGCCGAAGCGACAAGCTGGGAATCCAGAGCTTCCGCAGCGTAAGCCGGCATGGTATCCCATATGACGCCGGCCGATCCGTCTGTGCCGTCGAAGCCCGTTCCCGTGCCTTCGTCCCAATTGCCCAACGCCTCATAAAGGAACAGCGTCTTGTCAAATCTGGCGTCGGTCCGTCCGCGGGTGCCCGCTAAATTCAATTCCAGCTTCGCCTCCGTGATGCCGGCATCCGCCGGCAGTGAAGAAATATCGAACTGGAACAGGCCAAACTTCCGGTCGGCCATTAACGGGTCGTAATTCCCGACCTCCACCATATTGTGCTGGCCCGTATTCTTGGCCTTATGCTTTCCTTCGCTGAGGTGGACATCCTTCTGACCGCTGTAGCCGCCCACGCCTTGCTGAAGGACAACGGCGGATTTATTAACGGTAATCTTATAAGTCCGGCTTGATTCGCCGTCTGCCGACGTGACCTTGACGGCAATCCCGTTCACGCCGATTTCCAGGTTCAGCGGTGCGCTTGCCGAGCCGCTCGCCACAGGAGCGAAATCCTCGCCGTTCATCGATACCGCTATTGCCGCCCCGGCATCCGCAGTCGGAGTGACTGCAACCTGACCGTTCGCATCCGGCACATTTGCCGTGTAGTCGGCGGTCTCCGAATCAAATACCGGCGACAGCATGCCGTCGCTGAGCGACAGTCCCGTCAGCAGGGCATCGGCGCTCCCTTCATCGAACGCGGCGCTGGCAGACTGTGGTATGGCTGTAATAAGTAAAGACCCTAACAACAAGGCAGAGAGACTGCCGCTGAATAAACGGTTCAATACCCTGCGTAAGCTTGTTCTCATTATCGATTGCCTCCCGTGTAATGCTTGTTTAATGAACACTGCCGGACATATAAGCCTGACTCAGGCAGGAGAAGCAGATCTCCCCCGTACTCTCGAGCTCTTCCTGAATCGTTGTCAGGGAGTCCCGCCTTGATTGGCTTAAAGCTGTATAATCATCCACAACCAGATTCCCTTCGGAGATGCCGAGTATCGCTTGTTCGCGCCCGGACAATCCACCCTTCTGCTTCAGCAGCCCGGCGACTGTGCCCCGCAGCACCGGAATTTTTGCCGTTTCGTTCAGGAGCCGCTTCTGAATATCAGGCTCCAGCAGATAACTGACAATCTGCCGTACAATATGTTCCGTATCCGGATTGGACTTCAGCATGACGAATCCGCTCACCTGCGCCGGTGTGGGGCTGCTTCCCTGAATTTGCGGAAAAGGAAGCACGCCGAAGCCAAATGTGCCGCCGATGTACTGCTCAAGCATCGTCCTGCTGTCGGAGGGGGCGAGCAGCATGCCGGCCGTTCCGTCGATGAAGTCGCTTAACGCCATATGATGCTTAAGCGGCGGCATCAGCCTGTAGCTGTATACCAGATCATGCCATAAACGAAAGGCATGGCCCGCCGCATCTGCGGACTCGCTTCCGCCGGATTCAACCGCGCTGCGCAAATACCAGGGAGCATCCTGGTCCGCCACAAGTCCCCATATATCCGTCACACCGTCGTCATCCACATCCCGTGTCATCTTGAGGCCCATTTTAACCATCTCGTCCCACGTCAGGGATTTGACTCCGGAGGAGATGCCCGAGAATCCGAGCAGATTCTCGTTATAGTACAGCAGAGGGACCACCGCCCCGTAAGGCATGGCCCACAGCTGCCCGCCCACCTCGAAGGTTTCCGTGAAATCGGGGTCAATCGCCCCCTTCTCGTCCTTGGACAGTTGACCGTCAAAGGCAGCCAGCTCTCCCGTTGCGGCAAGCCCCGCAATGCCCGAAGAGCTGCTGATCTCCGCCATGTGGGGGGGCATATGCGCGGAGATCGCGGCGAGCAGCTCCTCATGCAGCTGTTCCTCCGAGCGAAATACGCGCACTTCGATATTGATCCCGGGATGACGGCTTTGAAACTCAGTCAGCAGCGCTCCGACGGGCCTGCTGTAAATCCAGGCGGTCAGCGATACGCTCGTCTGCATTTCATATTGAAGCGGACGGCTGCGGTTCTGGACCTGCAGCTCCCACAGGACGGAGGCACATATGACAAGGCAGACGATGATGACAATCATATTCCGCTGCTTTCCAAGCCTCATGTTCAACCGTCCCCTTCTTGGCAAACCTCTGTCTGGCTATAATGTAAATTTGCTTCCCTTGGACAGCCGGTTGAAAATAATCAGCGAAATGACCGTGCATCCCGCAAGAATAGCAGCCAAAGCCGCGCCGGTGCCGAAGTTGGAGCTGATGACCTCGCTGTAAATGCTGACCGATATCGTTGCCGTTCCTCCGTGATAAAGCACGATCGTCGTACTCAGCTCATTAATGACGGCGACCCAGCTGATAATCGCTCCTGACAGCACCCCGGGCATCATCAGCCGCGCCGTCGTGCGGAAGAAGGTCTTCATCGGAGGAACGCCGAGGCTGATCGACGCCTCCTCCACGCTTTTGTCCAGCTGCTGCAGAATCCCGACGCTGGAACGGATGGTATAGGAGATTTTCCGCGCCACATAAGCGATGACGAGAATGATCCAGGTACCCGTCAATATAAGCGGCGGCTTGTTGAAGACGATAATGAGGCTGATGCCAAGCACCGTCCCCGGGATGATGTAGGGAATCATGATCAGCCCGTCCAGAAACGCCGTGATGCGCGATGGTCTTCTGACCAGCACATAAGAAACGAGAACGCCGAACACGACAATAACCAGCATGGCCGCAAGCGAGAAAGTGAACGTATTGCGGACCGCCTGCTGCACTTTATAGCCGATATCGATATAGCTGTCCAGACTGAAGCCCCTGTGAAACACCGGACCCCGCCTCTCCAGGAATGAAGTGAAGAGGACGGTTGCCTGCGGCAGAATGGAGATGCAGACCGGAATAAAAGCGACTGCCGTCCACAGATTGCGCTGCACCGGCCTGAGGAGCTTGACCTGCGGCGTTCTCATTCCGGATGTGGCGTAATTTTTGCGCGATGCCAGATGCCGCTGAATGAACAGCGCAGCTGTCGAGCAGCCGATCATAATGGCGCTGATGGTGCTGGCCATGGACAGATTGCCGCCCATCTCATTGACGAACTGCTCGTACGCCATGATCGGCAGTACTTTGAAGCCCTGTCCGAGCAGCATTGGCGTACCGAAATCGGCGAACGATTCCATGAACACCAGCAGCGTTCCGGCAGAGAGGGTGGGCAGCAGCAGTGGCAGCGTGACGGTCCATATTCTTCTTGCCGCCGGCATCCCCAGACTGTCGGCCGCTTCCTCGACAGACGAATCCGCCGTCCGCAGCGCTCCGGATACGTACAAGTAAATTTGCGGGTAAAACTGCAACGCGAACACGAACACAATGCCCTTCCAGCCATAAATCGATTCGAATGGAATTCCAATGCTGTGCAGCATTCTGGTAATGACGCCATTGCTCCCCAGCAGGATAATCCAGGAATAAGCTCCGATAAACGGCGGCGACATAAAGGAAAGAATGATGAGTATATTCAACAGACCCTTGAAGCGTATCTGGAACCGTGCCGCCAGATAGGCCAGCGGAGCTCCGATCAGAACGGCAGCCAGCGTCGCCAGCAGCGATACCTTGAAGCTGTTGAATAATGCCGAATAGTAATATTTCAGTCTCACAAAATCCCAGTAGTTCGCGAGGGTAAGGTGTCCTTCCTGGTCATAAAAGCTGCTGAGCAGCAGCGAAATCAACGGGTAAACGATGAAAAAAAGCAGAAAGGCAAATGCGGCGACCGTCACGACCGTCCACACATCCCACTTCCATCTCCGCCTCCATGGCCGCTTCGATCGGCCGGCTGTTCCATCATGCAAAATAGAGAACCTCCTCGCCCTTGCCGTCGAACATGACCGCGCGGTCAAGCTGCAGATCGACAAATACGCGCTGCTGCCGCTTGAGAAGCATGCCCTGCTCGGTCAGCTGCTGCTCGACCTCGAAGCGCTCGCCATAATCGGACCTCACCACATAGTGGCTTTTGCCGCCCAGGAAGGTCGCCTGCTCTACCACGGCCGGCAGCTGCATGCTATGCCTCATGGTCTGCTCGATGCGGATTTTCTCCGGCCGGATGGAGAACAGCACCTTGCCCTGGTAAGCGCGCTTCAGCTTCAGGCTCATAGAGCCGTTGTTCAGCGAAATAACAGCCTGCCCGGTTTCCTTGTTGAATCCCTGCACATCCGCTTCCATGAAATTGGAAGTCCCGATAAAATGGGCCACATTCCGATTGGCGGGCGTCTCATAAATGTCCGCAGGGCTGCCGATCTGCTGAATGACGCCGCCATGCATGACGGCTATCCGGTCCGATACGGCCAGCGCCTCTTCCTGATCATGGGTTACATACACCGTTGTAATGTTCAGCTTCTTTTGCAGCTCGCGGATATCCGCCCTCATCTTGATTCGGAGCTTGGCGTCCAGATTGGACAGCGGCTCATCCATCAGGAGCAGCTGCGGCTCAATGACAACCGCACGCGCCAGGGCGACCCGCTGCTGCTGTCCGCCGCTCATGGCCGAGGGAGAACGGTCGTGCAAATGCTGAAGCTCAACCATTCTCAGCGCCTCCATGACCCTGCTTTCGATTTCTGCCTTCTTCACTTTGCGGGCCTTCAGCCCGTAAGCGACATTGTCGAATACGGTCATATGGGGAAAAATCGCGTAATTTTGAAACACCATGCCGATATTCCGCTGATGCGTCGGCACCTCGTTCATGAGGCGTGTCCCGAAGTAAACATTGCCCTGATCCTGCCGGTGAAAGCCGGCAATAATGCGGAGCAGCGTTGTTTTCCCGCAGCCGCTGGGACCAAGAAGCGTGAAAAACTCCCCGTCCTTGATGGTAAAATCGGCCTTGTCTACAGCCGCTGCCTGTCCAAAAGCTTTGGTAACCTGTTGAAACTTTACTTCCATCTTGCGCCTCCTCGCGTTCTTCCGGGCCAGAGGCGGCAAGCAGGCAAACTGCAAATCCTGCCTGCCTTGCCGCCTGTCTGCCGGCAGCTTCTACTCCTGCCCCGTAACAACGCGAGTGAATCGTTCGCCGATTGCGGTCTTGTTGGCGGTTACCCAATCATAATCGTAATCGACGGTCTTGATGCTGCCGATTTCCGGAAGGCCGGATTTTGGCGCGACATCGTTCCGGACCGAACGGCGCAGGAATTCATCCTGCAGCAGATTCTGAACATCGATGCCGGAAGCAAAATCGATGAAAGCCTGCGCATTTGCCTGGTTTTTGGCGCCTTTGATAACAGCCATGCCGTCAGGCGTTACAACTGTTCCTTCGGACGGATAGACGATGCCGACCGGTGCGCCGCCTTCCACATAACGCAGAGCCGCTTCCTCCAGCGTAATGCCAACCGCAAATTCCTTGCTGGCTACACCCTCATAAACAAGTCCCGAGCCCGAAAGCAGCTTTCCATCCAGATTGGCAACGAATTTCTTCACGAAATCCCAGCCTTTCTCGTCGTCTTTGCCATAGGCCGTAAGCATGGTGGCCAATTGTGTAAACGAGGAGCTTGATTTGCCCGGATCGGCGAACGCGATTTTGCCCTTCCACTTCTCATTCAGCAGATCATTCCAGCTCTTGGGAGCGTCCGTCTCGGAGACCAGATCCTTGTTGTACATAATAACCATCGGGAGCAGCGTGAATGGCGTATAAAGACTACCGGTATCCAGATACCCGGGATTCAGATTCGCTTTTTCCTTGGTTTCGTAAGGCTCCAGATAATCGCCGTACGCCCGGAGCGAAGCAATGTCGCCTCCGAACATAACGTCGCCGAGCGGGTTGTCTTTCTCCGCTTCAACGCGCTTGAGCAGCTCTCCGGTTCCGCCGGCGATCAGCTCGACCTGCACGCCCGTACGCTCTTGAAATTCCTTGACGATCGGATTATTGATATCCGCATTGTTAGGTGAATAAATAACGACCTTGCCGCTGAGCTTGGTAGCAGTGCCCGCATCTCCGGCTCCATCAGCCGAAGTCGTTTCTGCCGTCGAAGCGGTGCTTGCCGCATTGCCCGCGTCCGCTGCCGTATTGTTCGCATTCGCCGTTCCTGCGTTATTCGCATTCGCTGTGCCTGCGTTGTCCGTTCCCGAATTTTCGCCGCATGCCGTCAGCATGACAACAAGGACCACCATCAATAAACTGAGTACTTTTAAACGTTTCATTTTCTGCCTCCTGCGTTTTTGTAGGTACTTTCCCACTATAGAGCCGCAGGGTCCTTTCCAACAACGCGGTAGAATTTCATTTATGTTCGTTATTTTTCCTTGTTGTTTTTAAGCTTTTCAAGCTTCCTGCGGAAGCTTTTTTGCGTCATCCCCGTCGTTTTCTTGAACAGCTGGCTGAAATAGCGCGTCTCCTGATAACCGACCATTAAGGCAATTTCGCCGATTCTCACCTCCGGATCCAGCAGCAATTCCTTCGCTTTGTTAATGCGCAGCTCGGTAATATAGTCCATGAAGCTTTTGCCGGCCTGCTTTTTGAACAGCTTGCTGAACCTGCTCTCGCTCATATGCAGGCTTGCGGCCAAATCATACATCATCAGCTCTTCTGTAAAATGGTCGTGAATATAATCCAGCACAGCGTCGATCTCATTCCTGGAGGGCGATTTGCTTTCCAGATACCGGGTCCGCACCTCTCTTGCCATGCTCTCCAGCCAATCGAGCATGAGCTCGCTGGAACGCAGCTCGTTCATCTTTTCCAGTACGCCCTTCAGCTCCGGCAGACCGCCTGTCTCGTGGAAATGCAAGGTCAACAGATTGTAAACGCCAAATACAAGCTGCACGCGAAACTGCTTGGGATCGGCTTCTTTTCCGCCGGAGCGCCACAGCAGAGCTTTGTACAGTGCCTGCAGCGCTTCCTTCAGCTTGTCCTCCGATCCCCACTTGATCGCTTCGACGACTTCCGATTCATCCCATACTTCCGAGGATACGGCATCATTCGATAAGTTCTCGTAGCTGATAACGGTCGGCGATTTCAAGAATACATGATGGAGCCTGGCGATGCAGGCCTCGTCATAGGCTTTGCCAAGTGCAAGCAGACCATGATGGACGCGGCTGAGGCTGATGGTGGGTCCGCCGTGCCAGCCGGATTCCCGCTGCGGAATCCCCTCCCGCCACCTCGAGCCTCCCGCCTCGCTCAGGAGAACCGCGTAAACGCCGCTGTTCATCGGGATGGGGTCAGTCAGCGCACAGCTCCTGAAGTACGCGGCGGCGCCTGACTCCCAGCCCGGCTCCTTGAGCGCATCCGCATCGCCGCCTCCAAAATCGACGACAGCGACTCTGAAGGCTTCGAATGGCTCCAGAAAACCTTCCAACGCTTCGTACAGCAGCTGCATGTCCTGCATGCTTGCCGTATCCGTAAGGAGATGCTGAAGCACCTTTTCCAGCACGAAGGGCTGGCTTGTCCGCTGATGCTTCTCCAGAATTTTCGTATAGTCCATCTGCTGCCTGCGGAGCGTGATCTTGCGGGTCGCTTCTCCGAAGGTTTTGCGGAGCTCATGGGGATCGGACGGCTTCAGCAGAATGTCGAAAGCGCCCAGCTTCACCGCCTGCTGCGCATAGGAGAAATCGTCGAAGCCTGTCAAAAAAATCGTCGTAATCTCTGAATCCCTGCGGGAAATGGTCTGAACAAGCTCCAGCCCGTCCATCCCCGGCATGCGGATGTCGGACAGCAGTATATCCGGCGACAGCTCGTCGATAAGCCTCAATGCATCGATGCCGTTATCCGCCTCGCCCACGATCTCGCACTGCATTTCATGCCAGGCAATCGTTGTTTTCAGCCCTTCCCTTACCAGCCATTCATCGTCAATAATCATGACCTTGAACATCGTTTTCACCCGCTTGTTTAATTTGAGGAAACTCGATCGTAACCGTCGTTCCGATACCCGGCTTACTGACGATATGAAGCGAAGCGCTGTCGCCGAATTGCAGCTCCATTCTTCTGCGCAGATTTTCCAGCCCGATGCCCGTGCCCGCCTTCGCCGTGCCCATCTCATGCTTGTCCGGCACGAAGCCGGCCCCGTCGTCGCTGACGGTGAACCGGACCTTGTCGCCAGCGGCCTGCCCGGTAAAGCGCAGCGTTCCTTTGCCGTTCTTCCGTTCGAGGCCGTGCACAATTGCATTCTCCACAACCGGCTGAATGAGCAGCTTCAATGTATAAAAGGAGAGGATTTCGTCTTCCATCTCGATTTCCATCGTGATTTTTTCCCTGAACCGCATCTTCTGGATCGCCAGATAATGCTGGATCTGCTTCATGTCCTCGCTGATCAGAATGATCTGATTGCCCTTGGAAATGCTGTAGCGCAGCAGCTCGCCCAGGGAAATGACCGTCCGCGATATTTCATCGACATGGTGAATGCGGGCCATCCAATTAATGGAGTCCAGCGTATTGTACAGAAAATGGGGATTGATCTGCGCCTGAATCGCCTTCAGCTCCGCCTCGCGCAGCTTCAGCAGCTTCTCGTAATTTTCATTGATCAAATATTGAATCTCCTGCAGCATGCGGTTGAAGCTCTGGCCCAGCTGGCCCACCTCGTCCTTGTATTTGGAGGAAAAGGATACGCCAAGATCGCCTTTCTCCGCCTGCTTCATCAGCGAGCGCAGCTTGCGCAAGGGGGTGGTGATGCTGCTCGAGACGATATACGCAAAGCCGAACGCCGCGATAATTCCGACAAGCATTACGCCGATCGTCAGCTTCCGGATGCTCTGGCTTTCCTTGATCATTTCCTTGACGGGCATGACGCTGACCAGCTTGAAGCCGGTCGCCTCGGAAGTGTCGTAAATGATCATTTCCCTGTTCCCGCCATCGTCCCTGGATTCAAAATAGCCCTTCGTCCCGGCCAGCACATTCGGCAGAAATTCGGCCTGCAGCTTCGTTCCGATCTGATGCTTGGGCAGACTGGACATGACATTGCCGAAACGGTCCAGCAGAAAAATCTGGCCGTCCGGCACAAGATGCGCTCTCGCATATTTGTCCACCAGCGCCGATTCCATAATATCGATGACGAGATAGCCCAAATCCTCGTTTGTTTCTATATTTTTGAGGACCCGCCCGGTTGCCACCGCCGTGCCGAAATCATAGAGCTTCTTCAGCGTATAGTGGGTATCCCATACGGCGTTGCCGCCCGCAAGCCGGGCTTTGCGGAACAATCCCCAATTGGAATCGATGTTGTCGTATTGCTTAGGCAGCACATCGCCGGTAAAAAACCGCTCCCCATTGTTGCCCAATATATAAATTTCGATATCCCATTTCTTAAAGCCCACAAACGACTCCAGAATGGCCGAAATCTTCTGTTCATCCGCATAGCGCTCGCTGATCGTACGGTCCGCGCTGCCTGAAGAGAGAACCTCCTGAACGTCCTCGTTGCTGTAGATGTACATCGACAGCTGCTCAATATCGCTGATGAAATAATTCATGCTGTATGTAATCTGGGAAAGACTTTCCAGCACCGTTTGGTACACCTTCTCCTGAACCGTGTAGGAAGAATGATTATACGACAGAATGCCCAGCACGCTGAGCGGCGCGATCGCAATGATCATAAACAAAATGATCAGCTTGTTTCTGAAATCCATACTCCCGATCAAGGCCATGAATTGATTTTTCATGATGCGGTTCCCTCCTCGCTGCGGCCGAGAGTAATGCTGCATTCAGCAAGCTATCTTCTATTCCCCCATCCCCCTTCGCATGTTCAATGTACCTGTATACAATGTTCATATGGTTATGGCAATGTAAAAAAAATTGTTAAAAAAATATAAAGGGCAAAAAAGCCTGATGAAGCGCCTTTACCGGGCCGGGCTGGTCTAAGCCCTGAGCTGCTGGACCCGCACAAAACAAAAAACCTTGCGCCGCGCGACGCAAGGTTTTTGAAGTTTATTGCAAGATTTGAAGACTGGTATGAAAGATTTCTCTTCTATAATATCGCCTGAACCTGATCCCATCCGGTCATCTACGATCTAACTTCATTAATAATAACGAGCCGCAGCCCCACTCTATCCATCCATTCTTGACCGCGCTCGTCATTCACAGCAATGAGCGCTGCCTGTCTCTTTTTTATTTCCCAAGCAGCACCGGCGCTACACGGTATTTGGTAGACTGCTCATAGTCATAGGCCATGCCCAGCAGGCTGGCTTCGCTCCACATTTTGCCGATGAAGGCGACAGCAAACGGGGAACCGCTCTTGTAATAGCCGCCTGGCACCGTCACGAGAGGAATCCCGGCTATATTAATTTCGGAAACAGTGGTCGCGCCAATATTATCCTTGCTGTCAAGAAGAGGCGTCTCTTTAAACATTTGAGGATAAACCAGAGCGTCGAGATCGTAGAAATCCATTACATCGTTAATGATTTGAAGGTATTTGGTACGGATTTTCACGAAATTGGACAAATCCGCCACGGAATTCGGATCGGGCATATCCTCCTTGTACCGGTCGAAGATGGACGGTTTTTGACCGGTTTTATCCATCAGCTCTTGTACCGAATTGATTTCGGCGCTTGGCCCGAGCCGCTCCAGATAATCTTCCATATCGTAGATAACGGATTCAATGCCCACCGATCCGGAAGCTTTGACGAATTCGGCAAATTCCGTCCCTGCGAACGGATCCGGAATTACGGTAGCGCCCTGCTTCTCAAGCTCTGATACGGCACGGTCATACAGCTCCTGGGTTTCCGGCGTCAGCTCCTGATCCCGCCAGCCTTTCCCGTACAGGCCGATCCGCTTGCCCTTCAGCGCCAGCTGATTAAGCTGCGAGGTGTAGCCGTTGCGCGGCATATTGCCGATCGAAGCAACGGTCTTCGGATCTTCATGGCTGTAGCCTGCAATCACGTCAAGCATCGCCGCCGCATCATGAACGGTTCTGGCATGCGTGCCGATGACGTCCCGCGTGCTTCCTCCAAGCGGTACCACACCCGCATTCGGCACGAGTCCAAAGGTCGGCTTGATTCCAACCAACGCCTGGGCAGCTGCCGGATTTTGAATGGAGCCTCCCGTTTCCTCCGCGATACCGAGCACCGCAAAGTTCCCCGAGACCGCCATTGCCGTTCCGCTGCTGCTCGCACCGGGAACCAGCTTGCGGTCTACCGCATTATAGGTATCTCCGTCCCAGCTCGACGTAGCGCGTGTGCCGGAATTGCTGAACGTCGGGATATTGGTTCTTCCCAGAATGATCGCTCCCGCTTCCTTCAGCCTTGCCACCACCGGGGCATCCGTCTCGGGGATCAGCTGAATGCCGCCCTTCTCCTTGCTCAGCGGCGCCCATCCCATCGTGGAGGGAAATCCGGCCATATCCACCGCTTCCTTGATTACAATCGGAACGCCGGCCAGGCTCCCCAGCGTTTCTCCTGCAGCCCGGCGGCGGTCGATTTCCCGGGCCTCCTCCAAGGCCTTTGTATTCATTGTCGTAAAAGCATTATAATTTGGCTCGTACGTTTGAATGCGGTCCAGATACGCCTGGACGACCTTCTCAGCCGTATAGTCGCCTTTGGCATAACCTGCCTGAAGCTCCTGCAGGGTTATTTCCTCAAATTGAAATTCGTCGGCAGCCGAAGCTGCAGGGGTATAGGGAAGTAAAGCTGCTACCAATAAAAATAAGAGAGCGACGAATACGGATCGTTTCAACGCAAAAAAACGATAAGGGGTTCTCATTGCTGTCATACACCTCTCCCAATCTGCAAATTTTGATTTCCACAGTGAAATAAGACCGTTTTCAAGACGATTTCACCCAGTCTTCCTGAGAAGCCACCTCCGTCCTACAACCCATTACGCAGTTCTTATGTATACGTTTTGTATCTATTATTCTAGTATTCCATAATTTTCATGTCAATATATATGACTCAATAAGTCAATAATATTTAATTTTCTCTTGAAACTGAATGAATCTTTCGAAATAAAGCTTTTAATTTTCTTTAATTCAATCTTTTAAGTCATATTACTGTTAGCACTATGATATATATAATATCGCAAATTCCGTTTGCTCCTTATCGTACCCCTTTCAACTATATGTTCCAGCCGCCGAAAAATCCCACTTTATTTGTTCATTCCTATATCGAACAACACTCTTGTTTGCTCCGGCAGCCTTCCCGCCGCTTGATGTTCAAGCATGACGGGACCACAGCGGCACTTAAGTTTGAAAATGCCGGTTGACAAGATTTTATATTAAATGCTAATCTAGGACTAAGTTCTTTATAACGAACATGAAAACAGCCTCTTCTTCTTCAATAAGCCTTAAATATTACTAAAAATATTATTTCAACCTACCATTGGGGATCAGGCTTTCCTATTGCTGCTCCAACGTTCTATAAAAAGAACAGCAACTAACATCCCCATCACCCTGGAATCGTCAATGAAAGGCTGGAAAATTACCATGAGCGCGATTGCCGGAATTTATCATATGAATCATGAAGAGATCCAACCCGGGCGGGGCGATGCGCTGATGGCCCAGTTTGAGCCCTATCCTGCCGACCGGGTACATACCTGGCAAGCGCAAGGCGCGTTTCTCGGCTGCCATGCACAATGGATCACGCCGGAATCCGTGGGAGAAATCCTTCCCTTCCATGACCGGGAGCGGGGCCTTGCCATTACGGCGGATGCCATCATCGATAATCGCACCGAGTTATTTGACCAGCTGAACGTCCCCCGCGAGGACCGCGACGACATGCCTGACAGCCTGCTCATCCTGCTGGCATATGACCAATGGGGGGAAGATACCCCCCGCTATCTCGTCGGCGACTTCGCCTTTGTCATCTGGGATGAACGCAGACGGTCGCTCTTCGGCGCAAGAGATTTTTCGGGCAACCGCACCTTGTATCTGGCCCGTTCGTCTGAGCTTTTCTCCTTCAGCACCATCATAGAGCCTTTATTCACGCTTCCCGGCCTGAATAAAAGCATGAATGAACAGTGGATCTCGGAATTTTTGGCCATTCCCGTGACCACCGATGCTGTCGATTGCTTCTCTACCGTCTATTCGCATATTCAGCAGCTCCCGCCATCCCACAGCCTGACTGTCTCGGGCGGCAGGATCACGTTCTCCAGATACTGCACGCTGGAGCCGGAAGAACGGCTGAATTATAAGTCCGATATGGAGTACGAGGAAGCGTTCCGCGAGGTGTTCAACGCGGCAGTCACCTCCCGTATCCGGACGCACCGTCAGGTCGGCGCCCATCTCAGCGGAGGACTGGATTCGGGTTCGGTCGCAAGCTTCGCCGCCAGAGCGCTGCGCAAGGCTAATAAGCCCTTGCATTCCTTCAGTTATTATCCGCTTGAGGATTTCGTTGATTTCACGCCCAAGAGCAGGATTGCCGACGAGCGTCCCCTGATCATGTCCACCGTCAGCCATGTGGGCAACATCAAGGACAACTATTTGAATTTCCCCGGGCTGAGCCCGTTCTCCGAGATTGATGACTGGCTGAAGACGATGGAGATGCCCTATAAGTTTTTTGAAAATTCGTTCTGGCTGAAGGGGATTTACGAACGGGCTTACCACGAGAACATCGGCGTCATGCTGAACGGCCAGCGGGGCAATTGGACCATCTCATGGGGACCGGCGCTGGATTATCAGGTCAATCTGATCAGACAGTTCCGCTGGATCCGCTTCTACCGGGAGCTGCAGCAGTACAGCCACAGCCTTGGCGTGAAGAAGTCGCGGGTCATGTCCGTCGTCGGCAAAAAGGCTTTCCCGTTCTATGGAAGGTTTACGACGCAAAAAAGCGATTATCAGCTGCCGATGCTGATCAATCCGAAGTTTGCGAAGCGGACGCAGGTATTCGAGAAGCTGCAAACCTATGGGCTTAACACATGGGGTTCTCCCCTGAACAGCGCCTACGCCATCCGAGAGGACCAGTTCAAGCAGCTCTATTTCTGGAACATTAACGGTACGATCGGCACCAAGCTGTCGCTCAAATATCTGATGTGGGACCGCGACCCGACGAATGATCTGCGCGTCATCCGCTTCTGCCTCTCCGTCCCTGACGATCAATTCGTCCAAAACGGCGTAGACCGCGCCTTGATCCGCCGGGCCACCGAAGGTTATTTGCCCGACAACGTCCGGCTGAACCATCGCACCCGCGGCGTTCAGGGTGCCGACGGCGTGCACCGGATGGCCGAATCATGGGATGCTTTTATAAGCGAGCTGCATCAGCTTATAGCAGACCCTGCGGCTGCAGAATTTTTGAATACGGAGCAGCTGGCTGATTCATTGGGCAAGATCGGCACCGAGCCCCGGCCGGAGCTTGCGTTTGATTTCAACTACCGGATTCTGATGAGAGGCCTGATCTTCTACCGCTTTATCAAAAAACAGACTTGAGAGGAGGTGATACTATGCAAAACGAAGCCAAAAAACAATGGCAAGCGCCATCATTGGAAGTTCTTGACTACAAAATGACTATGGCAGGACCAGGCGTTCATCTGCCTGATGCTGTTCAACCGGATCCCACAGAAAACATTCACTACAGCTAATCTTCATTGATGGCCGCTTATGTACCAGAGTGTATATAGGCGGCTGTCAACCGTTTGCGGGCGCTCACGCATCCGCATGCTATGGACTGAATTATGAATCGGATCAACTGGAGTGAAAATGATGATCGAAACGACCGCTCTTGCTTACTATCACGCTTTTGGCTGCGTCATTCAAAGCGCCATTCCGCTTCCGGAGCTGACCGAAGCCTGCGGGTCAACCGGGGAAAATCTGCAGCAGCAGGCTCCCGCTACCATTAGCGTTGCGGATTTACTGCCGCTATGGAACGCAGAAGCAGCTCTGGATGAAATCTGGGTCGTTCGTGGAAGCGCAGTCATGTTCCAGGTGCCGGATGTGGCCATTTTCCGTATCGAGGATGGCTGTTCTATTGCCGTTTCCCCTTTCCCTGAATCGGATCCGGACAAAATCAGGCTTTATGTATTGGGCACCTGTATGGGTGTGCTGCTTCTGCAAAGAGGAATTCTTCCCCTGCACGGCAGCGCTGTCGCTATCGACGGGAAAGCCTATGCCATTGTGGGACATTCCGGTGCCGGAAAATCCACTCTCGCTTCCGTTTTGCTGGACCGCGGCTGCCGGCTGCTGAGCGATGACGTCATTCCCGTTATTCTCAATGAAGATCATATGCCAATCGTGCTTTCTTCCTACCCGCAGCAGAAGCTGTGGCAGAACAGTATCGACGAACTCGGCATTCATCATACAGATTGCAAGCCGCTATTTGACCGTGAGCTTAAATTTGCGGTGCCGGTCCGCTCCGGGTTTCACCCTTCTCCCCTGCCGCTTGGCGGCGTATTCGAGCTGGTGCCGGGTGAAACCGATACCGGGATTCAGCCGGTTGACGGGCTTGAACGGTTCCATACCCTGCTGCGCCACACCTTCCGCCGCTCGTTAATGGAGAAGATGGGCCTCATGGAATGGCATTTCGGCATGCTTGTCCGGTTCATCAACCGGCTTCCGGTATACCGGATCGGCCGTCCCGCCTCCGGATTCACCGCGCACTTGCTCAGTTCGCTTCTGCTCGAAACCATTCAAAAGGAGGAAGCATCATGAACCCAAGCGTTGTACAGCCGACCGGAACTGTCTCGCAATACCCCGGCAATATCGTGAGCGACATGGATGGCGAGAAGGTCATGCTGAGCGTCCGCAATGGCAAATATTATAATTTGGGAGAGACCGGCGGGAGAATGTGGGAGTTGATCGGCGCAGGCAGTCCCGTTGTCCGGATCGTTGAAACGTTGACGGCTGAATACGAGGTTGACAGCAGCGAATGCGAACGCGATGTTTTGCTGTTTCTGAACCATCTGCTCGAGCATGAACTGATCCTGTACGCCCAAGCGGATGAACATCTGTCTGCATCCTAATTTTCATTTAAAAAGTAGGGACCTCATATGAAAATCTTCAGAATTCTCCGCAAGCTGCTTCATACGGACAGAAGGACGCTGCTCATGTTCGTCGAGGCATGTCTGCTGCTGGGCTGGGCACGATGCCAGCTGTTCCGGCCATTCGCCGCCATCGCCCCGAAGCTGGGAGAGCAGACCCGGGAAACCTCCCTGGACTATGACCCGCCCTGTATGCCTGCAATCAGACAGGTCGCGCATGCAATCAATACCGTTAGCCGGCATACGCCATGGGAGAGCAAATGTCTGGTGCGCGCCATCGCGGGCATGAAAATGCTGGAGCGCCGCAGAATCGACAGCACCCTTTACATGGGAACTGCCAAAGACAAGACCGGGCAGCTCATTGCCCATGCCTGGCTGCGCAGCGGCCCCGTCTATATTACCGGCGCGGAAGTTATGAACCGGTTTATCGTTGTGCAGAAATTTGCGAAGGCAGGAAGAAACGGCTGACGCCGTCCACTGGCGGCTAAGTTAGTTTCTTCGCATAGACCTTATAGACATTTATCTACGTGAACCTGATACAGGCTATAAGGCGGGAAGAAACGGCTGATGCCGTCCTCTGGCGGCTAGGTTAGTTTCTTCGCATAGACCTTATAGACATTTATCTACGTGAAACTGATACAGGCTATAAGGCCGGGAAGAAACGGCTGACGCCATCCACTGGCGGCTAAGTTAGTTTCTTCGCATAGACCTTATAGACATTTATCTACGTGAAACTGATACAGGCTATAAGGCCGGGAAAAACCGGCTGCCGCCGTTCATAGGAATGGTGGCGAGAGGTCTCACTTTAGGAGCGAGTTTGATGAACCCCATCCTGCATTACATGAAGCGTCTATACGCTTATTCCGGAGCTGCCCTCACAATCAATCTGCTTGGTATGGTATTCAGCAGTCTCCTTGAAAGTCTCGGCATTCTGCTGCTGATCCCCATGATCAGCATGAGTGGGATTTTGAGCGTACAGCAGGCAAGCGGCTACGATTTCAAAATTCTCGAAGAGCTGCGGGCAATGCCACAGACGTTGGCGCTGACCCTGATTTTGTCTCTTTATGTATTGATCGTGTTCGGTCAAAATCTCATTCAGCGTAAAATAACGATCCGCAATGTGGAGATCCAGCAGATCTTCAGCCGCAAGCTGCGCTTTGAAACCTACAGCACACTGCTCGCGTCCAGGTGGTCCTTTTTCCTCCAGAAGAGGAAGTCGGATCTCATTAATCTGTTAACGATCGAGCTTGCGCGCGTCATTAGCGGAATCAACCTGTTTCTCCAGCTCGTGACCTCCTTCCTGTTTACGCTTATCCAGATTGTGTTCGCCTTCTGGCTCTCGCCGGCCATGACTTTATTCGTACTGGGCTGCGGAACGGTTCTTGCGCTGTTCTCGCGCCAATATATTCATCAGGCGAAGGTGCTCGGCAGTCAAACCTCGGAGCTCTCGCAAAGCTACCTTGCCGGCATTACCGATCAGTTGAACGGTATCAAGGACATCAAGAGCAACAACCTCGAGGAATCCCGCCTGGGCTGGCTTCATTCGCTTACCCAGGGGATGATGCATGAGCAGATGGAGTATATCCGGCTCAGAATGAATTCGCAGCTGGTTTACAAAATATCCTCTGCTCTATTGATCGCGGGCTTCGTGTTTATCTCATTCCAGTTCTTTCATACGCAGGGTCCCCAGCTTCTGCTGGTTATCCTGATCTTCGCCAGGCTGTGGCCGAGATTCACAGGCATTCAATCCAATCTGGAGCAGCTGGCGGCAACGGTCCCCGCCTTCAAAGCGCTCATCAGCCTCCAGAAGGAATGCGCGGAAGCGGTGGAGCAGCACGAGGCGGGTCCTGCCGGCCTGAGTCCGGCCCCGCTTCGTCTGGAGCATGGGCTTACCTGTGACAATGTGTATTTCCGCTACCACCGGCAGGAGGCTGCGCATACGCTTCAGGCAATTAATCTGTTCATTCCCGCTAACCGGATGACAGCCTTTGTCGGACGTTCCGGCGCGGGAAAAAGCACGTTGATCGATCTGCTGATGGGCCTGATGCAGCCTGAATCGGGCCGGATTCTCATCGACGGAGAACCCATTACCAACGCGAATCTGTTTGCCTACCGGCGGTCCATCGGCTATGTGGCGCAGGACCCCTTTCTGTACAATGCCAGCATCAGGGAAAACCTGCTGATGATCAGGCCCGATGCCAGCGAGGATCAGCTGTGGGAAGCGCTGGACTTCGCCTCGTCCGCTGAATTTGTCCGTGCGCTGCCTCTGGGGCTGGAAACGCTCATTGGCGACAGGGGCATCCGGCTGTCCGGAGGCGAAAGGCAGCGGCTTGTGCTGGCGCGGGCCATCATCAGCAAACCGGCCGTGCTCGTGCTGGACGAGGCGACAAGCGCGCTGGATACCGAGAACGAGAAGAAAATCCAGGAGGCGCTGGAGCGGTTGAAAGGAACTATGACCATTATTGTGGTCGCCCATCGTTTATCCACAATCCGTCACGCGGATCAGGTCATTGTCATTGATCAGGGGAAAGTGGTGCAGCGCGGAGGCTTCATGCAGCTTGCGTCTGATCGGGACGGAGTATTCGGCCATCTGCTTGATAATCAGAAGGAAGCCATTGTATAGCTGCCGTAGAGGATGAGGAAACAGGCAGATTCATGCGGCCATGCATGAAAAGAAACGGCTATCGCCGTCCTTTGGCGGCAAAACCCTGGTTTCTTCCCTCAGAAATATAAGCAAAGTATAATCGGGATTTATACTTTCATATATTTCAAAAAAAAAGCGGAAAAGTCTTCAGCGCAATAAAACCGCTGTTCACTTTTCCGCAACTGTTCGTTATAAGCAACAGATTCTTTCTTAATGAAGAAGAATCCGATATAATAAGGTTCAGCAAGCTATAACATTGGAGGATACGTATAATGATTGGAGAACGCATACAACTGCTGCGCAAAAGAAAGGCGCTCTCTTTAACCGAGCTCTCTGAGCGGGCGGGCGTGGCCAAGTCCTACTTAAGTTCCATTGAACGTGGGATTCAGCAAAATCCCTCCATTCAATTTCTCGAGAAAGTCGGAACCGTACTGGGTATTTCCGTAGAAGAACTGCTTCACGTCCAGAAGTCCGATGACGAAGCAAGGCAGCTTGACCGGGAATGGGAAGACCTCGTACGCGAAGCCATGGCATCAGGCGTGAGCAAGGAACAGTTTAAAGAATTTCTGGAATTCAACAAATGGAGGCTCCACAAGGATTAGGCACTATGTAGATGTATTTTCTTCCATGGGTAATGTGCCGTTTTCCAGTTTCGGGAGGGCGCTCAGAACACCCCGGATGACTTCCCGGTCAAGCCCCATTGCCCGTGCGATCATAATCAATTCAACCCACTCTTTGTCCAAATTATCCTTGCGAATCCGTTCTGCAAGCGCCATAACCATTTCCTCCGCTCCGAATTCGGCCGGTTGCACCACTGACTCCATGCGTTTAAGGTGCCCAGGTAAAAACGCACTTCTTCGTCTCCTATTTAAATGTAATCGTTTTCTATATTCACCATTATAATCAAGCCTTTCCGCTGATGCTGTCGCTTCGTGCGATCGAATTTTGATTTTTTCAACTAATTTTGTCGAATAATTCACATTTTTAGTAAAGCAGTCATGAACCGATTCTCATGGATATCGTAGCCTTCGGGATTATTCGCCTGCCATCGCCAAGTATCCTCGCACATCTCCTCGATACAACGGTCTGCAGTCCATCCAAGCTCTTGTCTGGCCTTCCGGATGTCCGCGCAGCTGACCGCAATATCCCCCGGCCTGCGGGCAGCGAAGCGGTACGGCACATGAATCCCCGTCGCTTTCTCGAAGGCCGCTATCATCTCCAGAACGCTTGAACCTCGCCCGGTTCCCAGGTTGTAAATATTCAGACCCGATGAATCCAGAATGCGTCCAAGGGCTCTGATATGCCCAAGCGCCAGATCTACAACATGGATGTAATCCCTGATTCCCGTGCCGTCAGGGGTAGGATAGTCGCTTCCATATATGCTCAGCTCTTCCAGCCTCCCGGCAGCCACCTGCGACAAATAAGGCATCAGATTGTTAGGCGTGCCCGAGGGATTCTCACCGATTCTCCCGCTCTTATGGGCGCCGGCAGGATTGAAATAGCGGAGAATGCTGATTCCCCATTCGGGATTGGATGCCGCCAGATCCTGCAATATCTGCTCAATCATTTGTTTGGTGCGGCCATAGGGGCTGGATGCGCCAATGGGCGAATTCTCGGACACCGGCATATCCCCGGATGCCCCGTACACGGTGGCAGAAGAGCTGAACACAAGCTTGTGCACGCCATATTTGCTCATGATCTCGCACAGCGCCAGCGTGCTGTTCATATTCATCTCATAATACCAAAGCGGTGAACGAACCGACTCGCCGACCGCCTTGAGACCGGCAAAATGGATGGCGGCATCGATTTGATTTCTTGCAAAAACGGCCTCAAGAGCGCTGCGGTCTCTTACGTCCAATTGATAGAACCGAAAGGATTTCCCTGTGATTTCCTTTACCCGATTGAGCGCCTCCGGGCTGCTGTTGGCGAAATTATCCACCACAATGATGTCATATCCGGCCTCCAGCAGCTCGACGCAGGTATGGGTTCCAATATATCCGGCCCCGCCGGTAACCAATATCGCCATAAGGATTATCCCTCCATATTGTGATTGACCTTGCGGCTCATCGCCAGCCTGCGGATGATGCTCCGGCTGATTCCGAGCAGATAGCCAAACTCTTCCGTACGGTGAAACAGTGCGATATAAAGAACATTCACGGTGAAAAAGCCCGCAATGCCTTTCCCTATCAGCTCTGCAAAGCCGTTCGCGGGAATGAAATGGCATACTGCGCTGGCAAGGGCATAAGCACCCGCGCCTGCCAATGTATAGATGAAATAGGTCTTGAAATAATCCGTCAAGGGCCGCTGGAATACATTCCGGTAGACAAAATAAGGAGTCGTCCAGAAGGGAACGGCCAAGCTGCTGATGAGCGACCCGATAAACACGCCGGCTATCCCGATCGTCTGGACGAGCGTAATGGACACGCCAAGGCATACGGCCGCCTGAATGAGCGGGGCATAACGGTCCTGATGGAAGATGCCTGCCGTTGTTTTCACCGTCGTGATGGAATTTCTCATGCCTCTTTCATAAAACAGAGCCAGCAGCAGAACGAGCACGCTGCCGCTCATCAGGAAATCCGGACCGATCCACAGGGTGATGAACGGTTCGATTAATAGGGACAAGAGAATGACAAACAGCGAATACAACCAGAAATTAAGCAGCAGCGTCACTTTATACACTGCAAATATCTTATCCTTGCTCTCCTTGGATACCAGATTGCCGATGCTGTGATACATATTGCTGAAAATCTGATTGATAAAGGTCCGCCCGATTTCGATCAGCATCTTGTAGTTGGAGTACAAGCCGACAGCCGCAACACTTACGAAGCTTGAGATGAGAATATTCTCCGTCCCAAGCACGAAGTAGCTGCCTGTATTCTGCAGGACAATGGCTTTCACATTCTTGATGATCCCCTTCTTCGTCACGCTGTCCAGCCCTCCGCTGACCTTGTCGCGCAGGAACGGATACATCCGGTTGACGGTTACCGTCAGGATAACCGCGGTGCTAAGCGTGATCACACTGTCTATCATCAGAAAAAGAATATAGTTTTTCGTGTAAGTAAGAATTCCTATTTTCAGGCAGGTTGACAGAATCGAAGACAAGGTGAACACAAGCGTCACGATATATCCCTTCTGGCTGACGTTCAGAAATGAATTTTTGTAAGAGAAGAGGTATGGGGTGACGGTATTGAGCAAAAAAATCAGATAAATGGCCGTAAGATGCTCCACGCTGGAATCTTTGACAAAATGGTCAAGGAAAGGCAGCACGGATAAGCCAAGGAGCGCCACGATGAGAGCAATGACCAGATAGGCATTCCGGTACAGCTTCATCAGCTTGTTGATGGTGTCCCTGTCATTGTCCGCGACGGGCTTATAGAGGCTGTAGATAATACTGGAGCCGATACCCGCCTCCGCCAGCGTGAGCATTGTCAGCAGATTGGTGAACAATCCGTTAATACCCAGATACTCGATGCCAAGGCTGTTAATGAACACTGTCCTGGAAATAAAACTGAGGGCCGTAATCACGATCTGGTTGCCGAGTCCCGCCGCAATATTAATTAATGAGCTGCGGACTCTCATGCCGGCACCTGATCCCGGCCCTTGTCCGTCATCATCCGGATGCAAAACCCCTGCGTGAAGGGCAAAATATTGAACAGCATGGAATATACGCCGATATCCTTCGTATCCCCTTGGGAGAAATCGACTGCACCGCTGCGCCTGGTTACCTTCATCAAATAAGAGGCTGCCCGCTGCGATCCCTTGGAGCAAGCCTCCGCGAGATGCTCCAGATGCGAAGCTTCGCCGAGAAACCAGCCAAGCACCGCCGTGGCCGACGAATCCGCTCTGGACTCCTGGCGGGTAATCGTCCAGTTCCAGTTCCCCTCCGTGCCCTGGAAGGCGAGGGAGGCTGCCGCAAATCTCGTAATCATCCCCTCGAGCAGCGGCTTGTCGGGATGAGCCGCCGGCAGCTCGCGCCAGGCGTCCATGAGCCCGATGGCGAACCATCCCAAGCCCCGCCCCCAGCCGTACAAGCCAAGCGGAGTTTTATGATCCACATGGTAAGCATGGCTTGGCAGATAATGATGATCAAGCATGCCGTGCCTCTCGTATTCGACCAGCTGCCTGACGGCCAGCTCCACGCATTCCGGCTTGTCATAACGGAGACCGTACGCGACAAGAAAAGGACAGACAAAGCCGATCGTATCGACATAGCGGTAGTTCTTCATCGATTTGCGGTACATGACCGTGCCGTCATCCCCGATATGCTCCTTAATGAACTCCCAAATGTAGTCGAACGCCGGCTTGAATCCATCCGGATCGATGCACTGCTGCTTCATCACAGCATAAGCCACGATGGCGCCATCGATATGCCTGGGCTTCTCCACCCAGTTCCCGCTGCTGTCAAATTTGGCTTTCACGTATTTTCTGATTTCGTTCTCGATATCCCGATCCTTGTTCTTGTCCGCATATTCCGACAAGCCGATAAGCAGGGACGCCTCTTGCCAGTGCTGGATCGCATTCTTGGTATAGTTTCCCTGCAGCATATCAATCACGACCAGTCTGGTATTATCGGTCACCTTCATCTTCGGGGTACGGTTCAGCCACTGGGCGCCCCTCTGGGTGACGGATTCGTTCCACTCCTTGAGATCGCGGTATCGTCCGATACGAATGCGGCTGAGCCAGTCCGCGAATAGCGGAATAGCATCAATTAAAATAATGAGTACTACTGCGGCAAGCAGCAGCAGACAACATAGTAACGGAATATACAATAGCCTCGCCCCTTCTTGCTAGCTGATCCATTGATACAGCTTATGGATCTCATGCTCGGTTCCCAGTGTTTCCTGCCTCAGGTTATCTGTCAGATGCCGGCGGAGTGTCTCGCTGGTGATCAGTTTCTTAACGCCCTGATAGACCGAAGCCGCATTCTGCTCCACGATCAAACCGTTATGCCCGTCGGTTAACTGGTCGTATATCACTTTAAAGTCGGTGGATACAATCGGCTTATGCAGGATTTTCGCCTCCGTAACCGTCAGGCAGCGGCCTTCGAAATAAGAGGTTTGTACATAAATATCGCAGGTTTTGATATAGGGATAGGGATTCTCCAGAAGACCGGTAAGGATGACTGAGTCCTGAAGCCGTCTCTCCTTTATGGACTGCTCCAGCCTCCCCCTCTCCTCGCCTTCGCCCACGATGTACCACTGGATATCGAATCCATCCTTGACAAGCAGCTCGCAGGCTTCCACGGCTAGCTCGAAGCCCTTCTGATAATTCAGGCGTCCGACTGAGACGATGGTGATGCCTTTACCCGGGGTGGGAGCATTCTCCTGCGCCATGCTCAGAACGGCAGCTGGCGAGACGATGTTGTGCATCAGGACAATTTTGTCCCGGTACATAGGGAAACGGTCCGCCAGAATATTTACGCATTCCTCCGAAACAGTAGCAATGTAGTCAAGCGCCTTGAAATAGCCCAGGTCGATTCCGGGATCCATTCCCAGCTTGTCGTAATCGTTGTGAATAAATCCGATTTTCGTCCGCGCCTTTACTTTATCGATGACATAATAAACCGGCGATTTCTCAAGATAACCGATAGCCGCGTCGTATTGCTTGCTGAGTCCGGACATCGATCTGCCGATAAACTTCCAGACCCGCTGCTCGCATATGGACCGGTTGCTCTCCCTGCGGAAGACAAGACCGGCGCGCAGACGCGACCATGCAATATCGATCCTGCCTTTTCTGATCGTTCCCGCCAGCGCCTTGCCTACCGGCATATCAAAGTAGGTATAGCCGGAGGGCTCCGCAAGCACGCGGACCTGTTCCGGAACTTTATCCATGAACATTCCTTCCCGCTTGAAAAGCAGCAGATCCACCTCACACCGTGAGTAATCAATGGCCTGCAGGAGGGAAATAAGCGACTTCTCGGCGCCGCCGCAGTTCAGGTTGTTCATGACGAACAATAGCTTCTTCTTCACGCCGACCACCCGCCCAATAAGTTTATCCTGACTTGCTCCTAGCCCAATTGCTTCAAATAATCCACCGCTTTGTACGACATCCGCTTGATATTCGGGATCGACTTCCGGAGCGTCTGCACCAGCTCCGCTTCATCCATGAGCATCTCGTCGAATCTGCCGATCAGCTTGCTGCTGTCGGAAATATCGGCAATTCCAAGCACCAGACGCTCTCTTCCGAAAATATCAATCGCGATTCCCTTGGATTTGACGCTGTAGCCCAGCACCATCGTGGGCACACAGCTGGAATAGGCAGCAATCGTGGCATGGGTTCTGGCTCCGATGAAAAACCTCATTCTGGCGATATATCCCTTGTACTGCACGGCAGTCAGGTTATCAGGGAGCAGAATGACTCTGCCCGTTTGCTTGAACTCTTCGTGATACTGGCGGAGAATCTCATGATCGTTGTTGTCGTTCTCCATGACATGGGGCGTAAGGGCAATAGTCATATCCGATGTATGCAGAATATGCCAGATAAGCTCGCGCACCGCCGCCCGGGACTTGGTGTTGCGCTTCCAGACAAGCGGACTGAAGTTAAGCCCGACCGTCTTCCCTTCCTGCCAGCCATCCGGAAGCGGCAGCTCTTCCTTCTCCATCGTGAACGCCGGATCTGCGCATAATTTGACATTGGGCAGCCCTTTACTCAGGAGCATGTTATAGGTAAGGGACTCGCGGGCCAGGATCAGATCAAATAATTTCAAGTCCTGCAGCTTCTGCTCGGACATATCCTCTTCGCCGATGGAGCAGCCCCAAAGCACCAGCTTCTTGCCGCTCCGCTTCACATTGCGGTCAATCTCATACCATTGAGGCTGCTCGCCATAGCAGTAATTATCGCCGCCGATCGACATGCAGACATCAACCTCCTTGATCCGCCCGATCACTTTTTGCTCGATCTTCCGCAGCGCGTAAGATTCGTCCTTCAGCAGTCTGAAGTGGAGAAAAGACACCGCCCAATCCAGCGAATATTTCCTGATCTCGGTTCTTGTGCCGTCGTATACCCCGTCCAGTCTGGGTATGATCCCGTCTGTATGAGGCTTCTGCGACGATAGATAGACCTTCGCGCCATTGATTTTCTCCTTGATAATAAATGCGGACGACCGGACGATTGCCTCGCATCCTCTGTTCAAGCTGCCTCCGTGAGCAAACATCATAATCTTCACTGAAATTCCCCCATTAATTTTGTTTAAGCGCTCCTGATTCTGCTGTAGGCCGCCGCGCATAACAAGCCAAAGGTGAATTTGGCCCGGATCATGGCAAGCAGCCATCTTTCATACCGGCCAATGGATCCTGTCCGCTTCTCATAGTAGACAGGCAGCGACTCTCTTACATAAGGATCCGTTATCATCCGCTTTACATAGCCGTATCTTTGCCGGAAGCTCATGTCGCTGCCGGGCTTGAAATAGATATAAATGAGGGAAACCGTATTGTGGATCAGTCTGACGGATTTGAGCTGCTTGATCCGGCCAGGCGGCATCATCTCCTTGTAGAAGGCGGGAGGCTCCATCCGGTACACCTCCAATGCCCGGTGAAAATAATCCTTGCCGGCTATGTTCCGGGTTGCGCTTCCTGCCACTTCCCGGTAATGATAGCCCGTATAGTCGATATATTTCATCGTGGACGCACAGCTGAAAAACGACATATTAAACATCCCGTCTTCACCGAGCGGGACCCGTTCCGGGAAGGCGACCCTTCCTGCTGCGGCCACACTTCTTTTGTAAAGCTTGTTTACAGCCGTATTCAGATGATCCGCCATGAGCAAATAAGGCAATATTTCGTTACGTATGTAGTCCCTGCCGAGCAGCTCATTCACCTTGAACGGATATCTGGTGACGACCGTCCGGCCTTCGATTTCACTCTCCATATTGGACACGACTACATCGCAATCATCCATCACGGCACAGCCGTACAGCTTCTCGTACATATCCGGCTCGATATAATCGTCCGCGTCAACGAAGCCGATATAATCGCCTGTTGCCGCAGCAAGCCCCGCATTGCGGGCCATGCTCACACCCCGATTCTCCTGTCCGATCAGCTTGATCCGCGCATCCAGGCCTTGATAAGAGGCGATGATCGGCCCGCTGTCATCCGTCGAGCCGTCATTGACGAAGATGAACTCGCATTCCCGCAGGGTCTGGCCAAGCAGCGAATCGATACAGGCCGGCAGATGCCGCTGCGCATTATAGACAGGAATAATAACGCTAACCTTATACGACAGCTCTGTTCTCATGAAACTTCCCCCTGCAGCAGGCTGTACAGCTGATAAATTTCATCTTCCGTCCCAAGCCTGGCCTGTGCCAGCTGGTCGGCCATTTTTCGCTGCAGTCCCCTGTCGCGGAACAGCTTCTCGATCCCTTGGGCAACAGAGGATGCCTGCATGTCCACAATCAGCCCCTCCAGCCCTTCGCGGATCTGATCGGCAGCCGTGCTGAATCTTGTAATGACGATCGGCTTCTTCAAGATTTTCGCCTCGTCAATGGCAATCGATTTCCCTTCGAATCTGGAGGTCTGCACATAAAGATCCGCCTGCTTGATATAAGGATAAGGATTGGATTTCAGACCCAGCAGAATGAAGTGATTCTCCAGACGGTTAACCTTGATCAGCTCGGTCAGCCTGACTCTTTCCGCTCCCTCGCCAATGACATGCCACCGGACATTATAGCCTTGTCCGACGAGGATTTTACATGCTTCAATAGCCAGCTCATAGCCTTTCTGCGGATGGAGCCTCCCGACCGTCAGGATGATCAGCTCATCCTCTTTCCGGTTGTAGACGTCAGAGCGATTCTCCTCGGCCATATGATGAATCACGGCCGGCGATACGATATTGTGGATCACGTTCACCTTATGCTGCTGGCTTGGAAACCGCTTCTTCAATATCGCCGCACATTCCTCCGATACCGTGACGATATGGTCGAGCTGCTCAAAATATACAATATCAAAGTCCGGGTCCATCCCGAGCTCGTCATAATCAATATGAACCCAGCCAATCTTCCGCCCGGCCTGCACCTTCTCCACGCAGAAATAGGTGGATGTCTTCTCCAGAAAGCCGATAGCAGTGTCATATTTCTTCTGCAGAAGCTCGATGGAGGATGAAATATACCGCCAGTTGTACTGCTCCCTTGTGGACAGATTCCGGCTGAAGCGGTTTTTGAGGCTGAACATAAGGCGGCTGTAAGCCAGCGGAAGCCTACCCTGCATCAGGAACGACCAGACCGATGGCCCAAGCGGCTGGGCGAAGCGCTGATAGCTTTCCGGTATGGGCAGAATAGTGACCTCTTTGGGCACATATTCCATAAACAGCCCTTCGTGATTGAACAGGAACAGGTCCACCTCATACTGGCTGTAATCCATTTGGGAGAGCAGGTTGACCAGGCTTCGCTCCCCGCCGCCGGATGCCAGACTTGGCATGACAAACAGCAGACTTTTCTTCATACGCTCCTCTATGCCCCTTCCTTCCGTACACCGATCAGGCTATACAGCTTCTCAAGCTCGGAGCCGTTGCTGTAATCGGTATGTATGCATGTACCGGCCAGATGAGCCCGAAGAGCCCCATCCCGGTAAAGCCGCTGAATGCCGTCTGCGATTCCCTCGATTGACATGTCGGCAATGCATCCATCATATCCGTCGACAACCTGGCTGTGAGCGGTTGAATAATTGGTAATCAAAATCGGCTTGCCGATAATTTTCGCTTCCGTGACCGTCACGGCCTTTCCCTCATACCGGGACGGCTGGACATACAGATCGCAGGAGCGGATATACGGATAAGGATTGGTCTGTTTGCCCAGCAGAATAAAGCTGTCCTCAAGGCCGTTCCCGCGAATCAAATCCCGGATCAGCGCTTCGTCGCCGCCGTATCCGACCACGTACCAGGCAATATCGGGGAAGCCTCTGTCTCTCAATAGCTTCAAAGCCTGTACCGCCTGATCAATTCCCTTGGCATGGGACAGCCGGGCGACGGTCAGCAGCTTGAACCGGCTGTCCCGATCCATCGGATTGACAGCCGGCCCGCCGGCCATCGACCGGACGAACGCAGGGGAAGTGATGTTCTCAATAACGAACACCTTGCTGCTGAGCGATTCATAGCGGGACAAAAATGACTGTCTGCACGCTTCCGATACCGCCACAATATAATGAAACTTGTCCCACATCGCCAAGTCCAGCTCCGGATCTGCCTCCACCATGGAATAATCGGTGTGAATCCAGGCGATCTTCGTTGCGGCGTTGACCTTGTCGGCTACAAAGTAATGCGGCCATAAATAGCTGATCGCCGCGTCGTAGGACTGCTCCACCTTCGGCAAAAAAGGCAGGGCATACTTCCACATGAGCTGCATCTGGAGGTACCCGGGCTCGGAGAGGCCTTTTCTTCTTCCCGCCCAATCCGCCTGGAGCTTGGACAATGCCCTGGACAAACCAAGAAACCACTGACCTTCGGTAAAGATTTCGCGGATCGGCTTGCGAAAGGTTGAGTAAGCCCGGATTTCTCCCATGAGCCTGATCCGGTCAGGCAGCAATTCCATGAAATCGCCCTGATGGCGGCAGAGCATCACATCGATGGCATGACGGTCGTAGTCGAAGGCTTCCAGCATGCTTGCCAGGCTTCGCTCCACACCGCCGACCTCCATATCATAAGAGGCGATCAATACGTTTTTCATGCTGTCCCCCCTGCAGTTTTCTCCAGGCCCACAGAAACGGCCGTAAAGGAATATAGAGAAGATGAAGTCTTTTGGGCAGCGGCAGCGTCCTGGCATCCTCGGGATAGGGAAAGAGGAAGCTGAGCATGAACAGGGACCGCTGCTGAATCGTCATGAGCGAGAATAGATGACGCTTATGGTAGCGGCTGACATCCTCAGGCAGGGGATCGCTATGCAGCTGGACCATTTGTCTAATATAGAACATCGCTCCCTTGGCCAGCCGTCCCGGCCTGGCTCCAGCCATAAGCGGCCTGAGTGCCGGCTGCGTCTCCATCCCCAGCAGCTGCGAGGTCAGGACAAGCGCCTGCCCGCCGATATGAGCGGCCTGGTTGGCCCGCAGCAGCTTCTTAAGCAAATCGGCATCCGGATTCTGCTGCGAAATTTGCCTGATATCCAGCAGCCAGCGCAGCCGGGACCATCCGTGGCGCGCCCCATGGGTAACCAGGAACAGAAACAAATCCTCCCTCCCCAGATAGAACAGCGGATAGGACGACAGCGGGGTCCTTCTTCTGCGGCTCCATAATTCCTCGAATGCCGGCTCCTTCGACGGCGCAGGATTCAGTCTCCAATGAAGCTCGACCTTAATGCCGGTCCGCGGATGCTTGAAGGTCGTATGATGATGCCGCCATTTCCAGTCATTCAATACGGTATCGATATAATCGTCTTTGATATAACCAAGCTCCAACAGTCCGGCCTCCGCGCGCAGCAGATCCCTGATCGGGATCAATATATCCAGATCACAGGAGGTCCGCTGCGAGATGTCGCCATAGAGATCGGCTGCAAGCACCGGGCCTTTCAAAAGAAGCGGACGAATATGAGCCTCGTCAAAGTGCTTGCAGATGCGCTCCATCTCGCCGCATAAACCGAGCATAATAAATGTATTATTGCAGTATTCCTGGTAGAAGCCCCGAAGGACCGGCAGCGGCACCAGGTCGTGACCGATATCCTTCAGCCTGGTATATAAATAGGGATAAACCCGGTGATGCCTGGCAAGCTTGATGAAAGCCTCCCAGTCCATACCGGCGAACAGCTCCGCATGATCACTCCATCTGACCCGCCTGTCATCGGCTAAAATCTTGAGCATCAGCTGCAAAGGAGCGGTCAGCTGACACTTATCAATCACAACTGTATTGACCATAGGGTTCTCCTTCAAGAATCCATCATAACGAACAAATGACAATTTACTGTTCTATAAAACGAACACACTATCAGAGTAACACCCTCTAAGAATGTTGTCAATCAGGAGCATGCGAAATTGTCCGAGTATGCCATTTTCCGACCGGGACCGCTAATTATCCCGTCCGCATGCTCCGGATGACGACATAAAACGACAAATAAGAAGAAACGGCTGCCGCCGTCCTTATGGCGGCGCAGTAAGTTTCTTCACTCAAAAATAGAAGCAAAGTATAAGTCAAATTTTATGCTTTCTTATATTTTAAGAAGAAACGGCTGCCGCCGTCCTTATGGCGGCGCAGTAAGTTTCTTCACTCAAAAATAGAAGCAAAGTATAGGTCGAATTTTATGCTTTCTTATATTTTAAGAAGAAACGGCTGCCGCCGTCCTTATGGCGGCGCAGTAAGTTTCTTCACTCAAAAATAGAAGCAAAGTATAGGTCAAATTTTATGCTTTCTTATATTTTAAGAAGAAACGGCTGCCGCCGTCCTTATGGCGGCGCAGTAAGTTTCTTCACTCAAAAATAGAAGCAAAGTATAAGTCAAATTTTATGCTTTCTTATATTTTAAGAAGAAA
>NZ_JBWDNP010000005.1:0-483003 GCF_056269255.1 Paenibacillus sp. JT31N17
AATCCGCTCGACTTGCATGTATTAGGCACGCCGCCAGCGTTCGTCCTGAGCCAGGATCAAACTCTCCATAAAAGAGATCCGAAGATCTCGTGACTTACAGATAAGCTAAAACAGCTCATTCTTTAAAACAAATATCTTGTCGGATCGACGCGATCCATATGTTCAGTTTTCAAGGAACTTGTTTGTCACATTCTGCGGTGACAAGTGTTTATACTATCAGCTTTTGTCGATGATGTCAACACTTTGTTAACTCTTTCTTTCATTTGCTTGAGTTGAGTGTTTTCGTTTGCTTCAAAAGCGACAAGAAATAATGTAACACAGCCGTAAAAAAAACACAACATCTATTTTTAAAAATAGGATCTCAGTATCATTATTTCCCTTAGTTGAAATCAAGAATGCATTATTGTCCAGATGTGACGCTACATACACTGTTAAATTAGGAAACAGGAAACCACCTTGTAGTCATCTGTCGGATGATGAATCTCTTGAATGCTACCAACAGGTTCCGAAAAGTTCTAGTCTCGAACTTATACAATAACCAGGTGACGACCTCGTGCTTGCAGTCTGATACCTCCTTTTGCAGCAAATGAGATACCAGGTAGAGAAAAGTTCATTTTTTCAATAGATATATTTTAGAGGCAAATAGAATCGTTAATCACTGCTTTTTGAATAACAAACCGGCTACTAAGTTTGGAGACCACTATTCGAAAATATAGATAAGCTTGAAGCTCATTATGATGAAAAATCAAAAAGGAATCGGTTGCGGCAAGCCGCAGGCGATTCCTTGCTTCCAGTATTCTCGAATTGATTACTCGCCTAAAAGCCGGGCAAGCTCATCCTCATCTTCGATAACGGTCACACCCAATTCACGGGCTTTGGTCAGCTTGCTCCCCGCACTCTCCCCGGCAATAACGTAGTCCGTCTTCTTGGAGACGCTGCCGCTCACCTTCGCGCCGCAAGCTTCCAGCTTTCTGGCCGCTTCGTCCCTGGTCATAGATGTCAAGGTCCCGGTCAAGACAACCGTCTTGCCGTTGAAAATACTATCGGTCCGGATTGGGGCGGCATGCTCGGCTTCTGCTTTCACACCCAACTCCAGCATGCGCTCTATGCTCATTATCGAAACAGGATCGCTGAAGTAATTGTAAATGCTCTCGGCTACAATCCCCCCGACATCCGGCAGAGCTATTAACTCTTCTATAGAGGCATTCCGGATAGCTTCCAGACTGCCAAGGCTGTCAGCCAGCATCTTGGTCGTCGCTTTACCCGTATTGGGAATTCCAAGGGCGAATAGGAAAGCAGCAAGATCACGCTCCTTGGATTTCTCCAGGGCGGCAATCAGATTATTCGCTTTTTTTTCACCAAACCGTTCGAGACCGATCAAGTTATCATACGTTAACGTATATAAATCAGAAGGATCACGGACACCGCATTCTTCAAACAGCTGTTCCGCGGTCATTACACTGAATGACTCAATATCCATGGCATCTCGCGATGAGAAATGCGTAATCCGTCCAATCGTTTGCGGCCTGCAGTTCAGCTTATTCAGGCAGAAAAGATGAGCGCCGCGAAGCTCAAGTTTTGTGCCGCAGGATGGGCATTCGGTAGGGATCGTAATTTCCTCCCCGGGCTCTTCATCCACTTTGCCGAGAATCTCGGGAATGACATCGTTGGAGCGGCGAATGAAGACGTGGGTGCCCAATGCAAATTTAAGGTTTTTACGTTCAATATCTCCCGCATTGTTCAGCGTACAGTTCTGCACGGTGACTCCGGCCAGTTCAACCGGCTCCACACGCGCAACCGGGGTGATTTTCCCAGTACGCCCTACCTCCCAGGAGACTGATTCCAGCCGAGTCGTCGTTTCCTCGGACTCGAACTTGTACGCAACGGCCCACCGGGGGAATTTGTCCGTATAGCCCAGTACCTGGCGAGTCCGCATATCCGTCAGCTTCACGACAGCACCATCGATCAGATAATCGAGCTCAGCACGCTTAAGAGCAATCCTCTCCAACTCCTCCTGAACCTCTTCGATGGAATCGAAATAAGCCGAATACGAATTGACTTTGAAGCGGTTTTCCTTCAGAAAATCCAGCATTTCACGATGATTATCGAAGGCGACACCTTCCGCATAACCCACATTGTAGAAAAAGGCGCTCAGCTTGCGTTCAGCCGTCAATCGCGGATTCTGGTTGCGCAGAGCTCCCGCCGCGGCATTGCGTGCATTTTTGAGAGGCTCAGCCGCCGTTTGATTGTAGGTATGCAGGACAGACAGATTCATAATCCCTTCCCCCTGGACCTCTATAACCCCATCCTTGAACGGGATCGTAAGGGGAATGGATTTGATCGTTTTTACCTGGGCCAGAATGCCCTCTCCGGTAACGCCATTCCCCCTTGTCGCCGCCTGAACAAGCCTGCCTTGATCATAGGTAAGATTAAGGGTAAGACCGTCAAACTTCTGTTCGATGACGTAGGTTGGATTAGGAAGCGGCGCCACATCAGGGTTCTTGGCATTGTAGTCGGCGATTGACTTGCATACACGGTTATTCCATGTAACCAACGCATCCTGGTCCTGCGCTTTGTCAAGACTCCACAACCTCGAGAGATGACGATGCGGCAAAAATCCTTTAAGAATATCCCCGCCTACACGCAGAGTAGGCGAATCGGGCAGCACATGAAGAGTTGTCTGCTCCAATGAAACCAGTTCGTAATAGAGCGCGTCATAATCTTTATCGCTGATGGTTGAGTTATCCAGTGTGTAATAGTGGTAATTGTGCTGCTCAATCAGGTCAATCAGCTCCCGCATACGTGCCAGCTGCTGCGGCTCGATGCTGTTTTCCGGCTGGATTGGGGTGGTCATCGGACGAATCTTCCTCTCTACACGTCTTATCCTTCTATAAACCAGCATAAGCCAACAGGCTTTGCAACATACCCTTAACCCGCCTTCTGCTCACAGGATCCGCTTTGACACAGGAGCAGCGCACCTAAACTAGCGGGTTGGGTAAACGGAAAGCTGCTCTTGGACGTCAGCTGCGCCGACTTGTAATGTACGGGATGAGGAGGCAGCCTAAATATATAGCTCTTAAACGGATACGAGATTGTCACTAAAGGTTCATGGCGCAGCGCCTGAATTATAGTTCCTCCGCATCATGCAAGCCTATACTTTCGTAATGGGTGCGAAGCTGGCCAGCAGCTTCTTAAGCCCGACCGGTGCCGGAAAAGCAATCTGCAGTTCCTTGTCGTTGCCGCTGCCGCGAACGGCGACCACCGTCCCGACACCCCACTTGGCATGCGAAACCTTGTCGCCTGCCGCGAAATCGCGAGCCGCTTCCCCGCTGGCCGCTGCCGCGCCGCCCGCTGCGCGGGCTGCATCAAGCGGCGTGCTGACCCTTACGCCGCCTGCTCCGGCCGCAGGACCGCCTTGCGCCGCCGGCCGGCCCGCAGCTCCGCCGCGAAAGCCAAATCCGGCCGCGCTGCCGCCTGCGGCTCCGCCATAGCGGCTGCCCCCGCCGATACCGGCGCCGGCCTGCCGCCCGCCGTAAGAGGATGAGGCGACCGCCTTCACCTCGCCGGGCACTTCCTCAAGGAAGCGCGAGGGCGGGTTCGCGCTGGTTCGCCCAAACAGCGTCCGCATCCGCGCACAGGTAAGGTAAAGCCGTTCCTCCGCCCGGGTAATGCCCACATACGCGAGGCGGCGTTCTTCCTCCAGCTCGTCATTGTCCATTAGTGTACGGCTGTGAGGAAAGACGCCTTCCTCCATCCCGATGATAAAAACAACCGGGAACTCCAAGCCTTTGGCACTGTGCATGGTCATCAACACAATCGCATCCTTGACTCCGCCGTCGGGTTCTTCCTTGTTCATGGAATCAATGTCCGCGATAAGAGCCAGATCAGTCAGGAAGGATACCAGCGATTTATCCTCGTTGCGTTTCTCGAAATCCTGGGTTACGGACAGGAACTCGTCGATATTCTCCAGACGCGCCTTCGACTCCAGTGTATTCTCACGCACCAGCTCATCTCGATATCCGCTCAGTTCCAGCACCTTCTCGGTTAACTCCGTCACGGACAAATACTCGACCATGCGCGTCACGTTGTCAATAACATCGCGGAATTCCTTCAGTGCGCCGCGTGCCCGGCCGGTGATATCCAGCCAGTCCAGCTGCTCCAGGAGGGCGAATATGGAGATTCCCTTCTCCCCCGCCTGCTCCGATAGTCTGGCGACGGTTGTATCACCGATCCCCCGCTTCGGCACGTTGACGATCCGCGCGAAGCTGATGTCGTCGTCGGGGTTGGAGATCAACCGCAGATAAGCGAGCAGATCCTTGATCTCTTTTCGGTCGTAGAAGCGAATGCCTCCTACGATCTGATAAGGGATATCGGATTTGATCAGCGTTTCCTCTATAACCCGTGACTGGGCGTTGGCCCGGTACAAAATCGCATGATCGGCAAACTTGCGCCCCGCCGATACATTCTTGCGGATTTCCGAAGTGATGAAATAGCCTTCTTCATGCTCCGAATCCGCCTGGTAGACCGTAATCGATTCTCCCTCTCCCCGGTCTGTCCAAAGCTTCTTGGGCTTGCGGCTGCTGTTCTGCTTGATGACGGCGTTCGCCGCATTCAGAATATTGGCCGAAGAGCGGTAATTCTGCTCCAGCAAAATCGTTCTCGCTTCCGGATAATCGCCTTCAAAATTCAAAATATTGGTGATATCCGCGCCTCTCCAGCGATAAATCGACTGGTCGCTGTCACCGACAACACATATATTATGATGCTTGTCGGCAAGCATTTTACACAGCATATATTGGGCCCGGTTCGTATCCTGATATTCGTCCACGTGGATAAAGCGGAACTTGTTCTGATAAAAATTCAGGACATCCGGCTCATCGGTGAACAGCTTGATCGTCATCATGATCAGGTCATCGAAATCCAGAGAGTTGTTGCTCTTCAATCGCTTCTGGTACGACTTATATACTTTGGCGACAATCCCGTCGAAATAATCACCGATTTTGTTCTCAAACCGCTCCGGCGTAATCAGTTCATTCTTCGCTCCGCCGATTGCGGCCTGTACGCTCTTGGGCTCGAATTTCTTGATATCAATATTGAGATCCTTCATGCAGTTGCGGATAACAGAGAGCTGATCGGCCGAATCCAGGATAGAGAAGCTGGAGGAAAACCCGATCCGGCTGATATCTCTGCGCAGGATGCGGACGCACATGGAGTGAAAGGTCGAGACCCAGATATCCTGTCCGCTCAGCCCTACCAGCGCCGACACCCGCTGCTGCATTTCTCTTGCCGCTTTATTCGTGAATGTGATGGCCAAAATACTCCATGGCGCTACACGCTTCTTCTCAATTAAATAGGCAATCCGGTGCGTCAGCACACGGGTCTTGCCGCTGCCTGCGCCGGCCATAATGAGCAAAGGACCATCCGTTGCCTGCACAGCCTGCTGCTGCGGGGGATTCAATTTTTGAACCGCAGCGTCGATTCCAATATGATTTAGCATAGAGTTAAACAAGCTCCTTTCAGCTTGTCGGGAAACCCGATTCATTATGATTGCATGTAGGGATGAAGTGATCTGTGTTCGCATTTGTTCGCCTATCTTCAGGATAGACAACACGGGGGACAGTGTCAATCGTAATCCTTTTCCTGAAGGACTTTTTTAGGTACAAAAAGCCCTGCTCCGCAAAAAGCAAATTTTCTTCGGCAAGAAGAAACGGCTGTGCCGTCCTTTTTGGCGGCAAAGCGAGTTTCTTCCCTTAGAAATATAAGCAAAGTATGGAGCAATTTTATACTTTCTTATATTTAAATGAAAACGGCTTTCGTAGGCGAACTTACGAACCTGATTCGCTTACGAAAACCGTTTTTATCCCAACTTCACTTCCACACCGCGTACAGCTTCCACTGTCTGCAATGCCTGCTCCAGGTTCTCGTATACCGCATTGCCGACCACAACCGTATGGGCTGCCTCTGCCGCCTGCCGCGCCTTCTCCGGAGTATCGATGCCGCCGCCATAAAATAATTGCGCACCCTGCAGCAGCCCGCGAACCCGTCCAACCAAAGCAATGTCCCCAAACATCCCGCTGTATTCCATGTAAACCACCGGAAGATGCATCAGCCGGTCCGCCATATAAATATGGGCTTCCACATCCTCGATGCTCAGCTCTGTACTCGCTTCAGTGAGTTTGGCCGCCGTCGCTTGACTGTTCAAGATCAAATATCCCTGTGCGCTCGTCTCTTTCCAGGGAATAAAGGCACCGAATTTGCGCAGCGCCTGCACCTGACGGCCCATCATCCATTCCGCATTCGGCGTATTCAGCACCAAAGGTATGAAATAATGGTCGAATCCCGCTACAACCGCATCCTCGTCCGAAACTTCCAGCGCGCACGGCACCTCATACCGTCTGATCCGTGAGAGAAGCTCCACTGTATTGTCATAAGTAACGCCGGTTGATCCGCCAACCATAATGCCATCCGTTCCTGACAGACAAATTGCGTCAAGGGCTTCATCCGTCAGGCTCCGGTCCGGATCCAGCTTGAATATATGTCTCCACGTGCTGTAAATTGCCGCTTGCATGGTTTTCCTACCCCCAACTTCTACAATTCCAATGCTTCGATCCGCTGGATGACGGCAAATTCATTGGGATAGAGCATGAGGTATTCGGTCAACCCCACCATCCGGAACAGTTTCTCATAATGGGGAGTCACTCCCCAGGCAAATGTATGAACGCCAACCTTATGGCCCATTCTGGCGAGCCGGATGAGAACAGCCATGCCTCCGCTGTTAATATAGGTCACCTGCGTCAAATCAAGCGCCATGAAACGAATGCTTTTGCCAAGCTCCACCTCATTCTCCATTCCTGATAACAAACCATTCTCTGCGGATTTGGTCAATTCGCCGCTGAGCTTCAGCACGATGCCGTTGGGAAATTCCCGGATCTCCATCTTAAAGGGTTGTTCCATCGCTTTTGCCGCCTCCTTCCCAAGTTTAGTATGTTAGAACGGTTTGATTTTTCTCAAGAAATAAAGCTCTGTATAAAATCCGCGTTCATCGCGGCCCGTTGCCCAGTAATCCGCCAGCGAATCTATGATAACCAGTCCCCATCCCCTGGGATCGTCGGACTCGCGTTTCTTGGTCATTTCTTCTTCTTCCTTGGAAGCCCGCGGAAAATAGCCGCCGCCTTCATCATATATTTTGCAAACCGCCAGGCGGCTGCCGATCTGGGCAAGCACCGTCACATTCGTGGAGGGATGAAGTTTGTTGCCATGCTCGATCGCATTAATCATGGCTTCGGCCATGGCGCTTTGCACATCCTCGCGAATATTCGACTCCGGCCAGCTTTCCTCAATCCATTCGCCCAGCTCCAGGGCAACCGCCCGTTCCTCGCCCAGCCGGCTGGATATCGACCACTCCCGGGACATGAACTGGTTTTGGATAAACTGCGCGGCGTCGCCGCGTTCGGATGCCACCACATCCAGCTGCGAGAGAGCGCTTCTGTAAGGTCCGGCAAGCTCCAGAATCACAACGGTGCGGTCATCGCTGCCGGCGCCGCATCTCTGGTCCATCCTCTTGAGCCAGCTGTCTACGAGCCGCACAATATCCTCATTTGCTTTCCAGGTGGACAGCTCCGCTTCGAGTCCTTCGAAGCTGTACATTTGTCCTTCCTCATCCACAGCCTCAATCAATCCGTCCGTATAAAGCACAAACCGGTCGCCGGGGTGCAGCTGCAGCGAAATTTCCTCATATGCCGCTTCGGCATCGAATCCGATCGGCAGCGAGCTGCAATCCACGGCGCGGACGCCTCCATCCGCTTTAACAATATAAGGAGAAAGATGACCTGCGCTGGCATATTGAACCGTATCCGCCGTCAGATCGATGACCCCGACTCCAATGGAAACCGAACCTTCATTGCCCATGGCTTCACAGATTTGGCGGTTCATCCGCTGAAGAACCTTGGCCGGATTTCCGTTTCGCCGGATTTCCGCCCGGAACAGCAGCAGCAGGGCTGACATCAGCAGAGCTGCCGGCATGCCTTTTCCTGAAACATCCCCGATCATGACGGCGAAGCGGCCTGGACTGAGCGACACCACATCAAAAAAATCACCGCCCACTTCCCGGTAAGGCTGACAGCGCGCCGCAATCCGATAGGACCCTATCGTCAGATCCCCCGGCGGCAGCAGCTTCTGTTGTACATTATACGCAAGCTTAAGCTCACGCTCCAGTGACTCGTATTCCCGGTCGATCCGGCTCTGCAATTCATTAAAGGCCACAGCGAGCTCGCCGGCTTCATCATGAGAGATGACCGGCATCTTGCCGCTCAGCTGCTTGCGCCCACCGACCAGCCCCCTGATATTTCGGACAAGCCCGCGCAGCTCACGTCTGAATTGCAGCGTCACATAGTAAAACAGCGCAAGCCCCATGACGAAATAAAACAGGGCAATCTGACCGAATTTGATCGTGTATTCCGGATCATGCGAGGCTTCGGCCATAACGGCAAGCTGAAACAAATTCAGCAGGGCCACCAGAAAGGTGCTGGCGAAGGTGAAAAGGAGCGGATGCGCAATCGATGCCCGGCCGACGAAGCTCCCGGGCCAAGGCTGCAGCTGCAAAATAATAGGACGAAGCAGCCACCGGACCGATGTGAAAATAAGAATGGCAACCGTAATCGCCAAGCTTACCTCGCCGGCAACCACGCCGATAACCGAAAGCCAATCGATCTGCTCCCAGCCTTGAACCACGCCCGTACGTATCAGAAGAATCCCGTGATAGATGATCAACACAATCATGCCGGAAACGGCCAGACCAAGCAGCAGCTCGTATGGGAGACGAAACAGCCGCTCAAGCGCGCTGCGGGTGCGCTGCTCCGAATTATGACCGCCCATTGCCAGAAAAACCGGCCCAAGGCGCCAATTCGAAACAGCGGCCAACGCGAAAGCCGCCGCAATAATTCCCAGCAGCGTCGCCGGCAGAGTAACAGGCAGCAGATCGTGTATGGAGCGGTTGAAAATAAAAATGTTCTCCGCATGCAAAATCAGCATGCCCGCCAGCAGCGAAAAAAAATAAACCAGCAGCAGACGTTTAATGAGCTTCCGCCCGGGGAGTATCGATAATGGAGAGGAGGATATCGGGTTCATCTCCATAGCAATCGTTTAATCTCCTCAACCGGCTCTGTACCCAGCTCCTCCATGCACATTCTCTCCAGACGCTTGTACCATCCGACGGCTTCCGATCTGCGGCCTTTATCCAGATAATGACGGATAATCGTCTCATATGCCTCTTCCTGCTCAGGACGCAGGGCAATCCATTCACCCAGACACTGCTCCACCATCATATCGTCCTGCATGTCCGAATAGTAGATAGCCAGCCGCTTGAGCATAATCGTCTGTCTATCCATCATCTGATCGCGCACCCGATCAAGCCATTCTGCGCCTGGAAGCTCTGTGCCCAGCTGCCCGTATAACGGAAGAGCCTCTTCGTACAAGCGGCAGGCCGCTTCCCGGTCGTCCACCCAAAGCTGGTCGCCCACCCGGGACAGGGTCATAAAGGTTTCGGCATCCACCTGGTCCACCATATGCTCATCCACGGCAATCAGCCCCCGCTTAGCATAAACAGGATCCACGGATATTCCCATATCCTTCAGGGATTGCCTCAAATCATGGAGAGAAACATACAGCTGATTGGATCTTTTGGCCGGGTCACCCTCCCCAAACACACGATCGATGACCTGCTCCCGGTTCGCCTTATAGCCGGGCTGGAGCAGCAGATAAACAAGCAGCTCACCTGCCTTGCGCCGCTTCCATACAGGCACGGCTACAGAGCCGTTCTGCAGGGAAGTGAAACTGATTCCGTCGATCAATTTGACCCGCCATCGCGGTTGAGCGAAGGGGAAATCATCATCCGCCTCTTGGCTTGCTCCCAGGGATGCATTCGACTTTCCGTCACGACCGGCCGATTCAAGAGCAATCGGCTGCTGATTGGCATCGGCATCCGGGTCAACTGCCGCCGCACCGGCGGACAATGACTTCATCTCCAGCAGGGAAGACCCAAGGTGGGCCGCTGCCCTTAATGTTGCGGGAGTTGCCACCAGCTGATGCAATCGCTCCACCGTCTCAAGCGCAACAGCTGCAGACTCTGCTTCTGACCTCGCAATCGACTGGCGGGCTCTGGCCGCAGCCGCATAAATCTGAATTTCGATATCGTCGTCAAACAACGACTCCGGGTTGGGGTCTGCCGCTCCCATAAGCACAGCCCTGCAGAGGTAAGCATATCTGGCGGGCAGTTGCTTGATAAGTGGCTCTGAAGCCGTCTGGTCTTTCAGAATTTGGTATAAGGCTTCGCTGTAGGGCTGCTCTGCCATGTTACGGTTCAACCAATGCATCCACAGGTTCCATTCGGGCTCCGCAACCGACTGATTATTGAAGAGCAGGCGGTCCAGCAGGACAAAACCCGCCCACACAGGCTTGCCCTCCTGCCGAAAACGCTCGGCCGACGCCAGGAAAAGGGCTTCGGGGACGGAGTGGTTCTTCTCCAGGTTTTCTCTTTCGTTGGCTTCTGCCCTCGCGATTGCCCAAGGCACGAAACCACTGCATGCCTCGGGTGTGCGCGCCCATTCCTGGCGGAGAAGTTCTATTAACGGACGTGATTCCTGGACGTCACCCACCTGCTCGTAGAGGAGGGCCAGCATACCCAGCATCGCCAGCATCGAGGCCTCGTCCGCCTGTGCAGCGAAGCCCTTCAAAGCCATTTCCAGCAGCTGCTGCGTCTCGACAAGCCGCCCGTGAAGCAGTCCATCCTCGCACTCCGCCCGCAGCAGCAGCGGCGACTTCAGACGAATGTCTTGTGGAATCTCAGCCAACTGCTGCATGGAGAGGGTTCTTCCATCGAGCAGTACCTGCTCCATATTCAGTGTTTTACTTAACCAAGCATCGTTATGCAGCAGTGGTTTATCGTTTTGTCCATTATGCATCCTCGCCACATTCACCTTTACCTGCCAAGCATTTCACTTAAATCGCCCTGAAAAGCTTGCAGAATAGAGTTAATTAATGCTACTATTCGCCCTGTTTCACGAAATTCCTTCCCTGCCATAAGCGTTATTGCAGGCAGGCTGAAGCGGCATGAAGAGGGGAAGAGGGAGACTCCGGTTGCAGTCTCCCTCTTCCTCTTTCTTTATTTTACCAATTGTCCGCGTGTGACTCCCAGCTGATTGGTCGCCTTCAAGCTGCGCCAAACGCGGGTACCACTGATCCGTCCGGCAATGGCGTCGCTGTAGAGATCGATAACTTCATGCACCTTCTCTGCTGTTTCTTCCAGAAATTCAACGCGGAAGGAGGATACGCCCAGATCCATGAACTGCCCTACATATTCGGCGCCCGACTGTTCAATGGCATTATAGACGGTATTGCGGCAGCCTTCATCCACACGGACCGGATGCGACATGCCGATCCGGTCCTGCAGGGAAACGCGCTTCTCTTCGCAGGGACGGCCGCAGTTGGTGAAATCGGTCCCTTCGCTAAGGAAGGTGCAGTACACACAGTGCTCGGTATGGAACATCGGCAAATGCTGATGAATGACAACCTCCAGCTTCGAGGTGTCCGAGCTGCCCAGCAGATCAAACATTTGCTGAACGTTCAAGTCATAAGACGGTGTAACCAGACTGCAGCCCGCATCGGTGAAAAGCGAGGCTGCCTTATGGTTCGCGATATTAAGCGAGAAATCCCCGATTAATTGGGGGAATGGCTCTCCCGGCCGCTCGGCCCGTGCCTTCAAATAGTAATAAAGCGCTCCTGTATTCCGGACAAGCACAGCATCCGGCTGCAGTTTCAAAATATTCGCATGGTAGCCGTTCTCACCAGGCATATGGATACGCGGAGTCGCGAGCGCGATCGGCATGCCGGCGCTTCGCGCGAGTTCAATGGCGGCGGGGAACTGCTTGATGAATTCGAAGTCGGCATAAACCATGCCGACCTGCGAATGCACCGCCGCCTCTACTTGAGGCAGGCTGCGGCACAGCGCCGTCAGCCTGGCCGCTTCAGAGCGGGGCGCAGCTGCGCGTCCAGCCTGGGCCGCTGCTGCCCGAGGTGCGGCCTGCGGCGTCGATATGCCGCTGCCCGGCGGCTTCATCAACGGACTGGCGGTTGATCCCGCCGAATCCGCGTATACCTCAACCGTTCGTTTTACATAGACGGGAGGTTTGGGTCTCTCACCCGTGAGCTGCTCCACCGCTTCGCGGCGCATGCGGTTCAGCTCCCGAATAGGCACGATCAAATCGCCAATAAGCTCCGCTTCCAGCGATTCAAGCTGATACACCGTGCCTCCAAGACGGCCCAGCTGCTCTTCCAGCAGCGCTTGGTCCATGGGGCGTTTCTGCGCCTGCTCCAGCGGCAGCTCGGATACAACCTCTACAGTTGTGCCCTTCTGTACATCCGTCCACCAGGTATGCAGGGGCTGATCCAGCTGACCCCGGACCGAGATATGAAGCGGGAACACCCGATACGGCTTCTCCGTCTCGAAGGAAGCGCGCAGCCGCTTGTCCAGGGCCGGATCACTTGTTTTCCAGACACGGTCACCGACATGAACACGGTGCAGATCAACGTCGCTGCGTCCCGGCACAATATCCAGCAGAGTGCCTTCCTGCGCTTCGCCCTCCAGCTTCACGCCCTGCCGGCGGATATCATAGACGCGTCCGCCCTCTTCCTTCTTGGTCGGATCTCCGGCGTCGAAGACAATGCCGTCGCCGCGTTTGAGCGGAGCCTCCAGGCGGCAGACAACGCCGTCGCGAAGCACCCGTTCAACCCGGCCCAGATAAACGCCGCGGCTCTTGGGGAATGTGCCTTCCACCAGCTGCTTGTTGTTCGTTCCGCTCAAGAAGCCGTGGGTAAAGCCGCGGGAGAAGCTTTGCTGCAGCTCTCTGACTTCTTCCCTGGAAGGAGCCGAGCGGTCGCCGTCGAAATAACGGTCAATCGCCTTGCGGTATTTGCTCACCACGTTCGCCACGTATTCCGGAGTTTTGAGCCGGCCTTCGATTTTGAATGATGTGACGCCCGCTTCAATCAGCTCCGGCATGATATCGATAGCGGCCAGATCCTTGGGCGAAAGCAGATAGGTCACATCCCCCATCGGCTTGTGCACGCCGTCAACCATCAGATCGTAAGGCAAGCGGCACGCCTGCGCGCACTCACCGCGGTTTGCCGAGCGTCCGCCCCACATTTCAGAGGTCAGGCATTGACCGGAATAGGACACACATAGCGCGCCATGAACGAAAACTTCCATGGGAAGCTTGGCCTGCTGACCAATCGTCTTGATCTGCTTCAGATTGTTCTCCCGCCCCAGCACGACCCGTTCAATGTCGAACGGCTTGGTGAATTCGACCGCCTCCGGCGAAGTAATCGTCATCTGGGTTGACCCATGGATCGGAAAATCCGGGGAAATCTCCCGAATCAGCTTGACCAGTCCCAGATCCTGCACGATCACGGCGTCCACACCCGCGTCGATACAAGCCTCGATCAGACGTTTGGCATCTTCCAGTTCACTTTCAAACACCAATATATTAAAGGTTAAGAAGCCCTTCACACCATAGCTGTGAAGAAAAGCCATGATTTCCGGGAGCTCCTCCGTCAAAAAGTTATTTGCCCGCGCCCGTGCATTGAATTTCTCAACACCAAAAAACACGGCATCCGCTCCATTGGCCACCGCCGCGCGCATACAATCCCAATCGCCCGCCGGTGCAAGCAGCTCAACGTCTTGCCTGTTCAATGTTACCATCTTTCCTTCTCGCCATCCTATCTGTTCGTTCCTATTTCTATAAGTGTACCAGAGCAGACAAGATGATTCCACCAGCAACTCATGCAAGTGTTACCAGCATTTCGTCTGCGGAGCGCCTTCAGCTGCCGGAGTGAGCGCTTTCAACTATTGGCCCTCTTTTTATGTCATTTTGCTATTGCCTCTTCAGGCCCTTATACTTCATTAATGGCACATGTTATAATAATGTCATTCACAAGCTGTCCAATACGATTGGGAGGTATCTGAAAACTTATGAAACTTGGTGTATTTTCTGTATTATTTGCGCAAAAAACATTTGAAGAGTCTCTCGATTACATTGCATCCAAAGGGTTGGATGCCATCGAAATCGGTACAGGCGGATACCCGGGCAACGCCCACTGCGATCCCGCTGAGCTCTTGGCCGATGAAAGCAAGCTCAAAGCGTTCAAGGATGCCATCGACGCACGCGGCCTGACGATCAGCGCATTCAGCTGCCACGGAAATCCGCTGCATCCGCAAAAAGCGATTGCCAGCGAGCATGATGCTGCGATCCGCAACTCCATTAAACTGGCCTCGAAGCTTGGCGTAACGGTTGTCAATACGTTCTCCGGCTGCCCGGGCGACCATGAGGATGCCAAATATCCGAACTGGCCTGTTGCGCCTTGGCCAAACGACTATCAAGATATTCTGAAATGGCAGTGGGAAGAGAAGGTCATTCCTTACTGGTCCGAAATCGCCAAGCTCGCTACCGAGAATAATGTGAAAATCGGTCTTGAGCTGCATGGCGGCTTCTCTGTCCATACGCCTGCAACGCTGCTTCGTCTTCGTGAAGCTGCCGGTGACGCAATCGGCGCCAATCTTGATCCAAGCCATATGTGGTGGCAGGGCATCGATCCTGTACAGGCTGTACATATTCTGGGCCGTGCCGGAGCGATTCACCATTTCCATGCCAAGGATACTTCGATTGATCCGATCAATGTCAACAGCCATGGCGTAACCGATATGCAGTCCTATACGTTAATGCTTGACCGCGCATGGCAGTTCCGTACCGTCGGCTATGGCCACGATATGAAAACCTGGGCTGATATCATCAGCGCTCTTCGTCTTGTCGGTTATGATTATGTAGTAAGCATCGAGCATGAAGACGGCCTGATGTCCGTTGATGAAGGCTTTACCAAAGCTGTCGAAAATCTGCAGCAAATCCTCATTCGCGAGCCTGTTGGCGATATGTGGTGGGTGTAGATTCTTTAAGAAAAATATTAAAACTCCAGTTCCGCTTTTATCAAGCGGCGCTGGAGTTTTTTTCTGGGACTGCATACGCATTCCCTGATCCATACGGTCTCTTTCTATAGAAGAAAGCATACAAGCCTGTTCTCAGGGTGGTATGACTGCCGCTTTGAACCTTACTCCTTCGAAAGCCTCGAATATATGCTGCAAAATAATATAGGTCTGCTCATGTGTGAGCCGTCCCCGCGGATTAAAGCTTCCTGTTCCCGTTCCATTCATAAGCTGCAGCTCGACTGCCCGATAGACCTGCCCGCGTGCCCAGAGTGAAATCTGTCCTTCATCGGCGAAAGCTGAAATAGCCCTGTCCTGTTCTTCTCCCGCCGTCCCCTCTACGGATTTATTCAACAAATCAAACAGCCGGATAAGCATTACTGCCGCCTCCTGCCTTGTAATGGTCTGATCTGGAGCAAAGGCATCAGGGGATGTCCCCACGATAATTCCGGCATGAACCGCTTTGGATATGTAATCGTCATCAATGTCCTTGAAAGGTGTCGGGGTCGACTCCAAAGGCCTGTCAAGTATGTTCTCGCATAGTTGGGCCGCCATCACGGCAAAACCGTAGCGGCTGATCGGCTCCTGATAAGCCTCATCGAAGAAGCTGCTGATGATTCCGTTGCTTTTCGCTTTCCGGTAATCGCCAAGCGCCCAGGCGCTCACCTGCTTGGCCTTATCAGGCTTTACCACATCGACAAAAATCGTCTGCTTCTCCTGAAAATATGATTTCAACACAATGCGCGTCTGCCCGATGCCCTCCGCTTTAATATTCCCCTGCCCATCCACAGCTGCAACCTTGGGATTCTCCGATGCAAAGCTGTATGCTCCCTCGGCGGACTCCGTGCCTGCCTTTATCCTTGTCGCCAGCTGGACCTCTTCTCCCTGATTCAGCTTCATTTCCTGGGCTCTAGATTTCACAACCGGCAGCATTTGAAAAAAAACCGTGTTGAAATTCACTTCGGCTGCCTGGCCGCTTTTGTCGTAAATCCCCGTTATGCGGACACTGAATTGATCATTGTCTTCAATCTCGGAAAGCTTGTCCGGTCTGAAAATAATGCAGAACGGAATGCCGAAGCCGCTCGTTTCCACGTTCATGTATTGGCCTTCCTTATCTTTATCCAGCGTCTGAAAGCTCCATGTCTTCTGGTCTCTCGTCCGGGTGAGTGTGACGCGTATCCCGGTCGTTTGCTGATTGTCGTAGATATCGGGATTAAGCGATACCGACCAAGCGTCCCGCGGCGCAAATATTTCACGCGGAAAATATCCGGAGGAGGGCCAGCTTACATAATCATAGTCCACTTCCGCCTTAGGGCGATCATGATTAAACGCATACATGGACGCGTAGGGGTATAAATGCTCGCTGTTTAACGGTACGAATCCAAACATCGTTTTCTTCATGGCCGGATTCAAAATCCAGCGGCGATGTCCGATTCTGTCAATATTGCTCATATCGCTGTCGGACATATAACCCAGAACATTGCTGTACAATGTCGGATCCCCGGCGTATAAATTACTGGAGCCTGCACCTTTGTAACCGAGATTGAACATCTCCTCCTCCATATCCGGAGGTCTTGTCGGCGTATGTGTCAGCTTATCGTTGACCGCATTGACCAGCGCCGTTGTCTGCTGCTGCAGCTCCAGGCTCCAGTCCGGTTGTATGTCATCCGGGAGGCCGGCCAAGTATCTCACAAAATTAACAGCTTTGATTCCATCCAATATGTAATCGGATTCAAGTTTGCCTGCCGCATAAGGCGATGTCAGTGAAGGCTGCATTTCATATATTTCGGGTGTGTTCATATAATCGAAACCGATGGCCATTGGTTTGTATTGATTCCATTTTTGCATAATATCCTGTTTGGTGCGCTGCTGAGAGCTCTCCTGCACATTATTGCCGTTCACGGCTGCTGCTCCGGCAGCACTTATAAAAACGCTCATTAACAGTCCAAGGAAAAATATTTTGGATTTCCACGTCATCGCGTACTCAACTCTCCTTAAGTAAACGGCTATTTATAGAGAACGTTCACAAGTGCACACATCCACATTTTCCTATTATATCGTATATGCGACGCTGTCCACCATATTGGGCTTGCCATCTGCCGGAAATATACGCGGTGATGATAAATAGAAAAATGCCTGATGCATGGGGCATCAGGCGTGCTTGGTTGTTTATTTTAAGCTGCGATCCGGTCCTTCTTTGCTGCCGAGCTTGGTTCGAATATTAACTGAACAGTTTGCGGGAAATACCAACGAAAAGATCCGGTATGATCGCGCGGGTTTTTATCGTGAAAAGACCGCCGATGGTTTTGGTTTCCACTACAGGATAGCGCAGCTTCTCGAAGGTCATTGTTACTTTGCTGTTTGTGCTCGTTTCAAGCTGGCTGATCAGCATGCCCATTTCCTTTTGAATTCTGTCGATAATTTGTTTGTTCAGCGAAGGCATCATATTATGAATTCCCTGCTTGAATTGTTTCGCTATTTCATCCTTGCTTACGAAAAGCCCGACGATGAAATCGGGTCCAGGAAGATCAATATCGATATTATCCACCTTTTCGCTGATAAAAGTGTTCAGATCCGGTCCTGTAAACGGACTTAAGTAAAGGTCGGCTTTAAGTGTTGCCCCCTGGTCCTTGCCCACAATGCCGATAGAACCGTCGTTGATGAATGCCGAAAGGCTATCCAGACCCATTTTTTGCTGTACTCCCGTGGTCATGGCGCTAATCTGCGCTTGCGTAAAGCTCTGCTGTGTTGTACCGTCCACCCGCATTACATAAATATCCTGGACTTTGGAATTGATCTGATTGAATTGGAAGGTCTGTGAACGGTACACCGGAGCGTAGATCGGAATGTTGAATGGCGGGATCTTCATGATCGTATGTGTTGCCAACAGGTAACCCTTAATGGTTTTAGGATAGGCATCGGGTACAGCAATATTGAATGAGCCGGCTGCATCTGTTTTTGTTTGAAAGGAAAAGCCCGGTATGAAACTATTCGCAAATCCTGCGGGAAAGTCGGTTCCCAAAAATATCTGAGCATCCGCCATAGGTTTGTACGATGCCGGGTTCGGGTGCGCAGGATTCGTTGAGTAGCTGGAGATAAACAACGTCACATTTGTAACCTCGTGCAGTTTTCCAATCACATTCATTATTCATTCCTCCCCAAATTGGCTGATCCGATCCTTATCATAATCCAATGGCCCGGGTGGAAATATACTCAGAATAGTGATGATTGACAGATGAAGCAAGAATCTTGTAAGGGTGAAAAACTTAAGCTATAGTGAATGGGATACTGGAACAAAACAACAGATTTACTAATGGTTTACCGTGCATTCAGGTTGGATGGGGGGATGATGATGACCCGGATCAGAACGTTCATATGCGAGGATGATGAGTTATTTTGCCAGATGCTGACGGACTACATTAATCGAGAGCCCGATATGGAAGTGATTGGAACCGCTTCCCATAAGCAGCAGCTGATTAACGAGGTTCGCAATGCGAGCATGGATGTGCTTTTATTGGATCTGAATTTGACGGAAAATAATTTTGACGGCATAGAAGCCGCCATAGAAATTAAAGCGATGCATCCCGGACTGCAGATTATCGTTTTATCCTCCTTCGATAGTGAGGAAGTGATGACTGATGCTCTTGCTTATGCACGCGTCAACAATTACATCACCAAAGAGCATTTTCGGGATATTCCTGATGCTATTCGGGCCGCTTACACGGGAAGACCGAATCTGCATTATTCTTCGGCAGGGAAATTATTGAACAGATTCATTGTCTCCCGGCAGGATGAGCTTAAACAAATGCTGACTCCCGTTCAAATCGATATTTTAAGGAAGCTTGACCAGGGATATTCCCGAAATGAGGTAGCGGAAGCTCTGTTTTATACACGGCAATCTATCAATAACGAGCTGTACAAGGCTCAGAAAATTATAAAAGGCAAATTTCCTTATCTGGAATGGCTGCGGCTGAAAAAGCATAACACCCGGCATCTGATCGAGCTTTCCAGACAGCTGGGCCTCCTGGAACAGGACAAACGAAATTAATATACTCAGAAACTTGAGTATATCGGCATTGTTTAATTCTGTTGTAAGCTTACTTTCGAAGTGCCGCTCCACGGCAAAACAAAGCCTCATGAAAGGATGACGTATGATGAAACGGAACCTGCTTGTTTTTCTGATCCTTCCTCTAGCCGCACTCACATTCATGTTTACCTTCAACCCGCAGCCGGATCCCCCTGGGCTAACTTACACTTCCTTTAATCCGCAGCCGGACCCGCCAGGATTTATCTGAAGGGAATGGATTACCGACTTGTAGAGACCAACACCGCAATAAGGGGTTGGTCTCTTTTTCTGTAACGAGGCAATTACCGGAGCCGGGCCGATGCAGCTTCAAACAGACCGGCAGGAAGCCGCCCCTACAGCATTATTTCGGTTACCGCATGAAAAAGCGGCTTTGCCGTCATCTGGCGGCAAAAAACTTTGTGGATGCCACATCGTATACAACACTCATTAAAAAAGCCGCTGGAGTCTTGTCATGCAAGACTTCAACGGCTTGTTATGTGGGCATGCGGATCTTATTGTCAGCGTCGATGACCTAAGCTAACCATACTTTGAATATCATGACATAATCAGCAAAAAGGAACACTAGCGTCGAAAGCGCTGTAAATCCGATAGCAAAAATGTTTTTCTTCGAACGGGCTTTCCACAGACGAACCAGCCCAATCAGCAAAACAATCGTGAACACCAGCATCATAATATCGAAGGGATCGAACTTTTTGATGGTGCTTGCAGTTGCGGCAGCCTCGGCAGCAAGATGAAACATGGGTGAACCTCCTTCATTTTCGCACATAGCCTATATTAGTTTATGTTAGCCTGAGCGGGCCTTTGTTGCAAGTCCGAAATGCGAATCGTAACAAGTTTGTCACCATTTGCATAAAAATTCAGAAAGCATACGTCCATAGCTGCCCTTTTCCAACCGGTGAAGGAAAAAACAATCTTTGCAGCTGTCACTTGTTGAACTGTATTTCCCCTATTGGCCCTGTACCTATAAAATGTCCATCTCTGCCATCATCTATAACAAGATGTAAGCAAAATATCCATGATCCAGCATCCAACATGTAACTATAACCGGGCTTTCATTGAAAAGCCCCCAAACGATCAGGCTCATTTGGAGGCTTTGATTACGTACAGATGGCAGTTCAGGCAGTTAATCTGCCATGCCGGCCGCCACGCTGCCTTCGGAGCTTTGCTGTTCAATTGTACGCTGGCGATCCCTCTCAAGGATGGGTTTCAGGTAGTGGCCGGTGTAAGAGCCTTTCACCTTGACCACAGCCTCCGGCGAACCGGTTGCTACGATCGTTCCGCCGCCGCTGCCACCTTCCGGACCAAGATCAATCAGATAATCCGCCGTCTTAATGACATCCAGATTGTGTTCAATTACAAGCACGGATTCGCCGGAGTCCACTAGCCTGTGCAATACAATGAGCAGCCGGTCAATATCATCCACGTGAAGGCCGGTAGTAGGCTCATCGAGAATATACAGCGTCTTCCCCGTACTGCGGCGGTACAGCTCCGCTGCCAGCTTCACACGCTGCGCTTCGCCTCCGGACAATGTCGTGGCAGGTTGTCCAAGGTCCATATAGCCGAGGCCGACATCCAGCAGCGTCTGGAGCTTGCGGTGGATTTTCGGAATGTTTTTGAAAAACTCGCAGGAATCCTCGATCGTTAATTTCAGCACTTCCGCAATGCTTTTCCCTTTGTACTTCACTTCCAGCGTTTCGCGGTTGTAGCGTTTGCCCTTGCAAATCTCACAAGGAACATAGACATCCGGAAGGAAATGCATCTCGATCTTGATAATGCCGTCTCCGCGGCAGGCTTCGCAGCGTCCGCCCTTGACGTTGAAGCTGAAACGCCCCTTCTTATAGCCGCGCACCTTCGATTCGGTCGTCGAGGCATAAACATCGCGAATGTCATCGAATACGCCGGTATAGGTCGCCGGATTGGATCTTGGCGTACGCCCGATCGGAGATTGGTCGATATCGATAACCTTCTCGATATGCTCGAGACCCCGGATTTCCTTATGCTGGCCAGGACGTGTCTTGGCTTTGTTCAGATCACGGGCAAGCGTTTTATAGAGAATTTCGTTAATAAGCGTCGATTTGCCCGATCCCGATACCCCGGTTACGGCGGAGAAAACACCCAGAGGAATTTTGACATTGACTCCTCTCAGGTTATTTTCTTTGGCGCCGCGGATTTCCAGCCACTTGTCACTGGTCTCCCGTCTCGACATGGGGACAGGGATAAACTTGCGACCGCTGAGATAGGCGCCGGTAAGTGAATTCTCGTCGTCCATGACCTCCTGAGGCGTGCCCATGGACACAACCTTGCCGCCGTGGATGCCCGCGCCAGGCCCGATATCGATAATATAATCGGAGGCAAGCATGGTATCCTCATCATGCTCGACAACGATAAGCGTATTGCCAAGATTGCGCATATGCTCCAGCGTTTTGATCAGCTTGTCGTTATCCCGCTGATGCAATCCGATACTCGGCTCGTCCAGGATGTAGAGCACACCCATCAGGCTAGAGCCAATCTGCGTCGCCAGCCGGATTCGCTGGGCTTCTCCTCCTGAGAGGGAGCCTGCCGCCCGGCTGAGCGTCAGGTATTCCAATCCCACGTTAACCAGAAAGCCCAGCCGGCTGTTGATTTCTCTTAATATGAGATGGGCGATCGTCCTGTCCTTCTCATTGAGGTTGAGCGAATCGAAGAAGCGCTGCGCCTCGCCGATGGATAAAGAGGTGACGTGGGCGATGTTCTCACTGTCGATAGTGACAGCCAGACTCTCTTTGCGAAGCCGCTTGCCTTTGCAGCTGCCGCAGGGCTTCGCGCTCATATATTGCTCAATATGCTCCCGGATGCCGTCGGAACCGGTCTCCCGGTACCGGCGCTCCAGGTTATTGACAATCCCTTCAAAAGGGACAAAAGCTTCCTTGGCATGGCCGAAGTCATTTTGATAACGGAAGCGGACTTTCTCGCCGCCTGTTCCATATAACAGCTTCTTCATCTGCTCAGCCGTCAGCTCGCTTACCGGAATATCCCGCTTAATTCCGTAGTGTTGACAGACCGAATCAAGAAACTGGGGATAATAATTGGAGGTGCTTCCCGCCCATGCCTCGAATGCGCCATCGGCAATCGATTTGTCCGGATGCGGGACAAGCAGATCCGGATCCACGATCATCTTGGCCCCGAGTCCGTCACATTCCGGACAGGCGCCATAAGGACTGTTAAAGGAAAACATCCGCGGCGCCAATTCATCAATGCTGAACCCGCAAATCGGGCAAGCCAGGTTGGAGCTGAAGAGCAGCTCTTCCTTCTCCATCACATCCACAATCACCTGGCCGTCCGAAAGTTTGAGGGCCGTCTCCAGGGAATCGGCAAGACGGGTATGAACGTCTTCCTTCACCACGATCCGGTCCACGACAACCTCGATGCTGTGCTTCTTGTTCTTCTCGAGCTCGATCTTCTCGCTGAGCTCGCGCAGCTCGCCATTGACCCGAACCCGTACGAAGCCCTGCTTCTGAACATCAGCGAGCAGCTTGGTATGCTCCCCTTTACGGCCGGAAATAAGCGGGGCCAGGATCTGCAGCCTCGTCCGCTCCGGGTATTCCATAATTCGGTCCACCATCTGCTCGACAGTCTGCGAAGTAATTTCGATTCCGTGATCCGGGCAATGCGGCTTGCCTACACGCGCGAACAAAAGCCGCAGGTAGTCATAGATCTCTGTAACGGTACCAACCGTTGAGCGGGGATTGCGGCTCGTCGTCTTCTGGTCGATTGAGATAGCCGGGGATAACCCCTCGATGGAATCGACATCAGGCTTTTCCATCTGACCAAGGAATTGGCGGGCATAAGCGGACAGCGATTCAACATAGCGGCGCTGTCCCTCGGCGTAGATCGTATCGAAGGCGAGCGATGATTTGCCGGAGCCGCTCAATCCGGTCAGAACGACGAATTTATCGCGGGGAATGGTAACATCGATATTTTTGAGATTATGGGCTCTTGCCCCTTTAATGACGATGGAATCGCTGGCCACTTTATTGCTCCTTCCAAATTGTATGAATATATTTCTTTTATCCTCTAACCAGTTTGCTTATATGCTTATCCCGCTTCCGCTTTAAGCTCCAGCAGGGCATCACGAAGCTCGGCAGCACGCTCGAACTGCAAGCTCTTCGCCGCGTCCTTCATCTCTGCCTCCAGACGCTGGATAAGCGACTGGCGGTCCTTCTTGGACATTTTGTTCGCACCGATGCCTGTCAAATAATCGCTCTTCTCCTCGGCAACCTTCGTTGCCTCGATGACAGCGCGAATCTTCTTTTGAATGGTCAATGGAGTGACGCCGTGTTTCTCGTTATAAGCCAGTTGAATCGACCGGCGGCGCTCAGTCTCGCGTATGGCAAGCTCCATGGAATTAGTGATCTTGTCGCCATACAGGATAACCCGTCCGTCGGAATTACGCGCCGCCCGTCCGATCGTCTGGATCAGCGAACGCTCCGACCGCAGGAAGCCTTCTTTGTCCGCATCCAATATCGCAACCAGAGATACTTCCGGCAGATCCAGACCTTCCCGAAGAAGGTTGATCCCTACCAGAACATGGAAGGTTCCCATCCGTAAATCCCGCAGTATGGCCATCCGCTCCAAAGTCTTGATGTCGGAATGAAGATACCGCACCTTGATGCCAACTTCCTTCAAATAATCTGTCAAATCCTCCGACATCTTCTTGGTCAGAGTCGTCACCAGAACACGCTCATCCTTGGCGATCCTATCCCGTATCTCCGTCAGCAGATCATCGATCTGTCCTTTGGTCGGACGCACTTCTATAACAGGGTCCAGCAGGCCGGTAGGTCTTATAATCTGCTGCACCATCTCCGGACAAAGCTCCAATTCATAAGGTCCCGGCGTCGCCGAGACAAAGATGGTCTGCCTGCTCTTCTCCTCGAATTCCTCAAACCGCAGCGGCCGGTTGTCCATTGCCGACGGCAGACGGAAGCCATGGTTGACCAGCACCTCTTTACGAGCCCTGTCTCCATTGTACATCGCCCGGATTTGTGGAATTGTTGCATGCGACTCATCGATGACTATGAGCATATCGTCCGGAAAATAATCCATCAAGGTGTACGGTGTAGCCCCGCGTTCGCGGAATGTCAGCGGACCTGAATAGTTCTCGATGCCTGAGCAGAAGCCCATCTCCTGCATCATTTCCAGATCGTAGCGTGTACGCTGCTCCAGCCGCTGCGCCTCCAGCAGCTTATCCTGACTGCGAAGCTCGGCCAGCCGCTCCTCCAATTCGGCTTCGATATGAGTGAGCGCGATTTTCATTTTCTCCTCATGGGTGACGAAGTGAGAGGCCGGAAAAATTGCGACATGATCGCGTTCTCCGACAATCTCGCCGGTCAGTACATCGATCTCGGTTATCCGCTCGATCTCGTCTCCGAACAGCTCGACGCGCATTGCCCGCTCATTATTGGCCACCGGAAAAATCTCCACGATGTCGCCGCGCACACGGAATGTTCCCCGCACAAAGTTGATATCATTGCGCTGGTATTGAATATCGACAAGCTTATGCAGGATTTGATCCCGCGACTTCTCCATTCCCTTGCGCAGGCTGAGAACCAGACTGCCGTATTCTGTCGGCGAACCCAGACCGTAAATGCACGAAACGCTCGCTACGACAATGACGTCCCGACGCTCAAACAGCGAGCTCGTCGCCGAGTGGCGCAGCTTGTCGATCTCATCGTTAATGCTGGAATCCTTCTCGATATACGTATCGGATGACGGGATATATGCTTCCGGCTGGAAATAATCGTAGTAGCTGACGAAATAAGAAACCGCATTATTCGGGAAAAATTCCTGAAACTCACTGCACAGCTGGGCTGCGAGAGTCTTGTTGTGCGCAATAACAAGCGTCGGCCGGTTAAGCTGCGCAATCGTGTTCGCAATGGTATAGGTTTTCCCCGTGCCCGTTGCTCCCAGCAAGGTCTGATGCATCTTGCCTTCCTTGATTCCCTCCAAAAGCTGGCGGATTGCCTCCGGCTGATCGCCCTGGGGCGTGTATTCCGACTGCAAATCAAACAGTTTCGGCTCCGTTATTTTCTCTACCATGTCTTTATACACCTCAATTCAATGGTATCTATGAAAAAAGACCTATTAAAATGTATGCCCATATTTCCCGATAAAATAGACAGAACTGGCTAATGTTTCATATTTGCTATTTATGAATGAACGCGTGGCGGCTTCTGGCCGCTGCGGGGAAAATCATAAGAATATGTGTTCCCATTTATTATACCGACTTTGGGTGCCGGTTGCAATCGGTGGATCTTGACAAACAACCGCCGGCAAGTAAGTAAATGTTGTCAACCTTGGAGACGGAGTGTGAAGCAATCAAATGGATTTAGCTACGGTCATAGGACTCATCGCGGGATTATGCGCTTTATTTTTCGGTTTTATCTGGGAAGGCGGACATGCGGCAAGCCTTTTTGAGAAAACGGCCATCCTTATTGTCTTCGGCGGAACCTTCGCCGCAACTGCCGTCAGTTTCCCGCTCTCCAAGCTCAAACGTATACCGGGCGCGCTCAGGCACGCGTTCCGTAAAGCGGATATTGACCCGCAATCGATGATTGACCGGATCGTCGACATGGCAACGGTAGCCCGCCGCGAGGGTGTGCTGGCGCTTGAGAATGAGGCGAATGAGCTGGAAGAGCCATTTTTGCGCAACGGCCTTCTCATGGTGGTCGACGGCACGGATCCCGAGCTGACGAATCAAATTCTGGAGCTGGAGATCAATGCGGTGGAGCGCGAACGCGAGCAGCAGGCCAAAATCTTCGAAACGGCGGGAGGCTTCGCCCCGACCATGGGGATCATCGGAACAGTCATGGGCCTTATCCACGTGCTGAGCAATCTGTCCGATCCCAGCTCGCTCGGCCCCTCCATCGCCGTTGCGTTCACGGCCACTCTGTACGGCGTTGCAAGTGCCAACCTGATTTATTTACCGCTGGCTACGAAAATTAAAACGAATACCCATGAGCGGATCCAGCTGATGGAGCTTATGCTCGAAGGCGTACTGGCGCTTCAGGCGGGCGAAAACCCGCAGCTTATCCGAAAGAAGCTGAATTCCTTTATGCTGCTTGAACCGGAAGATCAGCGGGCAAAGAGGGTGGAAGACAATGCGTCGGCGGAGTAGAAGAAAAAAGGGCGAGGCGCCGGAGAATCATGAGAGATGGCTTATTACCTACGCTGATTTGATCACGCTGTTGATGATTTTTTTCGTCATCCTGTACTCCATGAGCCGCATCGACATAGCAAAATATGAAGTACTGTCCCAAGCCCTCCAGCTGGAGTTCCTCAAATCCGATACAATATTGGAAATGGGCTCAGGGATTACAGGCGGCCTGCAGACGGCGCAGCAGCCCAAACCCGCGGAAACCTCCGAGAAGGTGGATACACCCGACAAGGAGACGCTCAAGGAGCAGCAAAAGAAATTAATGGAGCAGGAGCTGCAGGAGCTGCTGAAGATCGTCCAGTCCTATATCAAGCAAAATCATCTGGAAACCAAGGTCTTCGTTGCGGATACGCCCGAAGGGATTAACATCCGGCTGTCCGACCAGTTTCTGTTCGACTTGGGAAAAGCGGATTTGAAAACCAGCGCTAACCCCGTGCTTGGCAAATTGGCCAGTCTGTTCGAAAAGCTGGATAATATTATCAGCATTGAAGGCCATACCGACGACTTGCCCATTCAGACAGGGGGCACGTTCCAGGATAACTGGGGGCTCTCGGCGGGAAGGTCGCTGTCGGTGCTCCGCTATTTTGTCGACACCGCCAAAATCGATCCAAAAAAATTCAAGATCGCGGGCTACGCGGACACGCGTCCCATCGCGCCGAACAACTCCAATGCGAACAGACAAAAAAACCGTCGCGTAGAAATTACGGTACTGCGGAATTTAGGCTAGCAATCCTAATAAACGCCAATATAGGCAACCGAGAAAAAGCATTCATGCCCCGCTTCAGCGCTGAGATGGTTTCTTCTTGCCCGGTGACATGGGTAGAACCCCGCCATCTACCGCCGACCGGCATGTGCCCCTTCGGTGAAGCAGGCTTCATCCTTGTTAAATATAAGCTGTATAAAGGTTTAATATACTTAATTATCCTAATAAATCCCCGCTCTCAGCTCGATATTGAACTGAAACGGGGATTTTTGTCATCGCCGATCACTGGAAGAGCACTTACAACGAGGTCGATGAGGATTCCCGCTGCCGGGCGGCCCGCCTATGGCTGATTAATTCAAACAACGATGCAGGACCAGGCGCTGCAAATTGGTCCGCCTTGTCATCAGGAGCCAGCACGACGCCAAGCTGATGATGCTCTCCGGCATAACGCGCCCGCTGCACGAACTTGATTTGACCCTCGTGATTGAGCACCTCCAGCTTGCAAAAGGCCGAGTTGATATGCAGCGCGGCATAAAGCTCGCTCTTCGTGCGGACACGAACGCCGTTGACCTTCTGCAGCACCTCGCCGGCTTCAATGCCAAGCACGTGCGCCGGTGTTCCAGGAATAACCGCCAGCACGCGCAATCCCTGCTCGTCATGTACGTAGAACGGGCTGTTAGCCGCTTCACGCACCCTTCCGGCGATAATCAGCGCCTCATGAAGCAGCAAGGCGCATATGGCTGCTGCAAGCGTCAGCGGGGACCAGTAGACGGATACAAGCGCCGCGGCCGCGAGAATCAAACCGTATACCAGCAAACCCTGCGAGGTGCTTCGGGCTTTGGCCTCCGGCAGGAGCGTCCGCGTCAGCTCCGAGAACCCGATCATCATTGGAAAACCGATCATCGCAAAGCCCCCGCTCCACATGGAGGTATCGGCAAGCAGCGTTTGCCACGGCAGCAGGATATCACCGGAACCGCCCGAAACTGCCGGAACAAGCATTAGCATCGGAACCGGCCAGTACCCCTGAAGGGCATATGCGCCGACGATTTTGCCGCGCTTGCCTTCCAGGAACAGGGGACTTGCGAATTTGGCTCCCTGTTTGCGGACAAGCAGCGCCTCCGCCAAATGCATCAGCGCGACAAGCAGCAGCAGGCCAGGGATGTCCAGGCCGCCCAGCGAAGCCGCTGCGCGGCCCACCCAGTCACTGCGCTCCGCCAGAGCAGTCCAGCCGACCGCCCATTGCAGTATGCCAAGAAGGCCAACGCTGTAGGCAAAGCACAAAAAACGGATACGGATAACCGCCAGCACCACAGCAGCACCCCACATCCAAAGCACAGCTTCGCCTGTGACGGTGATACCCAGAAACAGACCTATGCATGACAGAAGCACCCCGACGATCAATCCCGCCAGCATCGTGCGGCCCAGCTGCACGGGCCAGGCATGCAGACGGACATGAAACAATTTCCGCTCAAGCCGGGTTTGCCGCATATATTGAAGCATGATCAGAATCACAGAAATATAATAAAAAGGAGACAACAACAGCTGAACTGCAGCTGACCCCGCCTGCCGGAGCATTTCCAACAATACATCCACAGCTTCAACTCCCTTATCGAAATAGTGGTGCCTTTTAAATGCCATACGGTCAAAAAAAGAAGGCTAAAGCTGCCGGCAACACACGCAGCTTCAACCCTCTACAATTTCGACGCCCCCAGGCAAAATCCTGCCTGCTTTTTAAGGGGTTATATCCAGCTTGCTTTTCAAGACCTCTACCGCCTTCAGCAGCTGCGTATCATTGTTGTCTTCCTGAACGCGCTCAATGAGCTTTTCTTCCAGCTTCTCCGCTGTTGTTTTGTCGACTTTTCCTGTGACCGGCAATCCGGTCTGCTGCTGGAAAGCCTTGACGCTCTTCTCTGTCACTTCGCTGAAATAACCATCCTTGCGGTCTGTTTCATAACCGAGACCGGCAAGCATGATCTGCAGGCTTTTGATATCTTCATCGATGGTATCACGAACAAGCGTCTTGGACTTCGATAGCCGGGCAACGGTGTAGTAATCCGGAGGCAGTACTTCCACATCGGGTTTCAGCCCCTTCTCATGCACCCAGTTTCCAAGCGGCGTCAACCATTTGGCGATTGTCATTTTGACCAGACCGCCATCATCCAGCACTTTATCGTAGCTCACCTGGACGGTTCCCTTGCCGAATGAGGTTTGCCCGACAAGCACCGCATTTCCTTCTTCCTTCAAAGCGCCCGCAAGCACCTCGGAGGCGCTTGCGCTGCCCTTATTCATCAGCACCGTGATTGGATAGGATTTGCCTCCGCCCTTGGACAAGGTCTGCTCGCGTTTGCCGCCTCGGTCTTCGACCTGTACGATAGGCTTGCCTTTGGGCACGAACGGCTGGGCAACCGATACGACGACTGGAAGGACACCGCCGGGATTATCGCGGACATCGATGACAAGTCCTTTCATCCCCAGCTTCTCCAGCCGGTCCAGCTCTTCAATGAACCGCTCGCCCGTATTAAGCGAGAACTGGCGTATTTCAATGACGCCGATGCCGTCGCTGCGCAGATTCGCAAACACCGTCTCAAAATCAACATCATCCCGGACAATCGTCAAATGAATCGGATTCGTCACTCCGGGGCGCTGGATCCCCAGCTTCACCTTCGACCCTTTGGGACCGCGGATCTTGGCCACCGCATCGCTGAGAGAAAGTCCCTCAAGCTTATCCTCATTCACGCTCAGCAGCACATCGCCCGCAAGCACGCCGGCACGCTGGGCTGGAGAGTCCTTAATCGCCGATTCCACCGTGATCTTGCCGTCCTTCATCGTCACGCTGGCTCCGACGCCAGAGAACGAGCCCTCGATGGATTCGGAAAATTGATCTGCGGAATGCTTCTCCATATATACGGAATAGGGATCGTCAAGCGCCTCCATCATCCCGTTAATGGCACCGTCCAGCACTTTCGTCCGGTCGACCTCACGGAAATATTTGGTCTCGATCAGCTCCATTACCGTGTTCAGCTTGCCCAGCTCCTTCTCGCTGAGGTCATCCTGCCCCGGCGAACTCGAAGCGGAGCCTGCCGCCACTCCCCCGCTGCCAAGCGCAATCCAACGGTCGGCAAGCGTCAACGTAACGAGCACCGACGCTACCATCGTCAGCAATATGAATGCCGCCACTGTACGACCTTTGAAATGCATGTTTCCTCACCTCATTAAATGTTTGCGTTTCACACAACGAGCCGTAAGGCTGGCATATGTATCCGATTGCAACCTTCCTAGTATATGACAAGCCGCACCCAATTATTTGCATAAACGGGTACGGCATCATAAAAAGCACGGTTCGCTGCGCTGTATGCGGTTATTTCAAGTAAGGCGCCGGGTTCACCGGCACTTCGTTCTTGCGTACTTCAAAATGCAGATGGTTGCCGGTGGAATCGCCGGTACTGCCCACTTCCGCGATTTTTTGCCCACGCTTGACGGTTTGACCTTTCTCCACCTTGATGCCGCCATTGCGGATATGCCCGTAGACGGTCCAAAGTCCGCCCCCATGATCAATGATGACACAGTTGCCGTAGCCGCTCCACCACTGCGCAACCAGTACGACTCCGGATTCCGCCGCATATATCGGAGTGCCGCTTCCCACCGCCATATCCATTCCGGCATGAAGCTTCTTCACGCCCGTGATGGGATGGATGCGGTAGCCGAATGGGGAAGACAAGCGGTATTCCGCCCGCAGCGGCATCCCAAGCTTGCCGCCGGTATAGTAGGTCTTGAGAGACTTTTTCTTTTTCTCGAGATCAGACGCTTTCTTGGCCAGATCAATCAGCAGCTTTTCCTGCTCTTCGCTGATTTCCTCGGATTCCTCGGCCTGGTCCTTATACTTGAGAATCATGACTTCCTTCTGGCTTTCCTTGTCCTTCAGCAGCTCATTGTAATCGTCAAGCTTCGCATACATGACCTTGACATCCGCGAGCGATTTCTCAATTCCCTGCTTCTGCTGCGTAATCAGCTCCTTGTCTTTCTTGTGGCCCTCCAGAATTTCCTGGTCCTGGCCCAGAATTGACTTGAGCGAGTCAAAGCGGTCAATGAAGTCACTGAAATCCGTGGAGCTCATCAGCACATCCAGATAAGAAACAACACCATCCGTATACATCAGACGAATGCGGGATTGCAGCAGCTTGTCCCGGGATTTGATCCGGTCTTCCGTAGCCTGAAGCTCCTCCCCCGCCTTCAACAATTTCTCTTCCGCTGTATCGATTTGCGTTTGAACGGAGTTCATCTGGGTCCCAACATCGTTCAGCTGCGCTATGATTTCATTAACCGTTTTGGCGGTCTCTTCCTTCATTGTAAGCGCGTATTGCTTGTTCTCGTCCGCTTTTTTGCGATTCTCGGCGGCGGCATTCATTTCCTTGCGAACCTTATCCAGCTCGCTGTTAATCTTGTCTACCTGTGATGCAGCTTCCCCGCCGAAGGGTTGAAAGATGTAAACTGCGAATACGACTGCGGCTAGGAGGGCAAGTCCTTTTTTCACGTCTACCTTCACCTACACTTTCAAGTATCTTCTTACCGATAACGTGCTGCCCCAGATGCCAATCAGTGTTCCAAGCCCGAGAAGCAGACCCGCAACCAGCCAACCGGCGTCCTTCAGGGTAATCAGCTTGATCATCATAAGTCCCAGCTCGACCTCGGACACTTGCACAAGCCTTGAATAACCAAACAGCAGGATCGCAATCGTGATGCTCGAACCGATGACTCCGATCAATGTGCCTTCAATAAAAAACGGCCAGCGGATAAAGTTATTGGTTGCTCCGACAAGCTTCATAATTCCGATTTCACGCCTGCGTGCAAGAATAGTCATCTTGATGGTGTTGGAAATCAGGAACATCGCCGTAACGGCAAGACCGATCACAATAACCAGCCCGATGTTGCGGACGGCGTTCGTAATTCTAAACAGCGTTTCTACAGTACCTTTGCCGTAATTCACGCTGGTAAAGGGATTCGATTCATCGGCCATGCCGATCGCTTCGATTTTTTTGGACACAAACGCGATGGTCTGTGGCTCGTATACATCAACCGTAAACTTGTCGGGAAGGGGATTATTGTCCTTGTCATAGCCATCCAGTATCTGCGAAGCGTCCTCGCCGAGGTTCTTGCGCATCAGCTCAAGACCCTTCTCCTTGGATACAAACTCCACCTTGCTCACTTCCGGAATGTTTCCGATCGCTGTCTTGAGTTCATCGATCTTGGTCTGGTCCGTATCCAGCTGCAGGTATACCTGCACCTGTACCTGGCTTTCAAACTGGTCAGCCAGATTATTCACATTCAGCGCCAGCAGCAGGAAAACACCGAGGATAAAAAGCGAAATAACGATCGAGCTGATGGAGGCAAATGTCATCCAGCCGTTGCGGATCACATTCTTCAAGCCTTCGCGTATATGCCGGAGAAAAGTGCTAAATTTCATAGCCGTATTCTCCTCTCGCCTGATCGCGGGCAATGAGGCCATGCTCAATGGCGATCACCCGTTTACGAAGCGTGTTGACGATTTCCTTGTTATGCGTAGCCATGACAATCGTCGTTCCGCGGAAATTGATTTCCTCCAGGAGATTCATAATGCCCCATGATGTCTCGGGATCAAGGTTGCCGGTCGGTTCGTCCGCGACAATGACCGCCGGATTGTTCACGATGGCACGGGCGATGGCCACCCGCTGCTGCTCGCCGCCGGATAGCTGCTGCGGCAGGCTGTTCTGCTTGTTTTTGAGACCTACGAGCTCCAGCACCTCGGATGTCCTTTTCCTGATGACGCGTCTTGGGGCTTCTATAACTTCCATTGCGAAGGCGATGTTCTCATAAGCCGACAGATTAGGAAGCAGCCGGAAGTCTTGAAAGATGACGCCTATGTTCCGGCGCACGAAAGGAATTTTACGAGGCTTCAGCTTGCCGATGTTAAAGCCATTGACCGAGATCTGCCCTTTAGTCGGTATTTCCTCGCGGTAAATCAGCTTCATGAAGGTTGATTTCCCCGCTCCGGACGGCCCGACCAGGTAAACAAATTCATTGCGGTCTATGAGAACAGAAACGCCGCGCAGCGCATGAGTGCCGTCTGCGTACGTCTTCCAAATGTCTTGCAATTCGATCACATTATCACATCCTGTAGATATTCAGCTTATAGGATTTCGACACGTTTGCTTCAAATCCTCTATGATTGTCCTGTTTTTCTGCATTTTTCCTATATTTCATAAATCATTAGCCTGCGGCTTTCGACCAAATAATTACATCCCATTCGACATCTGAAAAGGAAAAACCCGCCTCTCACCAATTGAGCATAAGCATTATAACAGCCTCTGTGATCCAGTTGGCTTTTGGAAAACCCGAGGAAAGAAGCGCGGGTTATTCGCATATACATGTATGAATTGCAGACCTGGGGTGATTGTGGATATGAAGAAACTGCATTTGGCCTTGATCCTTGCCTCTGCCCTGTTGCTTGTATGCTCCGCCGGGTGGGGCTACCTATGGATTTATGCTTCCAGAGATACCGTTCCCGGCGGCGTTATTCTGATTGGACATGATCCCGCACCAACGAAGACGGCAGACGGGGCAATCGTTCTGAAGAATACCGAAACCGTTGATCTCGGCGGACTGAACATCGATACGGCCCTTCAGGAGTTGGACAACAGAATGAACAACGTTATGAGCCTTCCTCTGCGTATCGAGGCCAATGAATCCGGGCAGCAGCAGCGCATCTGGACTTTGGCCGACATGGGAGTGCTCGTCGATTTGGGGGAAGCCAAACAAGCCCTCATGAAGCTGCACGAGGGCAGCATCTGGGAAAGGGCGAAGTTCAGATGGCATTTTCCCAAGGAGCTGACCGGGCAGCTCAGCTGGAATAAAACCGTATTTATGAACAAGATCCGCGGGCAGTGGGGATGGCTGGACGCCAATGAACCGGCCAATGCCAAGCGGACCATTACAAACGATGACAAAGTGGTGTATCAGCCCCATTCCAACGCATACCGGCTGGATACGGAGAAGCTGTTCGCACAATCGCAGAAGGCAGTAGAGGAACTCCTCGCCAAAGACTGGAAAGATCGTCTGAAGGCTGGTCCTGATTCGGACAAGGGGGGGTCGGAAGGCAGCGGAGGGGCCGAAGCCAATGGACCCGCCGGAATTACGCTGCCGCTTGCCGTACGCGTGGTTTCCCCCAATGTGACGCTGGAACGCTTAAAGAATGAGGGAGTGGAACGGAAAATCATTTCCTTCACGACGGACTTCAGCTCAAGCGGAGCCGGCCGCGCATTTAATGTAAGCATGACCGCCAAGACGCTGAACGGCTGGGAGCTGGCTCCCGGCGAAGTATTCGACTATAACAAGGTCATCGCCCTGACGAGGGAGAAATACGGTTACCGGCAGGCGCCGGTCATTCTGAACGGCGAGCTGGTGCCAGGCATCGGCGGAGGGATCTGTCAAGTCTCGAGCACCCTCTACAATGCCGCCCTGCTGGCTGGCCTTGAAATGGTGGAGCGGCGGAATCACTCACTTCCTGTTTCTTATCTTCCCAAAGGACAGGACGCCACCTTTGCCGAGGGCGCAATCAATTTCCGCTTCAAAAATACGACCGGGAAGCATCTGATCATACGGACCGTTGTCGAGAACGGCCGGCTGACTGTGAAGCTGTTCGGGACCATGCCCGCAAATGTGAAATACAGCATCGATTCCAGAACCGTGAAGGTTATAGATCCGCCCGTTCGGGAGGTTCCCTCCAAAGCGGTTCCATCCGGCGGACGGCTCCTGCTTTCATCCGGCAAGTCCGGTTATATCGTAGAGACCTACCGCACTCTGACGAAGAACGGCAAGACAGTCTCGCGGGAGCGGATATCGCGGGATACATACCGGGCGCAGCCTGCCGTCTATGGCGTTTCTGCAGATAAGTCGGGAAGCGGAACTGACAATGTGCGCAAGGGCAAGCAGATTATTGAAGATGGTGTTGCGGAGTAAGAAGAACCCGCTATCGCCGTTCTTTGGCGGCAAGTTAGTTTCTTCCTCACAAAAATCAGACAAGGATGAAACACATGTTATACTTTCTGGTACTTAAAAAAGCTATCCGGGGCTTTTCTGCTTCAAGCAGAAAAATTCCCCGGACAGCTTTCGGTTAAATCTGTATGTGTTAAGGCATTACTTAACGGCTGCGTTCGATATATTCGACCGTCCATGCAGCAGTTTGCTCCTGCTCGCTTTCGGCGCGTGAGATCGCTTCTTCCACCTGCGTGCGGGCAGTGCCGCCGTAGACGTTGCGCGCATTGACGACATTCTCCGGCTGCAGTACGTCGTAGATCCGCTCATCGAACAGCTGGGAGAACTGCTTGAACTCTTCAAGCGTCAGATCAAGCAAATACTTCTCCTGCTGGATGCAGTACAGCACAGTCTTGCCGATTACCTCATGCGCTTGACGGAACGGCAGTCCTTTGCCTACTAGGAAATCCGCAATATCCGTTGCATTGGAGAAATCCTGGTTCACGGCCTGGCGCATGCGGTCTTTGTTGACCTTCATCGTCGCAACCATCGGCGCGAACAACTGAAGCGCCCCCTGCAGGGTGCGAACCGTATCGAACATCCCTTCCTTGTCCTCCTGCATATCCTTGTTGTAGGCAAGCGGCAGTGACTTGAGCACAGTCAGCAGGCCGAACAGGTTGCCGTATACACGGCCCGTTTTGCCGCGGACCAGCTCGGGAACATCAGGGTTTTTCTTCTGCGGCATAATGCTGCTCCCCGTACAGAAAGCATCGTCAAGCTCTATGAAACGAAACTCTGTGCTGGACCACAGGATAAGCTCCTCGCTAAGGCGCGAGAGATGCATCATTATAATCGAAGCATGGGATAGAAATTCCAGTATAAAGTCGCGGTCGCTGACCGCATCCAGACTATTCTCATAGACACGGTCGAACTTCAGCTGGCTGGCCACAAAATGGCGGTCAATCGGAAACGTCGTCCCCGCCAGCGCCCCCGCGCCCAGCGGCAGCGTATTGATGCGTTTGTAGCTGTCCTGAAGCCGCTCGATATCCCGCCCGAACATGGAGACATAAGCCATCAAATGATGCGCGAACAGGATAGGCTGCGCCCGCTGCAAATGCGTGTAGCCGGGAACAATCGTATCCAGATTGGCCTTGGCCTGAGTGGTCAACGCCGCTTGCAGCTTGCCCAGCAAATCCACGAATTCAACCACGCGCTTGCGCAGGTAAAGATGCATATCGGTAGCAACCTGATCATTCCGGCTGCGCCCGGTGTGCAGCTTGCCGCCCACTGAGCCCACATCGTCGATCAGCGTCTTCTCGATATTCATATGAATATCTTCGTCGGCAATCGAAAACTCGATATCATTGCGGCGGATGCGCTGCATGACGCGATGCAGCCCGTCCTTGATCTTCTCCACGTCATCCGCAGACAGAATACCCTGCTTGCCGAGCATCGTCACATGCGCAATGCTCCCCTGAATATCCTCTTCAGCCAGCTCTTTATCGAACATGATCGAAGCTGTATATTCCTCTACCAATTGGTCGGTTTTCTTGGTAAACCGGCCTCCCCACAATTTACTCACTGCTGGTACACCCCTTTATCGTTTCACCTCTTGCATCGCGTTCATTCCGAACACAACGCAGGCCGGACCATCGAATTGCCTAATAGCCCGACCTAAACGTGATGTTTTTCACTTATTATTGTTTCTTGCTTTGCTCCACACCGGAGGATACTTTCAGGCGCAGCGCGTTCAGACGGATAAAACCTGTTGCATCGCCTTGGTCATACGCTTTGGAAGGATCGGCTTCCATAGTGGCGATATCCGGATTATATAAGCTGACCGGACTTTTTACACCGGCTCCGATAATATTGCCTTTATACAGCTTCAGGCGGACAACGCCGCTTACATTTTTCTGGCTCTCCGTCACGAGTGCCTGCATGGCAAGACGTTCGGGAGCGAACCAGAAGCCGTTGTAGACCAGCGTCGCGTATTTGGCAATGAGCGAATCACGCAGATGCATAACCTCGCGGTCCATCGTCAGCGATTCCATTTTGCGGTGTGCCGCAAACAGAATGGAGCCGCCCGGAGTCTCGTAAACACCGCGGCTCTTCATACCGACGAAACGGTTCTCCACCATGTCAACGCGCCCGATGCCGTGTTTGCCTCCAAGCTCATTCAGCTTCTCCATCACGGCAAGCGGACTCAATTGTTCCCCGTTGATCGCGGTGCAGCTGCCTGCATCAAACGACAGCTCAATGTACTCGCTTTGGTCCGGCGCATCCTCAGGTGCAACGCTCAAAACAAACATATCCTTATTGGAGTCGGCGCTCGAATCGAACCACGGATCTTCCAGTAAGCCGCTCTCGAAACTGATATGCAGCAGATTGCGGTCCATCGAGTACGGTTTGGCCGCCGAGGCCTGAACCGGAATGTTATGCTTCTCGGCGTAAGCGATCATCTCTGCGCGTCCCGGGAACTGGTGGCGGAATTCCTCGATGCGCCATGGCGCGATCACTTCAATATCCGGTGCAAGCGCCGCAGCCGTCAGTTCGAAGCGGATCTGGTCGTTGCCTTTGCCCGTAGCGCCATGTGCGATGGCCGTAGCGCCTTCCGCACGGGCGATCTCGACCATTCTTTTGGCAATCAGCGGGCGGGCGATCGATGTTCCCAGCAGGTATTGGCCTTCATACAAAGCTCCTGCCTGGAACATCGGATAAATAAAATCCTGTGCAAACTCATCGCGCAGGTCATCAATATAAACCTTGGAAGCTCCAGTAGCGAGCGCCTTGGCCTCCAGGCCGTCCAGCTCATCCTTTTGCCCGATATCTGCCGTAAAGGCAATAATTTCAGCATCATAGGTTTCTTTGAGCCATTTTAAGATAACGGACGTATCCAGACCGCCCGAGTATGCCAATACTATTTTGTCTTTTGCCATTGTGTAAGTTAACACTCCTTATAAGTGAAAAAAAATGTCTGCATGCACTCCGCTGTTCTACTGCCCGGCTGGCAAATCCGCGTCCCTCTTGGATTCGAAGCCTTTTGTGTCTTTGTCTGTAGAATGCTACATAATGGCAGCCATGATTGCTTTTTGCGCATGCAGACGGTTCTCAGCCTGGTCGAAAATAATAGAATGCTTGCCATCGATAATGCCTTCGCTTACTTCTTCGCCCCGATGCGCAGGCAGGCAGTGCATGAACAAGAAATCCTTCTTCGCATACTTGGCCAGCTCTTCGTTGACCTGATAATTGGCAAAAGCGATTTCGCGGTCCTTCTGCTCCGCTTCAAAGCCCATGCTCGCCCAAACATCCGTGTATACAATGTCCGCATCGGCAATCGCTTCTTTGGGATCATAGCAAATATGAATGTGCGAGCCCGTCTCCGAAGCAATATCCTTCGTCGAGCGGATAATCTCTTCATCCGGCTCGTAGCCTTCGGGAGTCGCTACCGACATATGCATGCCGAGCTTGGCAGCCCCCATGAGCAGGGAATGCACCATATTGTTGCCATCCCCGATGTAGGCCACCTTCAGGCCTTCCAGGCGGCCTTTATGCTCCAGCACCGTCTGATAGTCGGCCAGCGCCTGACAAGGATGGGAAGCGTCCGTCAAGCCGTTTATAACAGGGATGGTCGCTCCGCGTGCCAGCTCGATCACCGTGCGGTGTGCGAAGGTGCGGATCATAATGCCGTCAAGATAACGCGACAGCACCTGCGCCGTGTCCCAAATGGTCTCCCCCCGTCCGATCTGCAAATCGTTGCCGCTCAGGAACAGCGCATGTCCCCCAAGCTGGTACATCCCGACCTCGAAGGATACCCGGGTACGGGTTGAGGATTTCTCAAAAATCATTCCCAGCGTTTTTCCTTGAAGCGGGTGGTAGATTTCGCCCGCTTTTTGCTTATTCTTAAGCTCTATAGCCAGGTCGATCAGGTAGCGGACTTCCTCTGGCTTGTAGTCGGCCAAAGCGAGAAAATCGCGCCCCTTGAGATTGACCGCTAATTGTTCATTCAAAGCTTGCTGCATAGCTGTTGCTCCCTTCTGTGACTCTCTTGATTAAGCCGTAGCCGTCTGATCCGCAAAGATGGCGGCCAGCAGTGACACCGCTTGATCAATCTCCTCCCGCGATACGAGCAGGTTCGGCAGCAGACGGATCACGTTAGGGCCGGCACTCACGACGAGCAGACCGCGTTTCTGTCCTTCCGCAATTAACGCCGCGATCGGCTCCTTGCAGACGATCCCGATCATCAGCCCTTTGCCGCGGATAGTCTGAACCAGCGGATGTCCGTCAAGCTTGTCATGAAGCCTGGCGATCAGGTAATCCCCCATCTCCGCAGCACGGGCGGACAGATTATCGCCTACGATGGTTTCAACCGTTGCCTTGACCACTGCCGTTGCGAGCGGAGTGCCGCCAAACGTGGAACCGTGGCTGCCGGCGCTGAATGCTTCGACAAGATGGCCCTTCGCCAGCATGGCGCCCACTGGAAATCCGCTTCCTAATCCTTTGGCAAGTGTGAAGATATCCGGTTCAATGCCATAATGCTCAAATGAAAACAGTTTGCCCGTACGGCCCATTCCGGTTTGAATCTCATCGATGATCAGGAGCAAACCGCGCTCCTTACACAGCTTTGCAACATGCTGTAGAAATTCCGGCTCGACAGGTATTACGCCCCCTTCGGCCAATATTGTTTCCAGCATAATAGCTGCTGTTCTGTCTGTAATGGCTGCTTCCAGCGCTTCTATATCATGCAGTGGAATATAGCGGAACCCTTCCGGCAGCGGGCCGAAGCCCTCTTTGACCTTCTCCTGGCCCGTAGCCGTCAGCGTTGCCAACGTGCGCCCGTGAAAGGATTGTTCAAAGGTGATGATTTCATAGCGCCCGGTGCCGGCCACCTTCTGATGGTAGCGGCGGGCCAGCTTGATCGCTGCCTCGTTCGCCTCGGCGCCGGAGTTGCAGAAGAATACGGCATCCGCGCTGCTGTTGTCAGTCAGCAGCTTCGCCGCTGCCTCCTGGTTTGGAATATGGAATAAATTCGACACATGCCACAGCTCATCCAGCTGCTTGATCAACGCTTCCTTGATGCGCTGAGGGGCATGGCCCAGGTTCGTAACGGCCAGACCGCACATGAAATCGAGATATTTGTTCCCTTTATCATCCCACAGCCAGCTTCCTTCGCCTTTGACAAGCGTGATTGGATATCGGGCGTAGGTTGGAAGCAGCGAGCTGTTCACGCTTCCTGCGGCTTGAGCGTTCAAGCCAGCCTGAGGGCCAGCCTCGGATTGCTCTTGTAATTTCGTTCCGATTCCGCCTGTCTTCTGATCATCCGCTGCTGTTTTTTTGACATCGCTCATGATTGGCACACCTCTTTCATGAATATTTTAGCGTCCTGCCAGCCCGCCTGGTGACTGATAATCTAGGACTGTACGATGCGCGTTCCGATTCCGCCCTCCAGCACCGCTTTGCTCAGCACGCCCGGTTCATCGCCGCTGACAATAACAACCTCGCGCACGCGTCCCTGTATGCATTGAATGGCTGCGCGCACCTTCGGAATCATGCCCCCGTATATCTCGCCGCTGGCAATCATGGCCTCTATCTCTTCGATTGTGACCGAAGAAAGCACCCGTTTCTCGCCGTCCACAGTTTTCAGAATCCCCGGAACGTCGGTCACGACAATCATCCGTTCCACCCCAAGATGGGAAGCTACCGCACCGGCTGCGGTATCGGCATTAATGTTGTAGCGTTGACCGGCCTCGTCAATACCAATGGGAGCAATAACCGGTATGTAGCCCATATCCATGACACCTTCGATAATGGATGCGTTCACCTGCGTCACATCACCTACAAAACCGATTTCAGCCGCATTGGCAACCGGCTGCGCTTGAATCAGCTTGCCGTCCACGCCCGAGAGGCCAAGAGACTGGGCGCCGCTTTGCTGAATTTTGCGGACAATCTCCTTGTTAATGCGTCCGCTCAGCACCATCTCCACGACATCCAGCACTTCTTCGCTGGTTTTGCGCAGGCCGTTTACAAATTCACTCTCAATCCCAAGCTTCTGCAGCGTCTCGGAAATCGCCGGACCGCCCCCGTGCACGATAACCGCCTTCACGCCTTTCTCCTGCAGCCCGCGCAAATCATCAAAAAAAGAATCAGGCAGCGCGGCAAGCGTGCTTCCGCCGCATTTCATGACAAACCGCTGTTCCATATTCCGCTCGTTCCTTTCCCTTACGTCCGATATGCCGCATTAATGCGCACATAATCATAGGTCAGATCGCAGCCCCATGCAATTGCGGAGCCTTCAGCCATATGCAGGTCGACATAAATGACAACCGTATCGCCCTTCAAATATTCCAGCGCCGCTTCCTCGTCAAAAGCGACCGGCCGCGATTCTGCAAGCGTCACAATGTCCCCCAGCCGAATATCGACCGTATCCGGATTGACCGGCTGCCCGGCCCTGCCGACTGCGGCAATAATGCGGCCCCAGTTGGCGTCCGCGCCGAAGATCGCAGACTTCACAAGGGACGAGCCGACGACGGTTTTGGCGATGGCCTGCGCCGCAGCATCCGATACCGCACCGCTCACCTGAACCTCCACCAGCTTCGTTGCCCCTTCGCCATCGCGTGCGATCGCTTTGGCCAGAACTTCACAAACATAGCGAAGCGCGGAAGAAAACGCCGCAAGATCCGGATGCGATTCATCCAGCTCCCGGTTGCCCGCCAGGCCGCTTGCCATTGCCAAAAGCATGTCATTGGTGCTTGTATCGCCGTCAACCGTGATCATATTGAAAGTAAGATCCGTCACTTGACGCAGAAGGGTGTGCAGTGCCGCACTGCCGATCGCCGCATCCGTGGTGACGAACCCCAGCATCGTTGCCATATTGGGGTGAATCATGCCCGAGCCCTTCGACGCTCCGGCAATGTAAACGGGTTTGCCGTCCACCATGACCGAAACGCAGACCTCTTTCTTCACCAGATCCGTTGTCAGAATCGCCTGGCAGAAATCATCCCCGCCCTTGCTGCTCGCAGCCAGCCTCGCCGGAAGCTCCGCGATCCCCTCGCGGACGCGGTCCATCTTGAGCGGCTCGCCAATGACCCCCGTCGAAGCGACGGCGACTTGATCGGACGGCACGCCAACGGCTTCAGCAAAATGGCTGCGCATCTCATAAGCGTCGGCATCGCCCTGCTTGCCCGTACAGGCATTGGCGTTGCCGCTGTTGACGATGACGGCGCGCAGTACGCCGCCTGAGCCGATGCTTTCGCGGGTTACCGCAATCGGCGCTGCCTGAAAGGCATTCATCGTATAAACGGCAGCCGCAGCAGCCGGCACCTCGCAGACGATTGCTCCCAAGTCATTGCGCGTCGTTTTTTTCAGGCCGCAGTGAAGACCTCCCGCGGTAAAGCCCTTGGGAGTTGTAATCGAGCCCTCCGGCACAACCGTGTAGGCGGCCGCTATGTTCCCCTGTCCCATTATTAGATCGAGTCTCCTTCTTCAGGTGGATAGATGAATGATTGCTTACGGATAAACGGGTACAAATTGCAGGCCAAGCGTCTCGTCCCAGCCCATCATCAGATTTAAATTCTGGATGGCTTGCCCTGCCGCGCCCTTGACCAAATTATCAATGACCGATACGATGGTGACCCGCCCCGTCCGCTCGTCAACGGCGAAGCCGATATCACAGTAATTGGATCCCCATACTTCCTTGGTGGAAGGCCAGGTTCCGGCTTCGCGAATGCGGACAAAAGGTCGTCCTTCATAAAAGCTGCGGTACAACGCAATAAACTCGTCCGTGCTTCTCCCATCCTTGACCGTGGCATACATCGTGCTCATAATGCCCCTGGTCATCGGAACCAAATGGGTGGAGAATGTGGTAACGACCGGATAACCGGCTTCCGCAGAAAGCACCTGCTCAATCTCCGGAATATGCTGGTGTTTATTCAGTTTATAAGCGCTGAAATTCTCGTTAACCTCGGAATAATGCGAACCCAGATTAACGCCGCGCCCTGCTCCGGATACACCGGATTTGGCATCAATAATAATCGTGGCCGGATCTATGTAGCCCGCCTTAACGGCTGGAATCAAACCCAGCAGCGTGGCTGTCGAATAACAGCCGGGGTTTGAGATGAGCGTCTGATCGCGCACCGCATCGCCGTATATTTCGGCAAGCCCGTATACGGCAAGATCCAGAGCATTCTGGGAGGCAGGTGTTTTTTTGTACCAGGTTTCATAGACTTCAGGTGACTTCAAACGATGATCGCCGGAGAGATCTATCACTTTGAGACCTTCTTCAAGCATCGATGGCGCCAGCTTGCTGGCGATTCCGGAGGGTGTCGCTATAAAAACAACATCCGCTTTGCTTTTGATAAGTGCAGGATCCACATCATCAAGCAAATCGGTGCGAATTTCTGTTAAATGAGGATAACCTTCGGCTATTGGCGATCCTGCGCTCGACGAGGATATGACTGATGTCACCTCTGCCAGAGGATGGCTGGCGAGCAGCCGGATCAGTTCCACGCCCCCGTAGCCGGTAGAACCGATAATGGCTGTTTTCAGTTTTGAACCCATACATGCCCTCTCCCATCCGCTAACTTCCTAACTATCCATTTTACACGAAGCGAGAGACAGAGGAAATAGCCAGGTTTTTGTATTATTATACATTCATAATTATAATAATTCAACACTAAATTCCTGGTCGCCACAGCTTGCTTCAGGGCAAATTGAAGCCTTCCCCCAGAACCTCCGCCGTATCGCTGATGATGACAAAAGCCTTCGGATCAACCGCCTTCACCAGCTGCTTCAGCTTGGATACCTCACCCCGCCCAACCACTACCATCAGCACGGAGCGCTCATCGCCGGTGAATCCGCCTCGGCCGTCAAGCCTGGTCAGTCCGCGGTCCAAATCATGAAGCACCACCTGAATGATGGCTTCCGGGCAATCGGTAATAATGAAAGCCACCTTGGAGATCGCAATTCCGGTCTGGACAAAATCAATCGTCTTGCTCGTCGCATATAAGCCGATCAGAGCATAAAGCGCATTCTCCGGCGCAATCAATATTCCTGCAGCGGCGATGACAAAACCGTCGAAACAAGCCACGGCAAGCCCCAGGCGCATGCCTGTATAACGATGCAGCAGCTGCGCTGCCAGATCCAGTCCGCCCGTGGACCCGCGCCCGCGGAAAACAAGGCCCAGACCCGCTCCGACACCAATGCCGCCATAGATCGCCGCAAGCAGCGCGTTGTCCGTGGGAGCCGGCCAGTGTGAGGTGAGGAGGACCAGCAGCGGCAAAACAAATGAACCCAGCGCCGTCTTCATCGCGAAACGACCGCCCAGCAGCCACAGACCCAGCAGAAACAGCGGCACATTGATCGCCCACTGCGTAAACGCCGGCGGGAATCCCGTCGCCCGCTGTACCAGGATGGAGATACCGGACACCCCGCCTGATGCGATGCCCAGCGGAACGAGAAACAGATTGAAACTCGCCGCAATCAGCAGAGAGCCGATCAGCAGGAGCGCGATGTTGATCGTTGCCTCCGAGTAGCGGCTTCTGCTGCCGTTACCCTTGTTTGGCTTTTTGCGTTGCGGGGAGAACGTCTCGTTTCTGCTCCTCGTTTGCTGTTTTTCGATCATGGGGGCTCCTCCTTCTCAAATTGAGGATACCATCCTCAACTTATAATATGGTTGTATGTTCGCATCTTCCTGTGCGGAAGAGGACGCGGCTGTTCGATATTCACGGTCTCTGCGAAGCTGTACGAATCCCGTGCCGGAAGTCCCGGATGTGCTGTCCTCAGGCGGCGCCCCTATTAAAACAAGCAAGATACAGACCCGATTTTAAACTCTCTATTGTTGAACAGAAAAAAGAGCTCCAACACTTTAACAGTGTCGGAACTCTTGCCCTTGCCTATGCATGGATTGTGTAAGTTTATGTTCATTCGTGACGAATCTGGCTGCGCAAATAGCCGTCGATGAAAATATCCAGATCGCCGTCCATCACGGCTCCCACATTTCCTGTCTCCACAGAGGTCCGGTGATCCTTGACCATGCTGTAGGGATGGAATACATAAGAGCGGATCTGACTGCCCCAGCCGATCTCCGATTGTTCGCCGCGGATCTCCGCCAGATGCTTCTTCTGCTCTTCGATCTTGCGTTCATAGAGCTTGGAGCGGAGCATCTGCATGGCACGTTCGCGGTTCTGAATCTGGGAGCGCTGAGTTTGACAGGATACAACAATGCCGCTCGGAATATGCGTGATGCGGATAGCCGATTCCGTTTTGTTAATATGCTGTCCGCCTGCGCCGCTGGCCCGATACGTATCGACCTTCAGATCTTCCGAGCGAATATCAATTTCGATGGTGTCGTCAATTTCCGGCATGATATCGCATGAGGCAAATGAAGTGTGCCGGCGTCCCGAGGCATCGAAAGGCGATATGCGCACGAGACGGTGAACGCCTTTCTCCGCTTTCAAATACCCGTAGGCGTTATAGCCCTTGATGGAGATGGTCACACTTTTGATGCCCGCCTCATCGCCTGCCAGATAGTCCAGCACTTCCACCTTGAAGCCATGCTTCTCGGCCCAGCGCGTATACATCCGATAGAGCATCTGACCCCAGTCCTGCGATTCGGTGCCTCCGGCTCCAGGATGGAGCTCAAGGATTACGTTCAGCTTGTCGTACGGTTCGCTGAGAAGGAGCTGCAGCTCGAAGTCGCTTACCTTCTTCACAAGCGCAGTCACACTCTTGGCCAAATCAGCCTCCAGGGATTCATCTCCCTCTTCCTCGGCCAATTCCAGCATAGTAGACAAATCCTCGTGCTCATTGTTCATTTGGTTGTAGTCATCGACTACGGATTTAACGGCATTCAGCTCCGCAATGGTGCTTTGCGCCCGGTCATTATCATCCCAGAAATCAGGTGCTGTCATCTTCTCTTCGAAGTTGGCAATCATCTCTTGCTTAAGATCTAAGTCAAAGAGACCCCCTAAGTTCCTGGAGTCGCTTAGCCATTTCACGCATATCTTGTTTCACTGTAATATCTATCATGTTACGCCTTCACCTCGTCTTGTCGATTGCCCTGCATCATGCAGCGCGCTTAGGCCTGTTGACCATGGCACTGCTTGTATTTCTTGCCGCTGCCGCATGGACATGGATCATTACGTCCTACACGTTCGTCCTTCTTAACGGGGCGCTTCTCCTTCGGCTCGCTGCTGCCTCCGGTCTCCGTCTGTCCCTTGGCAACTTCCTGACGCTCCAGATTGCTTTCAACCTGGGCTTTCATAATATATTTGGTGACTTCTTCCTGAATGTTATCAATCATTTCCTTGAACATTTCAAAGCCTTCAAATTGATATTCGCGAAGCGGATCCGTTCCGCCGTATGCACGCAAGTGAATCCCTTGACGCAGTTGATCCATCGCATCAATGTGATCCATCCATTTGCTGTCAACGGCCCTCAGCACAACAACCTTCTCGAATTCGCGCATCGTTTCGACGCCGATTTCTTCCTCGCGCTGGTCGTACAGGGCGCTCACTTTTTCGTTCAGAAATTCTACAATTTCTTCCTTCTCTTTGCCCCACAGATCGTCTTTCGTGATCATGCCTTCATACAGGAACGTGCCCTGGGCATAATCGACGATCTCCTGCAGCTCCCAGTTCTCCGGCACCTCGTCGTCGGGACAATGCGCGCCGACAATCAGGTCGATAACCGGTGTAATCATATCCTGCACGATTTGGCGGATGTTATCCGAGTACAGCACTTCACGACGCTGCTTGTATATGATCTCACGCTGCTGATTCATAACATCATCATATTGGAGTACGATCTTCCGCGTGTCAAAATTGCTTCCTTCCACACGCTTCTGTGCGGATTCGATCGCCCGTGAAATCAGACGGCTCTCAATGGGCTGGTCTTCCTCGAAGCCCAGACGCTCCATCATGCTCATAATGTTGTCCGCACCGAAACGGCGCATTAATTCATCTTCAAGCGACAAATAAAACTGGGAGGAACCCGGGTCGCCTTGACGTCCGGCACGACCGCGAAGCTGGTTATCAATCCGCCGGCTCTCATGTCGCTCCGTGCCCATGATATGCAGTCCGCCAATACCGGCAACCTCATCACCGAGCAAAATATCCGTACCCCGGCCCGCCATGTTCGTTGCGATAGTGACAGATCCGGCTTGCCCGGCGCGTGAGATGATTTCTGCTTCCTCGGCATGGTATTTGGCATTGAGTACCTTATGGGCCACGCCGCGGCGCTTGAGCATCTCCGACAGCTTTTCCGAGTTTTCGATCGAGACAGTACCGACAAGCACCGGCTGATTCTTGCCGTGACGCTGCACGATTTCCTCTACAACCGCCTTGAATTTCCCGTTCTCGGTTTTGTAGACGACATCGGCGATATCCTCACGAATCATGGTCCGGTTCGTTGGAACCTGGATGACATCCAGACCATAGATTTTCTTGAACTCTTCTTCCTCCGTCTTCGCCGTACCGGTCATCCCGGCCAGCTTGCGGTACATCCGGAAGTAGTTCTGGAATGTGATCGTTGCGAGCGTCATGCTCTCGTTCTGAACCTTGATCTGTTCCTTGGCCTCAATCGCTTGATGCAGCCCATCGCTGTAGCGGCGACCTGCCATCAGACGGCCGGTAAACTCATCGACGATAATAACCTCGTCATCCTGCACGATATAATCGACATCGCGCTTCATAATCGCATGCGCTTTGAGCGCTTGCTGGATATGGTGGTACAGCAGTACATTGGCATGGTCAAATAAATTCTCAATGCCAAAAGCGCGTTCGGTCTTCTCCACGCCCGCTTCCGTCAACGTCACCGAGCGGAGCTTGACATCGATCGTGTAATCATCTTCCGCCTGGAGCCGGCTTACGAAACGGTCGGCTGCAAAATAAAGCTCTGTCGATTTGGCGGCCTGTCCGGATATAATAAGCGGCGTTCTCGCTTCATCGACCAATATGGAATCCACTTCATCTATAACGGCAAAATAAAGCGGACGCTGTACCATTTGTTCCTTGTACAGCACCATATTATCACGCAAATAATCGAAGCCGAATTCATTATTCGTTCCGTATGTGATATCGCAGGCGTACGCCTCTTGTTTCTCGGCATGGGATAAGCCATGCATATTGCAGCCTACCGTGAGTCCGAGGAAGTTATAAAGCTGTCCCATCTGCTGGCTGTCGCGGGAGGCCAAATAATCATTGACCGTTACCACGTGGACGCCTTTTTCGAGGAGAGCATTCAAGTAGACCGGGAGAGTCGCAACAAGCGTCTTCCCTTCCCCTGTTTTCATTTCGGCAATTTTGCCTTCATGAAGGACCATTCCCCCAACCAGTTGAACGTCATAATGACGTTTATCAAACACGCGAACGGAGGCTTCGCGTACAACGGCAAATGCTTCCGGCAGCAGGTCAATCAGCTCATCGCCGCCTTCGGCCAGACGGATCTTGAACTCGGCGGTTTTTCCCCGAAGATCCTCGTCAGATAATTGTGAAATCTTTGGTTCCAATTCATTAATTTGCTCTACAGTGCGCATGAGACGCTTGACTTCCCGTTCGTTCGCATCTCCGAATATTTTCTTTACAAGTCCGAGCATGGTCTTCCCCTTTCGTGGTTACGCCTAATGGATAAATTGTATCAGTTTGCGGCACTTCCCGCAATGCGAGTATAGCGTCAGCGACATTTTCCGCCAATGGTTATTCTTGCATTGTAAAAGGGCAGCGCTTCACGAGGAAGCCTGCCCTTGAATATTCATGAATGATAGAAGTTAAGTTTAGTATTGTTCAAGCAAGCCGTATTTGCCATCGTCTCTTTTGTAAACCACGTTCACTTCCTTGGTATCCACATTGGCGAACATGAAGAACGAATGGCCGACCATATTCATTTGAAGGATCGCTTCCTCCACATCCATCGGCTTCAGCATGAAGCGTTTGGTGCGGACAAGCTCATAATCATCCTCCTCCAGCACCTTAACCGGGGAAGTTTCATCCTTGAACAACATTTTGATTCCGCTCTCCTGGCGGAACTTGCGATTGATTCTGGTTTTATGTTTACGAATTTGCCGCTCCAGTTTGTCCACCACAACGTCAATTGAGGCGTACATGTCATCACTCTTTTCTTCGGCGCGGAGAAAAGCATTGGTCAGAGGGATCGTCACCTCAACGGCGTGTTTCCCTTTTGTGACGGACATCGTCACGGTTGATTCGGAGATTGGCTCTTCAAAATACCTATCCAGGCGACTAAGCTTCTTCACGACATAATCACGCATAGCGTCTGTCACTTGAATGTGCTGACCTCGAACATTGTATTTCATGGGCACTCCTCCTTTACATGTTCTTATTATATCATACCCCTCTGGGCGATCTCAAAAGCATTTTGTTGTTTTTTTCTGAATTATTTGAATATTTTAGATAAAATTAATTATAGACTTTTTGAAGATTTCGTTGTTCAAGATTTAAGAGGAAATTCAGGTGTGATCAAATATAAAAAGCCCTGGTTTCCCAGGGCACTGCTTGCATTCTTGGTTAAGCGTGAACCATATATGGTGTGGCCGCTTAACAGCCGGATGATTACAGTTTATTAACGTTTGCAGCTTGCGGTCCGCGGGCGCCTTCCACGATGTCGAATTCGACCGATTGGCCTTCTTCCAGCGTTTTGAACCCTTCGGATTGGATTGCGGAGAAATGAACAAATACGTCGCCGCCTTGCTCAGTCTCGATAAATCCGTAACCCTTCTCAGCGTTAAACCATTTTACTTTACCTTGCATGCATAACATTCCCTTCATCTTCAAATAGCTGCGAGATCACGGTAAGCGTGGCCCGCAAATCGAATATACCACCGTTGTCACACAATTGTCAACGAATTTGTGTAAGCGAATACATTGCACTTATACCGGCAGTTATACCTACTATTTTATAAAGCGATAATAGACTTTTGAAACAGCCAAAATGACGTCTTGAATATCTTCTTGTGACATTTTTGGGAAGACAGGAAGAGATATTGCAGATTGATAAAATTGTTCGGCGTTCTGACATGATTCATCGGCATATCCGTGCTCCCGATAATATGGCTGCTTATATACAGGAATATAATGAACATTGACCCCGATATTCTCGCCGCGCAGGGCTTCAAAGATTCCTTTGCGGTCAGCTGTAAAGTGCTCCAGATTCCATCGCAGCACATACAAATGCCAGCTGGACTGAGCGGACATATGCTGATGAGGAATAATCAGACCGTTAAAACCGGAAAAAGCTTCATTATATTGCACCGCAATTTGCCTCCTCCGTTCCACGAACCGATCCAGCTTGTCCATCTGCGTCACACCCAGCGCAGCTTGAATATCCGTCATCCGGTAATTGAACCCAAGCTCCTGCATTTCGTAATACCACGGACCATCATTATCCTGCAACAGCTTCGCGTCCCGCGTCATCCCGTGATTCCTGAAGAGCAGCAAACGTTGGTAGAATGCCTCATTATCCGTTACGATCATCCCGCCCTCACCCGTCGTTATATGCTTGACCGGATGAAAGCTGAACATGGTCATATCGCCGAATGTCCCAACTTTACGATCTCCATAAGATGCTCCCAAGGAATGCGCAGCATCATGGATGATGGTGAGGCCGCGATCACGCGCGATCTTTTCAATCTCATTCATTTCAGCAGGCTGACCCGTAAAATCTACTGGAATGATCGCTTTTGTCCGTGAGGTGATTTTACCTCTGATCTGCTCGGGAGAGATGTTGTAGGTTTCAGGATCGATATCTGCAAATACGGGATTTCCGCCCATATAGAGAACACAATTGCTGCTCGCTAAAAATGTAATTGGAGTCGTGATGACTTCGTCGCCAGGACCGATACCAGCCGCGAAGCATGCACCATGCAGTGCCGCTGTGCCATTACAGAAGGCAACAGCGTATTTCACACCGACATAATCCGCCACCTTTTGCTCGAAACGATCAATTTGCGGGCCTTGCGTAATAAAGTCGCTCCTGAGCACCTGAAGAACAGCATCGATATCTTCTTCCTCCAGCCACTGCCTGCCATAAGGAAGCAGCGTGCTGCGTATGGGTTGTCTGTCCGGAATCGTTTTATTTGACAAGAAGCTAATCTCCTTCCCACCTTCGATGCATTAGATCAAATCCGTCGATTGAATCCACTCTTCCGTTCTGCGGATTCCTTCCTCAAGCGTAGTATCCGGTTTCCAGCCCAACAGTCTCTCCGCCTTGCTGGAGTTACACAGCAGCTTCTGGATTTCACTTTGAGGATGGATGTGCTCAACATGTTTAATCCGGCTCCCGTTACCGGCAATCATAAGCGCGAGTTCATTAACGCTGATATCCCGGCCAAGTCCCGCATTTACGACCTCGCCATTAACGCTGCCATTGTAGCCCGCTTCCACAACAAAACGCGCGCAATCCTCGACATACAACAGATCACGCGTCTGCGTACCTTCTCCGTAGATATTCAGGTCCTTGCCTGCCAGCTTATTTTTTAGGAATATAGCGACCACACCGCCTTCCCCGCCGGTCTTCTGATAAGGTCCGTATGTATTGAAGGGGCGAATCACGACTGTCGGAAGCCCATAGGCGTGATAATAGGAGAGAACCATATTCTCGGCAGCAATCTTTGCACCCGCATATGGAGAAGCCGGTTTGGTCGGATGAAGCTCCGTGATACCGCTCTCCTCCGTGCAGCGGTCATAGACCATGCAGGTACTCATGAAGACCACTTTGACGTTGTGCTGCTTGCACTGCTCCAAGATGTAAAAAGTGCCTGTCGTGTCGTTGTTAAAAGTCGTCCGCGGGTCATCGATAGAGTCTTGAACATTGATGGAGGCGCCGAGGTGATAGCAAATATCGAATTGGTGCCGGTTGAATAGTTGGCTGAGCAGGACTTCGTCGAGTATAGAGCCTGGGATAAAAGCCCTCAGGCCGCTATGTTCGCGGAATTCTGCAAGATTTGCCTCTCTGCCATTGGAGAGGTCATCCAGTATCCAAACCTGGTGGCCGTCCTTCAACAGACGATCCGTGACCCAGCGGCCGATGAAGCCGGCTCCGCCGGTAAGTAGTATATTCATGTTTTGGGGATCCTTTCTGGCCTTATAGATCTGACATTAATTTTGTGGCTACAATTGCGTTCTGGGCAAGTAAACTATAAAGCTCTTATTAATTTCGGCTCGGTTCTCTCTAGCTTTCCGTCCAAATAATGATCTACAATATCATTGTTAAAGGTATTATAAATCAGTCTTAGATGCTGCGGCATCCAATCGGCTGAAGTAAATAATTTTCCATTGGATTTCTGCGGAACCGCCTGAATAGCAGCACCTTCTCTGACTAGCTGAAGGAGACGTATTAAATCCTCCGATGCTTGGATAACCGCTTTGCAGGCGACATCATGTATACCATCGCCTCGTTCCAATAGGGGGACAGAATGATGAATAATGTCTCCTCCATCCAGCTTTGAAGTCAAATTGTGAATGGTCATTCCTGCCCAGTTTGGCTTCAGAAAGTAGAACGGCCAGAACAAAGTTGTGTTTCCTCGATACCAGGGAGATAACCCACCATGGATATTCCAGGCGAACGCCGGCAAAATGTCCAAAATATCGTTATTGAGCTTATGAATACCATAGCTCACAACGACGTCCGGCTGGAGCTTTTGTATCCACTGCCTGGTTGAATCTTCATTGAGTTTTTTTTTGGAAATATGAAAAACCGGAATATCCCTGAAATAAGAATGATCCATAGATTCAAAGAAATGTTCTTCACTTGCTTGACGGCTCTGGAAATGTCGTTCAAAGTTTTGCCGATCAATGTTTGATAATTCGTGGCTGGGAACTGGCATGAATTCTTCACGAGCCTCAATCAATAATCCGGATAGTAAGTTTTCATCGTATAATTTTTTTGCGACGTACAGGTGTCGAGGATGTGACCCGGTGAGCAAAATCATTTTCACCCTAACTCTCTCCCTTTGTCATGAAATGGTCCTCTCAGAATCTCTTTGTCAATAAGTTGTTTCACATAGGGCATAAGCTCAGAAATACTGCATTTGCTTAATTCCGCAATATCCAGCAACGAATGTATACCATCTGAATAATTAAGCAGCATTAGAATAAGATTAAGCTGAGTTCGGCTATCCATAACTTCATTGGATGAAAAGGATCGTGTCGTGGGAGAGTTCATATCCGGATATAGCCCGTGCTTGTCAAGTTTGACCTCTCCATAAGGAAATCGATTGATATAATAACCTTCCGCTTCATTGATAAGCAGTAAAGTCTCCAGCTCATCGAGACTTTGCTGAAGTGCCTCGATCGTCATGGATTCTTTCGTATCTAATGAATTATGGTATCCTGGATAATTACCGTAAACGGTACGAGCCATCTGCCCAACTGGCAAATTAAAACCCGGCGAGCAGTACTGTCTTTCATCTGAACCGGATTTAGGGGTAAATGGTCTTGTTCTACCCTCCCATTGACCAGAATCAACCATTTTCCGCCAAATTCGGTCAAGTGGATTCTCACCGGAACGCGACAATTTATAGCTTAATTTCTCTTGACCACCCAAACAGGTTAATACTAAGCCTGCGTGTGTACGTGCTTTCATTTGTTTGCCGAACCGATGTAAATAAGCTATGCTGCCGATTGTCTCAGGAACAAAGACGAAACGATAAGTAAATCGGCGATTTCTCCATTTTGAAATCCGGTTATATAAAAAGGCCGCTACTATTGGTCCGCTTAATTCGTTGTTTGCCATAGATGGATGACAAATATATGTGCTAATTAATATTTCCTGTTCACTTTCTCCCTGCAATATCGCATGAGCGTAATTCAATTCTCCCTTAATCATCTCGCTATCAATATAAGCATGATATTCGCCTTCAGGCAGCATCTCCAACTGGTGATGTGTAATGCAGAATCCCCATCTGGGCTTATAGTAAGACGTTACATAAGGAATAGCGTCAGGCAGACGAGGAATGGAATGCAAATGTTCTTTTAGCTCGTATAGTGTCAGTTGTTTATTGATTGGCGTACTGTAATTGAGTACATGTAAATTATGCTTCTTGAAGTCCGCTATAATTTCACCATTCGGGCCCTTCAGCCATGCTTCTCGAATGACCCATTCCTTCGGAATCTCCCAATCAAATACTTGTTCTCCCGTAGAGACGGTGAATAATTCCAAAGGAAGCTGTTCCGACAGCAGAGAGATAGTGTCCCGCACACCCTGTCCTGTAATACTGCGGCAAATAGGAAAGAGTTGATCAAATAACCGATTCATTTCTGATAATTCTCGCTGTTTATCTACCATGAATACCCTCAACTTTCTATGCCGGTAAGTGATTTTTTAAAGAATGTTCCAAGACAACGGGGTTCCTTTTACCAGGTCTTGTTTGGCTTGTCTACCCATAATCTGATCCAGATATTTGGGAGGCAATCCGAGACCCGGTCGAATGGCACGCACATTTTTGTCCGTAAAGCTCTCTCCCGCTTTTATATCCTCTGCGATATATAAGGATCGGCGATGCTTCTTGGAAGCAAGTTCGGCGTCCGTAGCACCATACACGATTTCACCCATGGACTCCCAGGCTCTCTCTATCTCATCGGCTAATGCTTTGAATTCTTGAGGTTCTAGTGAGAATGCCGCATCCACGCCCCCCTCATCGCGAGATAAGGTAAAATGTTTCTCAATCACTGCAGCCCCTATAGCAACACTCGCCACAGCTGTACCAATACCCATTGTGTGGTCAGAAAGGCCAACTTGGCATTGGAATAAATGCTTCATGTGGGGAATAGTATTTAAGTTTGATTTAGCTGGCGTGGCTGGGTATGTACTTGTACATTTCAACAGCACGAGTTGGTCACAACCAGCCTCTCTAGCTGCACGTACCGTTTCATCCAGCTCAGCAATTGACGCCATTCCGGTCGATATAATTAATGGTTTTCCCGTAGCTGCTACTTTACGAATTAAAGGGAGATCTGTATTTTCGAAGGAAGCAATTTTGTATGCAGGTACTTCTAATGTTTCCAGAAACTCTACAGCCGTAAAGTCAAAAGGCGTACTGAACGCCAGCATCCCTCGTTCCTTACACCGGTCAAAAATTGGTTTGTGCCATTCCCAAGGTGTGTAGGCTTCCAGATAAAGCTTATAGAGAGACGTCCCTTGCCAAAGGTTATTGGCGTCGTTAATATAAAAATCACCATCATGAATATCTAATGTCATTGTGTCAGCTGTATAGGTTTGCAGCTTGAGGGCATCAGCGCCTGCGTCAGCGGCTGCATCCACAATTTCTAAAGCTCTTGCAAGCGATTGGTTATGATTACCGGACATTTCAGCGATCAAGAAAGGTTTATATTGCTCTCCTATGAAACGTTCAGCTATCTGAACGGCTTTAAACATATAATTATTCCCCCATAATAGCTTTAATGGCGAGGCTGTGTGCATTATCTCTCCGACTATCCGTCAATTTCAAGGCAAGGCGACTCATTTGTCGTAATTCTGATTGTGCATAGGCCGCATTAAGTAATATATCGGAATAAAGGCTGGAATTCTTTTGTTCATACCATCCTATATTCCAAACCGCTCCATAGGTCGCTGCTTTATGGACAGAATCAGATTGGTTTTCCGCCACAATTGTAACCGCCGATGGCAAACCGAGATAACATCGCTCCCACATAGATATGCCCCCCGCACCAAGCGCAAAGTCAGCTCGGGCTATTAACTGAGCCATATTCTCAATTTGAATGTGCAGCGTAGTATCAGCAAGTAAAGTACAAAGTCTTTCAATATTTTCAATCTGTCCATTGGCTTGCCCAACGACAACATCAACCTTCAGCTTTAGTTTTCCAAGTTCTAAAAGTGATTCGAGAACTTTAGTGGTTTCATCCGTAGGGTCACTTCCCCCAAAAAAAACAAGCAGTCTGTGTAGTTCACCTGTCCTTAGACCGAGCTCTTTACGTTCATCATAAAAGGATGGACGAAGAAGAAGATATCTTGGGCCCAAGAGGAGACGGCAATGTTCAGAAACCAGACTGTCATATCTGGCTTCAGGAAGATCATGGGCATTTTGATCGAGAAGCATATCTGCACAATGTCTGCGGTTGGCCAAATCGTCGATAATGAATAGTTTACGGACGGCTGGTTGAACGATTCGTTCCCATCTCTCATCAATCTCGTAATGATCCACAATTAACCAATCGGTGGTAATATCATCAGCAATAGCTTGAGCCGTAAAGAGTGCATCTGATTCATAGTTCAGTTCTGAAAGAGCATATGTCTCTCTAATAAGGCAGACCTGATATCCGCGCTGTTTAATGTAATCAGCCATATGCCCTTCCAGTGAACGACAGATAAAAGATATCTCGACCCCTTGTGCATTTAAATCATCTGCAATCGTAAGACAACGCATAACGTGACCCGTCCCGATAACAAAAGAAGCGTCCACACGAAAGACAACTTTTCGTGTCATACTCAGATCACCGGCTTTTGCTCAATATGAGCGTTTATACTTGCTACTTCGGGATGCTCAGTAAGATAGGCAATAATGTCGCGGGAAGGTGTATCCTTATGGCATGAAAAGACGTCAGCTACCGCTTGACATAACAAGTAGTCTTCATCTGTGTCAAGCGTGATACGTAGTTCCGGATGTTGAATAGACTTCTCCGGATGAACAACTACAAGTTTAAAGGCTTTAGGATTTTCATATGCAAAATAAGTAACATGTTCCCTGTGTCTAGGCTCTTGACCAATCTCATGAATACGTTCCAGCGCACTAAAAGAAATGATTTCGATTGACAGGCCTCGTGGTAATTCCCCTTCTACTACAACCAAATCTGAGGGTTGCTCAAGTATAGCTTTCACTATCTTTTCCGCCAGATGGTAGTCCAGAAAAGGACAATCCGCTGTAACTCGAATAATATAATCAGGCTTGTAGTTTTTTGCACATTCGTAATAACGTGATAGTACATCTTCCTCGGATCCGCGAAAATAGTCGACTTCATGATTACGGCACCATTCTTCGATCGGGTTATCCGAAGCAAGATAGGAGGTTGCTACAATCACATCCGAAATAAAGGGAATCAATCTGCAACGCGTTACAACATAATCAAGCACCGTTGATTGACCAAGCGATTTCAGAACTTTTCCAGGAAGACGTGACGACCCCATTCTAGCTTGGATAATGACAATAATTTTCATGAGAATCTCCTGTCCTAGTTTTCTAAACTATCCACTCTGATCCACCGAACCAACTGGTCTAAAACTAACATACCATCCCACGGAATATCATAAGCATGGGCTTGCCCGATGGGAACAAAGCGTGAAACCCCACTAGAAGAAGAGGAATAAACAAGTGTCTGTAAGTCATGTTCATTCAGTTTATGTGAAATTGTCTGTATCGTCTCAGGAAAATAATTAGTCAGTTCTGTCCAATCAGAAGAAGGATATAAATGTAGAATTCGCATAGCATGTCCTGCTAATTTTTCAAGATGAGTATGTAAATGAAGAGTCCATTCCGTCCCTTGTGAAGTTATTACATTCTCACCTTTCATCCACGCAGCGGTACGATAGTCCAGCAGTTTGACAGCTTCACCCGCCTCCAGCGGTTTATAATAACTTTGCTCTGATATTTTTCTGTAAGCCTCTGTCAACTGCAGAGCAGCCTCCTCCAATTCAGCAAAATCACCCTTAACAATAAGGGCATGCGGCGAAGTACATGCCAACTGCTCAAAAAGAACAGAGTCACGTGCCAACTTCACCCAATCATCCTTACTCATAATAGTTGGATCAATAGCAGCACAGCTGAATTTTGGTCCGAACAAAAGGGTGACACCCTCCGGTTTACCCTGCAGAGCAGAAACTGATTGTACGGCTTCCAAGCCACCCCAAGCGATTCTTACATCACTGTATTTCGCGATCATCGCATTTGCTTCTACCCACTCACCTGGATAAGATACGACGAATACAGCCTCTGCAATCGTTTTACCCGCCGAACCTGTTTGAGATAGCGAACGCAAGAATGGCGTAATCCAATCTTCTTGGTTAGTACTTAATTTAACGATAGAAATATTCTTGGTTAGCACTGCTTGCAGCACAGATATCAAGCTCAGGAGGGGCACATTGCCGGCTACCCAATGACCTACCACACCCTTTGGTACTGCCATCCCCCTGAATCCTCCAAGCTCGGAAATACGATCCATAGCAGTTTCACTTCGCAATCCCTTGACGATGAACTTACGAATAGAATCCGGATGGAGAAATGATAACAGATATGCAAGACCCGCATCACGATACTGATGATACATAGGATGGGATGGGAGTGCCCAGCTCTGATAAACGCCATAAAATGCATCAGTCATTTCTGTCGATGATAGTTCCCGAATAGCTTGTCCTCGCTGAATCGTCTCTTCAAGTGATTGACCAAACTTTTCTATTGGAATTGGACGAATTTCATCAAAGGAAGACTGGTGATGCTGAATTACCATCCTAACGTCACTCCTTCAATCGTTTCCAGTGGCCAAATCTCCGGCCAGGTTTCACTCATCTCACCTCTTTTATTATCAAGATCGTAGTAAAGTGGCAAAACGGAATTTTCACCAAACTGCTGGTTTGTGCGGGTTTTCTCCAAATAGGAAAACTTATATTGCCGAGATATTCCGCTCCAGATTTCCGCATTGAAACGCATAAGGTAAGGCGCATCCTTATATGAAGCTTGTTCAGCAATAATAGTAGATCTGTTGTCCAGCGAGGCATAGACCCGGGGGCATTGTTCCCATCGCCACGTCTCATAATTTGAATCAGCCCGTACCATAGATGAAATTCCTGTAGCCCTCTCATTTCCATTGGAAGTTTTCCATTCATAAACAGGTCCAGGCTTCCAACCCAAAAGAAGTTTGACAGGTGCCATTCGTTTATTTGGGAAGCCCACAACCCTGCTAAAACCCACTGACTTGACTGTATTCAAAGCATAACTTATCATAGCTGAGATATTAGGAACACGCCCTGCTGACTTGGAGAAGATGGCATCAACGGCAATCCCTGTTCGGACATTATGAATAAGCGGCATCTCAATAATACAGTAATGTGCGACGATGGCGCCTTGAGATAAACCTACCCAAGAAAAAACAGATGGTGCTTCTTTCTTCCACTCAAATAACTTTTTGTCAAACATTAATTCCCGCTCCTCGAAGAGCCTCTCTATGGCAACTATATCCGACGACTTATAAGGTTGAATGATCACATTAATTTCCCTTCGGCGTAAACATCTCCACAACCGCGAATCTCTGCTTTTGGAGCACGTCCAACAAAACGAAATGCTTTCCCCTTTCGTCCGCAGGGACAATTGTCAATATCAACAATTTGCCCCAGATCATCAGTGATGACAGAGTGATTAGGGCTAGATAGCGGAAGAAGATATTGCAGTTGAATTAAGCCCGTCTGCCCGGTGGGCACCGATTTTAGAGTATGGGGATTCCTGATAATAACATCGGCATAGTAAGGAACATGCTTGTTCCCATATGGGCAATCCGGGTAAATAACTCCCGTTTGTTCCACAAGCCCATAGAAATCAATGACTTGTGATGAATCCAATGTCCAAACGGAAGAAATGCTGCGGTTAAAAGAGTCTTTATCGACAGCCAGACTTTGCAGCTTTTTCCATCCTCCGCTATGAATCAAGAAACTATTTTTACCAAAGCCTTCGAAAGTCTGATCAAATGACTTTAATTTCTCATGGGCTTGATACAAAATGTATGTAAATCCATACGCGATGAAGTTCCCTGCCTCCTTAGAAGCTTTCACAGCTGCGTCTAGTTTTTCTTCATTCAGAACGAGCTGACCATTATGATAATCCATTACAAAGAAAAACTGACTTGCATAGCCCATTAATGACATGATGGCCGCTCCACGAGCTGACAAAGTACTCTTCCCCTTAGCTGTTTCCATAGCATCAAAGATAATATACGGCCTTCGGTCCGTTCCCAAAAAACTATCGAAAATCATCTGGACCGATTTTTTCTGGCGTAAGGAAGTGACATCATCAACAAATATTTGCGATGGAATCCCAGAAGATGTGCTACTGGATTGAATAGCCTTCATTTTTACAGATAACTCAGACGAATTAGAGCTTTTCAATTGAAACCGTTTGAAAATTGAAGTAGGTAAATAGGGGATATCCTCATTATTTGTTGAATAGCTTTCAATCTCAATCCCTGTATGACCGCTTCCATTTAAAAATTGATTGTATTCCGGGCAACCCGTTCTATGCCAACCCACAAGCTCTCTCATTACTGATGTGAACCAATTTCTCTTATCAGATTCTGCTAGTTCATATGCGCCAATTTCATTAATAAAGGCTTCCGGAGCTTCTTTATTCATAGAACCACGTCTCCAACCATGTGGCTATTTCTGTTCTTGTCCAAAAGGCAGGGTTCGTACGAAAACAAGGATCTTTTGCGATTGCTTGCACAACAAAATCTTTAGTTGAATGATCGAGAGACAACGGATGATAACTCCCTACGCTTTGCTGTACAGAACAATCTATCCATTCCAACATGTCATCCAAACTTGAAAAATGAACCGAATGCGCAAACTGGGTTAGCTTCTCTTCCGCTTTCTCCCTATTTTTGCGAAGTACCCTGGAAAGTAAACGGGCACATGCTTCACCATGCCATTGGCTGGGCAGCTCAACTTGATGTGCCAAAGCGTGCACTAGTCCAACTGAGGCTGCACTTTGCGCTTTTCCTGCACGTAAGCTGTTCCACTGCACGGCAGATGCATCAGATTCAGATAATCCGCCTGATCTTAAAAATTGATCAATAATATCTTTGCTGCTTCGAAACGACTCCAACGAATGAAATTTCGTCTGGGCCGTTGCTATAGGTGAAACTGCACTTTCCAGAGCATGGACCAATGTATCCCATAGCCCGTTCAATAGAACCCGGCTGGGAGCATCATGAAGAAGTGTACCATCGAGTATAATTTTATTCGCTAGCAAATACGGAGCGTGAAGTGGTAGTTTAACACCATTCACGGTCAATACCGCTGTCTCGCTTGACTCACTCCCCGAACCAGCGGTAGAAGGTACTACTACGAGATAAAGGGGATTTGAAAGCTGCAGTTCCTTCATTATATTTTTAGAGAACCACATTGATCGGTTTTCCAGCTTGCACGTTCTAGCTGCCAGCTTTGCAAGATCGAGTACTTTACCACCGCCAACAGCAATAATCATGGTCGGATTCGTTGCTTCCACCCGCTGTTGCAGGGCCAGTAAAACTTGTTCACTTGCTTGACTAGCTTCAAACACCCGGTTTAACGGCAATTCTTTGGAGAGCTTATATCGAAGTGAAGGAGAAATCACCCATAAGGCATCCTGATATAAAGCGGATGATACATCATTGAGTAATCCACGCTGCTCTTCTATCTTTGGCCAACTTAGACTCTTCATAGTGTCTCTCCCTTCTCCCATATGCTGCGCGCTTCCACCCTTTTGGGTTTTCCACTGTCCGTCAAAGGAATTTCATTCCAAATCTGAAACTCACGAGGAATTTTATATAACTCGAGATCCTCTTTACACCACTTTTTGATATCAGCGAACAATTCCCGCTGGTTTTCCCGATAAGCTTCACAGACAATGACACCGACAATTTTTTCAAAAGTCAACGGATCCGCGACTCCAAACACGATACATTCTTTGACAAACGGATGTTTTTTTATGACTTGTTCCACTTCAAATGGATTAACTTTCATACCATCCACGTTAATTTGTTCTTTAATTCGACCCATCACAAATAAAAAACCATCCTCATCAAATGCACCGATATCTCCAGTTGCAAACCATCCATCTTTCATAAAGCTTTGTGGTTCATTCAAATATCCCATCATAAGGTTTTTTCCGCTTATTTGTATTTCGTGCGTTCCGGGATCAACTCTGATTTGCACGCCTTCTGGAGATTGCCCAACGCTTCCTAACTTGTTATTATTTTTGCGATACGCGATAAAAGAAGTACGGCTCGCTTCTGTCAGGCCATAATACATATAAATGCGGACGTGGGGCAGAGAATCCAACAAGTCCTGAACAAGTTCACCTGAGATTGGTGATGTATTAATAATAATATAAGAAAGATTTTGGCAAGCCCTCAGGAATGCTTCACGATGGTAAGTTAAAAGCAGATAAATCATAGCGGGAGTTGCCGGAAACCCAGTGATTCCCTTATTTGCAATCAAATCAATAAATCTTTTTGGCTCCCGAAATGACGGGGTCAAATATAAACTCGATCCCAGGAGAATAGCACAATGTACATGGCCAAGTCCAAAAGAATGACTTAGCCTTAGAACAGTGGATTCGCAATTATCTGGTCGCAGCTCAGCCCACTCCACGATTCTTTGAGTAGTAAAAACTATGCTTTCATGTGATAACATAACTCCTTTGGGCCTACTAGTCGTTCCACTTGTGTACATAATAAGCGCACACTCTGATAGAGCTATTGTGACAGGCTCAGCAGCATTCACCTCTACTTCATACTCTGAACGTTCCGGAAAAGATACAAGAGGGACATTCAGAGCAGAAATCATTTGTTTCTGTCGGCTCAAGAGGATTAATTGTGGCATAGCATCTTCAGTAATCCGTTCCAATGTTTGCTCCCGGATATCATAATCTACCGGTATAGCGGTGGCTCCCGCATACCAGCAAGCGAAGTAAGCAATCAGATACTCTATCTCGTTAGGAAAGCAAATAATAATACGTTGTCCGCTCGTGACTTGATGTACTCTTGTTAAATAGCTTGCAAACAGAGATACTTCCCCAAAAAAATCAGAATATGACCAGTCACCATCGTCTGATCGGATAAATGTCTGACCAGGATGGCTTGCTGCCTGCCTTTTCAGATGTTCCAAAATTGTCATTATACATCTATGCCCTTGGAGCGCAAATAGTTTTTAATATCACCAATCGTATGGATGTCCACCACTTCCTCGACAGTCATGTGATGACCAAACTCCTGCTGAAGAGCCACAGCCATCGAAACTGTAGCCAAACTGTCCCAGCCCTCAATTTCATCTGGACCATTCTCATCTTTATAATCGTTCTCATCCATCATAAAAATATCCACCAACAAGTTTTTCAGCTTATCATTACCATCGCTCATTATTTATTCCTCCAAAATTGGTATATAGTTTTTATCGGTAGATATCGCTTTTTTATTCAGTAGTATGATGCTTTGTATTATAGCATAAGCATAATAGGAGTAAGAAGGACGCACAGGAGCATGGCGTCCTTCTTACTCCTATTCTTAACTTTCAAATTCAGCTACACATTTCTCATAACGTGTCTTCAAATGTGTCCATTCTGAATTTAACAGTTCAAAAAGATAAACGTCATGGTAATGCCCTTCCTTGAAAATATGTCTCCGATAAGTGCCTACTTCTCTGCATCCTTGAACGAGGTGAATTTTTCTAACGTTCTCGTTCCCTTCCATAACTTCACCCATAATTTTAATAAAGTTAAGCTCTTCAAACACATAATGATACACATAGGGGGCTATCATAGCCCCAAATAATCTGGCACTGTCTTCGCCTATATAAAATGCCCAGCTGCACCGCCGATGAAACCAGTCAATTTCATTTAATGAAACCAGGCCGACGAGACGTTCATTCAATGAAATCAACCAATACCGTTGTTTGGGATCATCTTTGATGCGATAGAACCATGCGCGGTGTTTTTCCATATTGTTTTCCACATCGGAAAACATATATTTAGTAACTTCGGGCTTAATCCGCCAACTCAGCACCAGCTCAAGATGTTCTTCCCGTAGTTTAATAAAGCTCAGCATAATCAGTAGTCTCCCGGATAATTTGAAATTCAATGTTTAATGATTTTTTGAATCGCTTTTTTTGTGGGACCACTTTGTCTTCATACATTCCCAAACCCTATAAATCCAATCCAAGTTCTTCCCAACAATGATGAAATACATTAACAATGTCATGGCTCCAAATAAACTGAATAAAGAAATCAGAACGTAAATCATAAAAATATCAAATCCCGGAATGATACCTTTCGATAGAATCCATTCCTTCCACTTGGCCCTCACTAAAGGTCCTTTTTTCATAAAGGGTAATACATAGAGATGAACGATCAGGATATCCAAATAAGGGGTAAAGAAAAATAAAATTTTCAGCCATAACTCCGCTTCAACACCAAGTGCTATACCTAAAAACACAGAAAAACGAACCACTTGATCCGTGATTCGATCAAATTTTGCACCAAAGGGGCTTTTTCTATTTGTTAACCTGGCAAGATTCCCATCAACCAAATCCAAGTGATAGTGAAGCTGTAAAATAATCGCACCCCAAACCCAGTGCCCGAAATAAAAAAAAGCCGCGGCTACAATTCCAAAAATCCCCGATAAAAATGTTACCATGTTCGGAGTTAATCGGAAAAGGATGGAGAGTCTCGTCAATATTGGAGTGGTGGTGAGAAGAACAAAATAATTGGTGATATATTCAAATTTTCTTTCCGTATGGGCTACGTAGCGTTTTCTAAAGCTTGTATTGTCCATTGACATGCCCACTTTGCCCCCTCATTCTGCTAGCTCAATTGTCAATGTTTTTTCTTAAGCAGTTCATGAATTTTTCCATTTCAACTATGCTATTCTGTGCTCGGCCTGTCGTATGAAGGGTAGCTTCAATATGTCCCCAATCCTCCCATGTCAACCCATAATGCCTGAAATCGCTGGATATTCCGATACGTATCATTATTTCACGAAGTTGTAGAGCAGGGTTACTTCCGAAAATATTCTCCATGGCTCTATCAACAACTTCACTTTGACCCGTAACGGCTTCGATAATTACAGGTAATGTAAAACTGCTGGCAATTCCATGAGGGATTCCTTTATTCAAAGTCATATAATACGACATGGCATGAGCAATCGATGTCTGAGTATTTGAAAATGCCAGGGCCGCATTCATAGAGGATAACATCATTTGTCTTCTGTATTCTATGTTCCGCAAATCATTTACCAGAAGCGGCAACGTTTCAGTAATTCCGATAGCCGCTGTAATGGCATATTGAATCGTTATCGGATTTGCTTTTACATTCCAAATGGACTCCAATGCGTGAGACAAAGCATCCATACCAGATTGAATAGTAACTTCCCTGGAAACCGAATAGGTCAATTCCGGATCACAAATACAGCTATGATACCATGTATCCTTCAGAAACAAAGAATATTTACGTTTCTCTTCATCGTCCCACACCGTTGCCCATGGCGTTAACTCGCTTCCTGAACCAGCCGTTGTGGGAATTGCGATCATAGGAGTTATGGAGTAGTTATGCTCGGAGCAAGGGGCGTTTTTCACCAGCTTTTCTACCTTAGAAAATACGGGTTGTTGATGTCTTACCGATAGCACCTTGGCACTATCCATCACGCTGCCTCCACCTAAAGCTATAATGAGTTCATAATCCATAACCAGTGATTCCAAATACTGATGTTTCAATTGCGCTAAAGTAGGATTCGGCGTCACACTATCAATTACATACTTTATGCCAGTGTATCTGGAACACAGCCTATCAACTACTCCACGACATCTAAAACCTGGTGTCGTTATAAGCAGAACTGTACGATCACCAATAATTGCTTCAAGTTCATTAATTGAACCTTCACCAAAGGTAATCCGCACTGGATTATGATATTGGAAATTAATCAGCTGGGAACAGCTCCTTTGCCCGCTCGTAATCGTCCAGAAAATCAATTTCAATCCATTTTCGGGAATGCGTCGCACTGCACTTGATTTGATGACCTTCCCGTGCCATTTTGGTAAAAGCAAATGTATCATAATAGTTGAGGCCTTGGTTATACAATATATGCTCTATACTTTCAAAAACAGGGACAGGGTTGCGGACAAAAGCAATCCCTGTCCACTCTCCCAGACTTTCTTCGAAAGGAATGCTTTTATCCGACATAAGCAACATTCCACTCCCGTTTGCCTTTACTTTCATAGCTTCTTCATCTACACTACCCATATCCGTGACTAAATCCAAATCATAACCGTGAGCCTTATATTCCTTTAAGGCTAATTCTAAAAGGCTGTACTCATAAATAATATCACCATGTAAATAAATAAACTCATCTTCCCCAACAAATGATTTTGCATGCCATAGCGAACCCATGTTGTTACATTCCTTATAGAAGGGGTTGAATATGTAATAAATATCCGGACCCAATGCCTCTTTAATCTGATCTTTTCTATAGCCCACAACAACGGCGATATCCGTTATGCCAATGGAATGAAGTGCCTCTATGGAACGTTCAAGCAATAATTGCCCATTAATCTCTAATAGCCCTTTTGGATAATCTAACGTAAGTGGATACAGCCTACTGGACAATCCTGCTGCGACAATAACCGCCTTTTTCACCATGAAGACCTCCGCAGATTTAATTGACTATCCATTCCATCAAACGCTCTTTTACCTCATATGGCTTAACTTTTGGACGGCCCAAATTATCTTTGATTCCCTGACTCGTTCTAATGTAACCGAAAGTCAGCTTCTGTTCGGACTTCCAACTATTCAATTGCTCCTTTAATTCATTCAAATCATGCAAATGAACTACATTGTCATAGCCAACTGATGCAGCTAAACCTACAAAATCGACAATATTGGAAACAGTGGACTGCCCGCCTGTTGATTCATGGGCATTATTGTCCAGTAATAGGTGAAATAGATTAGATGGGCTGTAATAACTGTTCGTCGCCATAGAACCCATTCGCATGAGCAATGAGCCATCTCCATCGATACAAACAATCTGCTTATCCGGTCTTGCCAATGCCATTCCTAAAGAAAATGCACCTATACAACCCATAGAGCCGACCATATAAAACTGATTGGGTTCATCAGATAATTCATACAGTTCTCTTCCCGTGACGCCTGTTGTTGCCATTAATATCAAATTGGAATCACTTAATTGCTGGAGAGTAGAGAGAACCTCAATTCGTCTTGGTAATTGATTCGTCCCTGTCATCTTTTCTATAGCATGAAATCTTGTTTCCTTCTCAGGTTGTTCTTTAAGTTTAACAGATTCAAATCTCCCTTGACGCACAACAAAAAAGAAGGAACGCTTCTCTTCTATAACTTTATTCGCTTCCCTTAATTGATCCTCTGCTTCATTAATGTCATCCGACAAATATGCCCATTCAATACGCATAACGTCCAGCAGATCTGTCGTTATAACTCCCATCAACTCATGCTGGGGCTCATCCTGCAGCCCTTCTTCCCCCCGCAAACTAACAAAACCAAGCACAGGAATTTGAAATGTGTAGTTCAGAGAGGTAAGGGGAGATACAGCGTTGGTTAAGCCGGAATTTTGACAGAGGAAGACAGACTTTCTGCCTCCAAGGTAAGCTCCTGCACAGGTAGCGACTGCATCCCCTTCATTAGCTGCCATTACATAGTCACACTCATTAATAGCATAATTTATTAAGTTTTTAAGAAAAGAACAGGGGACACCGGAATAAAAATCGAATCCGGATTGCTTCAACAATTCTCCAAATTGGTATGTATTAATGGACATATAATTCTCCTGCCTTTTGGAGATCGATTACATTATCCACATCAAGCCAAGAACCTTTTATATATAGAATATTTACAGGGTGAACGTCAATTATCGCATTAAGCAGATCACTCATTCTCATTTGAGGAAACTGCTGATTGGCTGATAGCTCTGCTAGAACATTCTTAACTATGGCTGCTCCTTGCTCATTTACTTTCCACAATCCAATGAACTCTCCATCCAACTGTTGTGCAGAAATTGTATTGCTCATGATTTCAAGTTTTACAGATTCATTAAACACGCTTTTGGTATATTTTTTGTCGGCTTTAACATAATCACAATAATCACCTTCAACAACTTGACTATCGGCATCAACTACTATGGTGATAGCATCATCAGAATTCAATAACTCGTGCAGTACATATGGTTTAAAAATAATATCACCATAACTGATAATTGTATTCTCCTTTAATTCTTCTTTAGCCGTCCACAATGAATATAGTTCTTTAGTGATAGCATAGTTGTCGTTATCGATTGTCTTCAGGTTTCCACCTTGTATCTGATCTTTGCCGAAGCCGCGCACTACAGCAATCTCTTTAATCCCTGCGTGGTTGAATTCACTCACCTGCGTGTGCAAAAGTGTCTTTCCATTGACTTTCAATAAGGCTTTAGGCATGTTCTCGGTCAATTCAACAAGATCCTCACCTTGAGAAGCAGCTAATATTATCGCATTAACATCCTTTCCGTTTGTTGGTAAATATTTCTTCTCGGCCAACTTTAACTCATCCGCTCCCTGAATCCGGAAAATCTCTGCAACCGTAGCCACTTGACCTTCTACATTCACCAAGCTTTGGTCTCTATAAATAGTATTGACCGTTGCCTGCATAGCTGTAATGGCTGTACGCACATTGTGATTTGCCCATATTGCCATGCTGATTTGCAGTTCCCGGAATCGATCAGTTGGTGTAGAGTAATATTTAGTTGGTACAATTACCAGTGGATGGCGATTTCCCCACTCCGCGCAAAATGCTTCGATATCAGAAGGATTTGACTTTTTGCTGTGTACAAGAATCGCATCTGCCCCTGCCTTCCGATAAGCTTCTCCTCTACGAAGGGCTTCTTCCAACCCCCAACCTGCAATAAAAGCTTCCAATCTGGCGACTACAACAAAATCATCATCCTTCTGTTCGTCCTTAGCAGCTTTAATTTTGCCGCAGAATTCATCGATCTCCGCTAAAGGTTGGGCTTCTCCGTTAATGAATGAATTCGTTTTAGGGAACAGTTTATCTTCAATACAAACCCCTGCAATATTTCGTTGTTCCAATTTACGAACCAAACGCCTCATGTTATTAAAATTTCCATATCCGGTATCGCCATCTAACAGGACCGGTATAGTTGTTGCATCACTCATGAATTCCAAGACTTCAAGTACCTGTGTCCATGAGGCTTCATTATTATCTCTCACTCCTAGCGCTGCCGATATAGAGAGACCGCTTCCCCAAATCCCCTTGAAGCCGGCTTCTTCAACGATTTTAGCGGACAACCCGTTGTGGGCTTCCATAATAAATTCTAGTTCGTTTGACTGAATCATTTTCTTGAGCTGCGTTGACTTATTCATTGTGTAGTCTCCTCTAATCTAATTTACTTTATCTAAGTAGTAAAAATCTTTATTCACAAGATACGTACGAACCTCTTCAATTCGTTTAGAATATTTTGGTATACTAAATAAATTTGAGTCTTCGTCTGGAAGTATGTAATACTCCTCAATACCATCGTCATACAATACATATTTTTCTTTTTCAGTCCGAACACACTTATATCCTTTGCTGAATTGTTTGAGGGATTTCATTACGCTTTCATTTTTTATGACATCTGCATTTCTAATTGGATCTCGTTGCATCGTTACATATCCAACCGACTTTTTGGAGTAGCATCCTTTCTCAAAGATAGAAATTAAGATTTCACTAAATGAATTCATGCTCAGCAATTCATTATTTTCTTTTTGCATTATCGATTTATGATGAATGAAAAAAGGTACATGCATTACTTCATCATACCAAGTAACGACATGGCCTGTAGGGCGACCTGGCGTAGCCCCACCAGCATGATCGCTACTAACAATATACGTTATATTATCTCCCAACAAATTTAAATACCATGAAACCTGTTCATCAATATAATGAAGACTTTGTTTGTACTGAACAGTAGCCTCATCGGATTCAAAAGATAAATCAGTGTGAAAAAAATTAAAAGGATTATAATGCGGATTTATGACACCCTTCATATTTCCTGAGATATACGGAAAGTGCGATTCCATGATGTGGAGAAAATGATACTGCTTTTTCTCAGGATGTTTAACCATTTCACATAGTAGTTTCCAAAGTACTCTGGATATGGGCTGCTTAGGATTTTTTTTTGCCTTTTCATCAATAATTTCTTTCTGTGCAAAACTATATGTACTGATTTCTTGTGAGCTCTCTTCCTCTAATATATTAAATGCAAGTGGATTCATATTGTGAAATATTTGATATCCTTGATCTAACAGATAAGTAAACAATTTAGAATGTTTTAATAAGGCTGTATTAATGCCTACTTTTCTATCGTCAATAACTTGTTTTTCTGTGAACATTGCTAAAAAACAAGCCGTAGTATAAGTGGAAGAAGCAAAGATATTATTGAATCTAAGCGCTTCTTTCGAAAGTTTTGAAATAAATGGCATAGTATACTCTTCTAAGTCTTGAGCACGTAATCCATCTATCAGTAACTGGACAACTTTAGGAGGTTCATTTTTTAGTTGCAGGTAATTACTTAAATCTTTAAGCAATTGTTCAAGTTCTGCTAGAAAAAAAACTATAGATTCCTTTCCATCAAACCCTTTCGTAATATATTCTTGGATAAAGTATTGTGCACTAATAAAATCACGAATGTACAAATACATCCTTATTAAATCCAATAAATTCTTTTGGGCTACGATCTGATCATTGGCTTTCAAATACTGCTCATGGATTATATGTGTATTTAAATATAACTTATATAATTCGCAGACATAATTGTAATGAACAGAATGGATGTTCTGAATATCAATATATTCATAGATATCTATAATCTCACATTGTGGAAATTCTTCTTTTATTTGAGTAGCTATTCCATTTCTGAAGTAATATGAAGAGATTATTATCACTTCGATCTCTTCATCATTAATGGTTTTTATAGATTTTACTGGGATTTCATTTATTCTCTTTTCTAATAACTCCTCATTTTTATCTACTATAAACAAAATATCAACATCTAAGTAATTTTTCAGATTTAATAGATATTGAGTGTGCTCCCCACCACCCCAAATCGCAGTACGTTTTGATAATGCTCTCGAATTAATTAATTCTATTGTCTTATGTTCTATAAAAGTCAACAATGTTCCATTAAAGTTTAAATCGTATTTATCTAGCAACTTTTCTAAAAAAAAATCAAAATCAATCAATTCTCCCTCTGCCATCTAGATCCTAGCTCCAATCTATATGATAAAGAAATTCTAAATCTAAACCATTGAAATACCTTATATTGCTTTTGAATTGCATGTTATCCAACTGAGATGAGATATCCTTATAAAACATACTAGAAATCAGTATAACAATTGAGTCATCTTCTTCTTTCAGAAGTTCCTTTGGATCCTTTATAAGTAGATTCCATTGATATATTCCCCACTTGTTACTATTGTTATCCACCATATACAGAATCTTAATTTTTAAAATATCACAAATTTTAATTACATCTTCTGCATATCTGCCTGTTCCAAATATTACAACTGAGGACTGTTGAGTTAAAGTCACATTGTTTGCTCTTTGATGTTTTAATATTTCATCCAACAGCAGTGTACGGGTTTGTTGTGGATCATCTTTCATTTCTTCTACTATTATTCTAATTTTTAGTCGTGATATTGCATTTAATAGTGTGCTAGAATATTGACCTTCGAAATATTCATCAAACTTTTCAAGCATGACAATCTTTTGCTTTAAGTAAAACAGAGTATTATCATTATGCTTAAGTGACCATATTCCATTAACATGAAGTCTATAAGCACTCATTTCTTGATCAATATAACCAATATCCCCGAAATGAGCGTTCATTATATGAAGTGGTCTGTCACCAATTGGTAAATTGTAGAACCAACTTGGAAACTCTTTAATAGTACCGGTTCGAAACATAACAGAAGAAGTACACATAAAATAATCATTAAACAAATCCTCAATTGTTAATCTTTTTACTGCAAAAGAACGGGGAGGCATTGAATACTCCGGTTGACTGTTATCATCATAAAAAACTTTAGCACGTGTGAAACATATTGCTAATTTATTATCTGAATGAAGCAAATCCACTTGACTCTGCAATTTATCTGGAGAAGTCCAATAATCATCACCATCCAAAATAGCTGTAAACTCGCCATCACAAACGGAAAGTATTTTTGAAAAATTCCTCATTGAACCAATGTTAATATCATTAAATATCAGTTTTATGTTATCCGGGTATTTTCTTGAATATTTCTCCAAAATTTCTCTTGTCTTATCCGTTGAACAATCATCAGTAATGATATGTTCCACATCAAATTTAGTAGTCTGCATTAAAACACTTTCTATAGTCTGAGCAATATATTTTTCATGATTGTAGGTAACGGTAAAAACTGATACCTTAGGTCTCCGAATCATTTACACATCAACCTTTTTTAATTATTCTTGACATATTTTCAAGAGAATTTTACATATTTGTTCGATCTCATTCCCACTTAGTGCCCCATAATATGGTAAACAAAGAACCTCACTGGCGGCTTTTTCAGAAGCAGGAAGATTGGAAGATAAGGAAGATGGCAGATGTGAATAACACTCATAATGACTACACAAAGGGTAAAAATATTTACGGGTAAATATGTTATATTTCTTTAATTCAGTGTAAATATGATCTCTAGATTTACCAACAATCTCTTCATTTATTCTAATCGGTAGATATTGATTACTCTTTTTCACATTTTTATGTATAGGATTTATAAAAGATAGTCCTTCAACATTTTTTAGTTGTTCTTCATAAGATATTTTAATGTTATTTCGCAGTTCTCGTTCTTGATTTATCATGTCTATTACTAGCAAACCAATAGCACTTTGAACTTCATTCATTTTACCATTTAAACCAGCTAGGATTACTTCATCTTCATTATTTATACCGAAATTTTTAAGTAAATTTAATTCTTTTTTATTTTTTTTGTCGTTATAAGTCAGTGCCCCCCCTTCAATAGTATGGAACAATTTCGTAGCATGAAAACTGAACATCGTAATGTCTCCGTAATTTCCTATTCCTTCACCATTTATTTCTGTTCCAAATGCGTGTGCTCCATCATAAATAATTTTTAAATTGTACTTATCTGCTATCTGTTGAATCTCGTTTACCTGACAAGGATTACCATAAACATGAACTCCCAATATCGCACTTGTCTTGGAAGTTATTGCCTCTTCAATTCGTGCGGGATCCAAAGTTAAATTTTCAGAATGTATATCACAAAAAACAGGCTCAAGATTATTCCATATCAGCGAGTGCGGCGTAGCTGCAAAAGTAAAAGGCGTGGTGATGACTTCACCTTTTAATCCCAACATCTTGCACGCAAGCACAAGCGCTGAGGTCCCATTGTTAAACAATGTAATATTGGGAACTTTTAAATATTTTACGAGTTCCTCTTCTAACAGTAGATGCTGTTTTCCCATATTAGTGAGTTGCTGCGAGGTCCAAATTTCATATAACTTATCATTAACTTTATTAAGATCTGGTAGCAACGGTCTCGTAACATATATTGGATTATCAAAAACTAAGCTGTCATATACCATTTATACAACCCCATATTATACCGATTGTCTTTATTTCCAAATATAAGTACGATTCTTTATCAAGCAAAATGACTCTACATCAAAAAAGTAATTAGTTCCATTATTATTTATATATTTATTACGGCTATTTATATTGCTAATAAGTCTGGACCTTAATGCATAAAAGTTATCTAAAATATAATTGATTTGATCTTGCTGCATAATTTTTTTGAAGTGAGTGTGCGAAGCACCGCGATTATTGAAAAGCAGTTCCCCATTGGGATTCATATCAAAAAAGCTCAATAAATTAGAATGGTTAGTCGGGTCAAGCCGGTAAGCGTATAATTCCATTCCAAAATCACTCACCATAAGATGATAATCTTTATTGGTTACTGCAAAAGATTTATTGATTCCTCCGGAATTTCTTTCACTTAATTGATTGGCAAACATATTACGGCTATATACATAATCATTACTATTTTCGAAAATGTTTAACCCCGAAAATGAATTGCTATTAGGTTCATTCAAACCCAATAAATGTAGAATTGTTTGTCTCATATCGGTTAATTGAGTCAGTTTCTTTTCTATGCCGCTTGGTTCCCCTGGTCTATAAATAAAAGCTGGAGTTCTTATTAAATTAGTGTATGGCTCGATCCCGTGGCAAAAACCACTATTTAATGAATGCGTCCATAACTCATCTCCGTGATCTCCAAATCCTACAATAATAGTGTTATCCAACATTTCATTGTTTTTCAATATATCTAGAACTACTTCGATTGTTTGATCTATTCTTTTGTAGCCTTTGCTCCTTCTTTCATGAAAATTACTGCCGGCTGACTTATATTCATCACTATAATATATATGACCTAATTCATTCCAAATGTATAATGCTTTAGGTTGTTCAGACGATTTGACAAACTCATTAATATGTTCCATTGCGTTGGAGAATGTATCTTTCCAGATAAATTGTTCATTTTGATTATTTTTACTCCATAATCCAAACTTTCTTATATCATCTCTCCAGATCTTTGGAAAACCTATTCCTAATGTTTGATAATTATGTTCCCTTAGAAGATCAAATAAATTAGCTTCATAACCTACTGGCCCTAAAAATTCGTCAAAACTTGGTGAGTTATCTAGTTCACGATCATTCCCATACAAAAAATCGGTGAGAGCCATTAAAGATGATGTAGCAGTAGTGAAAAAATTTTCTAACACTAATGATTGACTTTGTATTTTTTTCAAAGCTGTAAATTGATCCTTCTCTTGGTTGAGTATCTCATCAGAAAGGCTTTCCAAATGAATGACCACGAGATTCTTAAGCTTTTTATTTAACATCTTATATCTCTTTTCTCTATTGGGATGATTCACATTCTCCAGTCAATCAAACTCTCAACAGCATTGACATCAAAAGTAGGTATTTTTAAATTTTCTGCAACTTTTTTTCTCTCTGCATAAGAGTCATCAATAAAGATCGCATTTCCTTCATTAATGTGACGGTATTTTTCATCACCAGGCTCAAGCCAGATAATAGAATCGAAAATTTTGTCAAGTCGGTAATATTGTAGTGTCGTAGTTATATTTTCCTTATGCTTAGTAATTAAATGTACAGTTTTAGCGTTATTAATACTTTGAAATACAAAAGCCATAACAAAAGGATTTATCTTATTATGAATTATTACTGTGTCGTCTAAATCCAGATAAATATGTTCATATTCATAGTCAATAATAAATCGATTTATCAAGGCTCGATCCATCACAACATCAAATTGGTTTTCTAGAATTTCAACATGAATCCCCATTTTATTGAATAGGCTCAACGCAGGAAAATTAATCCCTCTATTCCGATACATCCCCATTGATCCAGCAATTCTAGGTGCTATTTCCAGCAAAACCAACTCATGATCGACTCGCTCTTTCACTTGAAAGAACCAAGCCCCCTCTAATTGAAGACGTTGATTAATCGTGGAGGCAATTTTCTCAAATCGTTTATCCATGTAAGGCGTGGTATCCGCGCTAATCCCATTGCTTATTCTTCTTCGTATTCTTCCTTTAGCAAACAAGAGATTTCCACTGCTATCGGTAAAGCAATCAACTGTATATTCTTTCCCAGGGAGAAGCTCCATAATAATAATAGTAGGATCTGAATTTAAATGAACACTTAATTCATTTATATTCCTTGCTATTCCTGTCCCTTTCGAGCCTTGCCCTTCATCAGGTTTATAATAAACTGGATAGTCTATAATCATATTCAATGGATCGGTATAGAGCTTGGGAACTTCGAGGAGTTCCTGAAAATAACGATAAGTATAGCTTTTTGAACGACAAATTTTACAAGTTTCATATGAAGATACTATAATTTCAGCATTTAAGATTTTCTTATATTTTGATAATTCTGTAACTACACTATCATGTGCAGGATAAATGTAATCTATTTTATATTCTCTTACGATTCTCTCCATTTCCGAAAAAAACAATGGTGAATCCACCATAGGCAATCCCTCTATATAATTCCTATAAACAAATCTTCCATGATTTGACTTCACACTGCTTGCTCCGAACAACCTAAAATGAGTAGAATTCCCTAAAGCACGATTTATCTCAAGACCAATTTCAGATCCACAGGGAAAAACTAACACATTCTTCACCAAAATAGCCCTCTTTCGTTTAACTAATAGCATTACTAGATAATTTTCTCCGATATCAGCCAGTCACGTAAAACCTCTTTGGATATAGCATCTTTCAAACTAGGCCTCGGCTGTTTCTCCACATTACCGTATTTTATATCATAATTGTTTCTTGAATTGTGATATAACGGAGGCAGTATAAACATATCTTCTGTTTCAAGAGCTCTAGGGAGCTCACTTTCTGATAACAATTCCTCATACATCTTTTCACCAGGGCGGAGCCCTGTTTTTTCCACAACAATATTGTTTTCAATGCTTGCCATTGCATTTTCCTCAATTACAATTTCGACTAGGTGACCCAACCTAACAACTGGCATTTTAAGTACAAAAACTTCCCCGCCTATGGAATTCTTATTTGCTTTTAATATAAGGTTTACTGCCTGTTTCGGTGTCATCATATATCTGAGCATGTCTGGGTCTGTTAAGGTAACTGCCCTTCCTGCCTTAATCTGACTAATAAACAAAGGAATTACCGACCCTCGTGATCCCATTACATTTCCAAAACGAACAGAAGAAAAAATGATTGGTTTAGGACCCTTTTGATACTCCGCAGCTGAAATCATTCGTTCAGCAGTCAATTTAGTCGCCCCATAAGTGTTAGTTGGTGATATTGCTTTATCGCTACTAGTGAACAAAACTTTAGAAACACCACATTGAATTGATGCCTTAATTACATTTTGTGTTCCAATAACATTAGTCTGTACAGCCTCGAACGGGTTATATTCACATGCTGAAACATGTTTCATTGCCGCCAAATGAAACACATAATCAATATCCTCCATAGCTCTTGTTAACCTGTCTATATCTCTGATGTCGCCTATTAAATACCTGAGTGTATTATTATATTGGCTTAATAATTGTTGCATCTCAAATTGTTTATGTTCATCTCTACTAAAAATACGAATTACCGCTGGAGAATCTTTGAGAAGTACACGAACTAATTGATGGCCTATCGTTCCTGTTCCTCCAGTAATAAGTATTTTCTTGCCCTCATACATCCCCATTAAAACTTCGAACTCCTTTACTACTTAATAGCTTTAAGAATTGCTATTAAATAATTCTAATCAGAACTTCATTATTTCTCGATGGATAACCTCCGGTATATCCAACATATTCAAAGATTAAACCATTTTCTTCGACCAATTCCATGAAAGCTTTATATTCACCATTTTTCCAACCAGGATAATTAAAATACTCATCAAAAAGAATAATCGTTCCTGACTTGATTCTACCTGCCAACAGTGAAAAAATGATTTTTGTTGAAGAGTATAAATCACAATCAATATGTAGAAAAGAGACATCTGAATTATTTTCCAGAATGAACTGTGGCAATGTGTCATCAAACCAGCCAACTTTCAACCTTACATTTTCCTTTACTTTAGGTATATTTGTTGTTTGAAATGTCCCCTTTGGATAGTTTATAGTCCAGTCTTCCGGCAAACCCTCAAATGAATCAAAACCATATACAAGGTTTTCTACTTTAGATGCAATATAGTTTAATGAATTTCCTTTAAAAACCCCAAATTCTAAATAAAGCCCTTCTGGTTTTGCGAGTTCTATTGCACTATCCAGTAGATTCCACCGGTCCCTATATGTTTTCACCCCATACATGTTCTTTTCAATAAAATCAACAGTTTCCGATAAGGCCCGTCTTTGAAGTTCACGATGGATATTATAGGCATCTTTATCTAGAGAAAACTCATTCATTTTGCCACGAGAAATAAGATCCGTTCCATCCCAATAATGAACATCTTCATATAAACCATACTTATTAAGTTGCACTTTTATTTCATCATAATAAACGGAACCGACAATTATTTTAAAAGTATTCTTTGGCAATTCCATCAAATAATCGGGAGAGTAAACCGGGATTCCCAACACTTCTGATCCCCATTTATTTTTATCGTTATCTAAAAAACAATGTATTTGCTTCTCTTTCATTTCTTTCAATAAGAGTTGCCCCGAACCGCTTGCTCCAAATATAATATTAAGCACGTTAATTTCCCCTTTTTTTAATAGTTTAAAGTCGAACATAAAAAATGACTTTCTCAAGTTGCATGTATGGATTCCTTTTTGCTTCTATCTTTTATTCTGCTAAGTCCTTCCTCAACTAACTTCAAGATATCCGGAGTAAGCTCCTGCATTTTTGCGACAATCTTGCCAACAATTTCATTAAAAAGCGCTGCCTTCTTAATCAGATTTTTCTCATCCATTAGTGCCGGGCGCTCACGATCAAACTCATAAATATCATTTTTCATCGCAGTCAGGTAAATCGTGTTAAAAGATGCACTTACAACAATAGATTCCCACTCTGTTTCAATTTCAACCATTGTATTTAAACATTTCTGTTGATTCGTGCGGCTCAACTCCGGTAACTTGCTCAATTTCTTACTCATTCGTTTAAGTTTTATTTCCAACTCACTTACTTGCTTATTTAGTTCTATTGTTCTATTCATTATTTCGGTCTTGCGCTTATCGTCATAATGATTTAGGTGCTGATTTATCATGCCTAATAAATAATTTGAACTGACTTGATTATCTTGCAAACTTTTTAAAACATCCTCCATTCTGGACCATGATGTATTTTTTATTTTTGCCCCAAGCTGAGAAGTATTAATAAAGCTGACAGAGGGATTTTTGGCAATCAACTCTTCTATATCCGCTAATGTAATCTGCATTATTTGGTTGGTTCGATTGGTCGAACCATGAACATTTTCAACTCTTATTGAAGCTTCCCTGATAATCCTATCATTATAATTCTGATTGAGATGCTTAGCGCCAGGTGCATAAATACTCTCACCAGGATAAGATAAATCTTGTCCGGTTAAAATGACCCTTTTACAGCCCATAAATACAGCTGCTTGTATAGCAGTGCCAGTTACAGAGTGTCCTGATTCAAAAATGGGATCATTCTTGGAAAGTCCCATCAGATAATGAGTAATGGGATCATTAGAGAAAAAAGCATGGAATAATTGTGGTTTATCCTCTATAATCCTGTATTCGATTTGTGGCACATACAGAAGCGGAATATTTTTTGTGTCTATTCTTTCAAATACTTTATAGTTTGAGTTTGCCCCATCCATTGATACAATCAGATCAGGATCGATCCCATAATGCTGTAAAGATTGAATACTTGAGCCCGCTGCAATAATAATAGCGTGTTTCTTTAAATTTCTTAAATATTCGATATCCGCTTCTAGAGAGGGGCCTGCTCCTACAATTACAGCCGTCAAACCTTCCAATTTATCCTTTAGACCTGCAATAGATTGAGTATGTAAATTCTGGTGCATATTATAGAGAATATTCTTTGTCCACTGTAATCCGAATTTTTCATACATCTGCCTAGAAGAAAAGTAATTCAATATGGCCGTCTTGGCATCTACATAAAATTCTCTTTTCTGCTCAATATTTAACTTGTCATAAACCGGGAGGGAAATTGTCGCAGTTTCCCCTTTTACTTGCTTTAAATACCGGTAAAACATATAGTCTCTATCTTTTTTATTCCGGCCTACAACAAATTCTTTTACATTCAATTGAGAAAATAAACGCTGCAAATCTATTATTTCCATTGCAGCCAGCAATACTTGTTCATCTGGCTCATACACATATACCAGCTGCTGTGGATAAAATTTTGCAAACTGCTCCAAATGGTACCCCAAGCCAAAACCATAAATAATTACATTCCGCTTTTCGCCTACAGTATGGGCAATCTGCCTGGCCCAGTGACCAGCCTCGTACCATGGATTATACTTACTGTACATATATATTTTTTTATCCTTGTTTATAGAGATATATAAGTTAGGCGACTCGTCCCTATTAAAAGTGATTTGATGTGTCTTGAAATTTCTCTCAAGAGATGAGATTTGTAAGAAAACAGCTGGGTAGCTTTTCTTCAGATAATCAAAATTTCTCTGATATTGATGGTTTCTATCGGAGCGGCTTGGTCCCAGATCAATGGAAAATTGTTTGAAAACAGCCGTAAGCTCATATTTAATAAAATCAGCCGCTTGTATGTATTCTTCTTCGTCTATATATTGATTCATTTCTTTGAAGGCTAAATTAAAATTTTCAATTGTTTTATCTATAAATAAAGACAAAGCACTATATTGTTCTAAATTAGTAATACCTCTATATATAGAATTCATAGTTTTATACAAATCGTCCATCCCTTGAACAAGTTGTCCGAATATCTGCCATGATTCTTCAGTCATTTTATCAAAGAATATCTCCGAAATGGATTCGCAAGCCTCAATGATTCTGGGCAAGAAATCCTTCACTTCTTCTATGACCTCTTCAACTTCGAATCTTTGAACTCCCATGCCTGTTCCTCCTAGATGGTATATCTTTTATATCGGCTAAATGAAGCAAAAGTATAAGAAAAACCGCTAGGCAAATTCACCCTGGCGGCTTGAATATAATTGATAGGAATATGTAATCATAAATTTATTTCTTTTTATCGATAAAATAACTATCCCCAGAATACTTTTGTTCATAAATATTCCGTTGGAGCTTGTACCGGTTTATTTTATCCAGTGCTTGAGAAGCTTCGTCACGAAGCACAACCATTCGACTAATAAGGATCTCATCGAATTTGTTTATATCCTGGATTCTAGCCTTCTCCTCTTGCGTCAGTTTCTCCTGGGCCTTTAACTCCTCAATAACTTCATCCCGAAGCAAAATCAATTCCTCAATAGCAGCTTGGTCAATAACAGATACATTATTGGTCAATACCATTGTAAAATTATATAGTTTCTTTAAATGCGTGTTCATTAGAACTGACCTGCAGGTGCTGTTTTTAATGTTTGCTTCCATACTTCACGAAGCTCTTGAAGGTGCTGTAATACTTCCTCAGCGCAACTTGCATTTTTCTTTATATTAGCTTGAATTAATTGATGAAGCATATATTCATAAATACGAACAAGTTCCTTCGATATGGGAAAATCAAAATTAAGAGAAGCCGTCAATTCATGGATAATCGACTGAGCTTTTTTCAGGTTCGTATTCGCCACATCAAATTGGTTGTTGTGAATGCCATCAATAGCAGCCTTCGTAAAACGTATAGCACCATCATACAGCATAATGACAAGCTGTGCAGGCGAGGTTTGCACAGATGATTGCTGGTATGCACGGTATGGCGAATTCATCAATTTTATTCACTCCTCTACATGAAGCTCGATAAACTGGATGACTGTGAGTTTAGCTTATTAATTGCAGTTTCCATAGCAGAAAATTGTTTATAATATTGATCTTCAATAATCGACAATCTTGCAGCCATGCTTGATTCGCTATCTTTCATAGAAGCAATCTGAGTGCTTAGAAGAGAGTTAGCCATAAAGGTAGAATTGATGTCTGTGCTGCTTGTAGATGTTCCTGCCTTGGTAGAAAGCATCTTCAAAGCTTCCAGAGTAGAGTCGGTCATCTTTGCAAAGATACCCGTTGTACTACTACTAGGTGATTTATCGGTACTTGTCTGTGTAAATAGAGCAATAACCTTATCCGGATCACCTTCAATGGCAGCCCGAAGCTTGCTCTCATCCTTGAGCACCAATTTGCCTTTATCGAACCATTCTCCCGTCTCGATACCCAAAGACTGAATATCCAGACCACCTACCGCTGCTGTAGAAGCTACTCTCAAATCGGAAGTCAGCTTTGATAGTATAGAATCATTCTTCAGCAGACCACTATGCGCCTTATCTTCCCATAAAGTAATCTGACTCTCTTTCATATCCTCTTTTTGGGCATCTGTTAACGGTGTATATCCTCTGTACTTCTCCTCTGACAGCTTCGAGTTGATGGTTTCAATCAAGCTATTGTAATCACTGATAAAAGATTTAATAGTGTTGACGATTTTATCGGTATCCGTTGCTACGGTTACCTTGGAATTCCCGTTTGTACCCGACACAGCTTTAGCAGTAAAGTCAATTCCGTTTACATTAAACTGATTGCTCTTCTGGGTGTATACGATTCCATTAATCTCTACTTCAGCGTCATTTCCGGCCGTTTCTGCCGCTGTGAAGGAAGTAGGAATCCCACTCACCGGCACTTCTCCATCACCTGTTTTCGTATTCGAAATGGAGAACTGCCCAGTCGTTTCATTATAGATAGCTGTTGCATTTGTATTCTTGTTTGCATTAATTTTTTTGACCAAATCACTAAGCTTGTCTGTGGCAGAATAAGCTACGGATACTGATGTCGTACCGCCTTGTTCATTTGGCACAACAAATGTTAACTGCCTGTTGCCATCCGAGACGTCAAAGCCTAATTGTTCCAAGGTTTTATCTTTAGTGCTGCCGCCGGCATTGTAAGTGAAAACCGTATTTGCCGTTGTTGCAATTTTATTGACTTTGACATCCAAAGTACCAGCAGCAGATGATGCAGCAGAATTAATGGCTATCGAACTCGTGTTGCCGCTCACCTCCGCTTTCTTGGCCCCAATGGAATTGGATAAATTATAGCTCGATAGCTTGTTGTTTCGAAAATCGACGATCTTCGTGCTTATGCTCCTGTAAGCCTCCTGCTGCCACTCCACCGTAGTACGCTTCTGAACCAAGGTATCCAGCGAAGTGCGGCGAGCCTTCATTAACTCACTTACCATGCCGTCTACATCCATACCGGATGCAAGCCCCGTAATTCTCATATGCCAAACCTCCTATATCTTCTCATCTATAAGTATGCCGTTAATTTCCATAAACTTCGCAACCAAATCCAATGTCTTCTCAGGAGGAATTTCCCGGATCAATTCTCCGGTATCCTTGTTTTTTACCTTTACAATAATTGTATTGGTTTCTTTATGGACAGACATCTCAAGCATCGTATCCGGACCCTGAATAGCCTTCAGAGCACGCTCAATATTCTTCACGACTTGCTCGTCTCCTACCGATATTTTTTCCCCACTTCGCTCGGCCTTCTGCAAAGCATCTACAGAGTGAATTCTCGTAATTGTTTCGTCCGCAGTCGCAGCCGGAACACTATTCACAGTTTTATCTGTTGTATAGCTCGTCGTGTTGTTTACTGAAGATACATTGATTGACATATGCCCACCCCGATTCAATAATCTTTCTATTATCAATATCGGTAGAAAGCCGCTTGATTATTAGCTTTAATTCCCTCCATTCAAGAAAATGCTATATGTAGGGAAAGAAAAGAGACCTTGAAAATATCAAGGTCTCTCCACTTGAAATAAGAATTAACGAAGCAAGGATAATACGCCTTGCGGCTGTGAGTTTGCTTGAGCCAACATCGATTGCGAAGCTTGCAGCAAAATGTTGTTCTTGGTCAACTCGACCATTTCCTTCGCCATATCAGTATCACGGATTCGTGATTCGGAAGCTGACAGGTTCTCAACAGTCGTTCCCAAGTTGTTTGAAGTATATTCCAAACGGTTTTGTTTAGCACCCAATGCAGCGCGCTCTGTGGAAGTGTTTTTAATTGCATCCTCGATTGCAGACAGATCAGAGCTGCTTGACAAGCCTTTAATTCCAGTGGTTGAAATCGCATCGATCGTGATCGTACCGGAAGCATCATCGATTTGGATCGTAGCGCTGGAAGTAATGTTGATTCCGTTGAATTTGGTGTCGTCAAAGATTTTGTCGATTTGTTCACCGAGTTCATCTAATTCTTGATCGATATTAGTTTTGTCACCGGAAGAGTATGTACCGTTCAGTTTTTGAACGTTCAACTCTTTCATACGAGTAAGCATGGAGCTAACTTCATTCATTGCGCCCTCAGCTGTTTGAACGAAGGAAATTCCGTCTTGAACGTTGCGTTGAGCTTGCTCAAGACCACGGATTTGACCGCGCATTTTTTCAGAAACGGCAAGACCAGCGGCATCGTCAGCTGCACGGTTGATGCGAAGACCAGAAGAAAGTTTCTCCATGTTCTTGCTGGTTGCAACGTTGTTCAAACCCATGTTGCGGTGTGTGTTAAGCGCTGTGATATTGTGATTAATACGCATTTGTAATTTCCTCCCTGAATGGTCGTATAGTGCCCACATCCGTGTGGTATACCGGGTCGAGGTCGGCCGCCCTTAACCGGTGCTACTATATATATCGGCGAAACATGGCAAACATTTATAGCTTCTCATCACTTTCTTTTATTTTTTTCATTCTATCCTTAATGGCTTGAAGATCGCTTAACAGCGCCGCGGCTTCCTGATTTGTTTCCTTTACCATAGAATAGATTTCTTTTCGCAAAACTTCGATTTCTTTGGGCGCGTTGATACCAATTTTCACCGTATCTCCTGTCACTTCCAATATTGTAATTTCAATATTGTCCTGGATGATAAGGGATTCTCCTTTTTTTCGTGAGAGTACAAGCATTGCGACGCTCCCTTCTATTTATTTCCCGCTGTAGAAAATAGTGTGTGCTTCGTCATATAATTAGTTTTCCCCAAAACAATCTGTTTGCCCAAATTCTTGTTAATATTAAAAATGAGAGGGGCGACCAAATTAATTGTCGCCTCATCCAGTTGCTCTTGAACACTGATGATCGAGCGAATAAGCACCTCTACCTCTGATGTGATTCCTAACTCCGCAAGTGCAGAATCCGGAATTTCAAAGTCGTAATCCACATAAAACAAAAATGGATCAGCCAGCACAAAAACCAGCTTCTCATTCGTAACCGATTGCAAAAAAGAGAAAGGTTCATCTTCTTCAGGTGATATAATAACAAATGTTGTGTTCTCTTCAAATCCCGGCAATCCTTTAGGAAACCTATAAATATCTTCCTCTGAAATGTTCAGTTCTCCGAAACGACTTGTACGAAGCTCCATCTTTTCCACACTCCATTCATGTTGCCATCTTAGCTAATTCGAATGAAAAAAGCTATAGAATGAAACCGACTAGGGTCCCCTATAGCTTAATGTTCATCAACTGCAAACTTAAACGAGCATATTCATATTAGCTACCTGAAAGCGTATCGATGCATATTGCTCCATATATACGTTGATATTACCACGCTGATATTGAATTTCGGGCTTATTCACTTGTACCTGGATATCTACCTTCCCCGGATTTATTTGAATATCGGGATGATGAACAGTGAAATGAATGTCCACATTTTTGGCAGTGGCGGGACCGAAAACTTCAACGTCCGGTGCTCCTTCCAGCATACTTTCCAATGCGATATCCGGAATTGGATCCTGACGTATACGCAAATCACCCATTCTATTTCCTTTCTCCACAACAAGCGCTATACCTTGCAGTGCGATTTGGGGCATTTGGGAATAGATGCGATTGATGAAAGCAGTTGGTTTTCCACCGTTGAAGGCTTCCCACATCCGGTCCTGGTTAATATCTAATTCAGGAGCCTGGGATTGAATATTTATTTGTGCAGGAGAGGACTCTATATGGACATCTGCTCTACGGGTTTTGATATCATAGAAACCTGGCTGGGTCTCAATCCCAATGCGCCCTTTTTGTGACTCTGCTTGAATCACGGGAAGCTTCATTGCTACTCACACCCTATCGGAGAAAATCAACGAGTGAAGGCGAAATCACTTTGGATCCTACTGAGAGGGACGCTTGATAAATATTTTCATTGACCTTGGAATCAATGAGCAATTGCTCGTAATCGGCATCTTCAACATTGGATTGCATGGATGTTAAATTAAGTTCCAAATCATCAAGGCGATTCTGCATCAGTTCTACACGATTGACTCTTGCACCGATATCAGAGGCGGCATTTAGAACTTTGTTCGTTCTTGTTTCCAAGCTGCTTAACTGCGACGATACATCGGCATGATTGCCAGCAGCCAAAGAAGCCATAATATTATCAAGTACAGTGAACACATTGTCCGATTCACCCGGATTACCAAAAACTTCATTCCCAGTAACATTGACAGGCAGAACTACGCCGACTCCAACAGCATAAGAGACTTCTCCTGCATCGGTTACAACTGCTGAAGCATCAAACCCTGTAGCGGCTTCATCATATGGCTTTTTATCATAGGTTTGACCATTAAAAACATATTTGCCATTCATTTTACTATTTGCAATATCAATTAGCTGCCCCTTTAATTGGCCGATTTCATCCCGAATGTTATCAAGTGCGACTTGGGGGTTCGTACCGGTAGAGCCTTGTACAGTAAGCTCTTTTACCCTTTTCAGAACATCTCCCGCCTGATTCAGCACGGTATCGTTAAAATCCAGCCAAGAATGGGCGGAGTCCGCGTTCTTCTGGTATTGCTCATTAGATGCGAGCTCCCCGCGGTAACGCAGCGCATAGGTGATACCGACTGGATCATCCGATGCTTTATTGATCTTACGGCCTGTTGTCAGCTGATCCTGCAAACCTTCCATCTGGGAGAGGTTACGGTTCAAGTTGCGGGAAAGCTGTAAGTGCATCATGCTTTGAGTGACTCGCAGTGACATTATGATCCCCTCCTATTCTTAACGGCCGACCGTTCCGGTTCCGTTGATTAATTTTTCGAGCATTTCATCATAAGTTGTCATAAATCGCGCAGAGGCGCTGTAGGCATGCTGATATTTGATCAGGTCGGACATCTCCTCATCAAGTGAGACACCGCTGACCGACTGTCTGCTGCCTTCAACCTGATCGGTCTGTGCCTGCGCATTCTGGTATTGACGCTGGGATTCCTGCGACTGCACGCCAAGCGAACCCACCATCGAATTGTAAAAGTTGCTGATTGTCGCTTCGGAAATCCCGTTGCCCGTTGCGGACTGGTCAAATTTGAATTTAACGTCGCTCAGCTCGGACATCAAAAGAGCCATGCTGTTATTACCCTTCACAACCGATGCAACGCCGCCTGTCGTAATCGTCCGCATGGAAGTTGCTATTTTATTGGCGTCATTGCTGATAGTCGTATTAAGCTGAATGGAGGATGCCGTTATAGCGGTCGTCCCCGCCTTGAAAGTAAAGAAATCCTGCCCTGCCGTTGCCGGCTCCTCGAGCGTATAACCCAATTTATGCAAGCCGTTGATTCCTTTGACCGTCATCACCGTATCTGCTGCAAGCGGAGTTGTCGTTCCCGGAAGAATGGAACCGGCAGGCACAGTGACATTAATATCGCCATTGGCGAGTGTATTGGCCAGCACGTCCAACTGGCGCTGATAGTCGGCCACGTAGACATCGCGGGAAACGATCATCCCGAATACTTCGCCGTTATTCAAGTCTCCCGATTGATAAGCGGTTGCCACAGAAGCGGCGGTTAACGGAACCGCTGTATCACCGGTCAATAGATTGGTAGCTCCCATAGCGATCGTGTAGCCATCGGGTGTATTGGTCACTTGAATATTCACGATCTGCGACAGCTGATCTGTTAACAAATCCCGCTGGTCCTGCAGATCATTGGCATTGTCGCCAAGGGATTCGATACGTTTGATTTCGGAATTGAGCGAAGAGATCGTACTGAGCAGCGTATTGGCTTGTGTTACTTTCACATCGATGCTGCTCGTTAGATCGGCGCTCAAATCGGACAGCTGCTTGCTGGTCTGGTTGAAGGAATCCGTTAAAGCCAAAGCGGTTTCACGAACGATTTTACGTCCCGTAACATTCTCCGGGTCTTTGCTCAAATCGGACCACGATTGATAGAATTTATCCATAACCGTGCGAATCCCCGTATCTGATGGCTCGTTGACGACAGCCTCCAGCTTGCTCAGCGTATCGGATTGGACCGACCAGCTTCCCAGATATTTGCTCTGATTGCGGAATTGATCGTCCAGATAAGCCGTACGGATCCGGTTGATTGCCGTGAACTCCACACCTGTCCCGAGCTGTCCCGGAGCCGTAGAGCGGTTCATGCCGAATGCTTCCATAGGCCGGCTCGCAACCATAGTCACTCTTTGGCGGGAGTATCCGTCCGTATTTGCATTCGAAATATTATGGCCTACCGTATTGATTGCCGCTTGTTGAGTCAATACGCTTCTTTTGGCCGTTTCAATGCCATGAAAAGTTGACGCCATTGCAGGTTGCCTCCTCTATCTACCCTCTTGTATCGAAAAAACCGTTTCGTTGATTCCCGTAACCGGTATTCATCGGATGCTGGTAGGTAACCGAATCATTGGGATCCTCGATGACAAGATCAATTGAATAATCAATAAATTTGAGCGATTGCATCGTAAGCTCCTGGTTGAGTTTATTGACCTTCTGAAGCTCATCCAGCAATCCCGTCAGCTTTCCATGGAGCTCGGTTAGTTCTTTTTTTTCCTGCGGAGATGTGATGGTTCGAATGATATCAATTATCTTGCCGCCCTTGTATCGGATCACGCCAATGCTTTGAAAATAGCTGTGCGAATACTGCATCCGCTGCAGCTCCAGCTTCTCGGCCTGCACCAGCAGCTTGCGCTCCTTTTGGATGATTGCATTCAACTGCTCCACTTCGTTCTTCACAAGCACGGGAGTTTTCAGCTTGGCCGTTTCCAAAAGCAGCGCATACAGCTCCGCCTGCTTCTCCAGCGTTTCGACGATGATTTCAACTGACACAGGGCTCACCTATTTTCATAATGGTTGTTTAGTTGTCTTTCTTCTTATCTGTCAGATACGGAAGCAGCTTCTCGGCAATTTTACCGGCGTCAACATGATAGCTCCCAGTACTTACGGATTGCTTCAGTTCGTCGATACGCTTGCTTTGGTCGGCTTTGCTTGTGCGGCTGTATGATAGCATCTCTTGCGCCTCTGCTGAAATTTGTACCTCATCGATCTGCCGCTTGCGTCCTGCATTCTCAGTCCGCTGCTCGTTCTGCTTCTGATAAGGGTTCATTGCTCCGATTCTCTGTGTTTCATTGATTTTCATTGTAATCCCTCCAAATGTAAGGCAACCATCAGGATCGGCAGGCGGGTGCCGTCCCCTATATATTAAATCAAAGTACAGAGAAGATGTATATTTTACTACGTAAAAAAGCCGATAACTCTGTATAAGAGTATTATCGGCACTTTTGTATAAAAATTTATAGAAGAACGGATATCGTTATTTTCGATCGCGAAGACGGTCCATAATCCGGTAGGCTGCCGCTGCGGAGGAAGGCGGTTTCTCCGGCTCTTCTTTGGCTGTTTGCTGCGCATTTGATTTTTTGACATCCGCCAGAAGCCGGGTCTTGCAGTCCAGACACATGTTGCCATCCCGAATGAGCGTTCCGCAAGCCTCGCATGGATAAGATAAATTAGGAGCATCGATGAGAGAGATCCGGCCCTCACGAATGAATTTGGTAATTTGTTTAATCGTAATCCCCGTCTCATCCGACAATTCGTTGATCGTTGTTCCTCTGTTTTTGCGTAAATAATCGGCGCATGTCTGGTATTCCTGATCGATGACTTTAATGCAGGCGGGACATACTTCACGAAAGTTCTTGGCAAACAATTTGCCGCATCGCGGGCAGTTGTCGAGCTCCATGCCTCTTGCCTCCTTCTACAGCACGTACACTTACCTTTATTCTAACTCATAATTTGACAATATTCATCATCTTTTTCAAATGTTTGCGTCATCTCCATTCCCCATATAACGGTAATTAACTCAGGACCTGGCTAATGTCAAAATAAAAATTTCGATTATGCCGCCTGAAGGGCTCCTGCGGTACGCGTCCTGAATCGCATGAGCACAGGCATTGACTGTGCTTCCCGTCGTATAAATATCATCAATGATCATCAGCCGGGGCCTATGATTCTGTAAGCTTCCCTCCGAACGAACCGATGAAAGCTGAAGCAGCATGGATGTAAAACTATCATGATCCACTGCAAACAGATTCTCGGCATCCTTTATACGGGCGCCTCTGGTTTTGAAGCTTTGCTTGCCGCTATGCCGCGTTCGTCTTAAAATATCGAATACCGGATGTCCGCTGCGTTCTGCCATAATCCTGGCGAGCCGCTCGGCCTGGTTGAACCCGCGTTCAAGAAGACGCTCTTCGCTCACCGGCACGGGAATAAATCCGTTGATGGCAAAAGCTTCCGACCTTCCTGTCATCTCTGTAACCGTCTGTGAATACGCAGTGAAGAGCATCTCTCCGAGCAGCGGCGCAATCGCTTCATGGCCGCGGTATTTATATAAAGCGAGCCACTCTCTTATGAGCGGACTATATCGAACCGCGCTGCGGTTGCATATAAATGCCGTATCCTCGCGGCGCATGCAGTCCGGACAGTGCTCGGGCCGTCCACAAACCGGGCAATGAATATGCCTGATCCATGGTATAGCCTGCTGGCAGTCTCCGCAAAGAGCGGAGAATGGGGCATCCGCCGCACGCCGTGATGCATTGCCGCACATCAGACACTGGCTGGACGATGGCGCCAACAGAGCGGTAATGCTATGAATAGCTTTCGGTAATGTTTGGTGCAGCAGGCTCCAAAAGGATGGCATGGGCTCTGATCCTTACTCCTTCCCTGGTGTAACAAGATAACCGTTTTTTCTTGCGATTCTATTCATTCCTCTAATTTGGGCAATCGCAGACTTCTGAGACTTTGTTCGTGCTGAAGCACAGAAATAGACATGACCTGCCGGGTCATCCTTGGAACGGCCTGCACGTCCTGCCATCTGTACAAGCGAAGCATCGTCGAATAATTTTCCATCGGAGTCAAGAATATAGACATCGCTTTTGGGAACGGTCACACCACGCTCCAAAATGGTCGTTGTAACCAATAAACGAATGCTGCGGTCGCGAAAACGAAGCACTTTGTCGGCACGGTTCCCGTCCTTGGAGGAGGTTCCCTCAATCACAATGTCGGGAAATAAAATCTGCAGCCTCACGACAAGCGGCTGCACGTCACGGATTTGCTGGACGAACATAAAGACTTGGGCGCCCCGCCCAATTGATATTCTCAAAGCTAAGACGAGAAGGTGCGGCAAAGTTCGCTGCCGCAGCAGCTTGCTTACCGGCGGAATCCGGATTAGCTTTGGCACAGGCAGCGGATGCCGGTGAAATCTCACGGGTACACGGACATGCGCCAGACCTCCAAGCTGCGCAGCACGTCTCAACTGCGCAGGCGGTGTGGCAGAGAGCAGGACTGTTGTTCCACCAGGCTTGCATACGTGGCCTGCCGCATATTGAAGCATCGGATCGTTATGGTAAGGGAAAGCATCGAGCTCGTCGATTACTACCAGATCAAAAGCATGACGAAAACGAAACAGCTGATGTGTAGTGGCAATCGTCAATTCGCCATATTCCCAGCGCTGTGCACTCCCGCCATATAAGGTAACAACGGTTGTGCCTGGGAAGGCTTTGCGCAGCCTTGGATCCAGTTCAAGCACAACATCGCGCCTTGGTGTCGCAATAAGCGCCCGGCCCCCCTGCTGCAAGCAGGCTTCAATCAGCGGAAAAATCATCTCCGTCTTGCCCGCCCCCGTCACGGCCCACAGCAGGAAGCGTCGCTGCTGGCTGGCTGGCGCAGTGCCTCCAATAAGCCCGGCCATACGCTGAATCCATGTGGTCCGACCAGAAGCATCACCGCCTTCCATATAACTCAGCGCTGCCGCAGTCGCCGCACTCTGCGCCGGACTCAGGCCCCAGCGTGCAAGCCGGTCATCCGTGCCCCGTGCTTGGGAACGCGTATGAGGCGCGGCAAGCACAACAGCAGACCTGCCCCCGTCCTCTCTGGCCGCAAGCACCGGAGTGCCGCTGACAAGCAGGCTGCATTCGCGGCTTCGTCCCATGGTCAAGCACGCCTCGCAATAGGCGCACGACTGCCCGCATACTGCACATGGCGTTCGTCTCATCCGGGCAGCTGTGCTGCCGCAGCGCTGGCATTGAAGCTGTGCCCCTGCACCCTTACGTCGCATTGAACGCCATAACGGCTGCGAATCTGGGACCTGCCGGGAAACTGCGCTTTCCAAACCCATCAGACCCTGCAAAGCGGCCAACTGGAGCGCGGGGGCAACAGCGTCCCAGGACGCCTGTACAGGCACGCTTTCAGAGATCTCACGGGCATCCGCCGCAAGTAGTGCAAGGACTTCGCCGGTAAGGAGCAGTCGACCCTGCACTCTCATGGCGGCGCCGCATGCCTGCCGCGCCAATTCCCGGGCAGCCACCCCGTTCGTGGAAGTGGGGGAATCCGGTGTTCTTATCTCGACGGGTTGTGCCATTGGATGAGCGTGATCCATCTTCATGTCCATCAGCTTTGACTCGCGAATCTGACGTGTCAATTGGCTGATTATTTCCTTCTTGCCAGCCCCCTTGCGAACAGAATCCGGCCAATGTTTTGAAATCCTCTGCGCAAGACCAAGCGGCAGCATATATGGCCAAACAATCAGTTCTATGACCTTTGCTTCAAGCAAGCGCCCGTTCAATTCATTGACGATAGTATTCATATTCCCATACCCGGAACCCAGTAGAATCCCCTTGGTCTCCTGATCGGCCTCATTCCGGAAAGCGGTATCCAGCCAGTAGGCAAAATCAATCTCGGGCGCTATCGACCATGACGCACGGGATTCCTGACCGGATCTCATTATGTATAAAGTAACTTTCAAAGGCTCCTCCTCCAGATCCCGATTGTAGCGAAGCGAATCTTCCCTTCAGAATGTATAAATCGAACAAAAAAAGCACACCCGCCAGCTGCCTTGGGGCAGCGGTACGTGTGTGCTTCACTCGTCCGATAATTGTATATAGCTGATTATACCCCGACCTCCTCTGCGTAAGCAATCCTCATGAATGGTTCTTTTCTTGTCCTCCAGGCAGTCATAGAGGAAGCTTCAACAGCTCCGCAGGTTTTCCCAGATCCACGAGCACCTGCTCTCCTTCATATGGTTCATCGTCCGATACGCCACTGGTGACGGCAGGCTGCAACCCGGCAGCTATGTCCACCTTCATCCCGCTTCTTGCAAATCTCCCCGCAATCTGCATGGTATCGTCTTCGCTTCCCTGATTGATCACTGTAACCTTTACTTCTTCTCCTGTCCGGTGGGATAGCCGGCGGATTGACCGCATATACCATTCCATCATATGCTGCTCATTCCGGGCGAGCAGGACATAATGCCGCTCTGCTCGTCTCCTTTTCCTCGTGTAGACATAGGCCAGATGCACAGCAGCTGCCGCCAAGGCGTAACAACCGATGATTCCAAGCAAAATCGGGATCAAGGCGGCCACCTCCTTTTTGTGACATCATATGCCGCCAGCAGCCTATAAGTGCGGGACACCAACGGACAAGTCGCACAAAAAGGCCTCTGTACGGGATAGCTGATAAGAAAATGAAAAAAAGCTTCCGCCAGATGCGGAAGCTCTTCTTCTTTGTATGTAAAACGTTAATGCTAGAGGGTCACCCAGCCGAACTTGATAGAGTTAATAACCGCTTGCGTCCGGTCATCAACCTCCATTTTTTGCAAAATGCTGCTGACATGGTTTTTGACCGTCTTTTCACTGATAAACAAATATTCGCCGATCATTTTATTGCTTTTGCCCTCAGCCATCAAGCGAAGCACTTCCGCTTCACGGCGAGTCAGCGGATTATTCTCGCTGGGGACAAATTTCACACCGGCCTCACGGCTTGCCGCAGCGCCCGAAGTCGAACCGATTTCGTCCAGATAAGTCATCCTGCGCAGCTGATTGATCAGCTTGCCCGTCACTTTGGGATGAATGTATGCATAGCCGCTCACGACAGAGCGAATCGCATTCGCTAAGGCCTCCGCCTCCATGTCCTTAAGCAAATAACCGGATGCTCCCTTGCGAAGGGTCTCGAACACGTAGCTCTCATCATCATGAATGGATAAAATAATAACCTTCACATCGGGAAAAATGTCGCGCAGCCGCTCGGTTGCGACAACACCGTTCTCAATGGGCATATTGATATCCATCAACACAACTTCCGGCTTGTTCTCGTTGCAGAACTCCAGCACCTGTATACCATCGTTGCATTCGCCAATGACTTCCAAATCATCTTCCATATTAAGGATCCGCTTGAGTCCCTCGCGGAATAGTTGATGATCGTCTGCAATTAATACTTTAATCTTGCGTTTGGCAGTCGTTGCTCTTTGATCCATCGTCAGTTTACTCCTTTCTTTGCTCCGCGTTGATAGGGATATGAATCGTAATTCTTGTTCCCTCGTTGATTGCCGATTCGATCTCCATCCTCCCTTCCAACAGTTCCACTCTTTCACGCATTCCGATCAAACCGAAATGTGCGTTGTCCTTGGTCCGGGATTCAATCAGATCGACATGGAAACCGACGCCATTATCCTTAACGACAATCTTCACCATCTGTGCCTGAAACGTAAATTCAAGCGCGACGAAAGTAGGGTTTGCATGCTTGAAAGCATTGCTATAGGCTTCCTGAACAAGCCGGTACATGCCTGCTTCCATAGCGGAGGGCAATCGCATTTCCTTTCCGATTGTGTCGAATATCGTCCGAATCTTGGTCTTCTCCTCAAAATCCTGGACATACTTGCGAAGGGTCGGGATAAGTCCCAGGTCATCCAAGGCCATAGGGCGCAGATTAAAGATGATTTTACGGATCTCCTCAATTCCCGAGCGAACCTGTCCCTTCAAGTCTATTAATTCTTCTTGTACTAATTGAAATTCCTGCTTTCCCAGCATTCTTTCCGCAATTTCCGTCCTAAGAACTATATTTGCGAGTGATTGTGCGGGACCATCATGAATTTCCCGGGCGATCCGTTTGCGCTCTTCTTCCTGGGCCAAAATAATCTTCAGCCCGATCTGTTGGCGATTTTTGGCGGATTCCAGGATCCGGGTCACCTGATTCAGATCGCCGGACAGATACTCGAGGACGACATTGATCTGGGATCCGATCGATTCGGCCCGTTCAACAGACCGCTCGACATTGCGAACCCGCTTTTGCAAATCATCGCGACGCGCCTTCAAGTAGCTTTCTTTCTCCCGAAAAACCATAAGATCCAGCTGTAATTGGGTAGCCTTCTCATAGGCAATCTTAATGTCCTGCTCTTTAAACCTCACAAAATCACGGCTTACTTCCGTAAGCCGGATCCGAGCCCGACGATAGTCGAGCTCCAGCTTGTCCACTTTATCAATAATTTCAGCTGCTTCTTTAATGACCTGGGTAAGCTCCTGGCCGAGCGAAAAAAGCTCTTTGCGCGCGGATTCGCAAATTTCGTAAATTTGGTATTTACTGTCTTCCATCACAAGAACGGCGTTTTTGATCACGCGATCGATATCGTTAATGCGATAATCCACGTTAGACTCGGCCCACTTTCTTAAAAAATATCTACTTTCTATCATAGCACACAATTACACAAACGCGTCACTATCATTCGACGGTAATCGTGCCCATTTTGCCATCCCAATTTACGGTAAGTCCTAGTTGTTCCGACACAAGGCGGATTGGGACCAAGGTCCGACCTGACCGGGTAATTGGGGCTACTTCAGATTCCTTAAGCAGTCCGTTTAGCAGGAATTCCTCGCGTCCGATCCACATTTCCATCAGCTTGTCTCCGCGAAGGACGGACACCCGTTTATTCGCAGGCTCCCACACAACCTGTGCCCCCATCGCTTCGGTAACAAAGCGGAGCGGCAAATACGTGGTGCCTTTAATTACCAGAGGAGCCACATCCAGCTTCATCGCCACTCCTCCAACCTTCGCCGACTTGGAGCCGACCACCAGCTGGATTGTGGTGCGGGGGGGCTCCGCAACCAGTGCCGCATATTGGAAGCTTATATTATCGAGCGCTACAGATCCCGCCAGTGCCCGTTCATCCTGGCCATCCTCGAGTGAGGCCATATATATCCGTTTAAGCTTCACGGGGTACGCCATCTCGTCAGCCGGAAGATTGACTTTGAGCTGCTTCCAGCCTGTCCAGTCCACCTGTTTGGCAAGTGTCACTAGATGCGCTTTGCCCGTGTTATCAATGAATTCAGCGCGAAGCCAGTTCAGGCTGTTGTCGCCAAGGACATCCAAGGTAATGGCAGATGGTTTGCCCTCCAATGCCTTGCCGGTCGTGTTGAAGACGGCGTAGGCTGCTTTCGTGCCGCTGCCCCCTGTGAAATCATAAGTGAGCTGCAGCGCCTTCGATGCCGCATTTTCGGACAATCCGGCAACCAGGGTCGCAGACCCCACTACACCATTCGTATTGGAGAAGGAGATTGGGTAGGTCGTCTGCTCGAAATCCTCAAATTTCTTATCCGCTCCGGCAGCCAGAACCGCTACCGAGGAGAAGCCGTCATAACGGGCGATCACATAACCTGCCTTGGCGCCTTCATCAATCGAATTTATGGTGAGTGTACCGTCACTAATGGTGCCTTTGAAGCCGTGGAGCTCCCACTTGATAGAGGAAGCGGGCACCGTCAATTTACGACCGTCCTTAAGGACTGCCTCTACGGAAATCGTGCCGGTCTTGCCCTGCTCCAGGACCGGCGAACTCACATCGACGCTCATCTGGGCAAGCTGATCGCCGCCGACAATTTCCACTGGAAGCTCGTCGCTGCCGCTGCCGGATTTGACGGTTAATATTGTTTTTCCCGCTTTTTGAGCTGTATACGTATTTCCCGAGAATGTACCCAGCGTATTGGATGACCTCCAGGTCGGCGTCAGCGTTCCGGGATCGATCGGATTATAGTAGGTATCGTAAGCTTTCATCTCATAGGTAGCCTGCTGACCGATAAAGAGGACGCCGCTCCCGCTTGCTTTGATTCCTTTCACCTGTCCCTGCGGGGCTGTCGTAAATACACCCAAGCCGCTTGGAATCAGGCGCTGCACGGTGCCATATTCCGTAGGGAATGTGAGCCCTGCACTGAATTCACCGAGGGGCCGTGTGATCATCGTGGTCGATCCTCCGCCGTCCAGATTCACGCCCCGCCACACACCAAGCTGAACCATCAGCTTCTGAAGCTCGGCAATCGTGACACCTTCACTGTTATCGCTGTCTTCAACGGTGATGATATATACCTTGGTGCCATCCTTGCTGTATCCAACGGCAGTTCGCGCACGATCGCCTGTGCCGCTGATCCCGCTGATGCTTCTGGAGTAAGCTGACGCTTTGCCTTCATCAACCAGGATCGTATGTCCGCCAACCAGCATTTGCAGAGAACCCGGATCATATGTTTTCCCCGTTGTTTGCGAGACAAGGCCGTAAATGGAAGTAACGGGCTGACCTACTTGCAGATGATCGCGCACAAAATCTGCCGCTTTACCGTGCGTCCGCAAAATATAGCCATTGGCCGGTGGAGTCCCCGGAATCATTGAATTCTCGGCAATTTGAGTGACAACATTGTCCACTACCAGAACTTCCGTCGGTGTTGTGGAGCTCTCTTTGGCATCAGGGCGGGGAGCCGTCCAGGCACTTGTGTAGATATACATCGCATTCGCATGGCTGTATGTATTCTCCGGTTCGATCGTATAAGAGGCTTTATTGATGCCGGCAAGCGGAAATACCGTACCATCCGCCGCGGTTACCGTTCCGTTGAAGTCAAACAGGTCAATCATCGGCTTCCGGTCGGCAGTCACCGCGAAGGCGTACATCCCCTTTAGCTTGGAGGGGCTTGCTACCAATGTGCCTCCGAGGACTTCAGCCCCCATGGGCACCCCTTTTCCCGACGTGTTGAAATAGTCCGCGTTCACGCCTGCAACAGCGCCGCTGTTCTTGACCATGTTTCCGGTCGAGGCATAGCCGGTAATCGCACCTGTCTTGCCGTTCATGACATCCAGTTTCACATTGGGATTGGTCAAATCCACCTCTATGACATGGACATTGGACTGCTCGGCGCCCGAGCCTGTTTTATTTGCCCATTTGTAATCCACACGCTTCGCACCGGAGGTGATCATCTCCTCGTAGACACGCACCAGCTGCTCCTGCGTGCTCTGAGAGGCATTGGCGGACTTTGTATCGGTGGCGGCAGAGGCAACCGTTGGAATTGCTATAGAGAGCGGCTGAGCGAGTATAGATACACCCAACGTTAAGATAAGTACCTGTTTTTTCGTCAAATTCCGTGTGTTCACGACATTTTTCTTTTTTATTCTATCAAGTTTGCGCATTTCTCCTGCAACTCTCCCATCATAAAAGTCTATTAGCTATAGACTATTACTAGTTGGAAAAAGTTACGCTTGATAGAAGAGTCCTATCAGCGGACGAAGAACGAAAAGAAAAAGCTATCCGATTCTGGCTCTCGAATAGCTTCTCAGCGTTTTCATAGTATCTCTATTATGGTAGAGAGGGTTGGATCAAAGATCCAGGAACTCGGCGTAATCCAGCAGACGCTTAACCATAACGGTCGCTTGCGCCCGTGTCGCGTTGGATTTGCCGCCAAAGCTTGTGGATGACATGCCGTTGATGATGCTTGCCTGAACGGCCTTGGCCACATCGCTTTGTGCCCAGGTGCCGATTTTGTTGGCATCGCTGAATTTCTTCAGCACGGCCGACACATCCTGCGAAAGAACCACCTGTACGCCGGCCGTATTGGATGCCCGGATCATCATCGAAGCCATCTGCTCCCGGGTCACCGGACTGTTTGGCATGAAGGTGCCATCCGGCATGCCCAGTATAATTCCGGCGTTCGCCGCTGCGCCGATATACGCCGCCAGTATCGAGGACGTGTTGACATCCTTGAACTTGGAGGCTCCCTGCTTAACGCCGGACAGACCCAGACCTTTGACGATAAGAACCGCAAACTCTCCACGGGTGATTGATTTATCCGGAGTAAAGGTAGTAAGAGATGTCCCTTCAACCACATATTTATTCGCCATCAGCAGAATATCGTTTTGTGCCCAATGCTTGTTGATGTCTGAGAAACCGACCGAGCCTTTTACTACAGTAAAAGCACCGTTGCTTCTGCTCTTGAAGGTTACTGTAGATTGCCCATTTTCACTGGTTACTCTGGTAGGTACATAAGACAGCTTATTCGTTACCGGATCCATCCAGACAACAGCCACTTCGTGTCCGTTCAACGGCATGGTTGATTTCAAGGTCCGGGTTACATAACCGTTCAAGCCGTCCACCTTTTTCGTCAGGGCTCCATTGGCAACCGTAAGATCGAAGTTGACCGGACTTATCATCATCTGGGCCTTGCCCGCATTTAACGCTGTGGTAAGGGGCGAAGCCATGTTTGTGGCACTGGTATCGATGGATATGACAAGCTGTCCTGCAGCACCCGCTGCATTCAGCAATTTTCCCAGCTCTGTTAAATCCAGTGCACTAAGTGGAATCTCGTAGGCTGCGCCTTTATATACGACTGCGACAGAAGCGTTGGAGGCAGCTTTTTTGGCTTCCTCCAATCCTCCCAGCGGCACGGAAACCATGGCGGCATTCTCGCTGTCCGGAACAACGAACACGACTCTTGGCGCCATTCCGCTGACTGTCCGTATCGTGGAGAAGGCTCTCGTAATCTTCTCCGATGTGATGGTATAAAGATGGGTTGATTGCCCGGCAGGAGAAACAGCGGTTGTGACGGCGGCGGCAGATGTCTTGATGGCTATTCCGCCGCCCTGGGCTTCTTCGAAATCCCCTGACGTATTATCCGCCCAGGTTGTCTGGTTCGCCGCATTGATATCTGTAAACGATACTGCTTCCACACCGGAGGAGGAACGCAGTATCGTTCCCGTGGCTGTATAGCTTACCGTTATCGTATCGCCGATGGCCACAGGCGTGAACAGCGTAAGTGTAACAGCGGCGCCGTTTATTGCAATTGAAGATACCGGACGAGTCGTATTATTCACTTTAACCGTAAATTGAGTGGATGAAGGAAGATAGGACGCATTCAGCGTTGTCGAAAAGGTGACCGTGATCGTGCTTGCTTTGGCTAATACTCCACTAAGAGATATGGAGGCAGCCGATGACCCATTCCCTCCATTTGCAAGCTGTCCATTGAAGATGGCAGCAGCATTTCCGCTCATATCGGTTAATGCCGGTGAGCCCCCGGAGTAAGATACATTCACATTGTCCGTTGTCTCCGTCGCAGAAGCCAAGGTGAGAACGACCTGAGGCCCTGAGATGTTGATTGACGTTACCGCGCGCGCTATCCCGTTAACCAGGACTTTAAAAGCGCTTGTCGGCGGCTTCATTGCCGGGTTCATGGTCTCATTGTAGGTCAGAGTTACGAGATTACCCGCAGCAGCTGTACTCTGCAGAACCGGAGGAAGGGTATCCTGCCCGTTCTGAATATAGAAGCTGCTAAAGGAAGGAACAGCATTCCCCGCCAAATCCTTCAACGCATAGGTTGAAGCGTAATAAGACAAAGTTACAGTCTCCGTGCTCGCTGCCGGACTGCCGTTAAACGTGATAAATACAATATTGCCGCTTCCTGATACCTGTGTAACCGTACGTGTAGAGCTTCCAATGGCTGCCGAGAACTGGCTGTAGGCGCCCGCATTAACAGCAGCCAGGTTCTCGCTGAAGGTCAGAATAATCGTGTTGCCGTTAATTGTACCGCTGAGCTGTCTGGGCACGGTTGTGTCGGGATTATTGGAAACATCCCGGCCTGAGAAATTCGCAGCAGCTGTGCCGCCTGTAGATTTAATCGGCCTCTCGCCTGCCGAATACGATACTTTGATCAGCTGGCCGGAGGCCAGTGTCCCCTGCAGGGTCAGCACGACCGTCTGGCCGCTGACCTGTACATTCGTCACCGGTCTGGAAGCCGCGTTAACGGTAACATAGAAGTTGGCTGGAACGGGTACTGAGTTTGGATCAAGTGTATTATTGAAGGTGAGCACGATCTGATTTGTACCCAGCACCTCCGCTTTTGATACAGAGGGAGCGCCTGTAGAGGAGCTGGCTGTTTTGAATGTCCACTGATACTGATTCAGGATCCCGTCAAATTTATTTCCCGCCAAATCCGTAACCGTATCGCTTGCAATCTCCACAAAATAGTTTGTGTTAGCGGTCATTGCGCTCTCTGGCGCTATAATCAGCTTCCGATTGTTTTGCGGATCAACGGATAGTTTCGTGGTTACCGTGTTTTCGTTGGTGCTGCCCGAATTGCGTTTTATCTTGACCGACGGAGCTGATCCGAGTTGAATCGGCTCGCTGAAGAGCAGCTCGAGATTTACGCCAGACAAAGCTACAGCGGATTCATTATTAGCAGGAAGAAGGGTGACGATCGAAGGCTTCTCCGTATCCTGCGTCACGATAAATTGCCAATCGGTTGTTCCGCTTATTCCGGTAAAATAATTGCCTTTCAAATCGCGAAGCGCCTGTCCGCCTATTTGCACATAATAAGAAGTATTATTTACAAAAACAAGACTCGTATCCTTAACCGTGATCTTCGACGTTCCTCCACCACTGACTTTATCTGAAGTAACCGGGATTGTTGCAAACACTGCATTGTTGGCTGCATTCTTGATGATGATGCTGCCCGAACCCTGATAGACCGGCTCACTAAAGTTCATTTCCATGTCCAGCGTGGTCGTTGTCTGCGTATTGAGCGGCTTCCGGTCTCCAACCAGCGTTGGCGGTGTCGTATCATTGCCGGCATCCGTTGTAAAGTTCCAGACTGACGCATCCGAAATGCCTTCATAAAGAAGTCCCGGATTACCGGCGTCCTTAAAGGCGCCGGAATCGATCAGCACATAATAGCCGGAGCTGCCCAAGAGATCCTCCTGCGGATTAATTGTCACCGAGCCGCCGCTGACGCTTACCAGTGACGAATTGACGCTGATCGTTTGAACCGTGCTGTTATCTGAGATTTTGTTGATTCTGATATTTCCCGTATTCGCGGCCACGTTGACAGGAAAATTCATGATCAGATTACTTGCAATTCCAACAGAAAATGCGTTGTCAGCAGGCTGCAGAGAAGGGACTCCGAGAGGCGGCGCCGTCGTTGTAAATCGCCATTGTCCCGAGCTGACGCCCGCAAAACTATTGCCTGACGCGTCTTGAAAAGCCCCCCCTGGAATGGTCACTTCATATGTGCTGCTGGGCCGCAGCGTAGTGCCAAGCTGTACAGTAATATTCGGGGACGCGCTTCCTGTAACGCTGCCCGAAACAACACCAATCGATTGACTGTCTCCGGATTGGTTGACATTGCTGATTTGAATATTGCCACTGGCCGCATAAACAGCCTTATTGAAGGATAATACAAGCGTTGTACCAATACTTGCAGATGCGCCATTTCCAGGGGATAAATTCGTTAGGACCGGAGGCGATGTATCTACTGTTGAAATTGTTGTGAAATTCCAGGCGGCTGTGCTTGTAAGTCCTGCAAAATTGGCATTATTGCCTTCATTCCGGAAGGCTCCTGCGTCAATATACACATAATAGCTCATATTTGCCTCGAAGGATTTGCTTGGTGTTATGGTGACGACATTTCTGGACGCCCCTATTTGCACATGGCTGTCCGAAGATACGATATACGATTCAAAAAGCGTATTATCACTAAGTTTGCGAATCGATATGGCAGCCGATCCCGTTCCTTTTGCCACATTCTCATCAAAGATCAATACCAATTTTTCGCTCAACTGTACATTGGTTGCTCCGGCTGAAGGAGACTTACTCAGTACTTCCGGCCCTCCGGATGCGGCTGAGGCTGCGGATGGACCAGCCATAACCGCTCCAAATCCGATTTGTACAACGAATATTATTACAGTTAAACAAAATAGCCAGCTACGATTTCGGACCAACTTTACCACTCCCCAATAGAAGACACTCGTATTATCTTTTTCGGTCAAGTACACCTTGAAATGAAGACTTTTAATGATTTTCAAGAATAAAGAGACTATCCTCGCCTGCGGCAATCATCATGTTGTTCGAATCCAGCCCTTCAAAAAATCGATATGCCAATAAGTCGACAGTAAAAAACCGCCCCCTGCAATAAGGAGCGGCTTGTATTTGATCGATTATTTATTAAAGATTGCAGATTGGTCCGGGAGGATAAAGATTTAAGCCAATCCATCAGCTTTAAGCTGCTCAGCTTTGTCTACATTCTCCCACGGCAGCTCGATATCTGTACGGCCAAAATGACCGTAAGCAGCCGTTTTACCATAAATAGGACGACGAAGATCAAGCATTTTGATAATGCCTGCCGGACGAAGATCAAAATTCTTCTTGATGACTTCAACCAGCTTTTCTTCGCTGACTTTACCTGTTCCATAAGTATCCACATTGATGGATACCGGATTGGCCACGCCGATAGCATAGGCGAGTTGAATCTCGCATTTGTCCGCAAGTCCTGCAGCAACGAGATTCTTCGCTACATAACGAGCGGCGTAAGCTGCGGAACGGTCAACCTTTGTCGGATCCTTACCGGAGAATGCCCCGCCGCCGTGACGAGCGTAACCGCCATACGTATCCACGATTATTTTGCGGCCTGTCAGACCGGCATCCCCTTGAGGACCGCCAATAACGAAACGGCCTGTCGGATTGATAAAATATTTGGTTTCTTCATCCAGCCACTCCACCGGCACAACCGGCTTGATGACATGCTCGCGGATATCGGATTGAATTTGCTCGAGCGAAATTTCCTCGGCATGCTGTGTCGAGACAACGATGGTATCCACCCGTTTCGGCTTGCCATCCACATATTCGATGGTAACCTGAGTTTTGCCGTCCGGACGCAGGTAGTCCAGTTTGCCATTCTTGCGCACTTCGGACAATTGACGGGCTATCCGGTGCGACAAGGCGATCGGAAGCGGCATCAGTTCCGGAGTTTCGTTAGTTGCAAAACCGAACATCAAGCCTTGATCGCCTGCGCCGATATCTTCGTTCTCCAAAAGCATATCCTTGCCGTCGCGCGACTCCAGCGCAGCGTTGACGCCTTGGGCAATGTCTGCGGATTGCTCGTTGAGCGAGGTTAATACAGCGCATGTGCTGGCATCAAAACCATATTTGGCACGCGTATATCCGATATCTTTGATCGTACGGCGTACGATAGCCGGAATATCAACATAATCCGCCCTGCTGCTGATTTCACCAATTACAAGTACCAAACCGGTTGCAACCGAAACCTCACAAGCTACGCGGGCATAAGGATCTACCTCCAGAAAAGCATCCAATACCGCATCCGAGATTTGATCGCAAATTTTATCGGGATGTCCTTCTGTAACGGATTCCGATGTAAACAAATGACTGCCTTTAAGCGACATTCAATATCAACCTCCTGTAACATAATTAAGTTAAGTATCCATTCGAAGAAATGTTATCGATATGCGAAAAACCGCTGACGCGGATTTAGAATCGCGCATGGCTGAAATGTTCAATTTCTTCTTTCAAAATATGAAAAAGTATAAATGACTACTTTATTATATTTTGAATAAAACAGCAGTCGAATCGAGATTATAAAGAAATCAAGGTCACGTCAAATCTAACGTTGAACGTCCCGATTTAAGAAGAAATGGCTATCGGCACCATACTTCATAAGACCATCTTTCTCTAAATACTCAGAGAAAAGCCAAATGAAAATCCACACTTTCCTTTGGTTCAAAAAATGAACCTTTTCCAAGTGGAAAAGGTCTGGAATGACAAGTCTCTAGAACAGTATGATACCGAAACTGTCGCTTTGTGTCAATGGTTGTAAGTTTATTTACAATCCGTTCAGAGCTTGCTCTGCCTTCTGAATGAGCTGGCGGGTCATCGAGCCTCCAACCGATCCGGCGTCCCTGGTAGCCAGCTGTGACCAAGGCACACTTTCTGAAGACGATGCCTGGCCGATACCGCCTAACTCGGTTGCAAACTCGGTATGACCCAAGCGATCCGCCGAAAGCAGGCCTGTCGTTAATCCCAGCTCAGCTGCTATTTCATATTTCATTTGTTCAAGAGCAGCTCTGCTTTCCTTTACCAACACTTTATTAGAAGAACGTTTTGCCATCGTCTAAGCACCTCCAAAGTTTTAAAAAAGGATATGGCTTTATTGTGCCTTCATCCTTAAGCTTTGACGCGCTAAACAATTTGTCAGGACTTGCAAATGTTACTTGCCTTGGTTGTCCAGCACCTTGATTTCGTAGCCGCCCATTACCATGACCGTGAGGCTGTATTTTTGACCTGGCTCAGGCAGTATGCCCCGTCCGCCGCGCGGAAACATAATAAGATGATTGTTAAGTACACGGCTGCCGCTCTTTATGTCTGCTCCGTCCGTCACATCAGCGATACCATTCGAATCAGGACTGTAAGCGATCGCTTTACCGGCCCGCACAACCATCTGTGCGCCATCCTTGGCGATGAGTGTTTTTCCGACAGGAACCGTAACAATATTGGTTGTGTTATTGTCTTCTCCCAGTGCCTGTTCCTCCGGAACTGGCTTATCCTCTGAAGCGGTGCCGCCACTATTTGTACTCCCGCCGCTTAATGCGGCGATTCTCTGATCCACATAGCTTTTTGTTACTACCGGATCATCCACACTGCCAGGTGTAACCGCAGTCACATCTCCCTCTGCCAATGACGGCCACTGAAAGCCCGCCCATAACCCGGCACCAATTACAACGGCTGCCGCTGTTAGTTTCCATCCTTTGTATCGCAATATCATTAATCTCCTTTCTACATGAATGTCCCCAGTACCAGTTGCATTTACAATAAATCATCTCAATTATTCTCATTTTATCAACATCCGTGCTGCAACTAAGCTTGACTAAGCTAGTTATCACTCATGTCAGTTTACTAGATTTCAAGTATTACTTCCACACGCAAAAGGAAGAAAAACCCCGCACTGGTCCTTTTGACCCGTACGGGGTTCGCTGCTGTTATTCGGAAGGAGTAAACCATTTTAAATCTTTTGTTGCAATCAGCAGCTTGGTATTTTGGAAGACATCATACACATTCAGGGTATAGTCTTCATATTTCTGAACATTAGCCTGGATATCTTTATCCGCGAAAATGATGGTAAGAGGTGTGCTCTCCGCCGCTTCTTTAAGAAGCTCTTCATCGGTCCCAGCAGTCCCTAATGCATATTGTTTGGAATAGGTCGTTTTCAACGTGTCTTTATTAACAAATTCAAACATCAGCTTATGATCGCCGGCAATGTAATCATATTGCTTGTCTTTGGACAAATTATAGTCAAACATCATCTTCAAGCCCTGCACATCGTATTCACCCGCTACATTCAAGTAAGCATTAACGTGGTGAATATCAAGCGTATAACCGCCAAACGTAATGCCTGTGAGACCTTGCTTCGTGCCTTGAGCATCCGTTCCGTTTAATGTGTAGGAGACAGGCTTCACAATAACAGGGATTTGAGTGGGCGAGCCTGTTCCGGTTCCTCCGGTGCCAGCACCTGTACCTGCGCCACCTCCCGTACCGCCTCCTGTATCCGGAGGAGATCCAGTGTCATTAGGAGCTACGAGAGACTGTCCAATAATGAATTGATAGGAAGTTGTGTCAAAATTTTTGGAAACCTGAGCCCATGCTGAGACCAGCGCTTTGCCATTTGGTGAAAGCTTCTCCTTCACCTCTGCAAACTGTACAGGTACGATGACGCCATTCTTATCCTGAATGTAACCACCCAGGTTAGCAATTAGCGCAGCTCGCGTCTCTTTATTGACAGCTTCCAGTTCTACATAGAAGTTATTTTTCTGCTCACCGGCAAATACAGCCGAACGGGTAACTTTGACCGAAGCACGTTTTCCGACACTTGTGACATCATAAGGCACGTCAATATTGCGTACCGGAGTTTCGCTAAGCGTCTGGCCAGAGAATTGATAAAGCTGCTTGCCTTCTTTGTCCTGTACCGGTTCTGTGCTTACGAATGTAATTTTATCGATTGCGGTTGTATAAGGAATTTCTGAATATACGACTTCCTCATAGGATGCGCCTGGAGCAATTGTAACCGATTCATCGAGCCCGACAGCCTTTTGTTCAGTGCCTATTTTGACACCGTTCACCATAAAATAACCGCTAAGAGAAGGAACCTGCTTGCTTACATCGCTGTTGTTTGTGATCGTCAGGTTAGCCATCAGAACATCATTGTCTTCCAGCGGCGAACGTGCAACAGAATCGAGTTTAACGGTGTAATCGTTATAAGCAAATGAGCTTTGCAGCGATCCCTGCTGTGATGTCGATTTGAGATAGTAGCTGCCGATAATATACGACTTTTCTTTCTCAGTGGCCGTTGTTTTTACGAGCAGTTGCGATGATTCCGGCTTAATCGTGGATGGGATTTCTCCGGTCAATGTAACCACCTTGTCGATCTTCGGCAGAAGCACACCATTTTCCTCTTTGGTAAATGTTAACGGATAGCTTGTTCCTGAAGAGGTTACGAGAAAATAATCCAGATTGGGGTTGGGAATCGATGCGGTCCCCGTATTCGTCAATGTATAATCAATCGATACCTGGTTCTTATCCGATCCTTGTGTGAGAAAAGCAGAAGCTGTTTTCGTATTGATTGGTGTTCCATCCATGTAGAACATTCGAGTCGCTCCAGCGGGCGTTACAGCAGCGGCTTTGGTCGCAGGCAGAGCGAACACGCCGGAAGGCAGCTGAACCTTGGATACATCATCATTCAGCGATGCAATAAAGGAGAGCGGTTTATCAGCCACAACAAGCGGTAACGTCGCATGCAGGGTAACGATTTTGCGTTCTTTTGGCTGAATGGAGGCCCCTTCCAAGTTGGAGCTCACATTATAGACGGACATGCTATCAGTTTGAATGAAGAAATTCATTTTAGACAAATCCGCCGATTGAAGACCGACATTCTCCAGAAGGAAATTGATGGTCAAGTAAGCATTATTGGCATCCTTTGTTATGTAGGACTGTTTGATAGCGCTTCTGATTTTATTGTTGTTATAGAGCATAACCGTATCCTTATAAGCAGGAATCTGATCGGTTGTATTTGCTGGATATTGAATCATTCCCAGTCTGCGCTCGTAATTCGCTACGGAGAAGTCCCATTTGACAACTTCAAAAGTTAGATCTGAAATCTTTGTTTGGTTATCTACAACGGTGTAGTACGTCAAATATTGCGTAGACTTCGGAGCGACCGTTGTTTTTGTTTTATCCGCTTCCGTAATAGTCGATTTAAAGGACTTGCCTGATTTTGTCTTCACTCGAAGCCAATAATCAATAAGATCCAATTGGGCGGAGCCATTATTCGTAATCGCTACGGAAAAAGCCAGCACCTTTCCTTTTTCCTGCATTAAGAAATGAGCATCACGAATATTCAAATAGCTGGAGCCGGTCAGTTTTACAATTTTGGATGATATCGCCGATTGGGCTGCTGCTGATACTGAAGCCGCTGGCAATATCAGATTAGGTGTGAGTAAGGATGATGCCGTTAATGTCACGACACCATATTTGATCCATTTTGAATTCACGTTCATTCCTCCTGTTTCTGTATATTCTATTAGACGCTTGACAGCTTTACTTTGTTTCGTCCTTTCGATAAAGTTTTATAGTTTCACTATACAGAATCAAAATGAAATGAATGTGAAGCGCTTGGATCAACGTAAATAAAAAGCAAAAAAACAGGCGAGGTTTTCCTCGCCTGTTCTTAGTAAAGATGGTATTAGTTAACTACGATAGTAGCAGTGTCTTGTGTTCCGTTAGACGAAACATAAGTCAATGTTGCGCTGCCTGATTTGTTACCAGCAGTTACAACAGTGCTATTAGCAGGTGCAGTTGCAATGTCTTTATCGCTGGAAAGGATTTGGAATGGAGCTGTAATTACAACACCATATTGATCCTTAACAGTTACAGTAACATTTACTGTACCGCCTTTTGTAGTTGTATACTCGTCAGCACCCAGTTCTACTGTTTTAACGACTGGAGCATCCTCAGAAACCGTTACTTCTTGTTCAGCAACTTTAGCGCCATTGAAGTATGCAGCTACTGTAGATTTACCAGCTTTCAAACCGTATACAGATGCACTATCTGAAGAGCTTACTTTCAAGATATCTTCGTTTGTGCTTGTTACAAATGTTGGATTGTTCGAAGCAAGAGTAACTGTTGTGCCACTAGCTGTTTTACCAACCAGTTTAATTGCTTTTTTATAAGCGTTACCGGCATCAACTGCAGATGATTTACCGAAGACAGTACCAACGGTATCAATTGCAAAAGTTTTAACATCAGCGGATGCAACTGAGTTAACATTAAACGTGTATTTCGTAACCGGTTTACCTGCATTTGGAGCTGTATTTTCTACAGTAATAGTAGCAGATCCAGGAGCAACAGCTTGCAGTTTACCATTTTCGTATTTAACAATGTTAGGTGCTGAACTGCTAACAGTATAAGTATTAGCTGTTACGTTCGACACACGGCCATAGTTGTCAACGATTGTGATATTATCTGCGTCGAAGTCAGGATTAGCACCGACTTCAAGCGTTGTTGTGAAATCTTTGATACCATTAATTGCAGTTTTGTAAGCAACGTCTTTAACTTCAAACTGAACAGTGCTAGTTTGTTGCAGACCACTTACAAATGTGTAGATAGTAGATGTACCAGTTTGTGCAAAGTTGAATACCAACTCGCCCTTAGCATTTACTTTCGGGTACCCTTGAGTTAATTGCAACCCTGCCATGAATTGTACATTGCTCAGGTTAAGATCCTTACCAGCGATTTGAGCTCCAAAGGAATCAACAGCTGCAAATGGGAACACAATGTCTTCGCCCTTAACAATTACTTTACCAGGGTGATTCAGTTGGAATTCTTTCACTGCAGCTGCTCCTGATACGACAACAGAAGTGTTTGCATTAGCACCAGTTGCTGCATTAGTGATGGAAATAAACAGAGTACCTGCTTTTCCTTTAGTGTTAAATGTTACAACACCATCAGAATCAACGTTTATTCCGTCAGCAATCTGCTTGTCACTGAAATAGAAGAACAATCCACCGTATTCAAAACTGTCTTCATTTGCGGCAGCAGTTTTTGAACCTGACGGGAGCTTGATCGTTTGACCGTTTTGATCGATCAAAGTCAATGGAAGAATCAAACCAGTTTCATTAGTGGAAATTCTGGTTTTATCTTTCAAAGGTGCTACCGTACCAATTTTGATTGAAGTAGCTGCACTACCATTGATAACTTTAAGGGTTTTAGTGCTTGAAAGACCAGCAGGAGCATATACAGCTTGAACCATAACGCTGTCTCCCAGAGTAGCATTACTCAGGTCAACCTTGCCATCGGAAATTGCAAGCGTTTGGGTCGTGTTATTTACAACAGAACTTTTAATAGCACTTATGATTGGACTAGCTGTAGTCATTTCTTCATTGAACTGATTGTAAAGTTTCACGCCAAGAGATTGATTAGCTGCTTTTTGCAAAGCAGGGGCAGTGATATCGACTTTAGTTGCCGCTTCTGCTACAACTTTCAAGTTGATCGCCGGGCTGCCTTTAACTGTCAGCACATAATCGCCTGCTGGCAAGTATGCAGCTGTCAGAACTACTGATTTACCGTCTTCAGCATACTCAGCTGTTACCGGGTATGGTGAGAAACTGTATTTCAGCTCATAAGTAAGATCTGTTTTGTCAGTTGCGGAAACTGGTTGGTTAAAGTTAACTGTGATTTTCTTAGCGCCTGTTTGTTTTGCTTCAGTTGCTTGAAGAACATCCAGCTTAACTGTAACTTCGTAAGTTTTGCCGTTGTACTCAACGGAAACTTTCGTGTCTTGACCAGCTACAAGAGCAGTATCAAGAGTTTTCTTAACAACTTGATCATCGGAGAAGGTTACTTCAATGTTCTTGTCATCGATAACTTTCGTCGATTTAACAGTTACAAGGTTAGTACCGCTCTCTACCAGGTCGTAAGTAACGTTAACGAGCATTTCGCGCGTTGCGTTTGTTTTGTACGAAGGAAGTTCAGCGATCAGCCCTGCTTGGATTGCTGCAGCTACATAGCCTTTAGCCCAAGCGGATACTGCACCGGATACTGCTGCATCGGATTGCTCCAAGCCAGCAACTTCGTCTGCTACTTTAGCAACTTGCTCGATTGTAACTTTGCCGGACGGACCAAATTTACCGCCGCCAAGACCTTCCATGATACCGTCAGCCGTTACAGCGCCGATAAAGCCTTTAGCCCAGTGAGTAGCGGATACATCGCTGTATACATTAGCTGCACTTGCGTTTTCTGTAAGGTTTGAGATTTTGCTAAGTACTTTTGCAAATTCTGCGCGAGTCATTTCGTTTTCAAGACCAGCGCCGCCCCCTGGATAACCTTCAAATACACCCAGTTCTTTCAGAGCGTTGAATTTCTCAAGTGCTGTCAGGTCCTTCTGCTCGTCAGCAGCAAATGCCGCGGAAGCGAACATCGAGAAAGCCATAGCACCGGCTACAATTACAGCTAAACTTTTTTTCATAACCTTTTTTTCTCCTCCTCTTAAATCCTTCGGTTGTTGAGAGTTGTGTTTGTAATATTGTTTGCCCGTTTCACTCATCTGTTGATTCACCCCCTTTCCAGAGTAGAGCACAATTCATATAAATGATGTCTGCAAGCATTAGGCGTTCCTTGTAGGAACATGTCGCAGAAACTTGTAAACTGATGAACGCAAGAAAATTTTGGTAGAGTCCCTCTGCCACTATAACATTATACAATGGGTCAATACTAGCGTAAAGAGGAATCTGTGAATATGTTCCAAAGTATTCTCCACCGCTTGTTGTCGGTGTTTGCGTCTCGTTCATGTAATTAAACGCAGCAGGTTTTAAAAAGTTGCGATACCGGAAAAAAATTTTCAAAAATAATTTCATAAGGCATCTGCTTAGACTTATCGTACGTTGACGTATTATGTAGAAGTCTCCCTGCTTTCACACATTGCTAAGTATAGCTTGAATACCCAGTTTCCGTCGATATCAAACATTTCCCATTCTAAAAGTTAGGTTTCCACTTAAACAGGTATTAATTACGGAACAAGGCTGCCTGGCAATCCAGACAGCCTTGTTCCGCTTTAATTAAGTTAATTTAGGTAAACGTTTCGTATCAGCAAGCAGCTTTCCGACAATAACGGATGCATCTGAGCGAAGCAAATTAGATTGCGGTTCAAATACATATCCCTTTTTCAAGTCGCTTGCATCGACCGGTGAACCCTGAATATATCCTTTGTTCGCCACAGCGAGCACTGACGCTTTGGCATAGTAACTAATATCGCCATAATCCTTAAATGTTTTCTGCAAAGCTTTATCGATCTTCGCTGGATCTGTTTCAAGCTTGAGATCCAGAGCCCGAGCTATAAATACAGCTGCATCTGCCCGGCTTAGATTAGCATTCGGTTCGAAGGTACGAGGCTGCGTTCCCCGGATTAACCCTTCTCTAGCCGCTGTTTCAATATAACTATAATCCCATAAAGCATCCTGATTAATGATTGGCGCAACATCATCGAAATGCGGTTTGCTAAGCTCGTAGTTAAGCGGAATATCCAATGCTTTTACCATCATACGGGTAAATTCACCTCGCGCCGTATACATGTCAGCTCCAAAGTCATCAAAATTTGCTGCGTTCATAACACCTTTGGAGAAGATAGCCTCCATATAATTTCTGGCGTATGGATGATTGGTAATGTCAGAGAATGAGTATACCATTTTGGCAACAACATAATATCCAAACTGATCAAAAGGAACGGTAATGGTATTTTTCTTGGTATCCACAACACCGCCAAGATTCACCCAGAACTTGTTCTTCACATCATAACGGAACACCGTGATGATCGTTCCTGTAGTATCGCGAATACTTGGATCAAATGCCAATGTCAGGCTTCCGCGCTTGGATGATACAAGCTCACGATCATCCGGCCTGTCATCATAAGTTGGTATTTTAGTACCGCCTGGACCCTTGGCTCCTGGATATTGATACGGATCCACACCCATTGTAAGGGGGTCGTAGCCAGGTGTTGTCAAGTCATCCGCCAATCCGGCATCTACCCAGAAAACAGGACTTGATTTGGAGAAACGGGTTGGGAAGGAAACTTTAAATCTTGTCCCAAAGTTCTGCATAATCAAATCAAAGTCTGCTGGCGGATTGTCATACTCGCGACGGTCAACGACGCCATCTTCCGGATTGGCAATCGCAAACAGCAGTTTATGACCGGAGAAAACCTGGTTCTTGAAATTGCTTGGCACATTGAAATCACGTCGAATAAGAGCTGCACCTTTAGGGAAAGTAAGCGTTAAAGCTCCTTCAAAAACCTTGTTGGAGCTTTTCATATCGTCCAGAACTTCAGCACCAGGTATATTCGTTGGTGTGTATGTCACATTTATAAAGCTGGTGATTTTATCACTTGCATTCTCGATGGTGAAGCTAATTTTGTTCACACCGGCTTTGAGCCCGGTAACCGTTGATTTGAATGCATTCGGATAATCCAATTCGTCCGTGATAACGCCATCGTTATTGTAATCATATTCGAACTTCTCAGCTGCTATTTTATTAATTGTAACTTTATCAGCGCCTCTGGCATTGATGATTATATCAACGAAGTTTTTATTAACGATACCTTCGGCTGGCAGATATGGACGTAAAACCTTGTATGGAAGCGTAGTTGGATCAACTTCCATGCGGTAGGTTGCTTTGGGACCGGTTGTACCACTGTTATAAACATTAAACAGATAAACACTCGAGCTGCCATCAGCATTAAGCTCCTGCCTCTTCAGAATAAAAGAGAACTGCTGGTTAGCCAGATTATACTGCACGACCAGATCGCCATTAATGGTCGCATTCGCTGGGTAGATGCCTACTGGCGTATCCCCGTTAACAACCATAAAAGGGTCAGAGAGCTTCCATTGAATATCATTTGCAAGCGATGCTCCACTGATATTCAGGATATAGTCGTCGGCAGGTCTATGACCATTACTATTCGGTACTAGAAGAGTATCCATCTTGCTTTTAACTGATCCCGAATTGTTTGTTGGATCATAGGTTTCACCAAGATCAATAAAATCAAAAGTTCCAAATATGTTCATATAAGGCTCTGTTGTTGTATAAATCGATCCCTGCTTAGGGAACTTCGGATCATTTGCGAGCGGTTTAGGATCTGTCACTGCACCATCGTAAGTAAAAGGATAGACACCTGATGCTTGAGCCGGAATTACCGGCAAGTTGGTTGGCACGATGTTTACTTTTACAGTTTTTTCATAGTAGCTTGTTGTGCCTTGAAATACGAATTTGATTATATTTTCCCCACTGAACATTGCGTTAAATGCAGCGGTTGGATCGGAAGCCAGTATAAAATGGGTGTCATGTTCCCCATCAACTGGTTCCAGAGCAAATGGAACATTATTAATGTAGAAGTAAACCGTACGTGGTCCAGTTGTTGTGTCAGCTTCATATCGGATTTCATCTGTATTATTAATATTCTGTAGCTCACCTCTAAACAATCCCAGCTTCGAATTGTCTGGATTAGCATTCGCTGTTGTACCAATAATTTCAGCTACACGATCCCCCAGCACTTTGGTGGAATCATCATAAATCGTCATTGTATCATAAATTTTGTTGTAGCTTGCGAATGGTCCGAATAACAGTGTGAATTTGGCAGTCGATTCTGCTCCTGTAGCGACTTTCATAAAGATCGTCTGAGTGCCCTCAAATGGCATTTTTGCAAACTCCAGCACAATGCGCCGGAATGAAACCGATTGCCCGTCAACCATTTTGGTAACGATCGTATTAGATTTCTCCACACCAAATGAATCTGCAGTCGGGGTCGATGATGTGTCTTTTTTGTTGCCATACAGATCCTGAATTTTCGTGATTTTAAGATCATCACTATCAACAGCATCGGGATTCCCAATCAATACTTCCACCCCGATCGGAAGCCCGTAAATACTTTTACCCTCCAAAGGAACACCTTCGATTCCTTCAAAGGCTGTAGGCTTATAGCCCGGCAAATAATTGATTTGACTGATAAATGGTGTGTCTCCATTGCGGAGTGAGAAATATAAAGCATCTGTCCCCTGCTGGATGTCTGTTGAACCCACATGCCGATTGTATTCATTATCCGCAGTCAGTTTGACATTGTATAATTGATCAAAAGACATCACTGACGCAGGACCAAGATCAATTTGATATTCATAAATAAAGAAGCTGTCTGTTTCCAGCGGTGTGCCTACCACTGACACAGAAGATATATCACCTGTGATATCCGTATAGGTTCCTGCAGTTGTCAACTTGATTCCTGCTTTCAGTGAGCTGAGAGCATTTGGATCCCCCCCTAGTGAAGCAATCGGATTCGGGTGCGGCAGCATAACTGTTGTGGGAGGGGTTCCACTTGTAACTTCGTATCGGCTGTTCGGGACTATAACTTTACCGGTAATCATCAGCTCATTACCATCGTCGATTACCAGATTCGGACTATATTCCATTTCTCCCGTATCAATCGTGCCCGTTGGTGAGGCGGGATCTGACGTTTCATTGATATTCACATCGTAGAAGGTTACGTTGCCATTATAAAAAGCGATTTCACGTGTTGTCTGGATAATCTGAGTGCCATTCGCAATTTTGAAGGTAACCAGGTTTTTTCCTTTTTTAAGATTGATAGGTGCTGCGGCGAATGTATTGTCATTCGTATTATTAACCGAATAGGTTTTGCTGCTGCCATTAACAACAACCGTTACTTGCTGCGCATTTGGGGCTTTACCCGTGATGCTGATATCAGCCGTGTTGAGACCTTTTGAAGCATTGGACTGCACGACAGTCGTCCCGTTCTCGATAATCGGATACTGATTACCATCCAGACTCGCAGTTAAGTCATACAGCATTGGGCCATTGCGGTATTCAACAAAAATGGAGTTTGTTACTTCCCCACCGCCCTGCGTACCTTTAAACGTAATCTTGTTCAGACCAGGAAAGAGTTGTACGTTGAATATCTGGATACTGAACCCATTAAGGGAAACATTACTTGTTAAGTTTTCGCGCTCGCTGCCAACTTCTTCGGTCGAAGGATTGACAATTTGATAAACGTTATAAGAAATAGACGACGGATCTACGTTGTTAATCGTTCCTTGCAATGTGATACGCTCGTCTGTCGTAATACGCGGTGAACCGATCTGGTCGCTCTCTGACGGGAATGTGAAATTCCCTGTCGCTGCTTCTGCCGTCTTAACGCTGCTTATAGGCAGCAGTGAAATGACTAAGGACAGCAACATAACCCACATGCCTAATTTCTTAATCACAGTAAGCCTCCTCCACTCTTTTGCACCCAAATTTCAATTAGTTGTAATGTTGTTATCGGTGCGAAACTGGAAAAAGTTTAGACATTTCGGATAAAAAAGCTCCTTTACAAAACAAAAAACTCCTCTTCGCGATGGAAGAGGAGTTATATTTATCCAACCCTAATTATTGGAAGCCAATTACAATTGGCATTATTTCGTTCGCGATTGCTCCGTGCGCATGAACAGGCGTTGGATGAAATTGATGAGCGGTCGCCTGGATTTGTCGACGATTCCTATCAGCTCAGCGCCTATCTGCAAGACGAAAACCAGGATCAGAATGACTACGAAGGTGATCCAGTTGGCCGCGACGGACTGTACGATCGTTGACTGAATAATCGCGCATAGGCCGAAGAAGGAGGCAATAGCATAGATGATCAGCACTGTCCGGCGGTGGCTGAATCCAAGCTCGCGCAGACAATGATGCAAATGGCCTTTGTCCGGTGCGAAAATCGGCTTCTTGTTGACCCAGCGGCGCACAATGGCAAAGAAGGTGTCCGAGAGCGGCACGCCAATAATGAGAAGCGGCGTGACAAAGGAAACGACTGTCACTTGTTTAAAGCCCAGCATGGATAAGGTGGCTAAAGCGAATCCGAGGAATAAAGACCCCGTATCGCCCATGAAAATTTTGGCGGGATGAAAATTATAGACGAGGAAGCCAACTACACCGCCCAGCAACAGCGCACATAACAGAATGACCGGTGCAAAGCCCATGATAGCAGCCATAATCAGAATTGTGCCGATCGCAATACCTGATACGCCGGCAGCCAGCCCATCCAACCCGTCGATAAGATTAATGGCATTCGTGACGCCAACGATCCACAGAATCGTTAAGGGAATACTGATCCATGCGGCAATAGGCTGCATCGATTCACCGAATGGAATATTGAGCAGGTCGATCTTGACGCCAAAGCCAAATACGACCACACACGCTGCCGCGATTTGACCGAGAAGCTTTATTTTAGCGGAGAGCTCGAACCGGTCGTCAAGCATGCCAATTACGACAATAATGGAGCCTCCTGCGAGAAGGGCGTTGATAATATTCAAATCATAATGGCGAAGCATACCTTCAGGAATGAATGGTTTGATGACGAAATAGGCAATTACAAAGGCTCCAAATATACCTAGTCCGCCTAGACGAGGCATTATACGCGTATGAACTTTGCGATGATTAGGCTTGTCTATAGCCCCGATCTTGAAAGCCAATTTAATAACAAACGGGGTTAACACGAGCGCTATACAAAGTGAAACTGCAAATCCGATTCCATAAAGAATGCCTTCAGCCATCTCCATCTCCCTTTCGTAAAACATAAGCATGATACAGGCTTCAGTCACGCTTACATTTGGGGCGAAGAAACAATTATCGTCGTCACTCGCAGCAGTACCGTACCGGGACAAAAGCTTTCATTATCAAGTCGGTCGTGCATGACGCCAGCCGTTTCTTCCAATACCGCCGGAATGAATTATACTCCGAATGAAAAAGAATCGCTACTCCCGTTTTCAAGCGATTATAGCGGTTTACTAGCGATTTCTAGGCAGCTTTGCGGTGTTTTCCAATGTTTCCTTTATCTCGCATCACTTTCACGACGAATTTCGGCAGAGCGAACATCCTCCGGTATCTTGAGGGCTGCTGCAAAAGCCGGTAGAGCCATTCCAAACGCAGCTTTTGAAAAAGCTTGGGGGCTCTTTTCAATACGCCGGCAATAACGTCAAAGCTTCCTCCAACGCCCATCATAACCGGTACATGGAGGGCTCGTTTGTGTTTGGCTATCCATGGCTCCTGATTATCTACCGCCCGTGCGACAAACAGCATATCGGGCGCGCACTCCCGGATTTGCCTAATGACTGCTTCGTCTTCATCCGGCCCGAAAAACCCGTTGCGATAACCCGCTATCGTTAGCCCCGGATATTGCTGCTGAAGAATATCGGCGGTCTTCTCAATGGTTTCTTGAGAAGTCCCCAGCAAAAACACACGCCATCCGCGAACATGTCCTTCTTCAAATAGATGATGCATCAAATCAAAGCCCGGCACCCGCTCGGCAACCGGTTGGCCAATATGAGAGGCTGCCCATACAACACCCGTGCCGTCAGGGACCACCAGGTCGGCGCCTGCCATTACGTCGTGGAAATGATTTTGTTCCAATGCCGTCATTACCATAATGGGGTTCCCTGTTATAACTTGCGTCGGTTGGCGCTGTTCAATACATTCAGTTAGCAAATTTACAGTATCCTGCATATTCAGCTTGGAAAAACGGATGCCGTATATCGAAACCGTCGGCACACTTGCCAAGGCAGACTGACTCATTTATGGTTGTCACCTCTATTAGATTAAACGCAAAAGCTCAATAATTTGTTTCGCGGGTCTGCGCGCTTCCTGTTTCAAGAGCTCGATCGCCCTGCCGTGCTTGGCATGCCAATCTTCGGGATCATCCAGCAGATTGAGCATTCCGGCAACGAATTTCTCCGTATCCAGCTGCTCCGTTGTTCCAATCGGCTGAAGGTCTATGCGGTTCAGAAATTGATCAATCTTGGGATCATAGGACAATCCCAGCATAGGCACCGATTGGTTGGCCGCGTAGATAAGCGCATGCAAGCGCATGCCAAGCAATGCGTCGCACTGACTTACCTCCAGCAGCATCTGCTGGGGATCATCCAATGAGCCGGCGATCTCAGCGGAACTTCCGCTGCCGGCAAGGTCGCCAAGCTGCTCGATCACCCGCTCTGATGCCTCTGCATCAGATGGCGTGTGAAAAGGCAGGAACCGCAGCCGCACCGGCCGGCTGCGGGCCAGCGCGCCCAGCGCGGCGGCCACGCGCGCAAGGTCGGCGCCGTCCGTGCGCCATGGGCGCCCGCCCACCCCCACCCGCGGCAAAGGCTCCGCCGCCGCTGCAGGCGCAGGGCCCGGGCCCGCGGCTCCGCCAGCGGTCCCAGGGCCGGCTGCCGCCCCGGCGCGCGAATGCGCCGCGCCGGGAAGCGGCAAGCCCATAACCGGATCGGGTACAACCTCGATCCGGTCCGCAGCCACGCCCATCCGCCCAAGCAAAGCGGCGGATTCGGCGTCCCTGACGCTCACGTATGCGCTGCGGCGCATCACGCCGCGGATCAACCGGTCCATCCACCGGCGGTTCACCGGTCCGATGCCCTGGGAATAAACAAAGACCGGCTTGCGAAGCAGCTGTGCCAGGCGCATAACGCCGGTGTAATAAGGGATTGTCTTCGCGCCTGTCGCATCCTGCAGCAGGCTGCCGCCGCCGCTGATCAGCCCATCGCTGCCGCGGAGCGCGCCCAGAACCGCTCCGGGGCGCATGCGATGTACGGCTTCTACACCGTACATCTCCGTGGTCCACGCCGGATCGACCGACAGAACGACCGGTACAATCCTAAGGCCCGCCTTGGCGCCTTCTTCTTCAAGGGCGAACAGAATCGATTTCAATACCGCTTCATCGCCGCTGTTGCGGAAGCCGTAGTAGCCGGAAACAACTATGCGCCGGGTTTGAACTTCATTTTCTCCTGCGCGGAGCGGGGTACCCATCGTTTCCAGACCCCCTCCAGAACCTGCCAGACCGCAATCATGACAAATCCGATAATAGCGCCCAACACCAGACCAAGCAGCACGCGGATAATGGAAATATGCAGCGGCGTATGAATATGGGCGAAAGTATCGACCATAGACAGCTGCCCAACCGCTCCTACAATAAACAATACCCATGCCGCGCGATAACGAAGCGCCAGGAACAGGCCCAGGAAAAATAAGGGATGCGCAAACAGAAACTCTTTGTTGCGCGGCCGCACGCCGAAGGTCGACTCCAACGTATTGCGCAGCAGCACTTCGATGGATGTCGTTTGTCCTTCATTTCCAGTCCGGGATAAATAATACATTCCGGCTGCGCCAACAATGACAGCCACGACAACACCAAGAACCGTAATTTTCATCGTTAGCAGCCGGCGTAAATTGCCTATTACAGATTCGCCTGTATAAAGAAATACATACAAGGCGGATAACCCGATTGGCGCCAGATGAAGCATGCTTACTCCGCGGAACTGCTCCAGAACGAGCGAATACGTGATATTATTCAATAAACCGGTAACAAATGGAATGCCTGCCAGAGAAATGACGGCCGTTGCGGCGAACAAAGCAATCGCCATGGCAAGACGGCGGCCGGCTCTGATTCCAGGAAAAAACCACTGTGCCTTCGCTTGCACGACGGACTCCGAAGCTCCGCCTACAGGCCTCCTGTTGCCCACCGTATGTGCCTGCACACGCCTGATAGCCCATATAATAGCGAGCGTCGGAGCGCTGATAGCAGCTCCTAATGCCAATCCCTGCTCCAGGGCTGATTTGGAAAGAACATATAATCCTGCACTGCCGATCAAGCCCAATACGAATACCGGTATAGCAACACCCGGAATGAACGCGCTGATCAGGAGCGTAATAAAGGCGATTGCACCAAGGACGACAACGGCTTTAAGCGGTTTGTGCCAGGATGGCGCTTCATAGTCGAATGCCACTGCTCTGCCCGGTTGGAAACCAAGCTCACCAAGCTTCTTGATTGCCCCTTTTTCCTCGTCATTGCCTGCCAAAGCTGTGTACAGGTTGTCCAGCGGGTCCGTAATGGCGGACTTATTCGCACTGCTTATCGGCGATCCATTAATATAGAACATGCGGATGCTGCGATCCTTCGCCGCCAGATGGAAGCGGTCGGCAATGGCCTCCGACTCCATTGAATAAGCATCACCTTCCGAAAGTGAGTATAAACGGGTTACATTATAATGCGTCAGATAGGCGAGCGTGCTCATCCCTTTTTGCTGCTTGGAGTTCTCAATCGCCGTAATGCCGATGCCATACTTGTTCAGAATTTCGGCAAATGTATATAAGCTGCTCTTCTCGGCATTGTCCTCGTAACCTTTGACAGCATCTCCGTCAAACAATACACGCGTCACACCAAGCTCTTTATAACCTGCAAACAGTTTTTCAACCGCCGCTGCGTCAAAAGGCGTCCGGTCGGACAAACGCGGCAGAATTTGAAATCCGGCATCATGCAGCGTCTGCACAGCAAGCGGATCGGGATTCATTTGCTTTAACACCGCATCCTCCATCGGCGTTTCAATCACAAGCCCTTCGTGTCCTCCGAAGGACCATGGAGAAGCTTGGATATCCCAGCTTTTGAATGTACTTGTGATGAGATCCCGGTATGCCTGAACCTCCTGCGGCCCATTAAACAGAACATAGGTGAAGTTCTCATCGCTTTCCGGTGGCTTGCCTTCCAATTCTCCTGCTTGATCCGAATTATACAGGGAAAGGCGTCCAGCCCAGCGCAGTTCCTGGAGGGAGCTTTCATACAAAGCCATCGTCGTAAAGCCTGCATCTTTCATATGACCGAGCTGCTCCTGGATAAACGACTGCGGACGCGCTTTATAGGAAGCGATTTGCACCAAGTCGCGATAGTCGAATATATATTCAACCTGCTTGGAGGTTTTCTCCATCTGCCAGCGGGTTACGCCGAGCGGCAAAGCCGCGATAATGCCAATTACAACAAGCGCCCACAAAACCGTATGCGCCTTGCGATTCCATTGCTGCCACCTTCGTTGCACGCCTTCCACTCCCTATGCCTTGTTGTCCACTCTAGCCATGACCGCTTGCGTCAAACGTTTGAGGGCATCCGTTGCTTCGTTCTGGTTATTTGACCGCACGGCAAAATATACTTTGATTTTCGGTTCTGTTCCGGAAGGGCGCAGGCAGAACCATGAACCATCCTGCAGCATGTATTTCAATACATTTTCCCGGGGCAGCCCGTCAATTCCAAGGGAATAATCCAGCACTTTGCCGACCGCCGTTCCGGCGATTTCCACAGGTGGATGATTACGCCAGTTTTCCATAATAGAGGTAATCTGCTGGACACCGTCGATCCCCTTCAGAGTACGTGATTCCAAGTGCTCCAGGTAAGTACCGAATTGTGCATATAATTCCAGCAGAACATCGTACAGCGTTTTGCCTTTGCTTTTATAGAAGGCAGCCGCTTCGCAAATATACAAGGATGCGATGACTGCATCCTTATCACGCGCATATGTACCTGCAAGATACCCGTAGCTTTCTTCATATCCGAACAGGAAAGAATGCTCCCCGGTTTTCTCGTATTGGGTCATTTTCTCGCCGATATATTTGAAGCCCGTGAGCGTATTAACAACGCCGGCTCCATAATGACGGGCGATATCAGCGCCCATTTCGCTCGTTACAATCGTCTTCACGACAACGCCGTTGTCAGGCAGCTGCCCGCGCTCCTTTAGGGTGCTCAGCAGATAATGAACCATGATGGCACCAGACTGATTGCCGGATAATACCACGTACTCGCCCTCATTGTTGCGGACAACCGCTCCCATGCGGTCGCAATCCGGATCTGTTCCTACTATAATATCCGCTCCAACCTGATGGGCCAGCTCAATGGCCAGCGTGAATGCTTCACGCTCCTCCGGGTTTGGCGATTTCACTGTGCTGAAATAACCGTCCGGTTGCTCCTGCTGTGCAACCACATGAACATTGGTGAAGCCTGCTTGCGCGAGCACATGGCGAACCGGCATATTGCCTGCGCCGTGAAGCGGCGTATAGACAACCGAAATTTCTGCTCCCGCCCCGCTTTTAAGCAGATCACTGTTCAGACTATGCGAAACGACCGTATCAATATAATCCTGATCCTCTTGATCCCCCAGCCAAATGAGCAGCCCGCTTGCCTCTGCTTCCTGCTGGCTGATGCGAAGGACTTTATCAAAACCGCTCACCTGCTGGATTGCGGCGATTACTTGCTCGGCATCCTCGGGAACCAGCTGGCAGCCATCAGAACCGTAGGCTTTATAACCATTATACTCCGGCGGGTTATGACTCGCCGTTACGACAATACCGCTTGTTGCACCAAGTGCCCTCACGGCAAAAGACAGCTGCGGAGTTGGACGCAAACCTTTAAACAAATAGGCCTTCACACCGTTTCCGGCGAGCACAAGCGCGGCTTCCAAGGCGAATTCCGGCGAGAAGTTGCGTGAGTCGTGGGCGATAACGACAGAGGGAGCGCTGCTCTTGGCAAGCGTCCATGCTGCCAGCCCCTGTGTTGCTTTTCCAACTGTATAGGCATTCAGGCGATTCGTGCCCGCTCCCATAACACCGCGCAAACCGCCGGTTCCAAATTCAAGATCACGATAGAAGCGGTCTTCGATTTCTTTGTCGTTGCCCGCAATGCCTGCAAGCTCTTCCTTTGTCGCCGAATCGATGGCCGGATCGTTCAACCATGCCTCGTAGCGTTCCTTTGCCGTTTGTACCATTCCTATCATTCCCTTCTCTCCACAAAAATAAAGTCTCTTCTATATTATATAGTTGGAATGGACAAATCCATGGACCGTTTGACTCCTTATTCGTTGGGGTCCTTAAGGGCAAACATAATTTCGCCTTCTGCGACAATTTTCCCATCGACCTTGGCGGTAGCCTGTCCTTTGCCGATGATGCCTTTAAACCGGGTGATCTCAACCTCAAGCGTCAAGGTATCCCCTGGCGTAACCTGTCCCCGGAAACGGAAATTATCAATGCCTGCGAAAAACCCGAGTTTCCCCTTATTGGCTTCCACCATCAGAATGGCAACTGTCCCCACCTGGGCGAGCGCTTCAACGATCAGTACGCCCGGCATAACCGGATATTGAGGAAAGTGACCGGTGAAGAACGGCTCATTCATCGTTACATTTTTGATGCCTACAGCCCGTTTTCCCGGCTCCACTTCAAGAATGCGGTCAATCAGCAGAAATGGCGGACGGTGCGGAATAATCTCCTGAATTTGTCTAATATCAAGCAGCTGAAAAAACTCCTTTCGTGTTTCACGTTTAAAATCGTTCGAATTGTGCCACAATAATGTCATCCTTCATGAAACTGCAGTCGTGGAGGTTGAGATAAGGGGTTTGGCCTAATGACCGAAGCGTCATATGGCCAAGCTCCTTTTTTAATGTATAAGCAAAGTATAACTCCCATCATACTTTGCTTATATTTCAAGGGGAAAAGCCTGCCTTCCAAAGGACGGCGCTTACTTATTTCTCTCTTGTAAGACGACGCGCCTCCTCAAAAGGATGGGGGCAACAGAAGGAATGTCCAGCGCCACGTTTCCGGGAAGAGCACTGAAGCCGATTTATTCGACTTTGCCAAGCTTCTCATCCCTGTTGAGAGCGACAAAGAGGAAAATGTAAATAAATGATGTGATAAACGAAAAAATAATAACAGCCCACAGATAAGCAGTGGCATATGAAAGCTCAAAGAAAATAAACATGATCGCCACGTAATAAAGCACCGTTGTCAACTTGCCCATCCAGTTGGCCGGTACCGTTTTTTTCCCCCGAAAATGAAAGAAAGCAGAACCTATGATCATCCCCAAATCTCTAATGAAGATAGCCGCACCCGCGCTCCAGGAAATAAGTCCGGTGAAAAGCAGCGACAAAATGACGGTGATCATCATCGTTTTATCTGCCAATGGATCCAGCATGGAACCCAGATTCGTCACTTGATTATTCCTGCGCGCTAAATATCCATCCAGAATATCGGTTAAACCGGCGGCCACCATGATGAAAAATGCCGTAATCATATGTCCTGCTGCAAAAATGAAGACGTAAACCGGAATTAATATAAACCGCAGCATTGTCAACATATTCGGCAGATTCAAACGCTCACGCCTCCTTATTTTTACTGGATGACGCTTCAAAGTTCCTCAACCATTATACCTCTAGCCCAGGAAAAATAAAACTACTTGGCTATGCCGCTGCCCTCGTTTCCCCACGGTTTTTATGCTTTCCATCCTATTTTCAATCCGCCCCGCCAAAGTCAATCCAAATGAAAACGTAGCGCCCGTTTACAAAAAAGATACTGTCCTGGTCTAAACTTTCCTTCCATACTGACCGAAAATGATATTACACCTAAGTGTTGTTTACTTGAAATCTGTCCAGAAAGCAAGCTAATTGAGTCAGGAGGATTAAAGCATTTTGAAAAAAACCATCCGTAAACTATCTGTTACCGCACTGGTCTTCGTTCTCTGCATGACCAGTCTCGCATCTGTCGCCGGTGCGGCAGCGGAAGTCACCTTGTCCAAATTATTGCTGTCCGCCAATGAGCTTTCACTGGAAGTCGGCGACAGCTCCACCTTGACAGCCACTGGCGTATATTCCGACGGAACGACCAAGAACCTGACGGCCCTTGCGGACTGGAGCAGCGAGAAGGCATCGGTAGCCACTGTATATAATGGAACCATTACCGCCAAATCCGAAGGTTCCGTAACCATAGTTGCTGCTTATGGAGACTTGGTGCAATCCGTTCAAGTTGCCGTAACCAAGAAGGTTAAAGCCTTGACGAAAGATACGCAAATTCTTAATCTCCGCAAAAATGAATCGGGCGCGATCAAGTTGACCGCCACGTATAGCGACAACTCGACTCAGGATGTGGCAAGCATCGCGGATTGGTCCTCCAGCAACGAGAAGGTTGCGACCGTTTTGAACGGCAGCGTGACCGGAATCAGCTCTGGCTCCGCAACCATAACCGCCACACTCGGCAAAAAAACGGTGACCATAGATGTCAATGTAGAGCTGGTCAATCGCATTGCCGTAAACAAATCCAAATTGTCCTTGCTGCTTAAAGGATCAGAAACCGTGGTTCTTACAGCGACATACCCGGACGGCACTACAAAAGATGTGACAGCCGATGCCAAATGGTCTTCCAGCGACGATCAGGTTGCTGATGCGCTTAAAGGCGTCATTACCGGCTATGCAGCGGGAACAGCTGTTATTACAGCCTCATATGGCACAAAAACGACAAGCATCACTGTCGATGTCGACAAGACGATCGCATTGAATGTGGACCAGGACAGCATCTTCCTTCATATTAAAGGCACACCACAGCAATTAAAGGTAACCGCCCAATACGCCGATGGCCGCAACTCGGATATCACGAATGACGCGGAGTGGACCTCCAGCGACGAAACGGTCGCATATGTCAGCAATGGACTGGTCACTGGTTACAAGTCGGGCTCAGCTGTCATAACGGCCAAGTACAACGGCAAGTCGGTTGACATCGACGTCGATGTTGAAGTCGTCAATCATCTGGATGTCAGCCCGGTTAAAGTCGTGATGAGCGCGGGTGATACCGGCAATCTCGCACTGATTGCGACCTATGCCGATGGAAAGCCCGAAGATATAACTGAAAAAGCCGATTGGAGCTCGGATAATGAGGATGTAGCCTATGCATCCAAAGGCTTGATAACGGCCTATAAGTCAGGTACCGCCCAGATTAGCGGCTCCTACGGCGGAAAAACGATCAAGGTAACCGTTTATGTTGATGTACCAAGCAAATTGACAACCAGCTCCAAGGAAGTGAATGTGGAGGTTAACGGTGAATACCAAGCCACTCTAACGGCCGTATACTCCGACGATTCGACCGCAATCATAACATCCAAAGCAAAATGGACAACATCGGACGAAGCTATTGCCGAAGTCGAGGCCGGCAAAATTACCGGACTTGCTGAAGGCACGGCTACAATCACAGCCGATTATAATGGCGTGACTGCCAAAATAACCGTCAAGGTTGGCTTGGCCAAAGAGCTTGAAGCCAATGTTACATTGGTCTCATTGGCTCTTAACGATACGGAGCAAATTACTTTGGAAGCAACCGACCCTTCCGGAAAAGTCACAGACGTTACTGCAGACGCTAAATGGAGCTCCAGCAGAGCGACGATTGCTGATGTGAAGAAAGGGCTCGTCAAAGCCATAGCCAAGGGAACAGCGACCATTACAGCCACCTACGGGGGGCAGAGCGCTGCTATCGCGGTTGAAGTCGACCAGATCACCAGAATCGAAGCATCGGTATTCAACGTTTCGCTCAAATCCGGCAAGTTCGAGCAGATTGCCGTTACAGTGACTTATAACAACGGTAAAATCAAGGATGTCACCGCACTTGCAGAATGGAAGACCTCCAATTATTTGGTGGCCACCGCCAAAAGCGGTAAGATCATGGCAGTCGGCTACGGTAAAGCATCAATCTCCGCTACCTATGCGGGTAAAACGGTCAAAGTGCCGATTGATGTGGACACTTTAAAATATTTTGAAACGAGCGAGGTCAGCCTGACGCTCACTCCAGGAAAGCAAGTACAGGTGATCTCGACAGCAACCTACGCCGATCAGACTGAAGCCGACGTTTCCAAAGCCGCACAATGGGCTTCCTCCAAAGTGACGGTTGCCACGGCCAAGGACGGCATCATCAAAGCGACCGGCAAAGGGAAAGCCACCATAACCGTCAGCTTTGCAGGCAAGAAGGCCAAAATTCTCGTTACCGTCAATTAATCATATTTGCCACAATTCAAAAAGCCGATCGCGGAATGCTCCGCGATCGGCTTTTTACTCAGTCACCTGGGAACCATTCTCAGACATGCAAATAACCCTCTGCTCCAGGCGAGCAGAAGGAAATAAATGGGACCAAGCGTCTACGAATCAGCAAATATTAGATCATACATATGCTTCCAGGTGTCCCATACAAATATGTCTTCTCCAGGCCTCTTCCCGAGCATGGAATAGCCGATATACATCCCGCCGAGTATCGCGATGATACAAAGCGCGGGTACGATGCTTTTCCGCAGCAGCCAAAACAGGATGCGCAGCCCAGGATTCCTTTTGGAACGCGTATTCTTGCCCACCTGCCGCTCGTCGCCAGCCTCCTGGCCACGCTGCTTGCGCGAATCATCCTCCGCCTCTGGCGCTTTGACGTTATCCGGAGCGGCGCGGAGCAGACTTTTTCGTTCCGGCCGTGAAACACCTTCCGTTTCGATAGCCGTCTGTTTTTTTATTTCCATTTCAGTTCACTCATTTCTAAGCGCGCATGTTGTTCGCGAGTCCCATCATGGTATCACTTGAGGACAACGCTCTAGCGCTTAACTGATAAGCGCGCTGCACGTTAATCAGTTCGGTCATCTCATCGGTTAAATCAACATTGGATGCTTCCAGATAGCCCTGGTTTACAGAGATGTCATTGTCAGGAGCAGCCGTCACGGTGCGAAGAACATCCCCTACATTTAATCCATCCGCAAGGGCGAATAGAATATCGGCAACCGGCGAGAGCAGAGCCGGTTTTACTGCTTGAACGAGCTTCAGCTGGCCAAGCGCCAATGTATTTCCGTCAGCCAATATTCCCAGTAGGGAGCCATCCTTATCAAACTTAACCGACTTCACTTCAGCCGGTATCTCAATACGCTGATCATTGGTATCCAACACAGGATACCCTTCCCTGGTTGTTAATATATTCATGCCATTATTGTCAAATGTCAGCTGAAAAGCTCCGTTGCGCGTATACGCCAAATTACCCGCGTCATCGGCCATCACCTCAAACAATGCATCGCCTTGTATCGCCACATCGTAAGGCTGATCGGTTTGCTGCAGCTGGCCCTGCGACAGATCCGGCTGTACATTTGTAAGGCGCGAGCCCCATCCCTGGTTGAAGCCCAGCGGCGTGAGCCTGCCAGGCTGCGCGAAAGCCTCCGGCTGCTGCTTCAAGGTGGTTAACAGATCCTCGAATGAGCCTTGCTTGCGCTTATAACCGGTTGTATTAGCATTCGCAATATTATCGGCGAGTATGTCCAGCTTTTGCTGCAATCCGTTCATGGATACCATGGCATTGATCATTGAACTGTTCATGAGCCGTCTCCTTTGTTACAGGCTTCCATCTGCTTGGAATGCCTGCGGGGCTGATACAATACGATAAGGTCTAAACACGGCCCACTTCGTTAACTGCTTTGTCCAAGCTCCGGTCGTAGAACTGAATCACCTTCTGATTCGCCTCATAAGCCCGCATGGCTGACATGAGATCAACCATGGATTGTGCCGAGTCGACATTCGAACGCTCTATGTAGCCTTGGCGAACCTCCACACGGTCAGCCGCATTCACAGGACGCACATTGCCGGCATTGCCATTCAACGCGAATTTGCCGTCGCCGCCACGCACCAGCTCATTCGGATCGTCAACCCGTGTCAGCAGAAGCTGTCCGACATTGGAACCAGGTCCATGAACAAGCTGATTCAGTCCATTCAACTCCAGCTGGTTCAATACGATTCCCTGCGGCAGCTGAATCGGTGCTCCATCGGTTCCAATCACTCTTGTTCCATTGGCTATCCGGACAAGAAATCCCTGCCCGTCCTGCCTGATCTGATTCATAGCAACGCCCTGGGGAAACTCAATCGGGTCTCCACCCGCTCCCAGCACTTTTGAACCTGCCGACAGAGCCAGGAAACCCTGATCCCCTAACGTCAGCTGATCCATCGAAATCCCCTGCGGCAGCTGAATCGGCTCTCCATCCACTCCAAGTACTCTTGAGCCGTCGGCCATAGCCAAAAATCCCTGCTCGTCCAGCTTAAATGAACCATCGCGCGTATACTGCGTTTCTCCGCCCACATCCTGTACCGTGAAAAAGGCTTGAGGCTGAAAAGTCAGCTGGCCATCAGGCGCTACATATTTGCCGGATTCATCAAACTGAATGCCCGGCACTTCGATATCCGACAGTATGGCAAAATCAGACGGCTGACCGGTTTGCGTCAAATCGCCCTGCAGCTGAATTTGCAAGCTCTCCTCGGCAAAAACACCAGTGTTGATTTTCCCGATCGGACCGTTTGAATTTTCTGTTCCTGTGAGCTGCAGCAGCATTTCCGGAAATGACCGGGTGACTGCGTTATTTTGCTTATAACCGGGGGTATTTATGTTCGAGATATTGTTCGTGACGGTATCATGGCGATGCTGCTGGGCAATCATGCCCGCTGCAGCCGTGTATAGACCTCTTAACATGGACTTGGAACCTCCCGAGAGCTTCTACCGTGAAAGCTGGCTTCGCAAACCTCAACCCAAGCTTTCGCTAGGAGCGCTGACTTCGTAAGTATATGCTGTGTTTGTTCAAAGAAACACATGAAACGGGCGAAACGAATACATATACCTATATATCGGCAGGAAAATGAGCGTGGTGAATAGTATATTCCTATGTCTTTAGGCTCATTTACGCTTCTCGGCACGCCCCCCTTTTGGCGTCCTACCCAAGCGCAGCGCAACCTGGATCTGTTCATCTGTTGGCGAGCTTAGAGAACCTAGCTTATTTCTTCATCCGGTCCAAATGATCCAGCAGCAGTCCTGTTCCCTTTACTACACAATGCATAGGGTTCTCAGCGATAAGAACCGGAACGCGCAGTTCTTCTGCCAGCAGCGTATCCAACCCGCTGAGCAGTGCGCCGCCTCCGGTAAGAATAACGCCGCGGTCAATAATGTCTGCCGAAAGCTCCGGCGGAGTCTGCTCCAGCACGGATTTGGCTGCCGCCACGATGTGCGAGACCGGTTCCCAAAGCGCTTCCCTTACTTCTTCGGAGTGAATCGTGACTGTAAGCGGCAAGCCCGATACCATATCCCTGCCGCGAATATCGACTTCTTCCCTGCGGCCGTCCTGATAAACCGTTCCGATCTGAATCTTGATATGCTCGCTAGTCCGCTCGCCGATCAGGAGCTTGTACTTGTTTTTGATATACTTCATAATCGCCTCGTCAAATTTGTCCCCGGCGACCTTAATAGAAGAGGCGGTAACGACATCGCCCATAGAAAGAACGGCTACATCTGTCGTTCCGCCACCAATATCCACGACCATATTGCCGCTTGGCTGATAAATATCCATTCCGGCACCGATCGCAGCCGCTTTAGGCTCTTCCTCCAAGAATACGTCCCTTGCTCCGCTCCGCTCTGCAGCCTCACGAATTGCTTTTTGCTCCACCGATGTTATATTAGTGGGGGCGCAAATAAGAATTCGTGGGCGGCTGTACCACGAACGGCCGCCCACACGATCAATAAAAGACTTCAGCATGATTTCGGTAATTTCAAAGTCTGCGATAACGCCGTCGCGAAGGGGCCGGATGGCAATGATATTGCCGGGCGTACGCCCCACCATACGATGCGCTTCTTCGCCAACAGCGAGCACGCGCTTTGTTTCGCTTTCGATCGCCACGACCGAAGGCTCATCCAATACAATGCCCCTTCCTTTCACATGAATGGACACATTAGCCGTGCCTAGATCAATTCCAATGTCCTTGCTAAACATAAGTCTGAAGTCCCCCAGAACGAATAGTAGTCGATGCAAAAATCATATCGTACTTTATTCGCTGAATTGAACGAAATTCCTCTATTTTTGTAGAAAAAATCGCTTACGATTTTGCTGCGGCAAGGACTTCGCGTTTACGACCGCTTGTTTTCTTATACTTTATTTTTGTCGCCTCTCCTCCCCTTAGGTGCCGGATCGATTTATGGTATTCCAGTATGTGTTTCACCTGGTCCGCCAAATCGGGATTGATTTCCGGTAATCGCTCCGTCAAATCCTTGTGCACCGTGCTTTTCGAGACGCCAAACTCTTTGGCAATCGTTCGTACCGTATGCTTCGTCTCGACGATACAACGGCCGATCTTTATGGTCCGTTCCTTGATGTAATCGTGCACGCTCCCGCCTCCCTACTCGAGATAGTTTGGTACATTATATGAGGGGTACGGGTATATATTCTTTATGTCCAAGCCTGACAAGCTCAAGTTATGCAAATATTTTCAAAAACGCAGGCCGCAAGGCTTATCCCAAGGGCTTGAAAATAAGCAAAAAGACAGGGTTTCCCCTGCCTTTTCACACTTTCGCTCTTGACCTGCTCAATTTTATTCTGTTTTTTATTGAGCGGCGTCCGCGGAGGCCATGGTCAGCAGCGTGTTCGGGTTGATTGCTTTTCCGTCCTTACGAACCTCGAAGTGCAAATGCGTACCCAGATCCTTCTCAAGCTCGCTGCGGCCTGCTCTTGCAATCAGCGTGCCCTGTTTCACATCATCGCCGACTTTGACCTGTACATCGCTAAGGCTTTGGTACACGGTCACCAGACCGTCCGCATGCTTGATCTCAACAATGCTGCCATTCAGCGGATGCTGCTCCGCTACCGTTACTTTACCGCTGAGCGCTGCGTTGACATCAAAGGTTTTGTCATCCGCGTTGGCCAGATCAATTCCCATATTGCCCATAAACGTATTCCCTGATTGAATCAAAGCCGCCTGACGTTCTTCACTTGGCGCCTTCTCATCATAGAAAGGGGACACTACTTCCAGCTGCGTGTAGTCAGCCGGCCACTGCATAGTCTCGTTCGCAGAAGCGATGACTTCCAGCGTGTCTTCCGTTTCGGTCGTGTCAGCAGTTTCGTCCGTCGTACCTTGGCTTACCGCAGAGTCGGTGGTTGTCGGTGCAGTCGTAGTTGTTTCATCCGCCCCCTGGTAAATCCACATTAAGGTTACGATAATTGCTGCCGCGGCCATGAACGCTGCTGGTGCTGTCCATTTCTTCGACAGCAGCTTTCTCCATGCAGAAGGTTTGACGGCAGTTCCTCCCATAGCAGTTTTGGGAGAGTCTTCATTGAGCTTTGGTTTGTTTTGATCATTCATTGTTCTATCACCTCACTAGCCATTGTTGCCACAACCTAGCAGTTTATACGTGAGGGCCAAACATTTTTGAAAGATTGTCAGAAAGCGGGCGCGGCAGTTGATCTCGCGGCCTGCCTGGCCGCAGTGTACATCCTATTAACCTCCTGCGCCCAATAACCTGGATCTTTGCTGCAAGACTAGCGCCGATAACGGAAGCTTCGAAGCTTGCTCCACCTTTGTTCCAGAATAGTAGTGAGTCACAATTTGCACCGCACCGATGCCGTTCTTTGCCATTCCGTCGGCTCCCCATTGACTCATGCCCACGCCGTGTCCATAACCAAATGTGGTGAAAGCAATTTCATCGTCCTGGATTGACCACGAGAACTGCGAAGATGCAAGCCCGAGCTTCTCACGCACCTCGCGGCCGCTGAGAGTCTTTCCGCCTACAGCAACCGTTTTGATCCGTTTGCCCTCGGTGGTTTCCAGAATCCGCATCGACCTCGCTGCGCTTTTCTTCACTCCCAGCTTGTCTGCAAAGTCACCCAGCTTCATCGTTACCGTCTCTTTGTAACGCGGAGAGATCTCCTTATCCCAGGGACTCGCTACGCTTTGCAGATAGGGTACATCTATTTGCCAATAATCGGAGGCATTCTCGGTATAGCCGTTGCTGGTAGAGAAGAAAGCGGCCTCTATAGGCTCGCCTTTGTAGGTGATAATCTGACCTTTCGTTTCCTCGACTGCGCGGTTCAGCTTGTTCAGATTCGCTTCCCTCTCCGCCCCGTTCCAGCGGCTTAAAAGCTTGTTCAAGGACAAATAAACCTGATTCTGCACGGTGTCTGTCACATCGGCCGCTCCGCCTGACGGAGGAGTTATTCTCTCACCCGCGGCAAGGCGTCTGTAGATGTAAGTCCTGGCTGCTATTGCCTGCGCCTTGAGCGCCTCCAGTTCAAATTCAACAGGCATTTCCGCCGCAATTACGCCGCGCACATAAAGTTCAATGGGCAGTGTCTCGATACGCTTGTCCGCCGTGAGAAAAACCTGAACCCTCGTCCGTTCATACTCCGTTAGAGAATTCCCTTTGGAGCCTGTATCAACATCTCCATTGGGCCCATTGCCTGAACCTTTCCGGTCAGTTTCAGATGGTTGCGGGCTAACCTGTTCCCCTATACTCTCATCCGGCGCTTTTACAAGAGCAGACTCTATCTCTTCAATCTTCGTTTCCTTTATATCCCGCTGAGCGTTCATCAGTAAAATACCTTTCCATAGGACAATGACTATCAGGCCTGCCGCAAACCCGCCCCACCAACGCCTTGTCCCTCTCCGCCAGCTGCGGCGCCGTCCGGTCTGCCATCTCATCTGATTCATTGCACACTCCTTTCCCGACCTGTCCGGTTCTATTCTTCCTGCTCTCTTAAGACATCCGCTGCTCTATAGTCTATGAGGTGTTTTAGTAGGATAGTACCGAAAGGAATGGGATACGGTTATTAGATACAGGGGCGTTTACGATAAATAGAGGCGGCGAATCACGTTGATCAATAGGGGGATTTACCTTACCTGCAAAGCGAACTGGAGGCAAAATAAATACCCCCTTCAACGCCTGTAACAAGCGGTGAAGGGGGTATGTTGTAAATAATGTCTGATTACGCCCAGGTTGGCTGAACCTTCATGCGGGCAACTTCTTTTTCGCGTTTGTAATCATGCTTCTCGGCAGCCGGCTCGGCCGATACTGCCGATATGATGACCTCGGGCGTCATCTCAGGCTGGGCCGGAAACATAATGACATCCTCCAGCGCCTTCGCATAAACCGGTTCCTGTGTGACGGCTGCCGCTTCCGTGTCCCGCTCCTTATTCTCGTCGATACGGAAAATCGTGGCGCCCAGTCCCGCCAGCTTGCCCGTAATATCCACGTAACCACGATCGACATGATGGATACCGGTGATTTCCGTTTCCCCCTCGGCACAAAGCGCTGCGCATACCAGCGCCGCACCCGCCCTCAGATCGGTGGCGCATACTTTGGCGCCCGTTAGGGCAAATCCGCCGCTGACAATCGCTGTGCGGCCTTCTACCTTGATTTGAGCACTCATCTTCTGGAACTCCTCCACATGCATGAAGCGGTTCTCGAAGACGGTCTCCGTCACGATGCTTGTGCCCTCCGACATCATCAGCAGCGCCATCATCTGCGATTGCATATCCGTCGGAAATCCGGGATACGGCAATGTCTTGACATCGACAGCCTTCAGCCTGCCCGGGGCACTGACACGAAGCCCGTTATCAGTCTCCATGATCTCGACGCCCATCTCCTGCAGCTTGGAGATCACAGGGGCCAGATGGTCGGCAATCGCACCATCTATATGTATATCTCCACCGGTTATTGCCGCTGCAATCATATAAGTCCCCGCCTCAACGCGGTCGGGAATCACCGTATGTGCAACGCCGGACATTTGTTCAACGCCTTCAATTCGTATAATTCCGGTTCCGGCTCCACGGACCTTTGCGCCCATCGCATTCAGATAATTGGCAAGATCCACGATTTCGGGTTCCTTGGCTGCATTCTCAATGGTTGTCGTTCCCTGTGCCAAGGCTGCAGCCATCATAATATTTTCGGTCGCGCCGACACTGGCAACGTCCAGATATATTTTGGCACCTTTAAGACGGTTTGTTGTACGGGCTTCAATGTAGCCTTGACCTAAAATGATTTCTGCACCCATGGCCTCAAAGCCCTTCAAGTGCTGGTCAATGGGGCGCGTACCGATCGCGCAGCCGCCCGGAAGCGAAATTCTGGCACGGCCAAGGCGGGCAAGCAAAGGGCCCATTACCAAAAATGATGCCCGCATCTTGCGGACCAGCTCATATGGAGCTTCAAAGGAGGTTAACTGCTGCGCGGATATCCGCATCGTCTCATTGTCGTATGTTAACTTGCCGCCTAATGCGGTAAGCACTTGTTGTATCGTTGTAACGTCGTCTAGATTAGGCACGTCATAAATGACGCTGTCGCCTTCTTGTGCCAATAACGTGGCAGCGAGAATCGGCAGAACGGCGTTTTTTGCCCCGCTCACTCGTACATTTCCGGATAATCGCTGGCCGCCGCGGACGATTATTTTGCTCATCTTAGGTTTCCCTCCGCGCGCAGTAGATTCGTCTAACTGATCGTGTAATATATGATACCATGGTTTCGGCACCCAACTTTCATCATAACATTTACCAACATAAAGCGACAAGCTTTATTTTCAGAATGTCAAAATTACCGTCATTTTATACCATTCGGAGCATGATTGGTTTTTGGTGCCGTCATATACTACCCATTGTTGACATGTTCCCTCGATGTTATTCGACAATTCCTCTAAGCAGATTGGACCATTGCCAGTAATCAATGACAAATCCAGCGAACAGATGTCCCAAAATAACAGCGATCATGACCTGCAGGAGACGGGCCCGGGTGCTTTTGGGACGGCGCATGAATAAATCCAGTTTGACATCTTGAATGACATACCAAGCCAGTGTAATGCACATCAGCTCGGTGACGATGGACACCAGCGCGTGCAGGCCTGCAGTGGCAACGACATTGTCCATATCCATTTCCTTGTTCACCTGACCTCATAGGTTTGACCGTACGTGCAAATACTATTGTAAAGCCCGCAGCAGCAGAGAAGCAAATTCAGCCCTGCTCGCCGTTTGCTCCGGTTTAAACTCCTGATCGGGATAACCGCCAATCAAGCCTTTTTGCTTCAGCGCAGCAAGAGATGCGGATGACCAGTGATTCATATCCACGTCATTGTAGGGTGCCTTCAGCGGTTTGACAGTACTCAGACTCAGCGCCTTGACGAGCATAGCGGCCATCTCTTCGCGTGTAATGAAACGCTCCGGTCCGAATGTGCCGTCCGGATAACCGCTCGCCCACCCGGCTGATACCGCCTGCGCAATAGCTCCGGCTGCCCAATATTTCGCGGGAACATCCCTATATTGTACCGCACCTGCCTTAGCCGGTTTAAAAGCGCGGACCAGCATGGATACCGCTTCGGCTCTGGTAATGCTCTCATCCGGCCGGAATCGGTAAGCGCCGCTGCCGGCGATAATCCCTTTTTTATTTAAGGCAACAATCGCTTCTTCGGCCCAATGTCCGGCAATATCTCGGTAACCCGCTACGATTTGATCCGCATCGATGCGAAGTCCGTAATATTGTTTGTCGAACGGGGCGCTTGCAGTCACTTTAATGTAATACAAGCCTGCTTCAAGCTTGGTCTCTGCGGCGATTCCGGTCTCTCCCGGTCTGGATTGAAGAGTGGAAATTATTTTTTGGCGCTTATCCATGATGACTGCCTTTATTCTTACATCGGCAGGGATGCCGTTTACCTTTAGACCTACGACACTTCCAGCCCCAAGACGCAGCTGATACCAGTCTACATCCTGCGCATCGCCAATTACACCTGTGTAATCAGAACCTGAACTGATTGCTGTCGCTTCATAGGTTTTGTTGTTCGGTTCATTGGGATCCGTATATTTGGTTCTGAAATCCATTGCCAGCGTATACTGCCCGATGACCGGACTTGCCTGTGCGGACATGGCGTTATATACGCGAAAATAATAAGTCCCCGGAGTAATGCTCATCAGTTCGGAGGTCTCGCTTGCACCTTCGCCATTCTCGTCCACCTCAAGCAGCGGCCCATCCTTTAATTGAATGGAAAGCGAAGGGTCAATCCGGACAGAATCCGTCGATAACGACAGCTTGAGCGTGCCTCCGGTCTCGAAATGAACCATATACCAGTCACGGTCTCCCGTTTGATGAAAATTGCCGACAATGGTCTGGGACCTGGGAGACAAAGTGAATCCCGAATACTGTTTATCATTGTTCTCATAAGCGTCTGCGCTCATCTCAAAGCTCGAGGTAAGCAGATAAGGAAGCACGGTTTGATTCTGGTTGTCTGTTAATTGAAGCTCAAAATAATTAATCCCTTTCTTAACCTTCCAGTCTGCGGTTTCATTGCCCAGTCTGGTCTCCTTCGTGCTCTGGGCATCGTCGCCGGTATAATGCGTCATGGTAACCGATGGCTGTGAGCCCTCTCCAGCCGTAATCCCCTGAAACTGGATAGACATTGTGCCATCATAAGGCGCATCAATCCTATACCAGTCACGGTCGGCATTCCCGCTGATTTCTGCGGCAATTTTGGTTCCTGCAGGGAACGCTGCCGCTTGGTCACGGGTATTATTCGGCTCATATTGATCGGTCTTGAGCGAAGCTGCAACGGCCTTATCGACGCTGAGCAGTCCATAGCCCGAGGCGTCATCAACACCCTTTTTCCCGATATCTTCCGCGCTCTGCCTTAGCGTCTCCCGGATTTGGTAAGGCTTGTAATCCGGATGCACGGCCCAGATAAGCGCGGCAGCGGCGGCGGCCTGCGGAGCAGACATTGAGGTCCCCTCCTCACGCGTATAACCGCCTCCAACCGCAGCAGTATATACGCTCCAAGGAGCAACGATATCCAGCTCCGGCCCTTTATTGGAACGCGGCTCCGCTTTGCCTTCTGCCGTTACGCCGCCCACAGCCAGCACGCTTGGATAAGCTGCGGGATATTTCACCTTGGCTTTGGATCCCAGTGTTGCTCCGTCATTGCCGCTTGCGGCAACCAGCAGCACGCCTTTGGACTCGGCATACAAGGCGATGTCCTTCATATAAGGCGAATATCTGTAAAGTCCGACGGAAAGAACAACAATCTTCGCGCCATGCTTTACGGCATACAGGATCGCTTCACCGAGACGCTCCTCATCACCGTAGCCCTCTTCATCCAGCGCCTTGATCGGCATGATCCTGGCTTTCCACAGAATCCCGGATATCCCCTTTCCGTTATTGCCATTGCCCGCCAGAACACCTGCCACTGCCGTGCCGTGACCATTATCATCTTCTGGGGCGTTGCCAGGATGAACGAGATTGGTGCCCTCAACAAGATTGTCCTTGAGGTCCGGATGGTCCAGATCGACTCCGGTGTCTACGAGCGCAATCGTCAGACCAGTCTGGTCATGCACGGTCGACCATGCTTCCCTGGCCCCGATCTGATCCAGAAAATGCTGCTTGGGCAGCTCAGGGTCATTGGTGCTGACCACGCCGAGCACCGCGACGGTGCTGCTCGGCTCCACATACGCAACACCTGGCGTTTGGCGAAGCGTACGGAGCCATTCCCCGGTGTCGGTCCCCGGATCTTCAGGGCGAACGACATCCACGACTGCAGACAGCGACTGCCGGCTTATGACATGGGTCCCGGGCAGTATTTGCTCCTGCCCGGGATTCCATTTGAGGAGCCAGCTTTGCGTTTCCCCTGAGGAGCCTCCTGCTGCCCTTAGCGGGCCTTCAGCAGCAGATAGAGCAACTTGTACAGACTCGCCTCCCGAACGGCTTAGAACTGGAGATATAGTCCCCAGAATGAGACTCCAGACTAACAGCACGGCAAGCATAAAAGACCATCTGCGTGCAGCACGTCCTGATTGTGCTTTATGGGCATTTACAGGGACTGCGGAATCATATCTCCGCTTCAATCGTCTCCACTCGTCCAAACGTTTATTTCCATACTGGTCAACTTCCGCGGCTGCATATATATTCCCGTCGATCAGGGCCTGGTGAACCTCTGGCGGACAGAAGTAACCGGATTGGAGCATGGGCAAACAAGCCTGGCCAATACGGCCTTGCGCTCCAGTTGCAACCCTTCCGGCTACGCCCTCCGGATTGCTTTTATTATTCGAATGCGGATCCCAGTATGGTTCGTTCATCATATTCTGCCTTTAACCTGCAAATTAGTGTTATGAAACCTTTTCGCGTTTTATGGTACATTCTCCTTTTGCCAATTTCTTTAAATCTTCATAAAGAGACCATAGAGACCTACATGGATTCCATTTACTTATCGATACTATGCATCTGCGATCCCGCTTCATTACCTTTTTGAAATATCCGAAATGTTAAATTTCACGGAAGGGTCCGGGATAAGGAAAAAAAAGCGGTCCAAGTCCCCTGTTCAGGGCCTGAACCGCTTTCCAGATCAGCGTGCTTCATGCAGGTTGCAGACAAGCTAACTGCCAATACGCGTAAACAAGTCATTGACGACGGAAAAATGCTCATTGATCCAGCCCAGAACAGGTCCGGGGACAATACCAAGCGCAACTGTCAAAACCGCGCTCAGCCAAATTACAATGCCTGTCGTCACCGGCACGGGAACCTCAGTATCCTGAGTCGCCGAGCGCATGAACATTTGGCGGACGATTCCGAAATAGAAATAATACGAGATGGCGCTGGTTGCCACCATGACCGCCACAATCCAGTAAGCCTGGGACTGGGCAGCGCCAAGCAGGATGAACAGCTTGCCAAAAAACCCGCCTGTAACCGGCAGTCCCGCCAGTGAAAGCACGAATACAATCATAGCGGCCGCTGTCCAGGGCGCCCGGTAATACAATCCGGCGAACCCGTTCAGCTCATCATTGCCGGATGCCTTGCTCACAACAGTGATAACGGCGAACGCTCCGATATTCATCAGCATATATACCGCCAGGTAGAACAGAAACTCGCTGAAATTGGACGTGTGATAGCCTTTGAAGGAAATCCCCAGCGGCACGAGCAGGTACCCTGCATTGGCTACACCCGAGAGCGCCATGAGCCGCTTCAGATTCACCTGACGCAGCGCTGCCGTGGAGCCTATGATCATCGCAGCGGCCGCCATAATAAGCAGCACGAGCAGCATATCGTCGGCAATGGGGGCATCCGGCGTATTGGCGAAGATCACAACATTATAGACGATCCGAAAGACAACAGCGAGCGCAGCACCCTTGGAAACAACCGCGAGAAAAGCCGTAATCGGCGTCGGTGCGCCTTGATAGACGTCCGGTGCCCAAAGATGAAACGGCGCTGCTGCAATTTTGATGCCAAGCCCTGCGATAATGAAGAAGAAGGCGATATAGAGCAATTCTTGGAAATCTGCAGCATGCTGCTGGACACCGATCGCAATCGCGCCCAAATTCGTGGCGCCTGTGATCCCGTACAGATAAGACATTCCAAACAGGATCAGCGCGGATGAGATACCGCCGGTCACCACATATTTGAATGCAGCCTCGGCAGACTGGACGGCATGCTTTCGAATTCCAACCAGCACATAAGTTGTGATGCTGAGCAGCTCAAGACCTAGATACAAGGTGATCAAATCACCGGAAGAAGCCATCATCATGGCACCGACGACCGCCGGCAGCAGCAGATAATAGAATTCGCCTTTGTCCGGAATCTCCGCGCGCTTGACTGTTCCCAGGCTCAGGAGCACAATCAGCACCGTTGCCACCAGAAAAACGATTTTCAACAAACTGGAGAATTGATCGATCCGGTAGCTGTCAGCCAGCAGACGGATCGCACCGCCTGTTGGCTCACCGTTGGCATTCGCAGAAAGCGGGTGATTGACCAGTTCGATTAACCGCCAGATCACAAAACCAAGCGACGTCAACAGGCCGGCAAGCGTGAGCCAGCCAATAACCGCCCGGCTGGTTTGTCTTGGCATCGCCAGATCAATAATGACCAATACAATTGTAAAAACAATGAGAATCCATTCCGGGGCGAGATAGGCCGCATCGCTCCAGGTAAGAGGTTGAAGAGCCGGAAGCGGCTGTTGGGTAACATCCATTGTCTATCTCCCCACCTTCCCGTTAAGTTGCTGCAGCAGAGCGTCGAAGCCATGCTTCATCGGCTCGGTCAGCACGGCGGGGTACACCCCGATCAGCACGATGAATGCCAGCAGGGCAATCATCGGCACAGCCTCGATGAGCCTTGCATCGCGCAGTGTTCCATAACGCTCCGATATCGGACCGAATGTAATCCCGAGCACGCTTCGCAGCACATACACTGCGGTCAGAATCACACCAAGCACAGCGACCGCCGTTAGGATACGCATCGATTCGAACAATCCCAGAAGCGAGAGGAACTCTCCGATAAAGCCCGATAATCCCGGCAGTCCCAGCGAGGCCATCCCAGCCGCCAGAAGAATGCCGCTGATAAACGGCAGGCTCTTGGCCAGGCCGCCCAGCTCGCTGAGCTCCGTGGTGCCGGTCCGCTCGTAGAGAATGCCGACAATAAGGAACAATAGCGCAGAGATAAAGCCGTGTGACACAAGCTGGACCATAGCCCCCTGCAGGCCAATTTCATTCAGGGAAGCAATACCCAGCATTACAATCCCCATATGGCTGATCGACGAGTAGGCAAGCACCAGCTTGAATTCCTTCTGCACCAGCGCCAGCACCGCACCATACAGAATATTGATGACACCCAATATGGCGAGCACCACGGCCCAGTGGCTCGTCTGGAGCGGGAAGAGAAACACGCCGAAGCGGATAAGCCCGTAAGCCCCCATTTTGAGCAGGATGCCTGAATGAATCATGACAATCGAAGGGGGAGCCTCCGCATGGACACGCAGCATCCAGGTATGAAACGGAAAGATTGGCAGCTTGATGCCAAACGCAATCAGCAGCAGAATGAATATCGACCAGCGCATCGTATCCGTCATGTAAAATGGATTGGACTGCCCTTGCGCGGCATCCGGCGGCATATTGACATACGAGTCGGGGTTGACCATGTTATCCTTGATCACTGCGTAATCACCGCTGTAGGACAGATGCGTGACCTGACCGCCTCCCGGCTGATCGACGGTAAAGCCTGCCGTGGATACAAGCAGAACAAAGGCAATCAGCATGATTGCTGAACCGACACCATTATAGATCAGAAATTTATTGGCTGCCTTCTCCCGGTTCATATAGCCCCAGATTCCGATCAGGAAGAACATCGGAATCAAGGTGAGCTCGAAGAAGACGAAGAAGAGAAACACGTCTCTGGCCAAAAATACGCCGAGCATCCCGATTTCCAGCAGCAGGAACCACAAGTAGAAGGATTTCCAGCGTTTTTTAATATTGACCGAGGCGAGCGCCGCCATCGCGGCAACAATGGTTGTCAGCAGCAGCAGCGGCAGCGACAGTCCGTCGACGCCCAAATGATATTGAAATTTGAAAGCATAGGACGTCACCTCGCCGACAGATTCTTTGCTCAGCGACGCATCGACCCAGGTTGAATTCTCTTCATACGGCTTCCCGCCGCTTGCTCCTTCAAAATCGGCATACAGCCAAAGACTGAGCAGAAGCGGAATAAATGTAGCGGTGATCGCCGTTACCTTCAGCCAGCGGCTGCTCTGCTTGGGAAGCAAAAGCAGCACAATGATGCCCAGCAGCGGAGAAAAAACAATAAAGGACAGGATAGGAAGATCGGACAGCATTACCAGAACCTCCTTCCGACTACTACAACAATGAGGATTACAAGTCCAAGCACCGAAATCAGGCCATATGTCTGCACCTGGCCATTCTGCAGCCGGGTACCTCCGCGGCCCAATTGCAGCGCGGCTCCGCCAACCAGACGGACAATTCCGTCAACGATATAATGGTCAAAGGCGACCAGTCCACCTCCGAACGCCCGCAAAGAACGGACAATTAGCACATGGTACAGCTCATCGATATAGTATTTGCGCTCCAGCAATCTGACCAGCCATGCGGCACGTGATGATACCGCGTCGCGGGAAATCGTCCCCTTCACAAACACCAGCCAGCCCAGGTAAATGCCCAGCACTCCGATCGCCGTAGAGATGATCATGACAAGGCCCCCGCCCCCATGCTCGGTCTCTGCTCCATCGGTCAGCCATGAACCAAGCGTGTTATTCCACGGCGTCTGCACGAAGCCGGCAATAACTGCAAATACCGCGAGAATAATAAGCGGCAGCGTCATGGAGGAAGGTGACTCATGCGCATGCTGCTCTCCCTTGGGCTTGCCGGTGAAGACCAGGAAGAAGAGCCGGGACATGTAGAATGCGGTAAAGAAGGCGGCCGCCACGCCGACAACAAACAGCACCGGCTTCTCGTGCAGCGCCGTTGTCAGGATCGCATCCTTGGACCAGAATCCGGAGAAAGGCGGTATGCCCGAAAGTGCCAGTGCGCCAATGCCGAAGGTCCAGGCGGTAATGCGCATTTTCGAACCCAGACCGCCCATTTCATGGATATTCTGGGTATGTACGGCATGGATAACGCTACCCGCTCCAAGGAACAGCAGCGCTTTGAAGAATGCGTGCGTAAACAGGTGAAAGATCCCTCCGGTAAGCGAGCCAAGACCAAGCGCCATCATCATGTAGCCCAATTGGCTGACGGTCGAGTACGCCAGGATCCGTTTGATATCGTTCTGCGCAACACCAATCGTCGCCGCGAAAATCGCCGTAAAGGCACCCACATAAGCGACTGTATCCATAGCGGCCTGCGAAGCCTGGAAGATATCAAACGTGCGCGCAACCAGATACACGCCGGCGGCAACCATCGTTGCGGCATGAATCAGGGCGCTGATCGGCGTAGGACCTTCCATGGCGTCCGGCAGCCACACATGCAGTGGAAACTGCCCTGATTTGCCGATAGCGCCGACAAAAATAAGAATGGCAATCAGCGTAGTGACGCTCGCGGCGATTGCGCCTGTCTGTCCGTCGAAGACGTTCTGAATATGTACAAAATCCAGCGCGTGGTCCGGCATGTACCAGTAAAGCAGCAGAATCGCAATCAGCAAGCCGGCATCGCCAATCCGCGTCACGATAAAGGCTTTCTTGGCCGCAGCCACGGCCTCGGGCTTCGTATACCAGAAGCCTACGAGCAGGAACGAACATACGCCGACAAGCTCCCAGAAGACGTAAAGCGTCAGCATGTTGTCCGCGAGCACAAGTCCCAGCATCGAGAACGTGAACAGCGCGACATAACTGAAGAAAACGGATATCCTCTCGTCGCCTTTCATATAACCGGCTGAATAGACGTTCACCAGGAAACTGACTGCCGTCACCACAACAAGCATGAGGGCCGTCAGGTTCGTCACCTCGAAGCCTGCATTGATTTGAATGCTGCCCAGGTCAATCCATTTGAAGCTGTACTGATAGTAGGATGTGCCGTCGCTCATATGCTCCACCAGTACAAGAATGGACACGACCAGCGAAGCAAGGGAAGCGACTATGCCTACTGTTGTGCCAATGAGGCTTTGATTGCGGCCAAAGGCGAGCAGCAGCAGAAAAGCGACGAACGGGAACAGCGGAATGAGCCAGGCAACCTGTGAGAACATGGTTTCCAAATCGGTTTACCTCCTCATCTCGTCGAAATCATCGGCATTGATCGAGCCCCGCGCCCGGAACAATGCGATCAGAATCGCAATGCCCACCGCCACCTCTGCAGCGGCAACCGTAATGGTAAAGAGCGCGAACATCTGCCCGGTCAGCGACGGAACAACGCCGTATTTGGAGAAGGCGACAAGGTTCAGGTTGACCGCATTGAGCATCAGCTCGATACACAGCAGCACGACAATCGCATTCTTCTTGACAAGCGCGCCATACAAGCCGATGCAAAAAAGAATAGCCGCCATCGTCAAATAGGAAGATAACATGCTAGTCCGCCTCCTTCTTCGCAAGCACAATGGCTCCGATAAACGCAACGGTGAGCAGAACCGAAACCAGCTCGAACGGCACCACGTAAGCAGTGAACAATTGTTTGCCGATTTCCATCGTGTTGTCCGCAGCAGACTGTGCTGCCGGGGGAACCGGGAAATCGCTCTGGCGGATCGCGTAGAACAAAATGCCGAACAGCGCCAGGGCGCCTACCGCTGTGAGCGTCTCCTGAAGCGGTCTGGATTTCTCCGTTTCACTATCCTCATGTCTGGTCATCATGATGCCGAAAATCATCAGAATGGAGACGGCCCCCGCATAAATCAGCACCTGCACGAAGGCGAGAAACTCCGCATTCAGCAGAATGAACATCCCGGCAATTCCGATGAATACGGCCGCCAGGGAAACAACCATATAAACAACCTTGGTAAAGCTGACCATGAGTACGGCGCCGCTGATAATAATAATGGAGAAGATGAAGAACGCGACGAACTCGCCGGTCAAATCCACATTGAACATGGTTATTTGGCCCCCCCCTTGGCTGCTTGAGGAGCACCGATGTTGTTGTTGTCCTGACGGACAAGCTTGTTGTTCTCATCCAGCCATTTGCGGTCCTTGAACAGGTCATCTCGGCTGTAGGAAGCCAGCTCGAAGTTCCCCGTCATGACAATCGCTTCCGTCGGACAAACCTCCGTACAAAGATCGCATAGAATGCAAATTTCAAAATTGATATCGTACGTATCGATCACTTTACCCTTTTTATCCGGATCAGGGTTGGCAACGCCTGTAAGTGTAATGCATTCCGTCGGACAAACCCGCACGCACTGATTGCACACGATGCATTTGTCCGGCTCGAAATGCTGAATGCCCCGGAAGCGGTCCGGCATAATAATCGGCTTGTCGGGATAGGAGGTGGTAACCTTTTTTGCTGTCATGGATTTGAATGTAACGCCCAGCCCTTTAAAGAGACCCTTCATACCTTATCCCTCCGTTACCCTTTAATAAACAGCTCGAGATATACGGCTGTTATGAATACATTGAGTATAGCCAGCGGCAGCAGCACTTTCCACCCGAAGCCCATCAATTGATCGACCCGGATACGCGGCATCGTCGCTCTCAGCCAGAACAGGAAAAACACAATAAGGGAGAACTTCAGCAGGAACCAGATGATTCCCGGCACAAAATCAAGAAAAGGCGCGGGCGCATGCCAGCCGCCCAGGAAGAGCACAGTCGTCAGCGATGCGATCGCATAGACGTAAACATACTCTGTCAGCATGAAGAATGCAAAACGAAAGCCGCTGTATTCGACATGATAGCCGGCTACCAGCTCCGACTCCGCCTCCGGCAGGTCGAACGGGGTACGGTTAAGCTCCGATACCGCTGCAATCACGAACACGACAAATCCGATGATCTGGGGCAGGAAATTCCACTGCCAGAACCAGTCGCCCTGCTGCTCCGCAATGGAGCGAAGATTCAGACTGCCCGATACCATAATGACACCCACTACCGATATGACCAGAGGCACCTCGTAGCTGATCATCTGCGCGGCAGAGCGCATTCCGCCAAGCAGCGCATATTTATTGTTCGACGACCACCCGCCGAGCACAATCGCGATCGTGGATATGCCGGACAACGCCACATAATACAGCAAGCCGACATTAATATCGGCAAAATACAGCTTCTGCGTGTAGGGGATGACCGCCAACACTGCAAAGGCCGGAACATAGGCCAGCGCAGGCGCGAGAATAAACAGCATCCGGTCGGCCTTGCGCGGTATTGTATCTTCTTTGATCAGCAGCTTCGTAATATCCGCCACCGTCTGCAGCAGCCCGAATGGGCCTACACGGTTCGGCCCGATCCGCAGCTGCATCCAGCCAATCACCTTCCGCTCGAAAAAGATCGCATAGGTTACAAAGCCAAGCACAACCACAAGCAGCACAACGCCCCATAGGAAGAAAATGAAGGCATTGCCCCATGTCAGCGTTTCATCCAGCCAGGCTCCCATTAAGCATCTACCTCCCCGACGACGATATCGATGCCGCCCAGAATCGTAATGAGGTTGGTCATCGTTTCGCCAACCAGCAGCTTGGGCAGAATTTGCAGGTTCACGAAGGACGGACGGCGGAATTTGAGCCGGTACGGCTCCGCCTTCCCTTTGGAGACAATATGACAGCCGATCTCACCGCGGGGCGATTCGATGCTGACATAAGCCTCGCCTGCCGGAGGCCGAATTACACGGGGCACTTTGCCCATGACTTCACCGCCCGAAGGCATCTGCTCCAGCGCCTGCTTCAGAATACGCAGGCTCTGGCGGATCTCCTCCAGCCGGATAAGATAGCGGTCATAGCAGTCGCCTTTGGAGCCCAGCGGCACATCGAATTCGAACCGGCTGTACAAGCTGTATGGCTTCGCCTTGCGCAAATCCCAGTCTACGCCCGTGCACCGCAGGTTAGCGCCGGACAAGCCATAATCGATTGCGGTCCGGGCGTCGTATTGTCCGACCCCTTTGATCCGGGCCAAAAAGATCTCGTTGCCGCTGACGAGACTGTCATATTCCTTCAGCTTCTTCTCCATGTACGGTACAAAATCACGGACTTTTTCGAGCCAGCCCTCCGGCGCATCCCACTTGACTCCGCCCACGCGCATATAATTGTAGGTCAGCCGTGCCCCGCACAGCTCATTGAAGAAATCAATGATCATTTCGCGGTCGCGGAACGCATACAGGAACGGGCTCATCGCCCCGATATCCAGCAGATAGGTGCCCCACCAGACAAGATGGCTTGCGACCCGCTGAAGCTCCATAACAATGAGCCTCATAAATTCGGCGCGTTCAGGAATTTCGAGCCCCATCATTGTCTCAACCGCATGGCAAAGCACATAATTATTTGTCATGGCCGATACATAGTCCATCCGGTCGGTATAGGGAATGATCTGGGTATAGGTCAGGTTCTCCGCAAGCTTCTCGGTGCCCCGGTGCAAATAGCCCATGACAGGAATCGCTTCGGTGATCACTTCGCCGTCCAGCTTCACGATAATACGGAACACACCATGGGTGCTCGGGTGCTGCGGCCCGACGTTAAGCAGCAGTTCTTCAGTACGGATCACAGCTGATTACACCTCCGGATCAAGCGGTTCATAATCTTTGCGCAGGGGGTGACCCACCCAGTCATCAGGCATCATAATGCGCCGCAGATCGGGATGTCCGGTAAAACCGATGCCAAGCAGATCGAATATTTCCCGCTCGTTCCAGTTTGCGGTGGACCACAGAGATACAACCGAAGGGATCTGCGGCGCCTCCCGGTCCGTTTTGACTTTAAGCGCATATTCATGCCTGGTCGCCAGTGAAACCAGATGATAAACAACTTCAAGATGCGTCTCGTAGTCGATTCCGGAGACATTGCGAAGATAGCTGCAGTCCAGCGTCGGATGCGTCTTGAATACTCTGGCGACGTCAAGCAGACGATCTCCCTTCACGACGATCGTCGGCATATGGTCATTCATTTCGTTGATCAAGGCTTCATCAACCGCATCTACCGCCACAAGCGCCCGGACGAGGCTGACTGCTTCATCGAGCTGGGGCTGTCTGTGCGAAGGAGCTTTGGGCTCCTCGGGTGCGGCTTCGCTCTCTGCCTTGGCTTTGGCTGCAGCGCGGGCCTCCCTGGCCTCTGCCGCTGCTTTAAGCTTGGCCTCCCGCTCCGGATCGGCCCCTGCCGCCGGGGCGGACGCGGGCGGTTCACCCGCTGCACCGGCAGCCGCCGCTTTGGCCGCGGCACGCGCGGCGCGGGCTTCCGCTGCCGCTTTCAGCTTGGCTTCGCGCTCCGGATCGGCTGCCGCCGGCGCTGGCGGTTTACCTTCGCCCGCCGTCCCTGCAGGAGAGGCGGACTCATCCGCAGTCGGCGCGATATTCTCTTGCGCCGCGCCCTCCGCAGCCCTGTCTGCTGAAGCTTGGCGCACAGCAGCGGCATCGCCATCCTGCGCCGCGGCTGCAGCCGGATCGCTCCGCTCCTCCGCAGGACGATCCGGCGCGGCAGCCGCGCCTTGTTCCGGCTGCCCTCCGCTTTTCACAGGCTCCTTTTTCTCCTGATCAGCCTGCTGTCCAGGCTCTTTGTCCTTCTCGTCGCTCATCGGCTGGTCACCCGCTTCCCGGTCTTCGCCTCATAGCGGATCTTCTCCTGCAGCTTATTGATCCCATAGATCAGCGCCGCCGGGTTAGGGGGACAGCCGGGAATATAAACATCCACCGGAACAATCTGGTCAACGCCTTTAATCACCGCATACGACTTCACATAAGGTCCGCCTGCAGTCGCGCAGGAGCCCATGGCAATCACCCACTTGGGCTCAGGCATCTGGTCATACAGCCTTCGCAGCAGCGGCCCCATCTTCTTCGTAACCGTACCGGCTACGATCATGACATCCGACTGCCGCGGCGACGTGCGGAACATAACTCCGAACCTGTCCAGATCATAGTGCGAGGCCCCGGTACCCATCATTTCGATTGCGCAGCAGGCAAGTCCGAAGGTAAGCGGCCACAGCGAATTGCTGCGGGCCCATGCCTTCAGCTCCTCAAGCGTGCCCATAAATACATTGCGCTCCAGCTCTTTCCGCTCTTCAGGGGAGATCGACTCTAAATTGAATTCCATTTGAGCACCTTCTTCTTCCAGGCATAGATAAGGCCGATCAGCAAAAGTCCCACAAATATCGCCATTTCGACAAGCACAAAAAGGCCGAGCTGCTTATATGCAACGGCCCAGGGGTATAAGAAAACGGTTTCCACATCAAAGATGACAAACATCAGGGCAAACAGGTAGTAGCGTACATTAAACCGCACTTGCCCTTCCCCTACAGGCTCATTTCCACTTTCGTACGTCGTCTTTTTCTCATCTGTCGGCTTATGGGGACGCAGCAGTCGGCCGGCACTCAAAGCCACCACCGGAAGAAGGATTCCAAGCAGAATGAAGATGGCTACAATCACATAATTATTGATGTACTTCTCCACACCATCGCCTCCATAGAACAACCGTTTGCAGGTGGGAAGGACCGCACCGCTTGGTCAAATTTCCATCACAATTATAACAAATGCTCCCATCCCCGTCTATGTCGGAGTTGAATGCGTTTCCTTTATCTCTCCCGCCCATATCGTCATTGCTGCTTTTCTTCCCCGGAATTCTCCATATTCCCGCTGATATCCTTGCCATCCTGTGTCAAAACGAGACTGCTTTGGGTCCGGTTGTAGGCAGGCTCCGAATCCCCTTTTTCGGCTTCCTGCGATTCGGTACCGCCCGCCTGCCCGTCCGCTTTGCTGCCTGCTTGAGCATCAGGCTGCCCTCCACCGGCGTTCCCCCCGGCCCCCGGTATTACATTGATAGCGGGATGTGAGGCATCCCTCAGGCCCCTCATAGCCGCAATGGCAAGCAGTACCAGCGGCATAACCAGTCCTTGGAAAACGCTGAGGACCGGCCATGAATCAAAAGCAAACTGGGTAATTTGAGCAGAGTTCCGGTAAACCACCAGGGATAACGGAACCACGATAAACGCAAGAGGCACAGTGAGCGACCGGTAGGTTGAGAACCGCAGCAGTTCTGCAGCAGCGAGATTGGCGACATAAAAGCAAAGTACAAATTTCGTAAACACCGTGCTTATCCAGATGACGGCAATCGTAATTTCGACGCGCTCCACCACGTCGCCAAGATCGATTTCCTTGGCCATATCGTAAACTGCATAGGGGCTTCGCGTTGCCAATTCAACTCCTAGAACCGTCAACAGCAAAAACGTCATCGCTAATGCGGATACCCCGATAACCACAGCGTATGACCATAATTTACGGCGAAGCTTGGGACGGTCCTCCGGCCGGACGAGCTGCAGCAGCATCATGAGGAATGTATATTCACCAAGCGGGAACCCAACGATGGGGTAAAGCCCTCCCAGCGGCTGACCCCAACCATTGGCCAGAATCGGAAACATATTGTTGAAATCCATTTTATTGAACAGCAGCAGGAAAATGATTCCCGTGACAATGAAAATCCACATAAACAGCAGCTCGCCTGTCCGCCCGATCACTTCCGCTCCGAGCAGTACCCCATATGCGATAACAATCATAAACGTAATATGGGTAAACCAGCGCGGCGTTTCAGGAAGAATCGCGGTGCCGATGAAATCACCCATGTTCCGAAGTGTAAAGGCGCTCAAGAGAATGAAAAATCCAATATAAATCAACATGTAAAAAGTTCCGCCCCATTGCCCCAAAATTTTCTGGGAATAGGTCACCACGGAGAAATTGGGGAACCGCTTATTTAATGCCAGGGGCGCAAACAGAAATACATAATTCAACGGCCATGCCAACGTCAAGGTTATCCAGGAATCCTCCTTCGCCACCAGGACGACAAGCGTCGGCAGAATAAGAACAGCGGTGCCAAGCGCGAAGAGTACATGCAATTTCCCCAATTGGCTGCCCGACAGCAGCCCATTATTAATTTCGTTCCTGCCGCTCATAAAGGGGTTATCCCCATAGCCTCGAGGACTACTCTGTATACAGGCTCCGTCATTCTGTCGATAACATCGACCGGATTGGGCATAGGGATTCTAAGGATAACCACACAGGAATAAGCGACCCCGAGCGTCAAAACCGCGATGGCCCAGACGGCTTCTCTTGTTTTCTCTTGAATCAATTGGCTCCATATCCGGATGCCAATAATAATTCCCATAACCACTACAACTCCGCAAACAATCATCTGTCAGATCCCTCCTTCATTTCACAATCGATTTGCCCCGGAGACCCGTGCCGCCGATCTTGACATCTACTTTCAGTTGATGAGGAATATGCGTAAATTCATCATCCCACCTGGGCTTAAGCTTCTTCCATGTCTGCGGCATTCCCTTATAAATCACGGTTGACCAACCGAAGGTATCCGTATGGTAAACTCCTTGAATTTGCTTGATGGCCGCTTCGATCTCAGCGGTAATCTTCTTCTCGCCTTTAGCTTGAAAGAGCTCAAAAGTAGCCTCGTCAATCACATTCAGGTCCCTGCATGTAATTTCAGAGATAATCCCCTTGGTTTTCACGGAGATCATGATTTCCGGTTGGGCGGATTTCTTGGAACGGCGTGCACTGAGCTTCGTTACAGCGGATTGAATTTCAATCGTTACTTCCCCCTGCGATTTATCATTGTCAAAGCATGGCACCTTAACAATCGTATCGTTTACTTTATTCATGATCCATCCCAACCCCAGCGATTGCTGCTGATTTAAATATCCAATGAGTTTGCCGCTGCGAAAGATGGCCATTGTGGACAGCTTGGGAATAACGTCCGGTTTGATTTTCTCCACATTCTTGCTGTCGTTGCCGCTGCTCTTGTTTCCTACTAACAGGATTGAAGGCATCGTCGATTGCTTCATGTCATCTACCGCATCCCTGATCAATTCCTGTGCGGTTACTTTATATGATTGGGGCCAGGATTTCTGGGTGGTCTCCACCATGCTGTGAATCTGCTGGACAGGTATGGGCTCCATAAGCGTCGTTGTCTTCAGCAGCTGCTCTGCACGCGTACCTCTGGCAACCAGCATCTGGATATTGGTTCTGACTTCCGGATTGCGGTCGACAAAATCAAGCAGCGGCCAGAATCCCTGTCGTGCTATTGCATCCCCTATGACAAACAATTGAGTGTGTGAAAAATAAAGTCTTCTCGAGGTCATCGTCCCCATATGGCGCAGGCCCTCAAACATGGTGTCGGCGCTCTCCCTGAACGTAATCACCGCAGGCCCTTGCGCCGATGAGCCCTTGCTGCCGCCGCTAACGTTCTGCGGCAGAACGACCTGTACGCTCAGTAAAAGCTTGTGCTTGCCCGTCGGATCATCATCTACGCCAATCGCAAACACAACCCCGATCCGATCCAGATAGCGAACATCCCAGCAGCCTGAAATTAGCGGCGTCAGCAGCAGCAAACAGAGAACAACGGCCATGATTCGGACTCTTTGCACGCGGAACAAGCCGTAGGCTGCGGATGCATTCATCACGAATCTCCACCTTTGGATTTGTTGATGTCAGTCGATTCCCTGACTTTATTTTTAGGTGCAGCTCCTTGCGGACGCTGCTTCATCATCCAGAAGGGAACCCGAATGATGCTATCCTTCATGTCCTTCCAGAACAAAGGAGCAAAAGGCTTCAAATAGGGAACACCCAGCGTGCGTAAACTTGTCAGATGCAGCAGCAGAGCAAGGACAATTAGCGCAATACCATAGAAGCCCAGTGAAGCTGCGGCAATCAGCAAACCAAAACGCAGCAGCCGGGCGGCGATGGCCAGGTTATAGGCAGGAGAGACAAAGCTCGTAATGGCCGTCAAGGAAACAATGATCACAACGGCTGGAGAGAAGAAGCCCGCCTCCACGACCGATTGCCCGATAACGAGACCTCCTACAATGGAAATCGTATTGCCTACGGCAATGGGCATCCGTACAACCGCTTCCCGCAGCACCTCAAATATAATCTCCATCATGAAGGCTTCCACGTAGGCAGGGAACGGCACGCCTTCCCGCTGTGCGGCAAGCTTCAGCAGGAGCGGTGTCGGAATCATTTCCTGATGATAACCGACGATAGCGACATAAACAGAAGGTAGCATCAAGGCCATCGCAAACGAGAGAAAACGGAGCATACGCAAAAAGGTGGAAATATCATAGCGCTGATAATAATCCTCCGCAGCCTGAAAGAAGACATTGAAGGTTGCCGGAGCCATCAGGACGAAGGGGGTGCCGTCGACCAGAATGGCAATACGTCCCTCCAGCAGCCCTGCCGCTATAACGTCAGGCCGCTCATTATAAAAAATCGTCGGAAATGGGGTAATCTTCTGATCCGAGATCAGTTCTTCGATATAACCGCTCTCCAGGACGCCGTCAATGGTTATGGCATCCAGCCGGATAGACAATTCCTCAATCAAGGAATCATCCGCAATACCTTTCACATACATGATTCCGACCGGCGTTTGTGTGACACTGCCGATGGTCCGCTGATCAAGCCAAAGCTTGGGACTGCGTATTTTGCGGCGCAGCAATGCGCTGTTTGTACGGATGGACTCGGTAAACCCCTCCCGGGGTCCGCGAATAACCATATTGGTCTGCGGTTCCGTTACATCACGCTTCGGTCCCCCAATCGTACCCGCAGATATAGCCTTATTCAGTCCATCGACGAACAAGATGGTATTGCCGACAAACAGTGACTGAAAGACCTTCGCCCAGTCATCTACTGCCTCCACATCGCCTACCTGCAGCAGACTCTTGTTAATTTGGTTGAGTGTTTCGTCCGCGTTAACAGCAGGAGCCGTCAATCGGGCGCGCTGAACCGGCTCAAGCACATGCTCATTGAGCCGGTTATCATCCACAAGCCCTTGTATGTATAAAACCGCAGCCTGAAAAGGAATCTCTCCCATCAGGGTTATTTCCTTCACAATGACATCGTTGCTTCCGCCCATCTCCTCCTCAATAAGCTTTAATGTCGCCTTCATGTCAGGATCGATTTTCATATCTTCAAAGGCTTTCATATGAGGCTCTACAGCCCGATCACGAATCTGCTGCTTCTTGTCGCCTCCGGATTTTCCGCTGTGACTGCTTAAGAACGGGCCTTTCATATTTCCACCTTCTTTCGTTGCCGCTTCATGTTGTATGGGATCAGGAAATTAATATTTAAAGCTGCAATACGATCACGATCATGATCATGATTGGAACCTTGCAGCATAGTGAACACAATACGACAAATTCCTTTCTTCTTACTAGAATGGCTTATATTGGACAAATCTATTCAGAGGATTGTCTGTCCCAAGACAACGCAAAAAAAGCTCCCCACCTACTCGAAAGACGGGTGAGAGCCTTGATATGAAAGCAAATTTCTATTTTTTATCCTGCAGGGCGGCTCTCGCAGTGAGAACGGCTTGACCGGAGACGCCTTGCGGCGATTCCACTTTCCTCTGGCGGACAATAAGTACAAACACCAGCAGGAAGTACATCCAATAGGCGACAAATTCCTCTACAGAGGGCGCCTCCGAATAGCCGAGGAAAGCCTTGAAGAATACACCGACCTGTCCGTTAACGAGCGGGTGCCGACCCGTATCCCGTATGTAATTTGCCTCATCGATGGGATGCTCGGGCATGATCCATGTGATATCGTAGACTTCCCCGATCTCGCCGCCGGATGTATGATAAACCGTACCCATCAGCTTCAGATCCTGCATAACCCCGATCGCCTGTACGAACAGCCCCGCTGCAATAAGAATCAGAAACAGGCTGGTCGCTTTAAAAAAGGTGGCGAGCTGGATCTTCTTGCTCCCCTTGAAGACAAGGAATCCGAGCGCGGCTGCGCAAATCAGGCCCAGAACAGCGCCCCAGCTCTGCAGCGCCTGCGAGAGATCGCCCTGCGAGATAGCAGCGAAGAAGAATACCGTTTCCACCCCTTCCCTCAAGGTTACGAGAAAAGAATGGACGACCATGTTAATGGCGCCGCCGGTCGTCAAAATAAGGGCGACTTTATTCTGCAGCTTGCCCCGCATATCACGGCTCTGCTTGCTCATGAACATAATCATATGTGTAAGAAGCATGGAGGAAACAAGCAGAATGCCGATGCGCATGTAGTCCTGGCTGCCCATGGTGGAATAGCCGTCGAGCACGGTTTGAAAAACCAGCGCTACACCAAGACTGGCGAGAACCGCACACCCTGCGCCAAGCCATACCCACCTGCTCCATTTCGATTGGCCGATGCGCTTCAGATACGATACAATAATGCCCACGATGAGAATCGCTTCGAAGGCTTCACGAAATGTGATGAGAAATGCCTGCACATTCATGGTGTCTCCACTCCTTTAGAAAATACCTTTGCGCCGGGCCCACCACACCACGCCAATACCGACAACCGCGACCCCGCCTATTACACCAATCGTAACGCCCGCGTTGGTCTTCTCCGTGCGTTCCATGGGAGCATGCTCCTTGTTGCCTTGTATGGTCTCCCCGCCTGCTGAACCCTCACCCGGCGATGCTGCGGCATTGCCAGCGTCGCCTTCTGTCGGCTGACCGGTCCCGGGCTTCCCGCTGTAGGGAAATAAAGGGACCAATATATCGTAAATCCGGTTGACCGTCGTTTTGAGAGTCTCGGGATCGGCTTCTTTCTGGCCTACGCCGAACAGGCCCGGATTGCCGATGGCATCCAGCGCTTTCTGGAAATCATCCGTTATGCCGTCCGTCTGCTCCTTGGTGAGCTTGGCTTCCGCATAAGGCTTGAGCACCTCGAAGGTTGCCTTGGCTTTGGCCAGCAGCAGCTTAGTCTGTGTGTATTCATCTATGGACTGGATAACACTCTCGAACCGCCGGTCCAGATTCATGACGAGCAGCGCCTTGTAGTTGGCTGTGAGCAGTTCCGCGTTGCGTGAGGCAATGTCTGCGTCCAATTCAGCGGCGACCTCTTCGCCAAAATGGGAGGCAATTTCGGATCGGCGCGCCTTATGCGCATCCTCTACGCCTTTCCAGTCAACCGGCGATACGGTAAGACCGGCCACCACCAGCTTGAAGGTTTCCGCAACATCTTCGGTGTTGGCATCGCCATACGAATAAGCCCGGACGCTGGCTGGCGTCAGAGCGAATATAATCACAACAGCAAGCATTGCGGTTATAGTAAATGAGATTGTGCGCATATTCTCACCTTCTGTTGTGAAATCGTAATGCTTTAATCACGTAGACAATGATAATCATTTTCAATAACAGTGTCAATATGAAAAATCGTCCGAGACCTGCTGCATTTTCAGCACGTACGGGTTGGCGTCAACGTATCCATTCATATAATTGGATATCATGATAAACCGGATCAAATAAAGCCTCGCTATGAAAAGCGGCTGCGAGTCTGACCTTATCGCGCAGGGGGCCCGCCTGGGCTTCAAACCCGCTTAATACATGGTCCGTCAACAAAATCTCCGCCTCCGGATTCGCCTTCACATCGGCCAGGAAATACGAATAGGTCAGGATTTGCCGGTGGCTCACCCCGGTATGCAAATAATCCAGCACCCTTGATTCCTCCCACGTATATACGACAGCCCGGTTCTTTGTACCTGGATGGCTTTGCATGCCATCAAGGGCGGCTGCCAGCTGATAAACAGCCGGCTGTTCTTCCGCCTGCCGCTTGAGCAGCGTACTGCCCTGCACGGTCTGCAGTACGATGATGCTTGCGGCGAGGACACCGCCCGCCGCCCGCAGGACACTTCCGATCTGCGCCGCTAGCGCGGAGGAGGCGGCGTGTTTCCGTGCCCTGGAGTCCGGGACAGTCCGGGGCGAGAAGCTTGCGGGCGCCCGGTCCGCGAAGCTGCCGGGCTGTGGCGGGCATGCGGGGGCGGGCATGCGGGCGGGGGCGGGCATGCGGGCGGGGGCGTCCATGACCCGCCCGCCCGATTGGCGGGTCTCGGCCGGCGGCTCAGCTCGCGGAGCCGCCGCCGGTCCTGGAGCGGGCGCAGGTCCCGGCGCCGCCGCGCGGAACAGAGCAAGCAGCAGCAGCCACATCACACCGATTAACGGTGTGATGTGCCGCGGCTTGTCGATGTTCTGCGCCAGTAGTGCCCACGCGGCGTAGGCGAGTGCCAGCGCCGCCAGGGCCGCCGGCAGCGGCGGGCGGCGGAGCCATGCCGCCGCCCGGGCCAGAGCTTCGCGGCGCGGGCCGTCGCCAGCGCTCTGCGCAGGCGGCCTGCTGCCCGCGCAGAGCACGGCCGCCAGCAGCAGCGCAGCCGCAGCCGCCAGCAATGAACTGGACCGGGCAAACATGCCGGTCCAGAGCAGATTGCCGCCGGCGAAATGCAACAGCCGCCCGGCAAACGAATATTCGCCGGTGGCCGCAACCCCGCCTCCCCACTCACTGAAGTGACCGGCGGTGAAAGCCGCCGCCAGCTTCACAAAACCGGCCAGCCCGCCCTCGCTCATAGCCAGGCCCGCCACCCACAGCAGCTGGAAGAGCGCAGCCGCAAGCCCAAAAAGCAGCAGCCTCGGCAGCACCCGCTTGCCCTCTTTGCGCCAGATGGCACAATGGTTGACAAGCAGCCATACAATAGCCAGGCCAAATGGCGCAAACGACAGTCGGACGCCCATCAACAGCCCAAACCCAAACAAGGCAATGACGGACCGCCGCCAGCCCGGATGCTCCATCGCCCGCCACCAGCACCACAGGAACCACCATAACAAGGCAATCCCCGACGCCTCCGACATAGGCCGAACGGTTTGGAGCCACAGGCAGGGAGACGTCAGCACCAGGCATCCAACAATTGCTGACCAGAAGCGTGATAGAATCCGCCGCGCCAGCAGCCACAAAGGCACGCACGAGGAGGCTGTCAGAAGCAGGTTCAACGCACCATAGGCCTGAATGGGTTCCGACATAAAGCGGCTGAGTCCCATGGCCCCCAATACAAAATAAGGATACCCGGGAAAATGGGGCTGCATGGTGAGCAGATCAAAACGCGTCAGGGCAAGCGCAAAATCCACCTCATCCCAGGTGGCGGCGAACGGACTGATATGCATGAAGCCGTACAACGTCCATATCAATACCAGAACACCGGCCACGGCCGGGAACAGCATGGACCACAGCCGCTTCTTTCGCTCTCTTGCTCTCAAACAGTCAATCCCCCTTGTTTCACCGGAAGTCGCGTTGGCCTTTAATCTCCCGTACGCTGTCCGGGGTTTGCCAGAATCCGCTTGCTGTTATCCTTTACCGCGCGATGATGCTTCTTCACCGGACGGCGCAGCTCTCTCCAGACCGCCGGAAGCACTGCCGTCACATAACGGCGGAATTTGATAAAGGATTCACCATGAAGGCGAACCTGATAGCGGATAGGCACTTCCTCCATCCGAAAGCCCTGCCTGACCAGATTAAGAGTAAGCACCTGCGCATAATTATAGTCATGGATAATTTCGGCATGCTCCATCGCCTCTCTGGAAAACCCCCGCATGCCGGACTGGCCGTCCCAGATCATCCGCCGCAGAATGAGCGCTTGCAGGAGGGTGAAGCCTATATTGCCGAGCCGCCGCATCAGCTTCATGCCCTGTATCTCGCCTTTGAAACGCGAGCCCATCGTATAGTCGGCACGTCCTTCCCAAATCGGCTGGATAACCTCCGGTATTTGTTCCGCAGGATACTCATTATCCGCATCAATCATCAGTCCGATATCTGCGCCAAGCCGCACACAAACAGCCAGTCCCTCACGAACTGCAGCGCCGAGCCCCCGATTTTTTCCAAATGACACCACATGATCGGCTCCTGCCCCCCGTGCTGCAGCAGCTGTACCATCTGTGGACCCGTCATCAATTACGGCCACTTCAACCTGCCAGCCCGTCTTGATTTCCCGGGGAATACGAGCAATGACATGGCCAATATTCAATTCTTCATTATAAGCGGGCAAAAAAACAATCAGCTTCCGCACAACCATCGTATGTCCAACTTCTTTCCCGTCATTCTTTCCTGTTCAGGATCCTTTAAGAAGATAGGACCCCCATTTCAGCATGCGCAACACAGAAACTTCCCAAGCATCAGCTAAGACAAGCGCAATTTCCCTTAACCTAACAGCTTATTTCTTCCGGACAGGCTTGCTTGTCCTCTCCGGCATAGCTGCTGTATTCCGGGCACAACCGATAATCCCCCTGACTTTGCCGCCCCGATCCTGGCTGCAGGTAGCAACCATATCACTGACAGCTTCATCCTTGATTCCCGGTGCCCTCCTGGCGTCAGACTGCTTATCCCCACGCCGGTTCCCTATTGGCTGCAGACAATCCACCTTGTCTTGCCGCTTCACGCATTGTAGCTGCGGTTACAGGCAGCTACTCAGACTTTACTGCTCCGCCTTTTGCTCCTGCAGCAGTGGACAAACCTTCAAGCTTGTCCCTTCATCTTTTACCGCCGCTCTTGGACAACCCTTCCGGAACGGCCGCCTCGCCTTTGGCCGCCGCAGACAATCCTTTTGCTCTCGCCGCTTCGCCTTTGTCTGCCGCCGCTGACAATCCTTTTGCTCTGGCCGCATTACCTTTGACAGCCGCCGATGAATACGAACCCTTATGTTTTGCCGCTTCACTCTTGGCAGCCGCCGCTGCCTTCTTGGATTCTGCTCCTCTGCTTCCCGGTATTCCCGCTGCTGCTCTGGCTTTGATCGCTTCCATCAGAACGGGCCCCCGGCTGTGGTCCGGAAACGGCGCTCCAAGGAGATAACTCAGCGTCGGGGCAACTGATACCAGTGAATGCTTGTCCTCAACCTTTACGCCGCTGTTCACAGCAGGCCCATTCATGAAGAACGGCACGTAGCGTTCTCCCTCGTCCAGATGGCCGTGGCCGCCGATGCCGTCTGCTTGTCCATGATCGGCGCAGACAATAAATGTTGCATTGTCAGCATGACCTTCGCTTTTAAGCCATCCGGCGAACTCGGCAATCAGGTGGTCGGCCTCCTCGATTTTGACGCGGTATTCATCATACAGCGCCCCCATGCTGTGTCCCGTCTGATCGGTGGCAATAAACTGCACCACCAGCAGATCCGGATTTTGCTCCGTCATGATCAGCTTGGCCCTCTCCATAATATTGCGGTCCGCTTTATCGTTATGCATAACAGCTGTTACACTTTCCACATCATCACCCATGGAATCAATCAGATGCGCGATGCCGAGCAGCCTTCCCCGTTTGCCAACCTTTCGCAAACTGTCAAATATCGATTCCGTCTTGATCCCAAGACTCCATACCATGTTGGAGGTAATGCCGTGCTCCCTCGGGTAGGTTCCCGTAAACATGGAAGAGAAGCAGACGACCGTCCTTGCCGGATACACCGTCTCCATCTGTGTGTATTCGGTACCTTCTGCCCGCCATTTCTTGAGAAAAGGCGCGTCCGCCTCCTCGAAGCGGTCCTTGCGCATCCCGTCAATAACAAGTACAAACACTTTATCGCTGATTCCCTTCTTCGGCACTGTCACATTCGAGGTCCGTGTGACAATCTCCCGCGGTTTCCAGTCGAACAGATAACGGTGCAGTACCCAAGTATATACTGTCAGAGCGATAACAAAACAGGCATAAGATGTCCAACTGTAGAAAAGCCTGGTCTGCTCTCCGTCGAACTGCCAGCCCTGCGCCGTCATATCCACGATAAACAGCAGCAGCAGGAATTTGGGCATCTGCTCCTGGGCATTCCCGCTGGTGGAGTCGCTGTTTTTCAGGACAAGCTTCCAGAAGCGTCTAAAATTCCACCACGACGTGCCGATTCGCAGATGATAATAGAAGGTCCCCCAAAAATATACGGTAAAGAAGAAGAACAATCCCAGCGCAGTGCCATACAAGCCCAAATCAAGCGGCACATCCCGCCACAACACTAAAGCCGCCACAATCGGCAGCCACAAATAATTCCGCAAAAACAAAGGAAAGTCATACACAAAATAAAGCCCGAACACCGGCAGCCCAACCAATAATCCAAGCGCGAACGCAATCCAGAAGGAGGGCTCCGACAAATCCCGCACATGATAAACCAGATAAGCTCCTATAACAAAAATCGGCGTAAACGGCCGACCCTCATTCAACAAATTCCAGCAGCGCGCCGCCACAATCTCAAACGCTGATGCTTTCTTCATAGCCAGTCCGTCCTTCCGCCATATGTACTGAAAAGAAGAACAGCATGGCTCCGTCCCACTGCGGCGCTAACATGATTCTTCCTTCGGATTCTTTCAAAAAAAGCACTGCTATGCTAAAGTTCAGTCCGACTCAAGACCACTGAGAACTATTCTCGATTCAGTATAGACGGCATATCGTATATCGTCAATTTTTATTAACGGCCTACTGCCGTATTCATAGGGAACGAATCATACAGCAGGTGCAGTGCCTTTAAATTTACAGCAGGAACCTCCAGCCATTCTGTGGCGTCCATTCCTATTCTTCCCTAGTCCTTGGAATGAAACGATTAAATGCTAAAAGGCAAAAAAAAAGCCACACAAAAGTGTGGCGGTCCATCTTGTTATCGATTAATCCGATTCTTGACTTCCAGACGGTTGATCGCCCGCTGCAGAGCAAGCTCTGCACGCCGGTGGTCATATTCGTCACGTTTGCTATCCAAACGTTCCTCAGCCCGCCGCTTTGCTTCCTGTGCGCGATCGATATCGATATCGCCAGGCAGCTCCGCGCTTTCAGCCAGTATGACAACCTTGTCCTTGCGAACCTCAAGAAACCCGCCGTTCACGGCAATGACTTCTTCGGATCTGTCTTTCTTAATCACAATCGGAGCGATCCTGAGCGGCGTGACAAGCGGGATATGATTCGGTAGAATCCCCAGCTCGCCTTCCTGCCCTTTGACGATCACCATATTGACATCCTCAGCGTAAACCTTCCGCTCAGGCGTGACGATTTCTAATAAAAAGGTGCTCATCCCGATACCTCCATAAGCGGCTTATTACAGCCCTTGTGCGAGCTTTTTCGCCTTCTCGACTGCTTCTTCAATCGATCCGACATTGTGGAACGCCGGTTCCGGAAGATCGTCATGTTTGCCATCAAGAATTTCTTTGAAGCTGCGTACGGTGTCTTTAACCGATACGTAAACACCAGGTATACCATTGAACGCTTCGGCAACGTGAAGAGGCTGCGACAGGAACAGTTGGATACGGCGAGCACGCAAAACGATACTTTTATCTTCCTCGGATAATTCATCCATACCCAGGATCGCGATAATATCCTGAAGCTCTTTGTAGCGTTGGAGCAATTTCTTAACGCCCTGCGCCACTTGATAATGCTCTTCGCCCAGAATTTCCGGTGTCAGAATCCGGGAGGAGGAAGCAAGTGGATCAACAGCCGGGAAAATACCCATTGCCGCGATATTACGCTCCAGGTTAGTCGTTGCATCCAAGTGGGCAAACGCTGTTGCCGGCGCCGGGTCGGTATAGTCATCGGCAGGAACATAGATCGCCTGAATCGATGTAACGGATCCTTTTTTGGTCGAAGTGATACGCTCCTGCAGCTGACCCATTTCTGTCGCCAGCGTCGGCTGGTAACCAACCGCTGATGGCATACGGCCCAGCAAAGCGGAAACCTCTGAACCGGCTTGAGTAAAGCGGAAAATATTATCGATGAACAGAAGCACGTCACGGCCTTCTTCGTCACGGAAATATTCAGCCATAGTCAGACCCGTCAGCGCAACGCGAAGACGCGCGCCTGGGGGCTCATTCATTTGACCGAATACCATTGCTGTTTTACTGATAACGCCGGAATCGCTCATCTCGTGGTACAGGTCATTACCCTCGCGGGTACGCTCGCCTACACCGGCGAAAACGGAGATACCGCCGTGCTCTTGCGCAATATTATGAATCAACTCTTGCATCGTTACGGTTTTACCAACACCCGCGCCGCCGAAGAGACCGATCTTACCGCCCTTGGAGTATGGAGCCATCAGGTCGATAACCTTGATACCCGTCTCCAGCATTTCCTGGGAGGTAGAGAGTTCTTCAAATGGAGGAGCCTGACGGTGAATCGGATTCGAAAGCGTCCGGTCAACATCGCCATTATTGTCAATCGGATCGCCAAGCACGTTAAACACGCGGCCTAGTGTAGCTGGTCCAACCGGTACAGTAATCGGTTTGCCAAGGTCGACAACTTCCGTTCCTCTGACCAGACCGTCTGTGGAAGACATGGCTACACAGCGCACCATATTGTCGCCCAAGTGAGTCGCTACTTCGACGGTCAGATTAATGTCGCGTCCGCCAGCGTCTTGAGCTTTTGTTTCAATCTTTATTGCATTTAGGATGTCCGGCAAATGACCGTTTTCGAAAGCAATATCGACAACTGGTCCCGTTACCTGGATAACGCGTCCCTTGCTCATTGATGTCCCTCCTACTACATAAATTGACATTTCTTATTGCTGGGCGTTCGCTCCGCCGACAATTTCCGCTATTTCCTGGGTAATAGCCGCTTGACGCGCACGGTTGTACGTAAGCGTTAATCCGGCGATCATCTTGGTCGCGTTTTTCGTCGCGCTGCCCATTGCCGTCATTTTTGCTCCGAACTCGCTTGCTTTACTTTCAAGAATCGCACTGTAAATGACCGTTTCCGCATATTTCGGCAGCAGAACGTCAAGCACTTCCTCGGCAGACGGTTCATACTCGTAATTGGCTTTAGCGCCAGTTACTTCAATCTGCTCCAGCGGCAGCAAACGCTTCACAACAGGGATCTGGGTGATGGCATTATGGAATTGATTATAGACAACATGCAATTCGTCATACGCACCGCTCTCAAAGCCCTTAACGGCCGCATTTGCAATGGATTTGATGTCGGCAAACTTGGGGGAATCCGATAAGCCCGTAGTTTCCTGAACGACTGCAATATCCCGGCGTTTGAAGTAATCCCGGCCTTTTCGTCCAATGACAAAAAGCGCATATTCGTTGGCGGAAGAGTGCTTCTCCTTCAATGTCAAAGCTATTTTACGAAGCACGTTGACATTGTAGCCGCCGGCAAGTCCGCGATCCGACGTGATGACCAGGTAGGCCGTCCGCTTCACTTCACGGGTTTGCAGCATAGGATGCTTCACATTGCCGCCGCTGTTTGCGATGCTGGCGACGACTTCGCGGATTTTGTCCGTGTAAGGTCTTGAAGCGACTGCCGCCTCCTGAGCCCGTCTGAGCTTGGCTGCAGCAACCATTTCCATTGCTTTCGTAATTTGTTTGGTATTCTGCGTACTCTTGATCTGACGCTTAATCTCGCGCATACCCTTAGCCAATTCGTTGTCACCACCTTATTGCCGGACTCCCTTAACGAAGTGAATCCGGCTCTATTCCGCTTAAGTCCAGGCTTATAAGCTTGCCCCGAATTAAGCCGATGCGGAAAAGCCTTTTTTGAACGTATTAATCGCTTCAATAAGAACCTTCTCGTTATCGGAAGTTAAATCCTTGGTATCGCGGATCGACGAGAAAATCTCGGGTTTGCTTGCATCCACATAAGCCAGCAATTCAGCTTCGAAACGACGAATGTCTTGAACCGGAATATCGTCAACATGTCCCCGGGTTACCGTATAGAGAGATACAACCTGGCGTTCAACAGGCAGCGGCTGGTTAACGCCCTGCTTGAGAATTTCCAGTGTCCGCTCACCACGGTTCAGACGGGATTGCGTTACTTTATCAAGATCCGACCCGAATTGGGCAAATGCAGCGAGCTCACGGTATTGGGCAAGATCAAGCTTGAGCGTGCCCGCAACCTTTTTCATCGCTTTGATTTGCGCCGAGCTACCTACCCGGGATACGGAGTTACCGACGTTAACAGCCGGACGTTGGCCGGAGTAGAACAAATCGGACTCAAGGAAAATTTGTCCATCCGTAATCGAAATTACGTTGGTCGGGATGTAAGCGGAGATATCGCCCGCTTGCGTCTCAATGAATGGGAGTGCTGTCAGCGAACCGCCGCCGAGCTCATCATTCAGCTTGGCTGCACGCTCCAGAAGACGGGAATGCAGGTAGAAAACGTCGCCCGGATAAGCTTCCCGACCTGGAGGACGGCGGAGCAGCAGGGACAACTCACGGTATGCGGCAGCCTGTTTGGACAGATCATCATAGATAACCAGTACATGCTTGCCGCTGTACATAAAGTACTCACCCATCGTACAGCCTGTATAAGGGGCAATGTAGAGCAATGGGGATGGCTCGGATGCGCTCGCGGTAACTACGATTGTGTAATCAAGCGCACCTTGCTTGCGAAGCGATTCTACTACCGTACGGACAGTGGATTGCTTTTGTCCGATTGCCACATAAATACAGATAACGCCGTTGCCTTTTTGGTTAACGATCGTATCGATGGCAATTTGGGTTTTGCCGGTTTGACGGTCACCGATGATCAGCTCCCGTTGTCCGCGGCCGATCGGAATCATTGCATCGATTGCCTTGATACCTGTTTGCATCGGCTCGAATACCGATTTACGGGCCATAACGCCTGGAGCCGGCGATTCGATCGGGCGCGCCTCTGTAGTGTTGACAGGACCGTTGCCATCCACTGGCTCACCCAGTGCGTTAACAACACGTCCAAGAAGCGCCTCACCTACAGGAACCTCCATAATACGACCGGTTCTCTTCACTTGATCGCCTTCACGAATACCTGTATAAGGTCCCATGATAACGACACCGACATTGCTTTCTTCAAGGTTGAGGGCCATGCCGATAACGCCATTGGAGAATTCGAGCAGTTCTCCTGCCATACAGTTTTCGAGTCCATGAACGCGAGCAATACCGTCACCGACTTGGATGACCGTACCGACATCGACAACTTGAATCTCGGATTTAAATTGTTCGATTTGTTGTTTAATCAGTGTGCTGATTTCATCAGGTCTGATACTCAATTCCGCTCACCCCTATCTACAATGCTTGAGTTTTCAATGATTGTTCCAAACGAGAAAGCTTGCCTAGCAGGCTGCCGTCATAAAGACGGTCGCCGATGCGCACCTGCACACCGCCGAGCAGCTCCGGTTTCAAGATTTGTTCCGCAACAATTTTTTTGCCGGCAATTGCACCGAATCTCGCTTGTACTTTGGACAACTCTTCCGCGCTTAACTGCTTAGCTGTATACACCGTTGCATGGGCTTGGCCCAGCGCTTCGCCAGCAAGCTTCGTATATGCTTCGTAGACGCCGCCAATGATTCCCTGACGGCCGCGGATAATAAGAAGTTCCAGTGTATTCAGAACGGATTCTGAGATTTTATCGGAAAAAGCGCCTTTGACCAAAGCGATTTTTTTGGATGTTTCGATGTTGGGAAAGCTGAGAAATTTGCGAATTTCCGCATTCTTCTCAATAACCTCAACTACTAATTTAAGCTGTTCCTGGTTTTCAGCAATCGTTTGATTCAGCTGTGCAATTTGGAACAACGCCTTCGCATAACGTTTTGCAACTACGCCGTCGCGGCTCATTTGCTTTCTACCTCTTTCAGGTATTGCTCAACGAGCTCTTCTTGCGATTTCTCATCGATTTGCTTCTCGATGATTTTGGATGCGATCATAACAGACATGCCGCCAACTTGACTGCGAAGTGCGGCAATTGCCTTATTCTTTTCAATTTCAATATCGCTGACCGCTTCATTTTTCAAACGGGTTGCCTCAGCTTTTGCAGACTGCATAATGTCGTCCGCCTGCTTATTACTGGTTACTTTTGATTGCTCGATAATTTCATAAGCCTCTTTGCGTGCCTGCTGAAGAGCTTGCTTCTGTTCTTCAAGATGCTGGCTCGCTTGCAGACGGCTCTCTTCTGCTGTTTTTATTTGATCCTGCACCAGCTGTCTGCGCTGTTCCATAATGCCCATCAAGGGTCCGAAGGCATATTTGCTCAGCAACCATAACAACACCAGGAACGCTATGATGGTAAATACTGTCGATTCCCACACAAACTCCATAGTTGACACTCCTTTCCATAAACCTGAATCATAATAATTGTGCCAATCAAAACGAAGGCGTGGATGGCCTTGGCCAACCCCGCCAACCCGTTATATGGATACTAAGCTCCGAAATAGAGAAGGAAGCCGATTACAACGCCAATGATTGGAACAACCTCGACGATACCAACACCGATGAACATAGTGGTTTGAAGCGTACCGCGAAGCTCAGGCTGACGGGAAATCCCTTCAACTGTTTTACTGACGATCATACCGTTACCAATACCTGCACCCAATGCTCCCAAACCAATTGCCAATGCTGCTGCCAAAAATTCCATTTTTGAAATCCTCCTAATAGTAGGTTATTTTTGTCGTGCCAGTATATATGACTCCCGTCAGAAGAGCTGGAAGCCTCCTAAGTAGCGGGATTTGTGCCTGTTAATGATCTTCTTCATGAACTGTCGCCTGCGAAATGTAAACCATGGTAAGAATGGTAAACAGGAAGGCTTGAATCGCCCCAACAAACAAACTGAATGCCTGCCAGGCGGCGAGGAGTGGAATACCGACTACTCCCAGCATCAAAATCGTGGAAATCAGAACCTCACCAGCGAAAATGTTAGCGTACAAACGGAGTGAGAGCGTAAGCGGTTTAGCTAGTTCCTTCAGGATATTGAGCGGGAGGAAAATAGCATACGGTTCAATGTAATGCTTCAGATAGTGTTTACGATTCTGCTTCAGACCAAGGAAGTGAACCATAAAGATCACTATAATCGCAAGTCCCGCTGTACAAGCCAGATCGGCTGTCGGTGATTTCCACCAACCAACATGCGCGTGACCGCCATCCTCGACCAGTTGGGCTTCGGAAACGATTTCAGTTCCCGCGAAAGTAAACGGTTCATGATGCTCGGTAATGATACCGAATGGGAGCCCTAATAAATTGGATACAAAGATGAACAGAATCAGGGTCATACCCAAATTAATGAAACTCTTTGCCTTGCTGAGCGGCATCGTGCTTGCAATGGTATTGTGAACGAATTCAATAACCCATTCCATAAAATTTTGCATTTTTGAAGGATTGGTCACCGATAGATTACCCACTGCCACCCGTGCCAGAATAAAAACAATCAGGCAGGACACGATGATGGACAACCAGGTGGAAAGATCAATGTGAAAGCCTCCAACGTCAATAATCGGAAATAAATGCATGCTTTTGTTTTCACCCCTTTCCGCTATGCTTTGAATAGGTTACGGCCGTGATTAGAAAAACAGCTATCTGTACAAAGAAAGATGCAGACAATGTAGCGGCTACATTCAGATGTTGAGGAAACTTATTGGCAATCATGACGACAAACAGAACAGTAGCAAGCCTTCCGGCCATGCCGATGCTCATCCTTCTTGGCCCTTGATCAACAACGATCTGTCCGAGAAGATCAATACGCCTTCGCAGAAGATATGCATTGAACAAACTTGCCGCGCAGCCTGCAACGATTCCGGCGGCTATGGCCTTCAAAGATGGAACAAGCAGCCATACTACGATGCAGAGTGACATCAGATAGAGAGCTGATCGCATTGCTTTCCTAAAGATCTCATTCATCGGTGTCCTCCAATACAACCTTGACAAGCAACACGCAGGACAGAATACCGGCAGCCAGACCAACAAGCACACCGCCAATGATCCAGGCTTGCGAACCACCTATCCATTTGCCGACAAAATAGCCCAGTAAGATGCAAATTGCGAAGTCAAGCCCCATTACACCAACCAGCCCTGCAGCTCGCCAGGGGTTGTCTCCCATACCCTTTTTATTCATGGCTTTACCTCTGTTAATCCTTATACATTTTATCCAAGCGAAGTGACGTTTGTCAATTGATATAAATTCAAACAGTTTGTGAACGCGACCCCGAAAAGCCTTGCTATATCAAGGTTTTCCAAGATCGCAAACCATACAGTACCACTGTATGCTGTGGTGTTTGGCAACATGCGGCGATTTGGACTTAACTATGAACGTTGTGTGAACGGGACAGGCCGTTCTTTCCTTCTCCCAAAATGATGCAAAATCGCCTGTACAATCCTCTGGGAAGCTTGACCGTCGCCGTAGGGATTTGCCGCTTTGCTCATTTTTTCATAAAGTCCGGCATCCTTGAGAAGAGCACGGGCGCGTGTATATACAACTTCTTCGTCCGTGCCGACAAGCTCGAGCGTTCCCGCCTCGATCCCTTCAGGGCGCTCCGTTGTATCCCGCAGCACCAAGGTCGGAACGCCGAATGAAGGCGCTTCTTCCTGCAACCCGCCCGAGTCGGTCATAATCATGTAGGTATGAGGATAGAAATTATGAAACTCGAATACGTCGAGCGGATCGATTAGCTTGATCCGGGGATGATCGCCCAGAATTTCATTGGCAGGCTCGCGGACGGCCGGATTCGGATGAACCGCATAAACGAAAGCCACATCTGCAAACTCGTCGGCAATCCGTTTCACCGCCTGAAAAATATTGCGGTGAGGCTGTCCAAGCGCTTCACGGCGATGCGCCGTCATGAGCACCAGGCGTTTTCCGTCCGCCCAATCGATAATGGGATGGGTGAACGACTTGTCCACCGTATACTCGAAAACATCCGTAGCTGTATTGCCCGTTACATAAATGGCGGACTCCGGCTTGTTTTCCTGGCGAAGGTTGCTGGCCGCCTGCTCGGTCGGGGCAAAATGGATATCGGACAGGACGCCCGCGAGCTGGCGGTTCATCTCCTCGGGATAAGGCGACATTTTGTTCCACGTACGCAGGCCTGCCTCGACATGACCCACCTGAATCTGCTGAATGAAAGAAGCATAGCTCGCCAGAAAAGTAGTTTGCGTATCGCCATGGACGAGCACGATATCAGGCTTCGATTCCCGCAGAATAGGCTCAAGCCCTTCCAGCACCCGTACGGTCGTTCCCGTCAACGTCTGGCGATCCTGCATCACGTTCAGGTCATAATTCGGTCTGATCTCAAAAAAGTCAAGCACCTGATCCAGCATTTGCCTATGCTGCGCCGTCACACAAACAATCGATTCGATCTCATCCGGATGTTTCTGCAGCTCCAGAACAAGCGGAGCCATCTTTACAGCCTCCGGACGCGTGCCAAAAATAGTCATTACCTTCAGTTTAGCCAATGATTGTCACTCCTATGATAAATTAATGCGTTATGTGTGTTCTCCGGTGACATTGAAACTGCGTATGCCGCAAAACTTCCCCGCTATTTCGTACCGTACATGCGGTCGCCGGCGTCTCCCAGACCGGGAACAATGTAACCGTGCTCATTCAAGCGCTCGTCAAGTGCGGCAATGAAAATATCCACATCGGGATGGTCTTTCTGGACGGCTGCAACACCTTCAGGCGCTGCAATCAAACACATCAGCTTAATCTGGAGACAGCCGCGCTGCTTCAGAGTCTCGATCGCCGCATTGGCCGATCCGCCAGTGGCGAGCATGGGATCAATGACGATCAGCATCCGCTCGGTTGCATCCGCGGGCAAATTCACATAGTACTCGATCGGCTCCAATGTATCCGGATGCCGGTACAGACCAATATGACCAACCTTGGCCGCCGGAATCAGCTTAAGCATGCCATCCACCATTCCAAGGCCCGCGCGAAGCACGGGGATAAGACCGAGCATGCGGCCGGATATCACCTGGCCTACCGCTTCTGTGACCGGCGTTGTTACCGGCACCGGTTCCAAGGGAACATCCCGTGTAATTTCATAGGCCATTAACGTTGCCACTTCGTCCACCAGCTCGCGGAAATCCTTCGTATTGGTACCTTTGTCGCGAATATGCGTCAGCTTATGTTGGATAAGCGGGTGGTCACAAATCGTCAATTTGCCCATTGGTTTCATCCTCCTGTAAAAGCTTTGCGTCCCTTCCTGGAACATCCTCATTCTTTACAATCCTATCACAACCTCGTCTATTATAGCATCGGTAGCTTCATTATGCACTGCACAGTAAAAATCAAGAAGAAACGGTTCTTTTGAATTATTTTCTCCTGTAAATATTAAAAAACCGGCCAGTCCGAATAGACGGACGCCGGTTGATCGGTGAGTCGAAGGACCTCCAAGATTTAGTGCGTTCCATGGCTTTGGGAATATAGACTCAGTCTCCTCCGCCTCCACAGCCGCCTCCCCCGCAGGAGGAGCCGCCGCCGTCGCTGCCCGATCCGCAGGAAGAACCGCCTCCATCGTGGCCCCCGTTACCGTTACCTGAGCTGTCGCTGTCGCACACATAAGAGTTTGATCCGCAGCTGCTCGCGGAGCCACCCTGTTCTTTCCTGTGAGCGGCATCCATCTCGTTCGCAAACTGATCGGGCGGGAGTATGGAGGACATGAATAACGCACCTGATAGCGCTCCTGTCATCATGAGCGGATCAGACCATTGGGTACCCCGGCCCGTTTCATATCTATCGTATGGATTGCCTGTGCCGCTCCGTGCATCTGCTGCAAGTTCCTGGCCCCTTTGAATTAAATAGTCAACCGCGGCACTTAAATCAGGAAACTTCTCTGCAGCCTTGACATTAAAATAATGTCCGCGGAGTTCATTCGCGCTTAGCTGCTCCAGCGCTTCCATCCGCTGCGGTGTAAGCGGAGTCCGGTAGAAGGCTCCCCACAGCTGGCTGCTCACAGGCGTCTGCACAAACAGCTCCCCGTAAATCCAGTCAAACCAAGCCCGTTCGCCCTGATCCGGCCCTGCTCCGTCCCCATGCGGCGCATGATGAATAAATCCGCCGCTCAACTGGATGCAAAACTGTTCATACTCCCGGGTAAACATCAGCATTTCATGCCAAACCTCATCAACCTTCCCACTATACATCGGTACGCCCCGCATAATGGCGCACATCAGGAAATAACGTTTCAATTCAAACCACAGCCACTGCCACTCGCCGTCACGCATAGAAGGCCTGTTTCTCAAGACGCGGTCCTTTACCCTGGCTTCCATATCGGCGGTCAGCACAGCTTCAAGACGCTCTGCCGCCGGTCGAGCGGGATGTCCTGAAGGTACGCCGAGAGCCTCCGGCGGCTTGCGCTTGGTTGAAGCCATCCCGCGCGATCCCCTGCTCTGTGATTTCTGATTGTTCAATCGCGATACGATAAAAAAGATAATAATGACAGCGAGAACAATGATAAGGAAACCACCCATAGCTATCACCCGCTTTTCGTAGGATTAGTTCCATCATAGCATGAATAAACCATGTCTTTCTGCCGTTTTTGGTAAACATTAGGGCTGTATCAGGCCGGTGCTGCAAAAAAGGCTGCGGCGCTGTCCTCGTGGACTTGCGCAGCAGCCTCTTCGCTTTCCTTGTTATGAAGCTTTTTTAATATTTCAATCCGGGATAAAGCGGGTATTGGGAGGTCAGGTCGCTGACCATGCCGCGTGCTTTGGCAAGCACCGCTTCATCTTTCGGGTTTTTCAAGGTCATGGCGATAATTTCTGCAATGGTCTTCATCGCTTCGACGCCCATTCCCCGTGAAGTTGCCGCTGGAGTACCGATACGCACGCCGCTGGTAATGAACGGGCTGGTCGGATCGAATGGAATGGCGTTTTTGTTGACTGTGATTTGCACGGAATCCAGTACATGCTCCGCATCCTTGCCGGTAATGTTCAGACTGCGCAGATCAATCAGCATCAGGTGATTGTCTGTTCCGCCGGATACGATATTAATGCCTTGGGCCATCAACGATTCAGACAGCGCCTTGGCGTTATCGACGACGTTTTTGCCGTAGACTTTGAATGATGGATCCAGCGCTTCGCCGAAAGCAACCGCTTTGGCGGCAATAATATGCATCAAAGGTCCTCCCTGGGAACCAGGGAATACGGCTTTATCGATCGCTTGCGCCCATGGCTGACGGCACAGAATCAAGCCGCCGCGGGGTCCGCGAAGCGTTTTATGCGTCGTGGTGGTAACGAAATGGGCGTGCGGCACCGGGCTTGGATGCAGACCGGCCGCAACCAGACCGGCAATATGCGCCATATCGACGAACAGCAGTGCGCCGACATCATTTGCGATTTTGCCCAGTGCTTCAAAGTCAATGATACGCGGGTAAGCCGAGGCGCCTGCTACGATCATCTTCGGACGGTGCTTGAATGCAAGCTTCCGGACTTCTTCATAATCGATCGTGAATGTATTCTCATTGACGCCGTAAGAGACGAAATTATACAAAATACCGGATGCGTTAACCGGGCTGCCGTGCGTCAAATGCCCGCCATGCGCCAGATTCATGCCAAGCACGGTATCGCCCGCATTCAGCGCTGCAAGATAAACCGCCATATTCGCCTGAGCGCCGGAATGAGGCTGTACGTTGACATGCTCTGCGCCGAAAAGCTCTTTGGCACGGTCGCGGGCAATGTTCTCGGCTATATCCACATGCTCGCAGCCGCCGTAGTAGCGTTTGCCCGGGTAGCCTTCGGCGTATTTGTTCGTCAATACGGTTCCCATTGCTTCCAGCACAGCTTCGGAGACAATGTTCTCGGACGCGATAAGCTCAATGTTGTCGCGCTGACGCTGCAGCTCAAGTCCGAGCGCTTTTACCAATTCAGGGTCTTGTTTGCGTAAATGTTCCATTGTTTTGTTTATCCTCCTTAAATGTAACGCCTTCTATAACAGTCCCTTGCATTGCGCTGACAGGCCTTTGAAGCTTGTTAAGAAGCCATTGGTCAGAAACAATTCACAAAACATGTTTATTGGCGGTTGTTAAGTAACGCGGTATGTGGTCAAAATCTCCGAATCAACTTCCTCTAGTCGCATGTGCCGCCCGGAGACTCCGGGCCCCCTGGGGATGTATCCGTAAAGGCTTCAGCAACTGAACTGCCCGGAATGCCGGCCTCTTCCTCCGTATATACGGCGCGGATGCCGCCGATCAGCTTTGGACGCGTATAAGCCATTGTCAGATGCGCTTCTCCAATGAAACGGATTGTCGGCCTGACCGGAACAGCAACACGCCGCAGATGCATGCCTATGAACGTATCGCCAATATCCAGTCCGGCATGCGCCTGCACCGTCTCCGTCAGACAGGGATCGGACAACTGCCGGTAGGCGTAGGAAGCCATTGAACCGCCGGCTTTCGGCACAGGGATGGCTCCTACAATCTCCAGTCCATACCGCTCTGCGATATCCCTCTCCATCACAAGCGCCCGGTTCAAATGTTCGCAGCACTGATAAACGGGGTGAAAGCCAATGTCACGGCGTGCCGCCTCGACGCCTTCATAAACCGCTTTGGCTGTTTCCAGCGTGCCTGATGTGCCAATCCGCTGACCGATGACCTCGCTCGTGCTTGCGCCAATTACCAGAAGCTGTCCGCTGCGAAGCTGAGCGGCATGCGCCAGCTCACGGACAACAGCTTCAACATCACCTGCAATCGTATCCAGCTTCAGTTCCCGGTTCATCACCTGACACTCCTTCAATTCGCATCTTCCGCTTGCTGCGAAGCATGGTGCTACCCTCTGAAATAACAATCGCCGGAACGGCAGCTTGCGCCGGATGGCAAAAACAGATTCAAATTACAGTTGAGGGAGAAGACGCATTTTCTTCAAGCTTCATGACCTTGCCGATCCTGCCAACATGACGCTGCTCCTCCGAGAACGGGGTTTCCAGCCAGATTCGGACGATCTCCTGGGCAAGCCCGGGTCCGATAACGCGTTCTCCCATCGCCAGCACATTCGTATCATTATGCTCACGGGTTGCCTTGGCCGAGAAGGTATCGTGCACAAGTGCGCACCGGATGCCGGCCGTTTTGTTGGCCGCTATTGACATGCCGATTCCGGTGCCGCAGACCAGAATTCCGCGTTCCGCCTTCCCGCTTGTTACTCTTTCGCAGACAGGAAGCGCATAATCAGGATAGTCCACGGATTGCTCGCAATTGCAGCCGACATCTTCGATTACATGACCGAGCGACCGGATGAAGGAAGCGAGCTCCTCCTTGAGGCGGTAACCGCCGTGATCGGCGCCGATGGCGATTTTCATAACATATAATCCTCCCGGTTTGACCGCCTTGGATGGCGAAAAATGTCGATGAATCATGTTACTAGTATACCTGAAATCATGCTGAAATCGCCTGGAAGACGAAAAAAGAGCATGACATGCTTTCGCACGCTGCTCTTTGCCCAGGCGACCGGCCGTATGATCTGATGCTCCACCGTGGTTTGATCCACTTTAGTCGCCAGTTACATCAGAAACCGTCTTAGTTGTTTTTATCATAACGTATTGCCTGTTGAAAATCAATCATCGAACGTCAGGGGCTGATGCGGATATTTTGTAAACGACCTTATCGGGAAGGGCCAAGCTTATCCAGCAGCTTCCTCAATGCATCCTCGATCTCGTCGGCGCTGCGCTTATACATCTCCATCGACCCGCCAAAGGGGTCGGCTATGTCAAAATCGGGAATCCGCTTCTCAAGCTCAAGCAGGCGGTCGCGCTCGGCACTGGTCATCTGTTGGCCAAGCGCCTGCTTCATCTGCCATTCCGTGTAAAGGCCCTCCAGCTCCGAAATATCGGCCAAGACCTTCTCGTCGCAGCCGACGAATTCCTTGAGTGTATAAGTTTTATCCACCGCTTGTGGGAAGCGCTGCAGCAAATTGCGTTTATGGCTTGTCGTCATGGTCAAAATCAGATCCGCCCAAACGACTGAACCGCCATCAAGCGCTTTGGAGCCGCCAGTACATGAAACCTCCCTTTGACGCAGCACGCCCACAGCATTCGAAGAAACAGGAAGTCCATCCACCGTGGACACACCTGCCGAGCGTACCTCCAGCTGCCTGCCCTGCTTTCTCGCAAGCTCCTTAAGAATGGCCTCCGCCATCGGGGAACGGCATGTATTGCCGGTGCAGACGAACAAAATCCGTTTCATAGCACTCGCACTCCTTTTCCTCAAATTATTCAAAATAAAACAAGCAGCCCGAACGTGAACAAAATAACACCGCCCAGCGCTTCCCCGTACTCGCCCATGCTTGAACTGACCCGCCGTCCGATGAGCAGTCCAACCGTGGACATGATTCCGCCGAAGAAGCCGAACAGAAGCACCGTGACCAGCACATCCGCCGCAAACATGCCCAGTGAAATGCCTACGGAAAATGAATCAATGCTCACGCTGAGCGCAAACAGCAGCATCCCCCAAACCGTGCTGTGATCAAGGGATTCCACGGATTCGCCACGCAGGGAGCTGTAAATCATGTGGCCGCCCAAGAGCAGCAGCAGCACACCGGCGGCGGATGAAGCCACATCTCCGAGCAGGGAACTGACGTATTTACCGGTAAGCATGCCCATAAGAGGCATTATTATATGAAACAGCGCGATAACCGCACTTAATTTAAGAATATCAACAAGCCGAATACCCTTCATTCCTATACCGACCCCGAGTGAAAAAGCGTCCATCCCAAGAGCTATCGCCATAAGTAACAGCGTCAGCAGTTGTCCGGCATGCATACCCGCTTCGACCATTCTTTTTCCCCCTTGTCCGCATTCTTTTCCAGCATATGCGGACAAGGGGTTAAACATGACCTGTAAAAGCGGCAGCCCGGGAAGGGCGTTATACGCGGATGATCTGCTGGGCAGCCGCTTTGGCAAGCCGGTTCATCAAGGCATGCCCGATGCCGGCCTCCGGACAGGTCTCCGCCCAAATTCGGCTCACGCCGAGATCATCAAATGAACGCAGGGCTGCATATAAGCCCTGAGCCGCCTGCTCCAGATCGCCGAGGCTGCCGATGACCAAAACATGATCGGCATCGAAGCGGTCGGCATGCTCACGGAACGCGAGCACTCCCGTACGTTCACCTTCCGCCCGGGCATTCCGGCTCTGCTTGCCGATATAAGCGGCAACTTCGTCAATGCCGCCCTGAACCAGCTGCATGACTCCCCTGGGCGCATAATGGGCATACTTCATTCCTGGGGATCTCGGAGCGATGCCGGCTGCCGGGTATTCATGCGCTCCTGATGCAATGAAACCTGGGCAGCGTTCCTGTCCATTATCATGAGGGGCGGCAGCTATATCATATTCGACCTGCGCCCCCGCTGCGCGCAGCGATTCAGCTGTTATCCCGCCTGGTCGCAGAATCCGTACAATACCGCCTGGTTCAACCTGAACAACCGTCGACTCCAGTCCCACGCCGGCCGAACCTCCGTCAATAACGGCATCAATCCGTCCGTTCAGATCATCCAAAACATGCGTCGCTTCTGTCGGACTGGGGCGGCCCGAGCTGTTGGCGCTGGGCGCCGCAACCGGACACCCGGCAGCCGTGATCAACGCCAGTGCCACGGGATGCGCAGGCATCCTGACGGCAACGGTGTCCAGCCCTGCCGTGACATGCTCCGATATCGAGGCCCTCTTCAGGGGCAGAACAATCGTAAGCGGCCCCGGCCAGAAGCGGTCCATCAGAAGCTGGACCATCTCCCCGCAGGGAGCGGTAAACGAATCAAGCTGCGCAGAGTCCGAAATATGCACAATGAGCGGATTGTCCGAAGGTCTTCCTTTGGCTTCAAAAATTCTGCTTACTGCATCGTGATCCAATGCGTTGGCTCCGAGCCCGTACACCGTCTCAGTGGGAAATGCCACCGTTCCTCCCTGACGGAGAGTACGTGCGGCTTCTCTGATGATCTTATCGTCGGGGCTTGCGGGATCGACATGATACACCTTGGTTTTGCTCGTCATTATGCAACCAATCCTTAGACGTCAATTAATCATTTTTATTTCTTCCATTATATCATACATGGCAAGTTTCACATCCTCTCCGATATCCGGCGTACTATGGAATCTTTTCTGACATCTATTAGGAAGCTATGCGGAAAATCATGTAATTTCCTTTGACTTTAACCTTTTGCGGATGTATGATTACTACGATTATTTATATATAAATTCAGATATATCAGCTTCGCATTTTTACATGCGCAATGGAGGATTACAGATGCAGACAGAAGAAGCCAAGCAGGTCCGTTTCCTGCCCATTATGATTGCCATTTTCTTCGGCAGTTTTATTTCTACGCTCAGTGTCAGTACGATTAACATCGCCATTCCTGTTCTGCAGGTTGATTTTGCTTCCGACCTGAACACCATTCAATGGACACTGACAGGTTTTATGCTTGCCATGGGCACATTTGCCCCGATCAGCGGTTATTTCGGCGAACGGTTCAGCTATAAATGGCTTTATCTCGTCTCCCTGCTGGGCTTCACCATTGCCTCCGCCTTATGCGCGCTGGCATGGAGCGCCCCGTCGCTCATCGCATTCCGTATTTTGCAAGGGGCCTTCAGCGGTCTCATCATTCCAGCTACCATGTCGATTATTTATCAGGTCATCCCCCGCGAGAAGCAGCCGATCGCAGTCAGCTTCTGGGCCATGTCGGCCATGCTGGCTCCTGCAATCGGACCAACGCTCAGCGGCTGGCTGCTTGACAATCTCACCTGGCAGTGGCTGTTCTGGATGAATGTGCCGATCGGCATTATCGGTGTTCTGCTCATCCTTCCATTCATCCCCTACTACAGGCTGAATGTGCCCAAGTCCTTTGATCTGATCGGTTTTGTCACTGTTATCGTCAGCAGCTCCTCGCTTCTGGTAGCCTTATCGCAAGGCCATGCCTGGGGGTGGTCATCGACAAAGGTGATCAGCTTGATCGCAGCCGGTTTCGTGTTTCTGGCCCTGTTCATCTGGCGCGAGCTCACTGCACAGACACCGCTCTTGAATCTGAGGGTATTCGGCAATGCCCGTTATACGATTTCATTGATTACCATTTGCATCATCACAATCAGCCTTTATTCAGGAACATTCCTGACTCCAATCTTCCTGCAAAACATCCAGCATGTCACGCCGCTTGATACGGGGCTGATTCTGCTTCCGGCTTCGTTGGCCATGGCCATACTGACCCCTTTTGTGGGCAAGTTTTACAGCAAGTTCGGTCCCCGCGTTCTGCTTATTATCGGGGTCGTGCTGATGGGTGCGGGAACGCTGCCGCTCAGCTGGCTCAGCGTTGACATCCCCCACGGCTATATCGTCTTCTGGATGATCGTGCGAAATTTGGGGATTGCCTTCGCCATGATGCCGGCCAGCAACTCCGGCATGGAGCAAATATCGCCGCAGCTGAGCGGACACGCCTCGTCGATCAGCAACTGGCTGCGCAATGTATTCGGCTCCTTCGCTATTGCGATTTTCACGACCTTGCTGGCGTCGCATTCGGCCTCGCATGCAACAGATATGGTCAATGCCGGTTCGACCGATCAAGTCGGCATACAGATGATGTCCTTTACAATGAGCGTAAACGATGTGTATCTCATCGCCACCATTATCGTATTGGTCGCACTGCCGATTTGCCTGTTCATTCCCAAGCTGCGCCCGGATAAGCTCGCCCGCAAACAGGCGGCTTAACTCTTGCTGTAGGCGGGTCTTATAGTGCAAAACAAACAACAACCTCCTTCGGCAGAAGGGGGTTGTTGTTTGTTTGCGGATGTTCCGGACCGGGACTAGCCTCTAAGAAAGTCAGCCTTAGCTGAACAGGTTTTTGAAGAAGTGAACAATGGACTGAATCAGCTCCCATATGAAGAACTTTACCTCGGGGGTATCGGCACCCGTTTCTTTCGCTTCGGTGCCGTTCGACTGATCGGTACCGCCTGCAGTGCCTGTCGTCTGCACATTGCCGCCCTTCGGGGCATCTTTGTCGACAGCGGCGGTGACGGCCGATGCCGCTGGTGCCGACGCTTCTCCACTGACCGCATCCACGAAGCAGAGCGGCGGGAATAAGACGCACCACCAGTTTTGACCTTCAGCCTTGCCCAGTGAAATCCGGAGCGCTTCGTAATTGCCCGCAGGGTAAACATCACTGCCGTATATTTTGGTTGGAAATGGCACACTGCCAAGCTCCGCTTTATAGTCGTAAGTGAATCCGCGTTTATGCAATTCATTAGCTATGACCCGTTCGATGTCGCCCATATGCGAGAGGATCGTGCCCCGGGCTTCTTCAATCGTTTGCGGGCTGGTTACCCATTGATCGATTTCGGCGACAACGGCGTCGCGGACATACCGCTTAACCGCCTGATCTGCCGCGCTGTCGGAATTGGCCAGAATACGAAGACGAATGGATTCCTTGGGAATCTCACCGCCTGCAATGGCTGCATCTGCACGCTGGCTTTCCCAGCTCATAATAAGAATGATAATGGCAAGAAACAAGTAACCATAAGAAGGGCGGTAAGGAAAACGGGAATAAGGACGGATCATAACGTTAAGCTCCTTTTCGTCACCCGTCGGTGCGCTCGGCTTTACGTTCCGGAACGATCATATCCCTAAGTATGTCCACTCTGGCAATCTTTAAACCTAGCAGCCGGAGAATAGAAAAACTAGAATTCGAGCACAAATATAAAACGCATGGAGCCCTCTTCGAGGATGGAAGCGCAGCGTTGGATTCAGGGATCATTCGGAGCCGGCTATGCATGAAACCTATATATTTCGGTATGCCTAAGAAGTATAAGATCTTGCTCTTCCCTTCGATACACACTCCATAAATAAAAAAAAGACTCTAGTAACGAAAGAGAAATATCTCTTTACGTTACTAGAGTCTGCCTGTTATAACAGCTTTTCATACCTCATACTCTGTTGTTCACGGCAATCACATGCCGTTCAATGCCGGCATAATCGTCAATGATCCGAACCTCGTCCCATTCGCCGAGCTGTTCCAGCAGTCTTGCAACCTCACGGGCTTGGCCCATGCCAAGCTCGAAGGCAATAATCCGCGGCATCTGTGCCAGCCGCGGAAGCTGCTCCAGCATACGGCGGTAAGGGTCAAGCCCGTCACCGCCGCCGTCCAGCGCAAGCCGGGGTTCATGGTCCCGAACCTCCGGCTGCAAGCCCGCGATGTCTCCGGCCGGGATATACGGCGGGTTGGAGACAAGCACATCGATCCGCAGCCCGGCGGGGTCATTCTCCCCGCCGGGAGCGCCAGGCTCGCCCTCGCGCCGCAGCCGGAACGGCGCGAGCAGGTCGCCCTGCACGAACGCCATGCTCGCCGCTGCGCCATGGCGCGCCGCGTTCGTGCGGGCGACCTCCAGCGCGTCCGGCGACAGATCGGACGCGCTGACGCGCCAGAGCGGACGCTGCACCGCAAGCGTCACGCCTATGGCGCCGCTCCCTGTGCCGACGTCAAGGACCGTCGGCACACCTGCGCCGGCTGTGCGGCTGGCTGCCAGCGCCGCTTCACCAGCCCTGATCCCGCTGTTCGCCTCAGACACCGCTTCACCAACCTGCCGTGATTCATCTCCGGCCACAGCACCGATTTCTGACGGCCCCGCACCGGTTGTGCGGCTGGCTCCAGCCTTCACTGCAGCTTCGCCACCCTGCCCCGCTCCACGGCTGCCAGCTCCGCTCGCCTCCGGCCACAGCCTGTCGGCCTCGGCAAGCACCGCCTCGACGAGCAGCTCCGTCTCCGGCCGCGGGATCAGCACGGCCGGCGTCACAGCGAACGGCAGGCCATAGAACCACTGCTCGCCGATCAAATACTGCGCCGGCTCGCCGGCTGCCTTGCGCGAGATCAGCGATTCCCACTCCGCCGAACGCTCCACCGGAAACGGATCCCGCCAATCCCGCAGCAGTCCCGCCTTCTCCAGGCCGAGCAGGTGCATCAACAGCAGCTCGCTGTTGGACCTTGGCTCCATAATCTCATGCCTCTCCAAAAACAAAGAAGCCTGCAAGCAGGCTTCTCCAATGGTAAACAGCCGGTCCGCTTCTCCCATCCGGAAGTCTACGGGGCCATTCATGCTGCGCTCCATAATCCATTAGCGCCCCTCTCTATATGCCGTCAGCCTCACGCCTTGATGCGGCGGTCAAGCCGGTTTCACGATGAATCAGCTGATTTGCTCGATCAGCTCTGCTTGAGCCGTTACCGTGAGGGCATTGATGATTTCACCCATATCGCCGTTCATAACCGAATCCAGCTTGTGCAGCGTCAGGCCAATCCGGTGGTCGGTTACCCGGCTCTGCGGATAGTTGTAAGTACGGATCCGCTCGCTGCGGTCGCCGGTACCCACTTTGCTTTTGCGCTCGCCGGCGTATTTCGCTTCTTCCTCCTGGCGGCGGATGTCGGAAATGCGCGCCCGGAGAACCTGCAGCGCCTTGGCTTTATTCTCATTCTGCGACTTGCCGTCCTGACACTGCGCCATAATGCCTGTCGGCACATGAAGCACGCGGACAGCCGACTTGGTCGTATTAACGGACTGCCCGCCGGCGCCGCTGGAGCAGAACGTATCCACCCGGATATCCTTGTCGAGAATTTCAATCTCCAGCTCTTCCACCTCAGGCATAACCGCAACGGTTGACGTGGACGTATGAATCCGTCCGCCCGACTCTGTTACGGGAATACGCTGAACCCGGTGCGCGCCGCTTTCGAATTTCATTTTGCTGTATGCGCCCTTGCCGTTGATCAGGAAAATAACCTCTTTGTAGCCGCCCAGATCGCTTTCATTGGCTTCCATCAGCTCCACGCGCCAGCCTTGGGAATCGGCAAATTTCATATACATCCGGTACAGATCGGATGCGAACAATGCCGCCTCATCGCCGCCTGCCGCGCCGCGGATCTCCACAATCACGTTCTTGTCGTCATTGGGATCCTTCGGCATAAGCAGAATATGAATGTGATCCTCAAGCGCTGTCTGGCGCTCGGACAACTCTTCGATCTCCATCTTCACCATTTCGCGCATTTCATCGTCGAGCTTCTCGGCCTGCATGGCCTTCGCATCGTCGAGCTGCGCCGATACTTCCTTGTATTCCGTATATGCTGTGTAAGCGTCCTGCAGATCCGACTGCTCCTTGGATAAGTCGCGCAGCCGCTTGGGGTCGCTTGCCACATCCGGATCGCACAACAGCTCGCTTAATTTATCATACCGGTCTGCGAGTGCCTGTAAACGGTCTAACACATTCATTCACCTCTACATGTAATAAGATTTCGCTGATTGTTGTCTTATTATTATATCATAACGCGGGGCTTTCCATAAATGTGACTTTAACTAAATATTTTCAGTGTCCAATTTCAAGGAGAAATGGATCCTTGCCCCGCCGGTTTTGCTTTGGCCTCCACGGCCTGCCCCTGCACCCGGATCATCAATGAGCTAGCCAAGGCGATCAGGCTGACGATAAAGCCGTAGGCGAACATGTGGGAGAAGCCTGTCATCAGATCGGCATTCTTCGCCAGGAAGGCACCCATTATCGTCACCCCGACAGCCGTCCCGATATTGCGTGAAAATATTTGCAGAGAGGTGGAGACGCCTTTTTGCTTGCCATCCACCAGCTGCTGCGAACCGATCATGGAAACGGCGGACAGCAGGCCGAAGGAAAGGCCCATCAGCACCGAGCCGGCAAAGGTGAACCAGAATCCCGAGGCCGGGGAGAGCTGCAGAAACCAGATGCCCGAAGCCACGAGAATGGCATTGCCGGCGATCATCAGCCAGCGGTAGCCGAAGCGCCCGATCCACTTGCCCGCAGGCACGGACATGGCCATCCAGCCCACTGACATGCCCAGCATCGCCACACCGCTCATAAACAGCGAATAGCCATGCTTCTGGAGAAACATCGGCAGATAGCTGGCGCCCCCGAATATCGACGCATAAGCCAGGAAAGAATTCAGGTTCATCCAGGCAACCGGCTTATTGCGGAACAGGTTGAGGGGAACAATGGGCGAAGCCAGCTTTTTCTCATACTTGTAAAACACAATAAGCAGCAGCACGCCCGCCGCTCCGGATAAATAGAAGAAGGTGCCGATGTCGACCACGGTCATAAGAAGCAGCAGACTGATTCCGGCGGTAAAAACCAGCGCTCCCGTATAGTCCACTTTGGAACGCTTGGGTTCATACACTTCGCGATACGGCAGCAGCAGCAGAACCGAAAGCAGGCAGATCGGGATATTGATGTAAAAAATCCAGCGCCAGGTGGCGTATTCCACAAACATGGAGCCGAGCAACGGGGCGAGTACAGCCGATATTCCCCACATCGCGGTAAATAAAGCCTGGATGCGCCCCCGCTTCTCCACCGTGAACAGGTCCCCTGCGATAATCATCGGAAAAGGGTTCATCACCCCCGCGCCGATTCCCTGGACAGCCCGGAAAATGACGAGCTGCACCATCGTATGCGCACTCCCGCACAGGATGGAGCCCAGCATAAATAAAATAATACCGACGGCAAACACTTTCTTGCGTCCGAAGATATCGGAAATCCGGCCCGCAATCGGGGCCATGACGGTCGAGAAAATCATATAGCTTGCAAAAACCCAGGCATACAATTCAATACCGCCCAGCTCCTGGGCAATAATGGGCATCGTCGTATTGGCAATGGTGGAATCCATCGAGGCGACAAGCATCGCCATAACAATGCTGGCCAGCACCGGTATCCGATTTTTCATTGAGCAGCACCTTCTATTGGAGGAATAAGGAGCTTAAGCATACAACTGTTTATCCTTGGGCAGCAGAATCGCCAATATCCCGAGCAGCGGCAGGTATGCGCACAGCTTCATAATGAATGCAATCGTCGTCGCGTCGGCGATCCAGCCCAGCACAGCCGAGCCCAGACCTCCTATGCCGAAGGCCAGGCCAAAGAACAGACCGGAGATCAGACCCACCTTCCCGGGCATCAGCTCCTGCGCATACACCACAATAATGGAGAAGGCGGAGGAGAGAATAAATCCGGCAAGCACGCATAACACACCGGTCCAGGTCAAATTGGCGTAAGGCAGTAAAATCGAGAAGGGCGCCGTCCCAAGGATCGAGAACCAGATAATATTTCTGCGGCCGAAACGGTCCGCCAGAGGGCCTCCAAGGAATGTTCCCGCCGCTGATGCAGCCAGAAAGGCAAACAGGAACCACTGCGCATGCTTCACTGACACGCCGTAATAATCAATCAAATAAAAGGAATAATAGCTGGAAATGCTCGACATGTACACATGCTTCGAAATGACAAGGAAGACCAGAACAATAACTGCCCACATCACCTGCCGGGAGGATAGGCCTGTCGGACGCAGCGGCTGGACGCCGCTCCTGGCTTTCTTGCGTCCGGGAACGTTCTGATCGCGATACCAGCGGGCCACATAGGTCTGGATGATGATTGCGGCGGCGGCAACAAAAGCAAACCAGATGACGCCATGCTGACCCACTCTGACAAATATCACCGCTGTCATAATGGGACCTAGGGCGCTGCCGATATTGCCTCCCACCTGGAAGATCGACTGCGCCAGACCGCGCTTGCCTCCAGCGGCCAGATAAGCCACTCGGGACGACTCCGGATGAAAGACAGCCGAGCCCACGCCGATTGCAATAACGGCTAGCAGAATAACGGAATAATGCGGAGCCAGCGCTAAAGAAACGATCCCCACCAGCGTGAAGCAGACGCCGATGGGAAGGATATAGGGCCGGGGCTTGAGATCAGCGGCATAGCCGACCGCTGGCTGCAGAAGCGAAGCCGTCATATTCATCGCGAATGCGATCAGACCGATCTGCTTGTAGCTCAAATCGAGAGAATCCCGGAGAATCGGGAACAGTGCGGATACGGTCGACTGCATCGAATCATTCAGCAGATGGACAATGCTGATCGCAAATAAAATTGGAAATACCGTTGCAGCCGCGGGCTTGGTAAGTGGAGCTGTAGAGGTTGCCATGGTTTAACTGTTTTCTCCCCTTCAAACGATACGAAGGAAGGACCCTTTTAGACTTCAGGCCCTTCCTTCATTCGAAGATAATGTCGGAGTCCTCAGGTCCTACACATTGAAACGGAAATGCATAACATCTCCGTCTTTCACCGTATAGTCCTTGCCCTCCAGGCGAAGCTGGCCTTTCTCCTTCGCCGCATTCATGGAGCCGGCATTCGTCAAATCCTCATAGGATACGACCTCGGCCCGGATAAAGCCCCGCTCAAAATCGGTATGAATGACGCCCGCTGCCTGCGGCGCCTTCGTCCCTTTGCGAATCGTCCAGGCACGAACCTCCTGAACCCCCGCTGTAAAATACGTGTAGAGCCCCAGCAGCTTGTAAGCTGCGGCGATCAACCGGTTGAGCCCGGATTCCTGCAGGCCCAGCTCGTCGAGGAACATCGCTTTATCCTCGCCCTCAAGCTCGGCGATTTCCGCTTCCACCTTGGCGCTGATCGGCACCACCTCGGCGCCTTCGGCTGACGCAAATTCGCGGACGAGCTTCACATAAGGATTCTCATCCGAATTGGCCGCTTCGCCTTCGCTTACATTGGCCGCGTACAGAACCGGCTTAAGCGTCAGCAAATGAAGCTCACGGATCAGATACAGCTCTTCTTCGTTCAGCTCGATGCTGCGCGCAGGCTGATCGTTATAGAGAGCCTCCTTGACCCGTTCGAGCACCTCAACCTCCTGGGCAACCTTCTTGTCGCCGCCCTTCATGTTCTTGCGGCTGCGGTCGATCCGCCGGTCGACGGAGTCGATATCCGCCAGAATCAGCTCCAGGTTAATCGTCTGAATATCGCCGATCGGATCCACCTTGCCGGAAACATGGGTAATATTATCATCCTGAAAGCAGCGCACGACGTGAACAATCGCGTCCACTTCGCGAATATGGGCCAGAAACTTGTTGCCAAGCCCTTCCCCTTTGCTCGCTCCCTTCACGATGCCTGCGATATCGATAAATTCGAATGCTGTCGGCACCGTTCTGTTCGGCACCACCAGCTCTGTCAGCTTGTCAAGACGCACATCCGGCACTTCCACGACGCCCACATTGGGATCGATCGTACAGAACGGATAATTGGCGGACTCGGCGCCAGCTTGCGTTATCGCATTAAACAACGTTGATTTCCCGACATTCGGAAGACCAACAATACCTGCATTCAAAGCCATTGCTGTACACCCCTGCTTTCGAAATAAACATTTCTCAGGTCATTATACCCGATGCGGCAGGGGAAGAAAAGAAAAAAGGGAGGAGGCCCGCCGCGCATAAGCGGCTTTCCTCCCTCCCGGGTTGAAGCTTTTCCATTCGTTGTCTGCGGCCTCTTTCACGAACAGGAACAGGTTGTCTGATCAGACCCAGGCGTCATTGGAGTAGCCCCGCTGCTCCCAATACCCGATATGTTCATCGGGGATGAGTTCAATCCGGTTGAGCCACTTGACTGATTTGTAGGCATACATTTTCGGCACAATCAGACGGACAGGCCCGCCCAGATCGCTTGGGATCGGCTTGCCGTCGTGAAGCACGGCAACCATCACATCGTCCATATCCGCCTGCTCCAGCGTCAGCGAATCCGTATATACTCCATCTCCGGAATAAAACTTGACGTTCTTCGCCTGCTGCTGCACACCCGCTTCCTTGAGAAACTGCTTGAGCGGTATCCCTTCCCAGGTATTGGAGTAGACGGACCAGCCGGTTACACAGTGAAAATCGCTCACCTGCACTTTGCGCGCCAGCTTCACAAACTGCTCCCAATTGTAATTCATCTTCTTGTCAACCAGTCCGTCCACGGCAAATGACCAATTGCTGTTATTGAAGGAGGGAATCTGCGTCACCGTGTACACGCGGAACGAACCTCGGCCTCCCCCGCCCGTGGGCGGAAGCGATGCGGGAAGCGGCTGGGGTGCGGGAATCAGATTGTTGGCATCGGATTCCACCAGCTTCTCTATGTCGGCTCCCGTTCCGATGGAATTGCCGACCCAACGCAGGAACGAAGGACCCAGCGTGATGGCAAGACCTGCTCCAATCGCGGTCTTAATGAATGCACGCCGGGAATAAAGCGCTCCAGGGGAAGCAGCCGGGTGGATTTCCTTCTCTTTATCCGGCTTGCCGCTCTTCACCGTACGGCGGTGCGGCTCCTCCTTGAGCCATTTCGCACGCGTGATGGAATGATAGATAATATAGGGAAGGCCGATCCATGTGAGCAAATCATGCACCAGCAGAGCTCCGTTGGACCATCCGGGACCGACCAGCCTGAACTGCCAGAGCAGCAGGCCCGACAGCAGCCAGCCAACGAGCAGCGCCAGCACCACAATGACGTTGGCCCGCTGCGACGACTTGCCCCTCAGCTGCTTCCAATGCTTGCCGGCCAGCAGCAGATAATAGACAACCGGAAGCAGCGAAGCAATCCCTACGACGATATGAATCCAGCGGATCCACACCCTTCCTTCACCCAATATGCCGCGCCAAAAACCGCCAAACAGCAGAAGTCCGGAGATCGTCAGAATGACAACAATCCAACCGTTCCATGCATGCAGCGCGTGAAGCTTCTTCCCGTAGCCCTTACGCAGTGACGCCAACCAATTGCTCATGCGTTCCTCGCCTCCCGATCGTGATTCCAACCGCTGTTGATCCTGCATTCTTATACAAGCATGTCATGAATCCTCGCGGATTCTAAACGGCTTCAGGTACGGTAAACCAGAATATGCTCCCGCCTGCCGGGGGACAATCAAGACCGATCTCTCCGCCTGCCTGCTCGACCAGAGATTTTGCAATGGAAAGCCCCAATCCCGCCCCTCCGCTCTCGCGCCCCCGGGAGCGGTCCACCCGGTAGAAGCGCTCGAATACCCGCTCCCGGTCCGGTTCCGGCACACCCGCTCCCTGATCCGATATCCGGATGCGAATGCGATGTCCCTGCTCCGCCAGCCCTTCCACGGCTATAGCACCACCCTGCGGGGAATAACGGATCGCGTTCTCGAGCAGATTCTGCATAATCCGTTGAAGCGACTGCGAGGGCAGCCTGCAATAAAGAGGCTGGTCCGGAAGCTTGACCTCAAGGGTGATAGAAGCCGCTTCCAATTGAGGAGCGAACCGGGGCAGCATCTCAAGCAGGCTGTCTTCAAGCAGGCTCTGCGGCCGCTGCTCATATCCATCCTCGCGTGGAGAATCGCCTCTGTCCAGCATGGACAGCTCGAATAACTGCTGCATCAGATATCCAAGACGAATCGTCTCCGTCCGGATGGTTCCCATATAGCGGCGGACCGCAGCTTCATCGTTCACCACACCGTCCTCCAACGCTTCGGCATATGCCTGCAGGGAAGCCAGCGGCGTTCTGAGGTCATGCGCCATATTGGCTACGAGCTCGCGTCTGGCGACTTCAGCCGCCTGCAGCTGGTGGAAGCTTGCTTGCAGCTTGTCGCCCATCTCGTTGAACTGGCCGGCCAGCAGCTTCATCTCCACAGGTCCGACGAGCGGGACGCGGGCCTGAAAGTCCCCGTCCGCAATACTCGCCGATCCTTCGCCGATCCGCTTCACAGCCGCTTCAATGGGACGAATAAGAAGATAATGCAGCATGCCGGACAGCAGTCCCGCACCCAGCGAAACGATTGTCAGCCAAATGAACTGCTTCTCTGACAGCAGCATGAATCTGTAGAACAGAATGAGCAGCACAATGATGACGAGAATACTTATGGCATTGGTCAGCAGCAAATAAATACGCAGCTTCATAGCTGCCTCTTGCCTTCAAATTTGTAGCCGATGCCCCAAACCGTCTTGATCCAGCGCGGCTCGGAAGGCGTTGGCTCCAGCTTTTCCCTCAGTCTGCGGATATGTACAGTCACCGTGGTCGTATCGCCATCGAATCCGGTATCCCAGATGAGACTGAGCAGCTGGCTGCGCGAGTACACCCGCCCCGGGTACTCCGAGAGCGTGAGAAGCAGGTCAAACTCCTTTACGGTGAGATCCGCTTCCGTACCGCCCACGACGACTCGCCGTTCATCCGGGTAGACGGATAAGCCCTCAAAATGAATCTCCTCCCGAACAGACTGCGCAATTGCCCCTTGTGCTCCGCCTGCTCCCGGCAGGGAAGCGTTTGAAGCTGCCGCGCTTGCGCCGACACGGCGCAGTATATTTTTCACCCGCAGGACAAGCTCCCTTGGACTGAAGGGCTTCGTCATATAATCATCCGCGCCCATCGTCAGCCCAAGCAAACGGTCAGGCTCCTCGCCCCGGGCCGTCAGCATAATAACCGGCACATCGCTTGTCTGCCTGACCGCTTCGCATACCTGCCAGCCGTCCATGCGCGGCATCATCAAATCGAGCACAAGCAAATCCGCCCTGCGTTCCTCCCATAGCTCCAGCGCAGCTGCTCCGTTATGGGCAATGCGGACCTCGTAGCCCTCCCGTTCCAGATAACGGCGGCACACATCGGTTATGTTGCTTTCGTCATCGGCAATAATGATGCTGCCTGCCATATGCGCGCCCCCTCCGTGCCCCATTTTTGATGCTTCTATTATACCCTGCTTACAGTTATAACGAATATTTCTTCTATATCATAACGCGGGAACGGTATTTTATTACAAGCATAACGGATAACCGTAAACGAAGAAGAACGAAAAGATTATAGAGTTCTAACGAATGCATTACGAAAGTATGAACGAAAGGCCGGATGATGTTGAGCCGAAGAGCAAATAAAGCAAAAAAAGCCCCATACCCCGCGGGGTATGAAGGCTTTTCGAAAGAAAAGAAAGGCAGAGCGATTAGATTTGGCCTTGAATTTTATTTTTCAAGGAATCTTTGGATTGCAGACCGACCATTTTGTCAACCGGTTGTCCGTCTTTGAAAAGGATCAATGTCGGGATGCTCATGACTCCGAATTGGGAAGCCAGTTCAGGCTCTTCGTCCACATTGATTTTACCGATGGTGGCTTGGCCGCTCAATTCCGTGGAAAGCTCTTCAACGATCGGAAGCTGCATTTTGCAAGGTCCGCACCATGGAGCCCAGAAATCTACAAGGGTTACGCCGCTTTCGATGCTTTTCGTGAAATTATCTTTTGTCAATGCTACTGCCATGATAATCATCCTCTCAATTATAAGTTCCGGGTGCTCCGGCTGCTTGGAGGGAGCTGCCCGTTATACCTTGTTCCTTAAAAAAATCAACAATCCTCGCACTCGTGAATTTGACCGAGTACATCCGTAATCGTAATGCCGCCGAAGTACTCCTCCAGCTGCTTCTCCGCCTTGCAGAAGATACCATCCATAACCTCCCGCATATTGGAGCCGACTACACAATCCATATCAGGATTGCCGGAACACCAATTAGGGATGACGGATCCTTGAGCCAATAAGCGGTACACATCGGCCAAGGTAACGACCGAAGGATCGAGCGTCAGCCGATAACCACCGCCTGCGCCTTCCCGCGTATCGACATAGCCGCCGCGCCGCAGATAGCTCATTACTTTACGTATTCTGGCTGGATTCGTGGCGACATTGTCGGCGATTGCTTCGCTCGAAGCCATTCGGTCCGGACGATATGCCAAGTATACCAAACTGTGTACGGCTATCGTAAATTCGCTGTTCATGCGTTACGGCCACCCCGCTTTGTACTGTAATAATATCAGTTACAGTTGAAAATGTCAACAGGGCAGGCATTGATTATTTCGGATGAAACTTATACCTCGCATGACATTCATACCTTCTCTATAGTTTAAAATACCCTGTTCAGATGGAACCTACTCAAACTTTTTTTCAGCGGAGGCCGGGGAAAGGCATTCATTCCTCCCCGGGCAGATCGAACAAATCAAGCTGCTCCACCGGATCCGCCTGCGGATCGTCGCCGAAGAATCCGCGCGGCGGCGTCTGGCCCAGCATGGCCATCAGCTGCAGCGCATTATCCGCCGCATCCCCGCCGGAATTGTTATTGAACAGAATACATACCGTCTCTGACAGCTGCTCCAGCCTGATCAGCCGCTGAGCCCATTCCTCAAGCTCCTGCTCGTTATAGCGATACAGGTACCGCACCTCCCGCCAGTTCGGCTGGCCGCTCGACAACCAGCCGTCATTGCTGCGTCCATGCAGCCGCACAAGCGTAAGCTGCGGATCCACCGCCGCTTCCACAATCGGCACGGAGCCGTCGCCGACCTGGGGTTCATCGCATACCGTATGAATCCACCCTTCCTCGCGCATGAAGGTCAACGTCTTCTGCATCATATCGGGCTTGAACCAGCTTTGATGGCGAAATTCAAGAGCTACGGGAATATCCTCCATCCTTTTCCTGGCTGACCGCAGTACGGCGATGTTGTGACGATTGCAATCAAACCATGGGGGATATTGAAAAAGGACAGCTTTCAGTTTGCCTGCCTCAATAACAGGAGCGACCGACTCACGGAAATCCCGAAACATAACCTCCAGATCGTCTTCAGAATACGCCTGGCGCGTATGCCCTGTCATGCCTTGATAGGCTTTAACGACGAATGAGAAATGCCCGGAAGTGTCTCCGGCCCACTTTCTGTACAGGCTGTCTTTGTGAATCGCGTAATAGGAGCTGTCCACCTCTACCAATGAAAAGAATTTGCTGTATTCCTTCAGTCTTTCCTGCGGCTTGATGCCAGCCTTATAAAGCTTGGCATGGTCTCCCCATCCTGCCAGTCCAATTGAAATCACGGTTATGCCACCGCCTTCACACAAAAATGAGATTGAAATTATTTTATAATACCCCGATGCCTGGTGAACACATGGGAGTATTGTAATATAGCCCTGAATATAATTACAGCATGTTGATACAAGCTTAACAATCAAACGTTAAAATATACTGAATTGATTAGAAAACAGTCATATAAAATGGTAATTTTATCAAGATTGGACAACAGTGTCGGATCAAGTTTTGCAATATAAGGAGAATAAAATGAATCATCGATATACGATTAGGGATATCGCCCGGATATCTGGTTTTTCATTCAAGACCGTGTCACGGGTGATCAACGACGAGCCCAGTGTGAAACCAAGCACGCGGGAGAAGATATTGCAGGTCATTGCCGAGACGAACTTTAAGCCGAATATGTACGCCAAAAACTTGAATACCAAAATCAATAAAAATATCCTCGTCTCCATCCGCAAGACGCAGGGGCAGAACACGACGCAATGGTTCGATTACCTGATGTCCTTCATGATCAAGGAAGCCCGCGATAAACAGTACATGCTTATTCAGGAAATAATCTGCGACGATGCAGACCTGCAAAATTCGATGCTGGAAAAATCCGGCGGCTATATCGATGTTCTTGTGCTGTTTTACGTGGATGATCATGACAAGCGAATCGAAATGGCGCAAAGAAACCATATCCCCTATATCTCCTTCGAGAATAACCCGCTTGCTCCAATCTCAATCGCCAACAATAACAGACTGGGGATGACCCAGGCAGCGGAGTTTCTGTTTGCAAGAGGTTTAACGACCATATGCCTGCTGCTCGGTGCGGCAATCAATGTCAACCTCGACCGGGGCGAGGCTATTAAGGAAATATATAAGCAGCACAACATTCCTCTGGATCGTCTGGAGGTCATCTACAACATGAATAATCTGGAGAATATCAAGCGGTTTGTCGACAGGCGGATTGAAGACAACAGGCTGCCTGATGTTTATTTTGTATCGGGAGATGAAAAAGCGATTGCGGTATACAACTCGGTATACGCACACGGACTGTCCATTCCGCAGGATGTGTCCGTCATGGGCTTCGATAATATTCCGATCTCAAAGTATTTTTATCCTCCGCTCACCACTATGGGACAGGATTTCGAGAGACTTGCAAGCGAGATGTTCATTGTCATTGAAAAGCTGATCGGACAGGAGCAGGACATCCAGCCTGTGAAAGTGGATCCAAAGCTGATCGTCAGGGAAAGCGTCAAATAACAGCGGAAGCGAAGCTGTGCGCGAAATGGTACAATAGTAGAAAAATTACGATTGCGAGAGGATCATAGATGATGCATATTGACTTATATTCCGATGTCGTTTGTCCCTGGTGCCGCATAGGCAAGCATAATTTGTTCCAGGCGCTTGAGCTGTGGGCAGAGAAGGGCGGGGAACCGGTTACGGTATCCTACCATGGATATCTGCTTGACCCGACACTCCCCGAGGATGGACTTCCCTTCAATGATGTGATGAGATCGAAAATAGGAACAGAAGCCCAATTGAAGCAGATGACCGAGCATGTGACACAGGCCGGCGCTGCAGTAGGCGTCACATTCCGCTTTGACCTCGTGAAACGGATGCCCAGCACCCGGCTGGCCCACCGCTTCGTAGCTTTGCTGCCCGCAGAGCTTCAGGCAGCGGCGATAGATGAGCTGTTCCGCGCATATTTCGAGGAAGGCCGGGATGTCGCCCAGCTCGACGAGATCCGTGCAGTCCGTGCGGCCATCGGTGCGGAGGAGTCCGTCATCACCCGATTGCAAAACGGCGAAGGCGCAGATGTGCTGGATGCCGATCTGGCGCAGGCCCGCAGTCTTGGCATCACAGGCGTTCCTTTCTTCGTATTCAACAACCGTTACGCCCTGTCCGGCGCCTATCCCGCAGATAAGATTGTTCAGCTGCTGGAACGGGTCAGCAAAGGGGAATAATCAGCTGTTACAGGGCAGGATGAAACGGCTGTCGCCTTCCTTCTTGCAGCTAAGCCAAGTTTCTTCCCTCAGAAAATATAAGCAAAGTATGGAGGAAATTTATACTTTCTTATGTTTGAACAAAATAAAGCAGGTGACGTTAAAAGTTCCGTCACCTGCTGACAGCTCGGAGAGCAAGAAGCTTGGCTTGCAAGTGCCGCCAAAGGCTGGCGCGCGCTGCAAGTTTCTTTTTCATTCAAGCTGACTTACATATTCGCTTCATACTGCTTCGACATCATGATGGATTGGTCCATACTGTTGAATTGAACCGTCCAGCCATAGAATTCGGAAATCGAGCGGACCGGGATGTACACGCGGCCGTCTACGACAACAATGGAGGTTCCTGTCACAGCCGAACCGTTCAGCGTGATCTGCTTGGGATTGACTGTGCTGTATACCGACACATTGTAACCATTGGTCACGGTTGTCGTTCCGGCCGCCTTATCGAATGTAATCGTTCCGCCCGTAGCTTCCGCCCAGTAACGGACCGGAATATAGGCCGTTCCGTTTTGAAGAATAGGCGTGGAATCCATCGCGGTGACTGTACCGTTCACCGTGAGATTCTTGCTGTTGACCTTCATCGAAACGCTGGAGGTTTCGAATATCGTTCCCAAACCGCCAACGCTTCCGGTTGAACCGCCGCCTGTCCCTGTTCCGGGAAGCGTACCGGGCACTTGGAATTTATCGCTGTTCTGGGCAATGATACCGCCAGTCAGCGAATCAGCTGTCATGAACATATGGTCGTAGGCTGTGCGCAAGTCGTTGTAGGCAGCCGCATAGCTTGCCTGATCATAATGATTGAATGAATCCAGCAGCTGATTGAGATGCATCTTCAGTCCATCGGCAATTTCATTCTCATTGAAATAGGAAGGATTGGCGGCAGCGAAGAAGCGCGCCTGATCCATGCGGTATTTCTCCAGCTCAGCCGCAGCCGCCGCACGGTCTGTTTCACTGTTTGCAGCCGTCGCTTTCACATAATCGGAGAAGTAACCGATATGCGATGACCAGAGAGGCCGGAAAGCCTCGCCTGCCGCATTGCCATAAACGCTGGTGATCGCCGCCGTCAGATCAGCGGTGTTATCGCCGAGCGATAAGGATGCCGCTTCAAAATCCGGTTTGGCATCATTGCCCTTCTGCATGGTCAAAGCTGCAAGCAGGGCATGCTCGCCGAGCAGACGGCCAAGTGTGGAACGCAGATCGGAAGCCTCCTGATTGCTGCTGAGTGAAGGGAATTTGGCCGGGTATTGAGCAGAGATTCCTGCCGCAAGAGCATCGCCGGTTTCGAACATATGCGCATAAGCTGCGCGGGTATCCGCATAAACCGCGGAGTAGTCCTTGTTCACATAGGCATCAAAAGCATCCAGCAGATGATGAATATGCATTTTCAAGCCCTCGGCAATGACCTCCTGCTTGAAGTTGTCGGGGTTGGCGTTTGCAAAAAACGCAGCCTGCTTCGTACGGTAATCCTCCAGATCGGCAACCGCCTTCTGGCGCCCTGCCGGATCATTGGCCGCTGTCGCCTTGACATAGTCGGCAAAGTAGCCGATATGTGTGGCCCAAATGGTCTTGAACTCTGCGCCTGCGCTTGCTCCATAGACGGAAGCAACGGCCGCTGTCAGATCATCCGTATTGGCGCTGAGCGCATTCGCGGCATCGTTGAAATCCGCTGAAGCATCATAGCCCTTCTGCATTGCGATAACAGCAAGTACGGCATGCTCGCCAAGCAATTGTCCAAGACCTGCCCGCAAATCCTGCGTGGCCCCTTTGGCATTCTGGGCTTGCGCTCCAGCCAATGCAGGAACGACGAGCAACAAACAAGCTAATAAAACCCCGACCTTCTCTTTCAAACCCTTCACTGTTCATCTCTCCTCGATATGTAGGATGATTGCCGTCTTAACACTTATGACTTACACCGCGGATTAGAGACTGAAACTGCTTTCATTAAAAAAATGTGAAGGCTCTCATCATACTGAAGTCATAGTTTTTTTGAATGTAAACAGGTATATAATTACTTTTATAGGATTTTTTATAAATGAACGGCTAGCGTAAAACAGCAAAAAACCTCCCGCCGTAAGGCTGGGGGAGGCTACAATTGCAAAGAAACCGTGAAGCTAAAACCGGACAAGATTAATGCGAAGCCAGAGTTTGCTTAATCGCGGCGTTAAGCTGCGTAAGCTTTGGCGTCTGAATTTTCACATCGTCGGTTACGGCATATTTGTTCTTCAGGGCAAGAATCCGCGTCACACTTTCGTTGATCCGTTCCTCGGTAATGTCTCCCTTGCCCACGCTCTTCTTCAATGCCTGGATCACACTCGCCACATTGTCATATTCATGGGCCACCAGCAGAATATCGCTGCCCGCCATAACGGTCCTTACGGCTGCTTCTCCCATCCCGAAATGCTCGGCGATCGCTCCCATGGTCAGATCATCCGTGATCACCACTCCTTTGAAGCCAAGCGTGCCCCGCAGCTCGTCGGTAATGACGGTTTTGGATAGAGAGGCCGGATACTTGGAATCCAGCTTGGGAAATAAAATATGGGCGATCATCACGGCATCCACACCCTCATCGACCGCTTCTTTAAAAGGGAGCCATTCAAAGGACTGCAGCTGTGTCAGACTTTTGTTCACCACCGGCAGCTCCAGATGGGAATCCACGGAAGTATCGCCGTGACCGGGAAAATGCTTCACCACCGGAATGACCCCGGTCGATTGAATCCCCTTCATCACTTCCATCCCTGTGTCCGTCACCAGCTTTGCCGTCGCCCCATAAGAACGGTCCCCGATAACGGGGTTATCGGAATTGCTGTTAATATCCAGAACGGGTGCAAAATCGACGTTAATCCCCATTGCGCTGCAGGCCTCGCCTAGAAAAGAGCCGATCTTGGCAGCATAGTCCGGCTGGTTCACTTTGCCCACGGCTCTGCCGGTCGGCAGATCGCTGACCCCGGGCAGACGGCTGACCCTGCCGCCCTCCTCATCGACAGAGATGAACAAGGGCGCCGAATTGCTGCCGCGGTTCCATTCCTTGATCCGGTTCACATAAGCTGCGACTCCTTCCGGGCTCGTCAGATTGTTTTTGTAGAAAATAATGCCCCCTACATGCTCTTCCGCAATCATTTTCCGCGTCTGCTCCGTGGCGCTGCTTCCCTCTACGCCGGCAATAACCATCTGTCCAAGCTTTTCCTCCAACGTCATCGCCTTCACCTGAAGCCCGATTTCATCGGAAGATGATGAATTGCCCGGATCATTGCCGGAACCGCTGCTGCTGCCGGTATCCGGGAGAGCGGAGCCCTCATCCGGCTCAGGCTGGCCACCGGCATTCCCATGCTCCTGAGCCGGCTGCTGATCCACTGATCCGGCGGACCCGCCCGTTTGATCCGATTGCCCTGCCTGTTTATTGCCGCATCCTGCCGTGAAGCAGCAGATGCATATGATAATGGCTAGCCATCCCGCTTTTAATCTCATAAACTGTCCTACCTCCGCTATATCGTCCTTCACTGCATGTCAATCCATGTTAGTTTACACTTAATCCCGGCTGCTTATAATCGGCCCACATGCTATAGACGTGCGCAGCATCGATTATGTTCTGGATTTATATAGATTGAAAAAAACAACAAAAAGCCCTTCAACCGGAATTGAAGGGCCTCTTGTTTATTTGCGTCTGCTGCTATGACCGCCATTATTTGCGGCTCATTCTGCTAGATGGTCCATAAGCTCCAATCATTGCGGCGCTTGCCCAGGACATCGATCCAGCGGAAGGTTATATCAAACAGCTGCTCCCGGGAAGCCTTCGAGGAGAAGGTATGGTCCGCCTGCAGAATGACCTCCTTGTCGCAGCTGCCTTCCTTGCGCAGCCAGAACATCTTCTGGTACAGGAAGCAGTAATCGACGGGCACTACTTCATCGGCTGTGCCGTGGACGACGAGCACATCTCCGTTGAAGCTCCGAAGCTCGGTAAGCGGCTGGAACTGCGCCAGGGAATCGGTGAAGTGCTTGGTCAGCTCGTAATGCATATAGTCGCTTGTTCCCGAAAGTTCAATCTCTTCGATGGTGCGGGTGCCGACGATGTTGCGGATATCCATGAAGGGATGTGCCACAGCTGCCCATAAAACCAGTGACTTCACCCGCGGGTCGCGGGCTGCCGTCAGCACGGCAACCGCGCCTCCCAGACTGTGGCCGAGCAGAATAATCCGGTCCGGATCGACCAGATCCAGGCAGTAGCCATAATCAATCACCGTCCGGGTCTGCTCAATCATATCCTCAAGTCCGCCGCTGCCGTAATCTCCAGTGCTCTCGCCGCATCCTCCATAGTCGAAGCGCAGCACCAAATAGCCGTTATTCGTCAATCGTTCAGCCGCCTCGACAAAAAGCCTGTCGGTTCCCATCCGGTTGCCGATAAAGCCATGACATATAATAATAAGCGGAAATTTATCCGCCGCTCTGCTGCCTTCCCGATCCAGCACCGGATACTGAAGCACTCCGGATAAGAGAAGATCGCCGCTTTTAATCGTTATGGGATGATTCATGAATAGCACCGCCTAACCCTATAATTCCTACCTATATACTATGAATTAAGATTAACATGATAATTCGATCCCGTCAATATGTGAATTCCTGATTTGTTTGATATCCGCTTTACGTCAGTTTCCTTGCATGCCTCTGGTCATTTAGTATTTCCCCGGCATCTGGAAATTTACCCGGCTGCAGCCTCGGAATTTATATCGCTATTTTTTTGTGTAAGATATATTGACATGTAATTGACGCAAAGAATATAATGCAAATAAGATCACAATGACGTGAATCGAAAAATGTAACTGGTCTGCACACTGACGTGCAGCTCAATTTGGCAAAGAGGCCGCAGGTACAGTTGATTACAACTGTGCTGCGGCCTTTTATTGTGTTTTGGAGCCTGTTCAACAAGCCGGCCCACTAACGAAACGATGAGAATTGGAAGGGGTTTTTACCATGATGGATCGGAAAAGCTTTTTGAAAAGCGGTCATAGCCCTACGCTGTTGAGTTCATTTTTGTACTTTGATGTCAGCTTTATGGTATGGGTTCTGCTTGGTCCGCTCGTTGTTGTCATTATGAGCGACTATCCCATGGACGCCTCGCAAAAAGCCAATCTGGTGGCGCTCCCGGTACTGGGCGGCTCTGTTCTGCGTCTCGTGCTCGGATATTTAACCGATGTTATCGGTCCCAAACGCACCGGACAAATCGGCATGCTGCTGACTATGGTTCCGCTCGTATGGGGCTGGAAGTTCGTAGATTCCCTGAACGAGCTCTATATGGTCGCTATCCTTCTGGGAATTGCCGGGGCTTCGTTCGCCGCTGCGCTGCCGCTTGCCAGCCGCTGGTATCCGCCGCAGTATCAGGGATTAGCGATGGGAATTGCCGGGGCCGGCAACAGCGGCACTGTGTTTGCGACGCTGTTTGCCAACCGGATCGCCAACTATTTTGGAGACTGGCATGTGGTATTCGGACTGGCCATCATACCTGTCTCCATCGTCTTCATTATCTTCAGTGTATTTGCCAAAGACAGCCCCTCGCAGCCGGCGCCGCGAACATTAGCCGAGTACGGCTCCGTTCTCAAGCAGCGCGATACCTGGATGTTCTGCATCCTGTACAGCGTCACGTTCGGCGGATTCGTCGGCATGTCCAATTACCTGACCATCTTCTTCAACACCCAATACGGGCTTAGTCCCGTCCGTGCGGCGGACTTTACCACAGTCTGCGTCATTGCCGGCAGCTTCTTCCGTCCGATCGGAGGATGGCTGGCCGACCGGATTGGCGGCATCCGCATGCTGATGGTATTGTACGGCATTGTGGCCATCATGATGGCGAGTATATCCTCGCTCCCTCCGCTCTCGCTCATTACCGTACTTCTGTTCATCGGCATGATGAGCCTCGGGATGGGCAACGGCTCTGTTTTCCAGCTGGTACCGCAGCGGTTTCAGAAGGAGCTCGGCATTATAACAGGCATTGTTGGCGCAGCAGGAGGACTTGGCGGTTATTTTCTGCCCAAAATTCTCGGCAACCTGAAGCAGTCCACCGGCTCCTATACACCGGGCTTTCTTATTCTGAGCGGGGTTGCGCTCGCCTGCGTCGTGCTCATCTTCATCATTCAGGGCTCCTGGAAGAAAACCTGGATTGGCAGCGGCGGCAAAGCCCGCGAGAGCCAAAACGCAATGCAGAATACGATCGCGTCGTAAGCGGGGGTTCACGGACAACAATCCGCACAGGCATATTCGCACATAATTTGAGCTTTTATGCCTTTCGCCCGGTCAGCACAGCAAAATTATAATGCTTGAACAAGCAATCCACATCTGTGAAGCCAGCTTGGGCGAGCCAGCCCAGCTGCGATTCCACCGTTGCATATTTATCGAGCTTCATCCGCTCCAGCGCCAGATCAAGATTGTCCCGGGAGAGACCGCTGCCGAGCACCGCCGCACGCCATGTCTCTTCGTAATACCGGTGAATGGCCGGCGTGCTTCCCAGCACCTGATCGGCATTAATGAACAACCCGTCTTCCTCAAGCAGTGAATAAGCTTTGGCATAAATGGCCTGCTTGGCCGCATCCTCCAGATGATGAATGGAGAGCGAAGAAATGATAATATCGAATTTCCCGCTGTATTCGTAGGCTGAATAATCGGCGACGATATATTCAACCCGGGACAGATGGCTGAATCTGACCTTGGCGATATCCATCATATTGGAGGAGAGATCGATAAGGGTCAGTTCGGCATCGGGATATTTCTCCACAAAAAAGGAAGAAAATAATCCGGTTCCCGCCCCCAGATCCAGGATCCGGGGGGCTTTCCGGCTCTGCCGGGAAAATGCAACCGGGATACCATAGAAATCATCGAAGCTTGGGATAAGCATCCTTCTTTGCTGGTCGTACTTGTCTGCAATTTCATCGAATTTCACTTTTACCTGATGGCTGTCCTTGTTCATACTCACGGTCAATCCCTCCTATGCATGGATCCGAATGAAGTTATCTTCTGATCCCACTGTATAGGATGTACCTGTTATTCCACAAATATATAATTACTATTGTTCTAATAGTTTCTTCCTATAGAATGATAAACAACAGAGGCAGAGAGCATGTCGCCGGCGTAACCGCAGTCCCTATCTTCAGCAGCTTACTCCGAACTATCTGAAGAAGGATTCCTTTGACCCATTATGTAATGTTCATAGGATGCCGGCGTATTCAAATTGACAAAAGCCTCTTCTTCTTCCTCCGTAGTTCCGATCCGGACAGACTGGAGCCGCTCCAGCAAATGCATGACACGGAGGTCTCCCCGCTCAAGCTGCTGCTGGATGACGGATGCCGTGCGCGTGTGGTACAGCGCATGAAAAGGCTGCCCGGAAGTACGGATGATATCCGGTCCCGGTTCTCCTGTATGGAGCGCCAATTCCGCCAGGCGCCTGAACAGCGGGACAGACAGGACAGGCATGTCGCAGGCCATAACAAAGACGTAGCCTTCCTCCGGCACACCGGATAATGACGCATGCAGCCCTGCAAGCGGTCCGCAGTCTGGATAGCTGTCCTGCGCGAAGGAAATGCAAGCTTCCGGACTACCTGTTCCGGAGCTGGAAGGAAGCTGGCCGCTGCTATTTTGCAATACGCCGCCGGATGTCTGAAATCCGGGCCCGCCGCCGCCCTTTGGTATGATCCGGGCCCGCCATTCTTCGCCCGACTCCCGGAGAGCAGCAAGGTAACGCTCCTCCTGCCCGCTGTCGCGAACCGCAAGGGTAATGCTCCAGATGCCGGCATCCAGCATCTGCCCGATAATCCGCTGAAGCAGCGGCTTGCCGCCGATGTCAAGCATGGCCTTGTCCGTCCCCATCCGCAGGCTTCGCCCTCCGGCCAGAATAATGCCCTGCCGGATCCCGGCTTTCTGTTCATTCCTGTCCTCCATGCTTTTCACAACCTTCATAAGCTTTATTATGCCAAGATTGTACCCGCATTACCGGACAAGAACAAGTCTGCTCCCCGCAAAATGGCTTCAGATCGCAAGCTAGAATCCGGAAGCCAGCTCGATCGTTCTTGCCAGACCGGATTCAATGATAGCCTGCGCGCGGTCCTGATACTGATTATGGCCTTCGATGACAATGGATTCCGGGCTTTGGATGCCCCACAGGCCTATTGCGCACTTCACGTAGTTTAGAGCCATTTCCAGCGATTGCATATGCGCCACTGAATAATCCCCTCCCCGGGCACTAAGCAGCACGACCTTCTTGTCACCCGCCAAACCAACCGCGCCCTCCGAAGTGAACCGGAAGGTTTTTCCGGGCTGTGTCAAATAGGCGATGTACGTAATCAGCGGAGCCGGTACCGTCAGGTTCCACAGCGGAAAAGCAAAAATTATTTTATCCGCAGCAAGAAATTGATCCAGATAACGGTTGGCCACAGCCGCTGCTGCTGCTTCTTCCGGGGATGCTTCCATGCCCTGATCTATTTTATTAAGACCCGTAATCATTTTGTTCCCGTAATAGGGAAGCTCCGCTTGATACAGATCCAGCTCGGTGATGTGATCCAGGAGGTGGGTTTCCCGGTAAGTGTTCAGGAAGCTCTCATACATTCGCACACTGACGGATTGATCCGCCGGGCGGTCATTTGCTTTTACGAATAACACATTTGCCATGTCAAATATCTTCCTCCCGCAGTAAAGTTGGATAAGGGCCCTCTTCTCTTTCAATAATAAAGCAAATCCCCTGACAGCCTATTGTCAGGGGATTTCTTGGGATGACGGAGAAATAATCCACTCGCGGCAGCCTGTTCTATTTTAAATCAGGACCGTAAAAATACCATTATTCATTATTCTTTCTTCCCTGCCGCCGTTCGAATCCACACCGTCATCTCGCCCTGGCCGCGGTTGCCCCACAGGTAGTAAGGCACGGCCGTTAAATGGACGCTCCTCGTCTGCCGTGTTGATGAGAGCGGCAGATAAGGAGCATCATCAGCCTCCCAGACCGCTTCATCTTCGATCTGCCCTTCCCCTTCCACGATGACCGCTCCGCCCAGCAGCCCGGCCTCATAACGCGCGCCCAGCCCGGCTTCGCGGACAATGGAAACAGCCGCAAGGGGACTGCCATTGTCCGTCTGTTCCATACAGTACACAAGTGGACCCCGCTGGATGGCGGCTTTGCCCGCATTCGCCCGGATCTCCGGTCTTGCCGCAATCAGCTGCGCCCGAAGTTCAAGCTCCCATTCCACCACGTCGCCTTCCGACCACTGCCGCTTGATCAGCGCATACCCCTGCTCAATATCGTAGGGCGCAGACGAACCATTGACGCTCAGCCTGGCCTTCCCGGCGCACCAATCCGGAATTCGCAGAGCAAGCGTGAACTCGCTGCCTGAAGCCGCAGGAGTCACCTCGAACCGGACCTTGCCTTCCCAAGGTAGTCCAGATACCTGCTTCATCTTCACACTGCCGGCCGCAAGCTCGAAACTCGATTCGCTGCCGATGAACAAATGCGCATATACAGTATTGGTTTCAGGTGATGCCGTATAAATATAATCGTTCAAGGAGCATAAGAGCCGCGCCACATTCGGCGGGCAGCAGGAGCAGCCGAACCATTTCTGGCGGACCGCCTTCACATGACGTCTTCCCGGGTTCTTCTCCGAGGCCTCCGGCCATACTTCCAGCGGATTGACATAGAAGTAATGCTTGCCGTCCAGCGACATGCTTCCAATTACATTATTATAGAGCGCCCGCTCCAGTACGTCGGCGTATTCGCTCTTAGGCTCCAGCTGCAGCATCCGGCTGGCGAAGAACATAAGCCCGATTGAAGCGCATGTCTCGGCATATACGGTGTCGTTGGGCAAATCGTAATCGAAGGAGAAAGCTTCCCCGTGATGTGTGGAGCCGATTCCGCCTGTAATGTACATTTGTCTGGCGGTGGTATTGCGCCACAGTCTCCGGCATGCTTCCAGCAGGGACTCGTCGCCGGTCAGTCTGGCCAGGTCCGCCATCGCAGCATACATATAAACCGCCCGGACCGCGTGGCCCACCGCCACTGACTGCTCCCGCACCGGCTCATGCGCCTGGAAGTAAGCCAGATCCGGCGATGCGGACTCCTTTTGCGTCCAGTGGCTGAATCTTCCCCGTCTTTCCCATTCATCCACGAAGAAGCTGGGCTGCTCTCCCCTTGCATCGATAAAAAAACGGCTCAAGCGGAGATACCGCTCCTCACCCGTGACGCGATACAGCTTTACCAGCGCCAGCTCGATTTCCTGATGCCCGTCGTAACCGTGGAGCTTGCCCGGCTCCGGTCCAAACACGGAATCGATATAGTCGGCAAATTTGCACATGACCTCCAGCAGCTTGCGCTTGCCTGTCCCTTCATAATAGGCGACCGCCGCTTCCATCATATGCCCGGCGCAGTACAGCTCATGCGCCTCCTGCAGGTTCGTCCACTCCTTGCCCGGCTCCTTGAGCGTAAAGTAGGTGTTCAGATAACCGTCACCGCGCTGCGCCGCTGCAATGAGCTCAATTACGCCATCGGCTGTCTTCTCAAGCTCGGGATCGGGATGCCCGGCCAGGGAAAAACCAACGGCCTCCAGCCATTTGGCGACATCGCTGTCCTGAAAGACCATCCCTCCGAATTCGCCCTCCGCAAGCCCTGCCGCAATCCGGAAATTCTGAATCGCATAGCTGGGAGCGGCATCTGCAATCCGGTCATTCAGCGCATCCCACTGATACGGAATGACCGTATTCCGCACCAGCTCCATATAGCCGTCCCAAAAATCATCCCTTATGCGTACTTTGGGCTTCTCATTATCCCGTTGAGTTGAAAGATTCATGATTATCCTCCTTCAGTGTGATCGGTCAAGAAACATCAATATTTGATTCTCCTGCAAGTTCAGTTTATTCTTTAAACTAGAAATCAACTATAAATAAACTGAACCAGTTTTTATAAAATATCACACTGATGAAGGGGTGAGAGCATGAATGGACACAGCAGCCTGATTCGAATGGAAACACCGCCGATGCCTTATTTTATCACGATCGGCTTGAGCCGTTTTGCGCCGGGCGAACAGCATCCAAGCCGCCGGAACCTGGGGGTTTTTGACCTGTTATGGGTGGTAAAGGGCGTGCTGCATATCGGGGAGGAGGACCGACAGTGGGAGCTGGCCGAGGGACAGACGCTGCTGCTGCTGCCGGACCGGTATCATTATGCGGTCAAGCCCTGCGAGGAGGAAACGGTCTTCTACTGGATTCATTTCAACTTTGCCGGTGAATGGGCGTACGGGGAAGAAGCCGCGGCGCCGGTTCATCCCCCGAGGCAGCCTTGGATGAGCGCGTATACGATGCAGTTTCCGCAGTCTCAGGCGCTGCCGAATTTCGCCTTGGCCCTGCGGCAGCTGGCGAAGCTGATGGAGCTCTCCACAGAGAACCGCTCCAGCGCCTTCTTGAAGGAGCAGCAGTCGTTCCTAGAGCTGCTGCGTCTCTTGGAGGAAGGCGGCGAAAGCAGAAGCGCCTCTCCGGCGATGAAGCTTGCCGAGAGCACGGAGGCTTATATCAAACAGTTTTACCAGGCGGATTTGAAGAATGAGACGCTGGCAGAAGTGCTGCATTTTCATCCCAATTATATTGTCAGATGCATGAAAGAAATCTATGACTGCACGCCGATGGCGTATTTGCAGGAATACCGGCTGGAGCAGGCGAAGCTGCTGCTGATCAAGACCGAATGGTCCATTGCCCAGATTGCCGAAGAGGTCGGCTTCCGCCACACGCCCTATTTCTCCAGCTGCTTCAAACAGTACTGCGGGATGCCCCCGCTGCAGTTCCGCAGGCAGTTCCTGTGAAAGGCAGGCTGCTGCAGGGCGCTGACCCGAAGGATGAGCCGCCCTTACACTTTTCTCCAGACTGCCGCATATTTCTTCCGGTACTGTTTCACAACCATTTCCCGCTGCTGCGTTCAGGCAAGCCCAATTCTCCAGATCGCCTGCAGGCTGTGCAGCAGCTCCATTCTCCCGCCTCCATAACTGCCTGCTGAGCCTGAATAATCATTCAAAATTCACCATCAACTCATCCCCCTTTTTCTGTTTGATCTCGGCTTCAGCCATTATCCCGTTCTCAAAGGCACAGCTTGTCTGAGACGCTATGTATTCTGCCCCCTGTGGTACCAAGAAAAAATATATAAGTTGACATAGTGAGTATTCACTACATATAATATCAACATGAAAACAAATGAGAATAATTCAACGTCACCCAAACGAGCTCCCGGCATGAATATTGAAGAAAGGAGAGCAATGATCGTAAGAGCCGCTTTGCCCCTATTGGTGGAAATCGGCCCAAGCGTCACGACGCTGCAAATTGCACGGGCAGCCGGAATCAGCGAACCGACTATATTCCGCGCATTTGCCGACAAGGATGAAGTGCTGTTGGCGTGCCTGGATGAAGCAACGAAACCGGAGAATGTCCTGATTGAATTGGAGGCAATCGACAAAGAAGCCGGTTTGGAAGAACGGTTGACGAACCTGATCGATGTGATTCGGATTCAAGGAGAGAGAACCGGTGCCATCATGAATGCCGTACGATTGACCGCTCCATCCAAACGTAGAGAACGCAGTTCGTTATCTGATGAAGAAATCCGCCGGTTGAGTGAAAGTCGGACAGCCTCGCATCAAAGAATCCATTCCGCCGTTTGCAGCGTGCTTGAGCCGGACGAAGCACGCTTGCGCCAACCGGTAACCGATATTGCGACAATCGTGATAGGCATTGTGATGTCGCTAGGCCGGGCAAGAAGGATGGCTGGTGATATGGGCATCACAACAAAGCAGCTCGAGGATCTCATTATGAACGGAATCGTGAAATGATCTCAGAACTTCCTGCCATGCAATAGGCGAAAAGGCGTATTGGCTGCTGCCAATACGCCTCATCAATCTTCCCCCTCGCTAATGTCCGGCTCACGAATCTATCATGGGCTGTTGTCACACTTGGCCTGGCATTCCTTCACTTCAAAAATTGCTCAAATGAATTGACAAGGATTCTTTACCTGAATACAATTAGTTTAGCTAAGTAAATTATATTCATGCTGCTGCCCCGGAACATACTATAAATGCGAAAAAGGAGAGGATACACCCAAATGCCCGATGAACTCAGCACTCCCAGCGAGTTATTCCGTGTTTTTCGTCAAATGCGGCATATCAGCTGGAGAAGCCAGCGGCCCATTGAGGGCTGTACTCAAAGCGAGGCTGTCATGTTATTCGTTATCCGCAGGCGGGAGAAGCTTCATCCCGCAGGAATGAAGGCCTCAGAGCTCAGCCAGCTGCTCAACGTCACGTCGCCTACGGTGACCCAGTCGGTCAATGTACTGGAAGCCAGAGGTCTGCTTGAACGAAGCTCCGACCCGGAGGACCGGCGTGTTGTGCGCATCAAGCTGACCGAGGAAGGCCTGCGTCAAACGCAATTATCAGAGGCAGCCATGTTTGAACGCATCCAGGGACTGATTGACCGGATGGGCGAAGAGCGCAGCAATCAGCTTATTGAGCTGCTCGATGAGGTATTTGACTATTACAATGGCGGCCCTCACCTGGCCCAGTGTCCCGAGCGCAAACTAAATTTACCGAATGAAGGTGAATGTAAACGATGATGAAGCTATTGCGATTTTTGAGGCCCTACCGCATTCCTGTTGCTTTTGTGCTGATCCTTGTCCTGCTCCAGTCGCTCTCGGATCTGTATCTGCCGACTCTGATGTCGGATATTGTAGATAAAGGCGTTGTTGCCGGCGATACGCCCTATATCTGGAAGATTGGCGGCTTCATGATGCTGATGGCCCTGCTCGGCGCGGCCTGCTCGGTCGGCGCAAGCTTCCTCTCCGCCAAGGCGGCGGGAGGCTTCGGCAAGGATCTCCGCAGCCGGGTCTTCTCTCATGTGTCGCGATTTTCACTGAATGAATTCGACAAGATCGGCACCGCTTCGCTGATCACCCGCACCACCAATGATATTACGCAGGTGCAGCAGGTGCTGACGATGATGATGCGGGTCATGGTCATGGCTCCGATGATGTGCTTCGGCGGCATCATCATGGCCATGTATAAGGATGTCACGTTGTCGCTTGTCATTATAGCCATCGTGCCTATCCTGGCCCTCTTGATTTATGCCATCGTCGGCAGAGGCATACCGTTGTTCCGGGCCATGCAGACCAAGCTCGACAAGCTCAATCTTGTCCTGCGCGAGAACCTGACCGGTATCCGCGTTATCCGCTCCTTCAACCGGATCCGCCATGAACAGGACCGTTTCAATGAAGCCAACCGCGATCTGACCGATACGGCTGTGAAGGTCAACCGGATTATGGCCTCCCTCATGCCGATCATGATGCTGATGATGAACATTGCCAGCGTCGCCCTTGTTTGGTTTGGGGGTCTGCGGATCAACAGCGGTCACATGGAAGTAGGCGACCTGATTGCTTTTATCCAGTATGCCTTTCAAATCATGTTTGCGCTCATGTTCGCTTCCATGATGTTTGTCATGATTCCCCGCGCCTCCGCTTCTGCTGTACGGATCAATGAAGTGCTGGGCATGCTGCCGGACATTAATGATCCGGCTTCTCCGAAGAAATCGGCAGACGCGGGCGTCGTTGAATTCGACAATGTGACCTTCCATTACCCGGGAGCGGAAATACCCGCCGTCTCCAACATCAGCTTCACCGCAAGTCCGGGGGAAATAACCGCCATTATCGGGGGCACTGGCTCCGGAAAATCTACGCTGATCAATCTCATTCCGAGATTTTATGATCTGACAGACGGGAGCATCCGCATCGGCGGCGTCGATGTACGCGAGCTTTCGCAGGAGCAGCTGCGCAACCGGATCGGGCTTGTCCCGCAGAAGTCCGTGCTTTTCACCGGCACCATTGCGGAAAATATCCGTTATGGCAAAGAGGACGCCACGGATGAGGAAATCCGCCGCGCGGCCGAAATCGCGCAGGCCAGCGACTTCGTATCGGAGATGCCGGAAGGCTACGAATCGCGGATAGCCCAGGGCGGCTCCAATGTGTCGGGCGGGCAGAAGCAGCGGCTGTCCATTGCGCGCGCCCTCGTCCGCAAGCCGACGATCTACCTGTTCGACGACAGCTTCTCGGCCCTGGACTTCAAGACGGATGCCAGGCTGCGCGAGGCGCTGCGCCCGGCTACGACGGAGGCGACGGTCATCATTGTCGCCCAGCGGGTCAGTACGGTCATGGATGCGGACCGCATCATCGTGCTGGAGGACGGCAAAGTGGCCGGAATCGGCACGCACCGCGAGCTGCTGCAGAGCAATGCGATTTACCGCGAAATCGTCACGTCGCAGCTGTCAGAGGAGGAGATTGCATGAGTAACTCACGAGGACCGCAAGGTTCAGGGCAGGCTGGCGGCGCTGCAGGTCAAAGACCTGGCGGCCAGGGGGCAGGCTTTGGCTTCGGACCCGGCCGCGGCGGCCCTGGAGCGATGGGCATGCCTGTCCAAAAAGCCAAGGACTTCAAAGGCACGCTGCGCCGGCTCGCCGGCTATTTGAAGCCCCACCGCTTCGCGCTGCTGATCGTGCTGCTGACAGCAGTACTCAGCACGGTCTTCTCCATCCTTGGCCCGAAGATTATGGGGAAGGCGACCACCGAGCTTTTTACAGGCATGGTCGGCAAGCTGAGGGGCGTTGAGGGGGCGAAAATCGATTTCACCTATATCTGGCACATCCTGCTTGTACTGATTTGCTTATATGTTATCAGCTCGCTGTTCAGCTATATCCAGCAGTACGTCATGGCAGGCATTGCCCAGAAGACGGTTTATGATCTGCGCAAGGACGTCAATGAGAAGCTGGCCAGACTGCCGCTCAAGTTTTTCGACTCGCGGACGCACGGGGAAATTCTCAGCCGCGCCGTCAATGACGTCGATAATATCAGCAGCACGCTGCAGCAAAGCCTGACGCAGCTCATCACCTCCATCGTCACATTGATTGGCGTTATCGTGATGATGCTGACCATCAGTCCGGTTATGACACTCATCACCATCATTACCCTGCCGCTCAGCTTCCTGGCGATCCGCATGATCGCTAAACGCTCGCAGCTGTATTTCAAAGGCCAGCAGAAATCGCTGGGAGAGCTTAACGGCCATGTTGAGGAAATGTACACCGGCCACCCGATTGTCAAGGCATTCGGCCACGAGGAGAAATCGATGCAGCATTTCACGAAAGTGAATAACGAGCTGTACGCCTCGGGCTGGCGGGCGCAGTTCATCTCCGGCATGATCATGCCGATCATGAGCTTCATCGGCAATATCGGGTACGTGCTGGTCAGCGTTGCCGGCGGTATCTTCGTCCTGCGCAATGCCATTACAATCGGGGATGTCCAGGCTTTTATCTCGTACTCCCGGCAATTCACAATGCCGATCACCCAGACAGCGCAAATCGCCAATATCATTCAATCGACGATTGCCTCGGCCGAGCGGGTGTTCGAGCTGCTTGACGAGCAGGAGGAAGTGGCAGAAGCGGAAGATGCCGTAATGGTCGCCTCCAAACAGCAGCAGAATAAGATGCGCCTTGACAAAGGAACGGTTGATCAAGGCAGACTGGTCGCCCTCCCCAAAGGAGATGTCCGTTTCAATCATGTCAAGTTCGGCTACAAAGAGGATACTCCGCTGATCGAAGATATGAGCATAGATGTCCATTCCGGCCAAACCATCGCGATTGTCGGCCCCACCGGCGCAGGCAAGACGACGCTGATCAACCTGCTGATGCGCTTCTATGAGCTCAGCGGCGGCAGCATCACCATCGACGGTGTGGATATTACCCGATTCAAACGGGGGGATCTGCGCAGCCTGTTCGGCATGGTGCTGCAGGATACATGGCTGTTCAACGGCACCATCCGCGACAATATTGCCTACGGCCGCGAAGATGCCAGCGAGGAAGATGTCGTTCAAGCCGCCCGGGCGGCTTATGCGGATCACTTTATCCGAACGCTCCCGGAAGGTTACGAAACCGTGCTGAACGAGGAAGCTTCGAATATCTCGCAGGGTCAGAAGCAGCTGCTTACCATCGCAAGAGCCATTCTTGCCGATCCTGCCATCCTGATTCTCGACGAGGCGACAAGCAGCGTCGATACGCGGACAGAAATTCAGATCCAGCGTGCCATGAATGAACTGATGCAGGGACGCACCAGCTTCGTCATCGCGCACCGGTTGTCGACCATTCGGGATGCCGACCTGATTCTCGTTATGAATCACGGCACTGTGATCGAGCAGGGTACGCATGAGGAGCTGCTGGAAGCCGGAGGCTTCTACGCCGACCTGTATGAAAGCCAGTTCAGCGGCCGCAAGCCGCAGCGCGAAGTGATTTAAGCTTGCAGGGTCAGCTTCCGACTCATTGATGATCCTTTCGTTTGCCTTCACCATTTTTCTCAGCCAGAAAGAATAAAACAGCCCGCACAGCATCGAGTGATCGGTGAGCCGTGCGGGCTGTTTTGTTCCGGTTGCCGTCGACTCTCTGTTACAGGCTGCAGATTATAGCGTCACCTACTGCAGGGCAGAAGTTTACAGTAACGGTTTCACTTGAATATGACTTTTTTAATGTCATGTTTAAGGTGTATACTTTTATTGAGGTGATCGATATGTCGGTAAGCCGGCATTTTGAATTGGTTTATATGCTTCTGAATGAGAAGACTTTGACCGCTGCTGAGCTTGCAGAGCATTTTGAGGTTTCCACACGAACCATATATAGAGATATCGATATTTTGAGCGCAGCGGGAATCCCCATTTACAGCAGCAGGGGAAAAGGCGGCGGAATATCGCTCATGGACGGCTATGTCTTCAACACCTCTTTGCTGTCCGGGCAGGAACAGGATGATATTTTAATGGCCCTTCAAAGCCTGACTGCCGCAAAATTCCCTGAAATCGAGGACATCCTCGGCAAGCTGAGCAGGTTGTTCAAGAAGGACAGGAGCAGCTGGATTGAGGTGGATTTCTCCCCGTGGGGAAGCGAAGAAAGCCAGAGAGAGCTTTTTCCGCTCTTGCGCAAAGCGATTACGGCGAACCGCATTATTACGTTTCGATATTTTAATACAGCTGGTGAACAGAGCGATCGAAGAGTTGAACCTGCCAGCCTGCTGTTTAAAAATAAGTCCTGGTATCTGACGGGTCATTGTCTGACCAGTAAGGGTCCCCGTATATTCAAGATCAGCCGGATGAAAGACATCGCTGTAATGGATGACAACTATGAGCCCAGACCGTCGATAACGTTAACAGAGGCAGAAGACAACATTATGCGCAGCACAATTGAGGTGACTCTAAAAATTTCTGCAGAAGGCGCTTATCGGGTCTACGATGAATTTGCCGAAAAGATGATTACACACAATGAAGACGGTTCATACGACGTTACGGCCGAATTTCCTGAAGGCAGCTGGCTGGACAGTTACCTGCTTTCATTTGGAACCCTTCTTGAGGACGTTCGTCCCGAGCCTTTGCGCAAAAGAATGTTATCCAATATGGATGCGATCAGAAGAAAGTTAAACCCGACTTAGGTCCAGCAAGAAACCAATCCCCAGCCCTTATCGGGTTTAAGCCGACTCCGATATACTTTTAAGAAATACACGGAGTGAAGCTAAGGGGATAACGAACGCCATGCAGTGGATCAATCAGCTATTTGAACAATATGGTTATCTGGTTTTATTTTTCGGACTGTTTACGGAGTCCATCGCCCTGCCTTTTCCCGGGGAGCTGGCCATGGCTATTTCCGGACATATCTCGGTAGCGGGCCATTTTCATTTGGGATGGATTATGCTTTGCGCCTTTCTGGGAGCGACGATTGGCACAACAGTCACGTATTTTGTCGGCAGGAAGCTCGGTATCCCTTTTTTCGAAAAGTATGGAAAATATTTTTTCCTCACCCCGCTGCGACTAACCAAAATTACAATATGGTTCGATAAATATGGGAATAAACTGCTGCTGGTCAGTTATTTCATTCCCGGTCTTCGCCATTTTACCGGTTATGTTTCCGGTGTGCTGCGCATTCCTCTGCGGACTTTTTTCCTTTTCAACCACTTCGGGGCCTTGATATGGGTCATAACCTATGTCATGATCGGCAAAATATTCGGCAATGAGCTTGAACACATCCTCCATCTGATCACCCGCTACTCGATTCGCGCCGTATTTGTCATTGCCGCTTTCCTGCTCATGATCATGGTTCTCAAGCGGTATAAACATATCCTTGTCCCGTGGCTCTTGGCCCGGTTCAGGCTCGTCTACAAAATGTTGTTTGCCCGTTCCGGGTCATAATGCCGGCGGCTTATGAATGGATCAATAAAAAGAAACGGCTCCCGCCGTCCTATGACGGCGCAGCATTCCCCCCGAATATAAGCAAAATCAGCGATCTGCAACGGAAAGCTGACCTTTCCCGCATGTTGAAAATCCCGCTCAAAGGTGTTTGGAGCGGGATTTTATTTGAATTTATAGTTCTTCGCATCAACCTCAAGCACTCCCCCTCCATTTTCAAAAACAACTCCTCCGACAAAATATGACCTTGATTAGACCTAACTTCTCTCCGACTGCACATAAAGCCCTACTTTTTTCTGGTCCAAAGGTAATCATTTTCTCCTCTCCTGCCGATAAAAGATTTAATATTACATTTCCAGACCGGCACATACTCCGTAATAGCTATAAGCCTTATGTCTTATTTTCGGAAAAAAGGGCAAAAATACTAAAGAGAGAACAGGAGGGGATGAACTTGATGATGATAAGAGGATGGAACTGGGGAATGCTGGCTGCTATCGGGTTCTCCATGTTGGTATGGACAGCCGTTATTATTCTGATCGCTAGATAATTGAACAAGCCCGCGGCAATCCGCCCGTGATTGCCGCGCCGCTCTGCTCCATTTGAAGCTCTGCCGGAAGAACATCAGGACTATCCCGCACGAAGCTTTCGCTCCAGCCGGGAACAATATGCCGAGCAAGCTTCCATCAGGCTTTCATTGCCGCCTGCCGCTTGTAATGATCCTCAAGCACCAGACATGCCATAGCCTCGACTACAGGAACGATTCGCGGACAGATGCATGGATCATGTCTGCCTTCGGTACGGATCGTCTGCTCCTGCCCGCGGATATTGACGGTTTGCTGCGGAAGCGAGATCGAGGACGTCGGCTTCACCGCAACCCGGAATACGATCTCCTCCCCCGTGCTGATCCCGCCGATGATCCCGCCCGCATGATTGCTCAGGAATCCCGAACCATCCATGCCGTCATTATGCTCGCTGCCGCGCATAGCCGATGCCGCGAATCCCTCACCGAATTCAATCCCTTTGACAGCCCCGATGGATAACATCGCTTTGGCCAGATCCGCATCCAATTTATCAAAGACAGGCTCGCCGATACCGGGCATAACGCCGCGTATCCGGCACTCGACAATTCCCCCGCAGCTGTCGCCCGCCGCCGCCAGTTCTTCAATCCTCGCAATCATCCGAACTGCCGCATCCGGATCACAGGCTCTGACCGCATTCCGCTCAATTTGATGCTCATCGAATGTTTCGCACCGGATCCCTCCGATATCTGTCGTATAAGCCATCACACTCACGCCCCGGTGCTCCAGCAGCTTGCGGGCTACCGCTCCTGCCGCCACTCTGCCCGCCGTTTCTCTTCCCGACGCCCGCCCGCTGCCCCGATGATCCCTTATCCCATACTTCTGCAAATACGTGAAATCCGCATGGCCCGGACGAAAAGCATGCTGAATATCGTTATAAGCCTCAGGCTTCATATCCTTGTTGAACAAAATAATAAAAAGCGGCGTTCCCGTTGTTCTGCCCTCATACATACCGGAGAGGATGCTTACCGCATCATATTCCTTGCGCGGCGTAGTTACAGAGGATTGCCCCGGCTTCCTGCGGTCCATTTGAATCTGTATGAATGCTTCATCTATCTCGATTCCCGGTGTAACGCCATCCACAATAACCCCGACCGCCTCGCCATGCGACTCCCCGAATGTCGTAATTCTGAACTGCTCCCCGAATGAATTTCCCGCCATCGTCATGTCCCTCCCCTTCCGCTGCTTGAAGCTTTCCTTTGACTGCTGTTGCCTGTTTCCATTATAGTTTTCACTGAGTGATAAATGAAATCACTATTCTCAATGTCTGTCATAGAGGTGATCTATATCAATAAGCAGCTGAATATGGAATGGTACCGTATTTTCCTTCATACGGCAAAGGCTGAGAATCTGACCAAAGCGGCGCAGCAGCTCCATATGACTCAGCCTTCTGTCAGCTATGCCATCAAGCAGTTGGAGGACAGCCTGGAAGTCAAATTATTTGACCGTCTTTCCAAAGGGGTGAAGCTTACGGCGGAGGGCGCCGCTCTGCTGGAGTATGTGGAGCCCTCCTTCGCCTTGATCGATTCGGCTGAGCGAAGGCTGCAGGCCTTGAAGGATTTCGCGGCCGGGGAGCTGCGGATTGGCGCCAGCGGCCCGATGCTCAGGCATCTGCTGCTCCCTGCTCTGGACCTGTTTAGGACCAGCTATCCCGCTGTACGCATTCACCTGTTTCAAGGCAAATCGGCTGAAATCACCAAACGGCTGAAGGACGGTCTGATTGATCTGGGTCTGGTCCATCTGCCCCTGGACGATGATATGGAACTTGAAGTATCCCCATTGGCAACGATACGGGACTGCCTGGTTGTCGGGCAGCCTTACCGCCAGTTGACCGGGCAGCCCCTTTCGGCGGAGGAAATCGCAAAAATCCCGCTGCTGCTTCTGTCTCCAGAGAGCAGCACCGGGCAATTTTTCAAGCAATGGCTGAGCGATCAGGGTGTCCAGGCGGAAGCGAGCCTTGAGCTGAGCAGCCTGGAAATGCAGGTGGAATGCTGCGAACGCGGTTATGGCGCCGCATTCGTAACACGGCGTTTTGTGGAGCGGGAGCTGCAGGAGGGCAGATTGTTCGAGCTGCCTACTCTGGTTCCGATTCCTCCCCGCAGTATCGCGATCACCGCCAGGCAGAGCATCTCCCTTCCCCTGATCGCCGGTCAATTCAGGAAGATGCTCATGCACAGCCTCTAAAGAGAAACCACTGCGTTCTTAAGTCCGGCCTGGAGCAAGGAGATCCTCGCTTACTTCATGATGCTTCCTGCGCAGCAGGAAGGTGAAGGGAACGGCCAGAACAACCAGAACGGTTCCGATGATGAACACCTCCTGAACGGATTTGGCCAGAGCCAGATCGGCCCCGTTCGGGGTGTCGGCTCCGATTTCTTTGAGATGGGCAAGAGTCCTTGCAGACAGAATGCTGCTGAAAATACTGACGGAAAGCGCCGCAGTACCCTGCCGGATCCAGTTGGTAACCGCTGAGGCATGCCCGCTGAAGGTGCTGGGCACGGCCGTCATCCCGGAGTTGGTGACCGGCATATTGCTCAGCGCAATGCCCACATAGCGGATTGCCAGCCATGAAGCGATGAAGAAGGTCCCTGTCGCCAGGTCCAGCCGGCTGAGCTCCCAGGTCGCCAATGCCATAATGATGACGCCGGCCATGATCAGACGGAACGGTCCTACTTTGTCATAAATTCTGCCGACCAGCAAAGAGAACATAGCCATCGCAATCGTTCCCGGCAGCATGACGAGTCCCGTATGAAGCGTCGAAGCATGCTTGATGTTCTGCATGTAGATTGGTACCAGGAAGGTAGCGGCATACAGCGAAATCGTGATGATGCAGTTGATGATCAGGCTGTAGGTGAAGCGCGGGATTTTGAATACGCGCAGATTCAGCAGCGGAGCTCTGCTGTGCAGCGTTCGAATAATAAAGTACGTCACGATGGCAGCCCCGGCGATAAACAGCACAATCGTCTTCCACGAGGTCCATCCCCAGCTGTGGCCTTCGCTGAAGGTAAGCAGCAGGGAGCTCGTGCCCAGGATTACGGCAATAAAGCCGATAACATCAAGCTTGATGCCGCGGCTTAAGCGGTAATATGGGATGAAGCGCTGAGCGAAGATCATCGCCAGAATGCCAATCGGCAGATTCATCACGAATAATGATTTCCAGCTGAAATATTCGGTCAGCCACCCGCCAAGGGTAGGCCCGAATGCGGGTGCCAGCATGGCCGATACGCTCCAAAGTCCAATAGCGAGCGCCTGCTTTTCTTTGCGGATAACCTGATAAATAATCGTCATCGTGGTTGGCATAATAATACCGCTGAACAGACCCTGCAGAATCCGGAAAACGATCAGCGACTGCATGCTCCAGGCAAGCGTGCACAGACCGGAGGTGATCGTGAAGCCCAGCAGCGCAAATACATACAGCCGTTTATAGCTGAGCTTGTCGCCCATATATCCGATGATCGGCGCAATGACGCCGGTTGCCAGCATAAATCCCGATATCATCCACTGCACCGTGGTCAGCTCCGCGTGAAAATCCGTCATAAACACGGGCAGGGCCACATTGATGGTGGTCGTGCTCAGAACAGCCATGAAATTGCCGAAAAACACGGCAGCAATAATACTCCAGAATGGTGATTTTTCTTCCCCGTTCGTCATGAATTCCGTTCCCTCCAGCTTTGGCCTCCGCTATAAGCCTTGATCCGTTATTTTAGTCCTCTTCATACTTGCCGATCGCTTCCCGTACACGCTGGCTCAAGGCAAGAAGCTCTTCCTTGAACGTATCCATCCGCTTCATCTTGATCTCAATCATTTCGATCTCTCTCTGGAGCACTTCGGAGATTTCCAGAAGCTTGAGCCTGCGCTCAGTCCGGTCCTCCAATGACCTGACCGTATGCCGGTGCTGATCGATCGTTTCATTCATCTTGATGAACTGCTGCAGCTCCTGCAGCGAGAAGCCCAGCACTTCCTTGGCAAGCACGATCTTGTTCAGTCTTTCAATATCCTCCTCCGAATACAGGCGCATGCCGCCCTCTGTCCGGTCCAGCGTCTCGATCAGACCGAGCTCTTCGTAGTACCGGATCGTCCGCTTCGTAAGTCCCGTCTTTGCCGCTGCATCTTCGATTTTGTATGTTTTCATATTTAGCCTCCCGCCCTATGCCGACTGATTATGGAAAAGCATACTGCAATATAACGTTTACGTCAACGTAAACTTTAAAAGGGGATGGTGAATGGCAAAAAGGAACCCGCAAACCGCGCCAGGCTCCTCTTTGATGCATGGATAGATTTATTCTTCCAATAGAGCCGGAAAGCCATTCATATAAGGCTCATACAAGGATGTTCCGCACCGCCCAAAGGATGGTATCAGCCGTTTTCTGCCTGCCGCCAATCCAGCACAACGCCAAGGAAGAATTCCTGCTTGTCCTGAATCATCCGCCATGCTTTCACCGCCTGATGGGCCGGCAGCATATGGGTGATGAGCGGAACCGTCTGCAGCCGTCCGTCCGTGATGGCGGCAAGCGTCGCAGCCATGCGGTCCGGCTGCCAGCCCGAAGGACTGTGCAGGGTAATTTCCCGCGGCCGCAGCTCCTGAATATCGATTTGGCCGTCGTGACCATAAAATCCCGCTGACACCAGATGACTGTTCCTTTTCATCCCGGGCAGCATGGAACGAAATACAGGCAGCGCCCCGACCGTATCGACTACCACCTGGATATCCGTGATATCTTCTACAGCTTCGTGAACGCCCGGCTTTCGTAAATTCACCCGCCCGGCAGCGGCAGGCAGCAGCCCGAGCCGCCCGTCATTCCGGCCCAGCACGGTCACGTCCGCCCCTCTTGCGAGCAGTGTCTGTGCCGACCACTGGCCCACGAGACCGTCCCCGATAACCACAGCCCTGTCGCCCGGGGCGACGGCCGGCCTCATGCCGCAGTTGTACCCGACCTGCGCCAGCACAAGCGGCGCATATGCAAGCGCATCCGGCCCGTCCGCCGCATCCGGCAGCTTCCATACCTGGCTGACATTCGTCACCGCCGGATTGATATGCCCGCCGGTCGGAAAAGCCATGCCTTCCACACGGCTGACGGAAGCAAACACGCGGTCCCCTGGTTTCACAGAGGTTACGCCGCTTCCCGCCTCACGCACAGTTCCAACCTTCTGATACCCTGCTACCTGCGGGAATGGCAGGACATCGCCTGCTCTGGTCACCTGTTCGCCGCTGATCCGCTCCCCCCGCAGGTAGGATTGCTCGGTGCCGACGCTGATCCAGGAATGCTCCACATCCACAACAACGTCATCGGTTCCGGGATCCGGCACTTCCACATCCAAATAGGCAACCTCATTAACCCCGGTAAATACCACTGCTTTTGCTTTCATGAAAAGCCCCCCTTTTACGTTTTGAATTACAGATCCGTTTCCGGATAGGCATAGATCTTGACGGCGTACTGCGATCTGGGCTGGTTGGCATTCCCTTCATACCGGTTCTTATGGCATATGACGAGTCCAGTCTGCAGACATTCCGTGTTCAGCCCTTTACGGACAAGCAGGTCAAGCAGCAGCGCCTGGCGCAGCCGATTATGACTCTACTGTAAGTGTACATGAAATGCAGTTCAGCCGTCTTTGCACAGAATCCATCATTTCATGGGAAGGCGTCCGCTTATTTTCCAGCCATGCGCGGGTTTGCACATAATCAATGGGAAGCCGTAACTCGTCATTATGCAAGAAGAAGCCTCCCCGGGATTACTCCTCGGGCAGACCTCTTCAATTTGTAGAGACAGCAAAACACATGAGCCAGTCTTAAAGCTGCCAACCGGCGTTCTACTTGATCCCGGAGATGGAATAATTATCGATGATATGCCGCTGGAAGAAGACGAAGATGGCGATGATCGGCACAACCATAACGGCTGCGCCCGCCATCTGCAGCGCATAATCGCCGCCGTACTGCCCTTTAAGCAGGGCAAGTCCTACCGACAAGGTGTACAGACTCTCATCATTGGCGATGATAAGCGGCCACAGAAAGCTGTTCCAGCCGGCGATGAAGGTCAGAATCGCCTGCACGGCGAGTATCGAGGCCGACATGGGCAGCACGACACGCACGAACAGCTTGAATTCGCCGGCTCCATCCATACGTGTCGCCTCCAGCAGCTCATCGGGAATGGCGGTCATGAACTGCCGGAACAGGAAAATTCCGAACGCGCCTACAAGCCCCGGCAGGACGACGCCCGGCATCGTGTTGGTCAGACGCATTTGGTTGAGAATCAGGTAGATGGGAATCATCGTCACCTGACCCGGAATCATCATCGTCGCAAGGACGATGTAGAACAGCTTGTCCTTCAATTTGAACTTGTACTTGGCGAAGCCGAAGCCCGCCATGGCGTTGAGGAACAAGCCCACAAAAGAGAAGAAGACAATGATCAGCGTATTGCGCAGGTAATAGCCGAAGCGCATATTTTGAAACAGATTCTGAAAATTTTCCAGCGTAAATTGATGCGGCAGCAGCGTTGGCGGAATTTGCGTCACCTCGCTCTCCGGCTTGAAGGCGGACAAGATCATCCAGACCAGCGGAACCAGCATCGCGGCTCCCAGCACAGCGAGAATAATGCCCGCAATCCATTGCTGGACGGCGCCGCTTCCTTTGCCCCGGGCTGGAGAATCGGCGGCAGCAGCTGTTTTCATAGCATTCACCTCACCTTTATCCAAAACATTGGAGCGCAGCCGAAGCTGCCTTTAGGCTCCCGCTTCGTCATTTTTATTTTGCAGCCTGAACTGGATCAGCGTAATGGCGATAATCGCAAAGAACAGAATGAACGAGCCTGCAGCCGCGTAACCGAAATGGCTGAGCTGAAAGCCATTGCGGTAGATGAACAGCGCAACCGAGGTTGTGCCGTCCAGGGGACCGCCCTTGGTCATGATGAACGGCTCCTCGAAGAACTGCAGCCAGCCGATCATCGTCGTAACCGACACGAAGAAGATGGCGTAGCTGAGCAGCGGGATCGTGATGGAGAACATCTGTCTCCAGGCTCCCGCTCCGTCCAACTGGGCGGCTTCATAGTACGTTTTGGGAATCCCCTTGATGGCGGCGATAAAAATAATCATGTTCAGTCCGATCGCCCGCCAGAGCGCGAGCAGAATCAGTGAAAGCTTGGCCGTCACAGGCTCCGTGAGCCAGGGAACAGAGGACAGGCCCAATTGATTCAGGATGTAATTGAACAAGCCCAGGCTGGGATTGTACAAATAGGTCCAGACAACGGCAATGGCGACCACATTCGTCACCGAGGGCATATAGAAGACGGCCCGGAATGCCTTGAACAGACGCGCCCGGCCGTAATTGATCAGCAGCGCAGCCGCCAGGGAGATGGCAATTACAAGCGGAACGCCGATGACCACATAGAACAGCGTATTGCCGATCGCTTGCAGGAAGATCGGATCCACGACAACATCGACATAGTTTTTGAAGCCGACGAATCGAACGGTGGAGAAGTCCGCGAGACCCGCCAGATTCATATCGGTAAAGCTGATGACCAGCGCCACCAGAATAGGCAGCAGCGAAAATACGGCGAGCAGAATCAGCGTCGGGCCAATGAACAAATACGGCGCCCTTCGAGTGCCTCTCATAATGATGCACACTTCCTTTCTGTAAACGTCCATCCCGCACAAGGCCTCCGGCGGTTAGCGGTTCAAGATGCGCGTCGCATTGGCGTTGTAGTCATCGAACACCTGCTGGACATTATCGCCCCTGCGGTATATTTTCTCAAAGGCCTTCAAATAGCCTTGCGAAATCTCCTCCCAGGCTGTAATCTGCGGCATCGGCGCCGCATTCTCCGCCTGTCTGCCGATCACCTGGAAGTTGGGATCGCTCTTCAGCTTATCATCCTCCCATGCCGCCTTGACCGAAGGGAATGACTGGGTCAGCTCCATCCATTTCAGCTGCGTTTCGGTGCGGGACATGAAAGCCAGAAACCTCAGCGCCTCTTCCTTATGCTTGGAATATTGAAAGATCGACAGATCCGCGCCGCCAAGCAGCGACTCATTGTTCTCTTTCTTCGGCAGCTCGGCCGTCGCCCACTTGCCCTCCAGATCCGGAGCCTGATCATGGATCAGCTTGATCATCCAGGGGCCGCTGATGAACATCGGGATCACTCCATCGCCTGCAAAAGCCTGGATGGCATCCAATCCCAGATCCTTGGGCGCAAGGCCTTCCCTGAAAAAGCTGTCGAGATATTCGATCGCCTCCACATAAGGGGCCTGATTGAACAGCGTTGTGTTTCCTTCAATAAGCCTGGAGCCGTTCTGGCGGGCGAACATGAAGCCCAGTGTCTGCTCGGCGGTATCCAGACTGATGCCGTATTTGCCCTCGCCGCGGCCGGCCAGCTTCCGCGCTGCATCCTTCAGCTCATCCCAGGTCCCGGGGGGCTCGTCATACCCGGCCTGCTTAAGCAGATCCGTCCGGTAGTACAGCACCCGGGTGTCGATATACCAGGGAACGCCGACGAAAGCATCCCCATACGTGGTCGTCTGGACCGCGCCTTCATAGAAATTGTCCGGATTAAGCTCCGGATACTGGCTGATGTATGGGGTCAGATCCAGCAGCGATTTGGCCGATGCGATCTCGGGAATCCACGTGGTTCCCATCTGGATAATATCAGGGCCGCGGCGGGAGGCGACAGCGGTCAGCAGCTTGTCGTGCGCGTTATCCCACGGCAGCGCCTGCACCTTGATCCGGATGCCGGGGTTCTCGGCCTCGAACACCTTGGCCAGCTCCGGGAGCGATTTCGCTTCCTCCCCCATCCCCCATATATTCAAGGTGACCGTACCACCTTCTTCCGAATTGCCCGGGGAGCAGCTTCCCAGAATGCAGCCCATCAGGATAAGAATAATCGCCGTGAGGCTTAGCTTTATTGCAGTCATGCTTGTCCCTCCTATATGCGCCATGACTTCATTGAATAAGAATAAATCTTATAAATGTTATAAGGTTAATAAAGCGAGTTTACATCTTATGAAACGTTTCTGATAAAATTAACAATTTATTACAGTCTATTCTGCCGGGTGAAAATGGTCTGGTTGCGCAAACGGGAACCGTCTTTCAATCGTTGCAGCCGGCGGATGATGCGGTCTACCGCCGTCATACAGCGCCACATCGCGCGCTGGGAGCTGCACGCGTGGAAAAAATCGCTCTGAAACGCCAAAAAGACGGCGAATGGGATTCGCCGTCCTTCTCAAAAGCTATAAAATTTTATAACGCCTTGTTCAGAGATTCAGCCTAGCGCAAGCCCCAGCTCTGCGCAGGCATTGTCGAACTGCCGCAGCAGCCGCTGCTTGACGGCATCCTCCACGAAGGCCGCGTTCAAGCCATTGCGGATAAACCCGGCAATATCGCCTGCCGTCACGCCGCAATGCTCCATCAGCTTGCGGTATTCCATCGTAAGCGACGTTCCCGATACGGTTCTGTTATCCGTATTTACGGTGACAATCAGCCCTTCTTCCGCATATTTGCGCAGCGGGTACGAAGACCAAGCCGCTACCGCTTTTGTCTGAAGATTGCTGACCGGACACATTTCAAGGGGAATTTGTCTCGCCTTCACCAGCCCGAATACTTCAAGGTCCTCGTCCAGCCTTACCCCGTGTCCGATCCGGCTCGCCCCATGGTGAACGATGGCTTCGCGGATATTGGCGGGTCCGGCTGCTTCGCCGGCATGAATGGTGATCGGCAGCCCGAGCCGGCGGGCCTCCCTGAACAGCTCCCGAAACAGCTCAGCCGGATAACCGGCTTCGTCGCCGGCAAGGTCAACGGCGACCACACCGCGGCCATGCCAATGCGCCGCGGCATCCAGAACGGCGCGGTTGATCTCCATACCATGATGCCTCATGCAGATCACAATCGTCCTTGCTGTAATGCCGAACGTATCCTCACCGCGTTTCAAGCCGCGGACGACATGCCCGATAATATCCTCGAGAGTCAATTCATGCTCCGTATGCAGCTGCGGGGCGAACCTCACCTCCATATAAAGACAGTTCTCCCCGGCAGCCTGCGCGGCAAGCTCGTAAGCGGCCCGCTCCAGTGCCGCCCCATCCTGAAGAAAGGCAAGGACAAAGGAAAAGGTGCTCAAATAATCCTGCAGATTATCGCAATCTTCCGCCACCTGCATATAGGCGAGCAGCCCCTCCGCATGGTCGGCAGGCAGTGCAACGCCGCTTGCCTCTGCCAGCTCCAGAATCGTCTCCGGTCTGACGCTGCCGTCCAGATGAACATGGAGATCCACCTTCGGCAGCGCCGCCAGAAGCTTCTCCTGCTGAGCATGCTGTGATACCTCGGACATCTTTCCAACTCCTTTAGCTTCTCCCTGGCAACTTCAGAACAATTACAGCAGCGCTTCGATATCCGATTTCATATCCAGCGGTTCTACTGTGGATTCAAAACGCTTGACGACCTGGCCTTCACGATCAACAAGAAACTTCGTGAAGTTCCATTTGATCGAATCATCCTGCAGCCAATGCGGCATTTTCTCGCTCAGGAATGAGTTTAACATTTTGCCGCTGGGCTGTGTGGTGTCAAATCCTTCAAACGGAGCCGCCTCCGTCAAATAACGGAATACAGTATTTGCCGTTTCATCCCGGACATCGGATTTGGCAAACAAGGGGAAATTAACGCCATAATTGATTTGGCAAAATTCCTGCACATCGGAATTGGTACCCGGCTCCTGCTCCCCAAACTGGTTCGACGGGAAGCCGAGAATTTCAAGCCCTTGGTCCTTATATTCATCATACAGCTTTTGCAGGTCGCTGTATTGGGGTGTGAAGCCGCATTTGCTGGCCGTATTGACAACAATCAGCACCTTGCCCTTGTAATCGGATAATGCCTTGTTTTCACCTCTGATGGTTTCTGCTTGCAGATCGTAGAGCGTTGTCATGATCAAACTCCTCCTCTTTCCATTAAAAATATTTGGTAAAATTAAATTGTGCACAATCTATATCCGTAGTTTAGCAATCAAGCATCCTCTTGTCAAATGAAAACATCCCTTTCATGAATGACATATGTACAATCTGTTACTATACAAGTACAAGTATCCCGCTCTTCAGAAGCAGAGGAGATGTTTCCATGAAGCTGCACCAGCTGTTTCAACCCCGGCAAGCTAGCGGAAGAGTCCCTTCCCATCGCTATATCGAAATTCCGCCTTCAGAGCTGCTCCGCCCCTTCGTATCCACGTATTGGGCATCCGAGCCGTTGTCTGCTCACGAGCAGGAAATGAGTACGGACAATGGAGCGGTCGACCGCGTTCTACCGGACGGGTGTACCGATATTTTGTTCGAGCAAGACCTGAAGGATCACCGCTGCCAAATCCGTTACATCGGTCTGTTCGATCATCCCTTTGCTATCGCTTACGATGAACAGCACCCGACCCGCAAATTCGGTGTGCGCTTCTTCCCCGGCGGGGCTTATCCTTTCATACGGACCCCGCTGTCCGAATTTGCCAACCAGCAGCTTTCTTTGGATGCTCTATGGCCGCGGCTTGCTGAAGGAATCAGCGAACGGCTGTTTGAAGCTTCCTCGCTGGATGCGCGAATACAGGTGATTGAATCGTATCTGATCACCCTCCTGCACCGGAGCAAGGCTGTAGAGGACAGCCGGATGGCGAACCTGCTTGAACGGATTTTTGCAACAAAAGGAACAACCGGCATCGAGGCTTTAGCCCAAGCTGAGATTATCAGCGCCCGGCAGATGAACCGCATGTTTGAGAAATGGATCGGCATCACTCCCAAAAAGTTCTCCGAAATAGTCCGGTTCCAGTCCGTTATCAGCCAGCTGGAGCTAAGCCGCGAGCCCGTGGACTGGTCCATGCTCGCCTTGAATCACGGATTCTTCGATCAAGCTCACATGATTCATGATTTCAGGAGGTTTTATGGCGATTCGCCCATTACAGCCGCCAGGGAATACGGCAAGATGTCCGATTTTTACAATCCGATCCGCACTTGAAGGGATATACTTCTCCTATAAATGACGAAAGGAATGATCTTATGAGTGGTGCCATCGCTATTCGCGATCAACTGTTGGACGAGCTGGAGCTTGCGGTACGGACCAGCGAAGCGCTTATAACACGCATCCAGCCTGACCAGTGGGACTATCGCCCGGCGGAAAATATGCGTACGCTGCTGCAGCTGGTTCACCATCTGGTGTCAATTCCGGCGTCGGATCTGGCGATTATGCAGGAGAAGACGCAGGAAGAGGTCCAAAAGGTCGAGACGGCAGTCAGCGGCCTGACAGATCCTGAGCAATTGGCCGCCCGGTTCCGGCTTCATTATGAAACGCTGCATGCCTGCATGATCTCGCTCAGCGAGGATGAGCTGCTGCACAAATCCACCAAAGCTTTCTATCTGGAGCATGGAATGGTTCAGAGCAAATGGCTGATTGAAATCGTCACGCATACCTTTCACCACCGCTCGCAGCTCTATAACTACTTGAAACAGCTTGGGCATGATCTTAATTTCCTCATGCTTTATGGATGAACCGCCCCTTCGCGGGCTGTGCCGTTCAAAGGCCGAATTCTTTTATAAGGAGCTGTTTGAATTGACCAAATTGATGCATTCCCAAACGCTGCAGATTCGTATTGAAAACTCGCCGCAAACCGTATACGAATACGCCGTGAATCCGGAAAATTTCCCCGAATGGACAACCTCGTTCAGCCTCACGGTCCGTCAATCCGGCGAAGAGTGGCTCGTCGAAACACCGGATGGGCCGATGGGCATCACCTTCGCGGCCAGGAATGAATGGGGCGTATTGGATCACCATGTGCGTCCCGCCTCCGGTCCGGAGCTGTATAATCCAATGCGGGTCATTCCCAATGGGGAGGGCTGCGAGGTTCACTTCACCTTGTTCCAGCACTCCGGCATGTCCGACGGGAAATTCGCTGAGGATGCGGGCATGGTTCAGCGCGATCTGGAGACGTTGAAACGCAGGATGGAGAAGTAGCGCATGCACGAAAAAAAGCAGGGACTCCTTAAGAATAGGAATCCCTGCTTTTTGGGTTTGCGTATGGAAGCCCGGTTTGTTATCCATCAGTTGGAAAGCCCGGTGTCCTGCAAATCGATTTCCCTCTTCAGCTTGATATACGCTCTAAGCATGGCAATGCGCCATACCAGAATCATCCCGAAAGCGAGAATAAAGAACAATCCGCCGGTCTGGGGAATGGTGATGCTCTGTTCCACTACGTCATGCAGCAGCAGCCTTACGACGAGCAGTCCGAGCAGGATAAAGATAAAGGTCTTGGAGCGTCTGAGCACAATGGTCTCCCCGCTGCGCTCCAGCGCCGAGGTCCGGATAAGCGGATAAGCGAACAGCAGTCCCCCTGCCGCGAAAGCGATCAGTGCCCAGCTCCACGGAATGCGCGTAACGGGAACGACGAACATCAGGAAGCCCGTTGACATGCCGATAGGCGGAATAATGATTTTGCGCATGGTTGTCGGGCGGTTCGATGCCCGGAGGCGCAGGAATAAAACCGCAATACCCGAGATTAATGTAAGAATGATGGAAGCGCTGTGTGCAGGAAATGAGTCCGGAAGAAAGCCCACGAGGACATTAGCCCCTTTTTGTAAGTGAATGTGTACTTCCCTATCCTACTCTATTTGGAAATCCGGTTGCAAATTTCCCCCCGCAAGTCCTGCTCATTCATTGCTCATCAAACAGATCCCGGTGAATCTTGACCACGACTTTACGCAGGGGCACATCCTCCGCTATCGAGCAGTTGGGCCTGTGAATATCCGAAGGAAACAGCACGACAAAACCGCCGGGAGCCAAATGGACATCTATTTCGCCCTGAACCTCATCGTAAAAAGCGATATCCTCTTTATCATACCGCTCATCCGTAATGATCTGCTCCGGAGAGGCTTTGGCCACCCCCATGCACTCCCTGCCGCTGAGCAGCAGCTGCACATCGATATGCTCCCTGTGCGATTCCGGCCTAATCGCCTTCTTCTCCCTCGTTGTCAACTCATTCAGCAGCAGAAACATCCCCGTTTCTCCGAGCTCATGCTTTCCTGGAGGAAGCGCTGCCAAATCCATCTGCTGAAGCCGGTCAACCGCCCTTCTTACCGGGGCCGGGAACGTATGCTTCTCCGTCTCCCAGTTCGTCAAATCACTATAGATCATCCTTGTATCTCCTCTCTTTTCCGCGGGGAGTGCATCCTTTACGGTTCACCCTGCGCGGGAACTGTCCCTATCTTCTCAAAAAATCGCCTGGAAGGGAAGACGCTTCCATCCCTCTGGTTGTATCGGCTGGAAATGACCGCTATAATCAGGGGGAGTGACCATTTTTTTTGAGATGAGGAGGAAACGGTAATGGCTTTCACACTGCAATTGGGGGCTGAAGCTCCAAGCTTCTCGCTGCCGGCAACGAACGGTCAAACTTACTCCCTGGATGATTTCTCAGACGCACCGGCGCTTGTTGTGTTCTTCACCTGCAATCATTGTCCCTTTGTCCTTGGCTCTAACGGGGTAACCCGTGCCACGGCGCTCAAATTCGCCGAGCATGGCGTTCGTTTCGTCGCCATTAATGCCAACAGCGAGGTGACGCATCCCGATGATTCCTTCGCGCATATGGTGGAGGTGATGGAGAAGGAACGCTTCCCCTGGGTCTATCTGCATGACAAATCCCAGGATATCGCACGCGCTTATGGCGCCCTTCGCACTCCGCATTTCTATGTATTCGATGCCGACCGCAAGCTTATTTACACGGGACGCGGCGTTGACCAGCCCCGTGAGATCGGCAAAATGACCGTCAACGATCTGGACCAGGCCCTCACGGAGCATCTGGCAGGCAAGCCCGTATCAACGCCCCTGACCAATCCCATCGGCTGCAATGTCAAATGGGACGGACAGGATGCCCACTGGATGCCGGAGGAAGCCTGCGACCTGGTGTAAACAACTATATATAGGATCAAAAAAAGGCGCTGCAGAGGCGATTACCCTCCCGAGCGCCTTTTTGTTATGAATGGCTGTCCACAATCGTCTTGACCCGCCCGACATCTCCGCTCTGCAGCCTTACCTTGATTCCATGCGGATGATTGGCCGAGTTGGTTAAAATATCTTTCACGACCCCGCGCGTCGTCTGACCCGAGGCCTGATCCTTCTTCAATACGATATCCACAAGCAAGCCCGGACGAATCGCCGCCCGCTGCTGTCCATTTGCGCTCATACACGCTTACCTCCTTCAATTTCATTGATGCTTTCCAAGCCATGTCCTTTATCATAATCCAGACGATTGCTCATGTAAAGAAACCCATCTCTCCGGCTCCTGCAACTATTCCGTCCGATAAACCGTCTGGAAGATGAGAGAAAAAGAAGCTTTTGGGGTAATACAATAACGAGGTGATACGAACATGAGAAGAAACAGACTTGGAGCATTAGGCATTCTTACTCTTTCCGCTGCTTTATTCACAGGAATCGCCGCCGCACCGCCGCCCGCTTCCGGGGCAGGAGCAGCACTGGCGCAGTCTTCAGGCGGCTGCCGCGCAGACGATAACGGCTTGACGCTCAAGACGGTGCCGGACACCGGTGATCAGGCTCATTTTGAATCCATCCAGTTCCTCAGCCCCAAGATCGGACGGGCAGCCGGGAACGGCTTTATGATCGGAACGTCGGATGGCGGCTGCAGCTGGCAGAACATTAACAATGAAGGAAAATACGATATTCAGGATATGCAGTTTCAAACCAACTCGACAGGTTATGTGATGGCCAAGACCAAAGCCGGCGGGCCGAATCTGCTCTTTAAAACGACGGATGGCGGCACCACGCTGACGCAGGTTCATACCGGCGCTTACGCATTTGACCGCGTTCAGTTCCTCTCTGAGGATGTCGGTTACGGCTTCAGTCGCACCCTGACGTTCAAGACCACCAACGGGGGGCAAACCTGGGAGAAAGTAACGACCCCTCCCAACACCCGCTATGTCCACTTCATTAACCAGAATGAAGGCTGGGTGGTCACGCTTGTTCCCGGAACAGGCTACGAAATCAAACGCACCGTTAACGGCGGGAAGACTTGGGCTAACACGCTGAGCGTCAAGTCGGCCACCGTTGTCGGCGGACAGATCTACGGCACCGAGGAATCCAACGTATGGGTTGTGCTCTACGGGGATTCGGGCATGTCGCAAACGTCCTATTCGCTCTTTCATACAAGCGACGCAGGCGCACATTGGAAGCAGCTTGTCTCCAATTCAACGGCAGGCGGCGGCCCGGCCCCCGGACCTGAGGTTGCCGGTCTGAACGGTCCGACAGGCTCGCCTGAGAACATGCAAATCATCGGTCATGAAGCCGCTTATCTGGCCGCTTCATCCGGCGCTTACGAGAAAGTGTCGATCGGCAGATCGTTGGATAACGGCAAAACCTTCAAGACCATTACCGGCATTCCCGGCTATGCGGGCAAATTGTCCTTTACTTCCGCCAAAGACGGCTTTATCGCGATAACGAGTCTATCGTACTCGGCTATCTATGGAACCACGGACAGCGGCACGACCTGGACGAAAAAGTTTTCCCTCCCTGCAGGCAATTAATTCCTGAATCCCCCGGCTCAAGCTAATCTTCGCGAGCCGGGGGATTTTATCTTTTCTCAGGTGTTGACATTGAGAATGAGAATTACTATCATTATCTGCAGATGGATTTTAAATCCAGTCCGAAAGAGGTCGGTATAATCGGATGAAGAAAATCAAATACTGCTGCAGAAACTTCAAAAACGGCTCCAAGTCGGTTTATACATCGCTTAAGCATGAGTTTCCGGATTTAAAACAGAAGAAGAAGGACTGTCTCGGCAACTGCAAGCTGTGCTCCAGACAGTGTCTGGTTATGATCGGCAAGTCAGAGATCGTCGTAGCTCCGTCGGCCGAAGTTTTGTACCGCAAGCTGAAAGATCGCATAGGCTAACTACCCTTGATTATGGTACGATAGCGAAGAGCAAGTTACCATTTTACAGTAAGGGAGTGCGGCCCGATGATGAATGAAACCTTAAGTCATGCTTTGAACGAACAGTTAAACTTCGAGTTGTATTCCGCTCATGTCTATTTGGCCATTGGCGCATACTGCTCGGGCGAAAGTCTGGACGGCTTCGCTAATTTCTTTATTGTTCAAGCGGAAGAGGAACGGTTCCACGCGATGAAGATTTACAAATACCTGAATGACCGTGGCAGCCGCGTCACTTTGACCGGTATGGAAACTCCAAACAATGACTATAGCTCCATTCTTGATGCCTTCGAGCAGGCTTATCGGCATGAGCAAGAAGTAACCAAACGGATCTATCACCTGTCCGATCTGGCATTAAATGACCGCGAGCATGCGACAATCCAGTTTTTGAAATGGTTTATTGATGAGCAGGTTGAAGAAGAATCGATGTTCGATACCATCATCCAGAAGCTCAAACGGATCGATACGGACAGCAACGCTTTCTTCATGCTGGAGAATGAATTCGCACAGCGCAAATTTACGCCTCCTGCCGTATAGATCCCTGCGCATATAGAATCAAGCCCGGAGCGGTCGGCTCCGGGCTTGATTTGTATTATTGGCCGCACAAAACTTACGCGTTGTCGCTCAGCACTTTGCTTTCCCTTGAAAGAAATGGCATATACACATCCCGCTCCTCGAAGAAGTTATGCGGAAGCCGGGACGGCGTAACCATGAAACGCGGATGAACGGCTACGCGGTCATTAGCGACGATCACCGTAATTTCCCCATTCATATTCCCGATCACCGCTCCATCCTCAATGACAGCCCCTTCGCCTACGATGGCACGGTACAGCCATACATTGCGTCCAATGCGGGCCCCGGGCATGACCACACTTTCGCGGACATCGGAACCTTCGCCAATGGCGACATCACCGAAAACAACGGAGCGGTCAACATCCCCTTCGATCGAGCTGCCGGGATGTACAATCGAGTTCTGCACATCGACAGCCGGACTCATGTAGGAAGACAGCGTATAAAGCTTTTCCTTCGACAGGATCGGCCAGGCATCGGCATCGGCTTTGCCCGCAGCTGCCGCGCCTGCAGCAATTTGGCCGTCAATCAAATCCATATGCGCTTCCCACAAGCTGTCAATTGTGCCTACATCGCGCCAGTATCCGTCAAATGAATGAGCCTGCAGATGCATCTTGGAGCGCAGCATTTGCGGGATGATATCCTTGCCGAAATCATGGCTGGAAGCGGTACTCTCGGCATCTTCGATCAGCAGGCTGCGCAGATCGGCCCAGCGGAACATATAGATCCCCATGGAGGCCAGATTGCTGACAGGCTCGGCCGGTTTCTCGGCGAACTCCACGATCCGCTCCGATTCATCCGTATTCATAATCCCGAAGCGGCTTGCGTCCTTCCACGGAACGCGTTTAACGGCAATCGTCGCAGCAGCGCCGCTTTTGATATGCTTCTCCATCAATGCGCCATAATCCATTTTATAAATATGGTCGCCCGATAAAATCAATACATGCTCGGGATTCTGCTGATCCACATAATCGATATTCTGATAAATCGCATCCGCGGTTCCGGCATAACCGCTTTCGCCGATTCTGCTGGATGGAAGAAGGGCGATATCTGTCCTTCTCCCGCTTTTTCTGTTGCGCCAGGCTCTGCCATCGCCAATGTGTTTATGTAGCGATTCGGCCTGATACTGGGTGAGTACGCCGATCGTTTCTATGTGGGAATGGACACAGTTGCTTAACGTAAAATCAATAATTCGGCTGTGGCCGCCGAAGGGCACGGCCGGTTTGGCGAGCTTCGCTGTGAGAGGTCCCAATCTGCGGCCCTCACCTCCGGCAAGCAGCATAGCAAGACAAGAATTGGCATTCATTTCCTCATTACCTCCCGGTGATGCAACAAGTTCCGGCAAGAAGAAACGGCTTCGCCGTCCATTGGCGGCAAAGGTAAGTTTCTTTCCTTTAGAACATATAGAAATTTATCGATGTGAAGCGTTATAAATTCTATAAGTTCAAGAAAACCGGCTTGTTTGCTGTGTGTTTCTTTAATACCACGCAGCACAGGTTTATGAAACGCATCAAAAAATTTCATGCTTTGGACGCAAGCAAGCAGCTTCAAGATCATATTTTTGGGTATGGGGCATGTCGCAGTTATGTTATTTCTTAACTAGTATGTCCTGCAGGTTGCGGGACAATATCCGGTATCCGAATGGCTCCAGTTCCACCTTCTGCATGCCATCGTTCAAGGGGACCCCCTCACCGGACAGCGCATCAACCCAGTCTCCGCCCGGAATGTGATGCTCCAGAACCGTACGTTCATCCGTGTTGTTCATCCAGATGGTAAAATGTTCGCCGGCATCCATTCGTTCATAGATGATCCTCTGGTCGCCAGAGTCCGCTTTCAGGAAGCGAAAGCGTCCGCTCCGCAGGGCCGTATGGGCTTTGCGAAGGTCAATCAGCAGCTTATAAAAGTCAAACAGCTCCCGGTCCTGCTCGTGCCTGCCCCATATCATGCAGCGGCGGTTGTCCGGATCATCTCCCCCCTTGAGGCCAATTTCATCGCCATAAAAGATACAAGGGGTTCCAATGTAGGTCATCAGGAACACGACCGCAAGCTTCAAGCGCTCCTTGTTCTCCCCGACCCGGGTCAATACGCGAGCGGTATCATGGCTGGATAGCAGATTGAAAATCACCTCGCTGGTCTGCTGGGGATAGCGGATCAAGAGCGCATTTATACGCTCCGCGAACGTAAGCCCGTCCACATTTTCCTCCGCAACGAAGTCCATAACGGTATCCGCGAAGGGATAGTTCATCACCGAATCAAATTGATCCCCGAGCAGCCACATCATGGAATCGCTCCAAACCTCGCCAATCAGGTATGCATCCGGCTTGACCGCTTTGACCCGCTGCCTGAATTCGCGCCAAAAATGATGATCCACCTCATTGGCGACATCAAGGCGCCAGCCGTCAATATCCGCCTCCCTGATCCAATATTCCGCCACGTCCAGCAAATAACGCTTCACATCTTTATTCGCGGTATTGAGCTTGGGCATATGTTCAAAAAAACCGAATGTCTCATAGGCGGCCCTGCCATCCTTCACCTGCAGCGGAAAAGACCGGATATGGAACCAATCCTTGTAGCGGGATTGTTCCCCCTTCTCCACCACGTCGCGGAATGGAGGAAAATGCTCGCTCGCATGGTTGAACACCGCATCCAGCACAACACGGATTCCCCGTTCATGACAAGCCTCCACCAGCTGCTTCAGATCCCGAATATCTCCAAAATAAGGATCGATCCTGCGATAATCGATGATGTCGTACTTATGATTGGAGGGCGACTCGAAGATCGGCGTCAAATAAACAGCGGTAATCCCAAGCTCGCTCAAATGGTCAAGACGGCCGAGAATGCCCTGCAAATCCCCGCCGAAAAAATTTTCTTTGGTCGGCTCAGAACCCCAATCCGCAAGTCCCTCCCGCTTGCTTCCGCTTTTGCCTTTCTCAAACCGGTCCGGCATGATTTGATAAAACACCGCATCCTTGGCCCACTGCGGGGCGGAGAATAAATCCACCTCATGAATGTACGGATATTCGTAATAACCTCGTGTTGGCGCCGGCATCTCGGAAGAAACACCCGCTTCTGTCAGATAAGCAAGCTCATCGCCGCTTCGCATGCGAAATCCATAGGAGAAACGTTTGAATGCCGGCTTGACCGCCGCCATCCAATAATCGAAGAAGCGGTCGGCTGCCACCTTCTCCATCGGGATATCCTCCTGCAAATGTTCCCAATCGTATTTGTCGCCGGTCATGGCGGCGACCTCGTCCACATCGTCCTTCTTCGTCTGGACGAGCAGATGAATCGTCTCTTTGTCATAGGCATAAGCCCAGTTGCTTCTAGGTTTGTGATAAAAGCATTCTCTGAACATCCTGATCCCTCCCCCTTATGTCACACGCTTGCCAGGCGGTATTTACTACTTGTTTAAACGGTGAATTTCCGTTGTGAACCGTCATATCCTATCCGGAGTTTTGTTTCAACTGGATATACACCGGGGTAAGTCTGACTTAGGCTAACCTGGCCAAGACCAAATTGAATTATGGAGGGATTTCTATGTATGAAACTAAACCGACCGTTCAAATTGTGACGACAGCCATGGATGCTCTGCACACCGTGCGGGAGCTGAACCGACAGGGTTATAAACAGGACAATATTTTCGTACTTGCCCATGACAGCGATCAGACTAAATCGCTGGCTGACGCTACGGACACGAATTCCATCGGGATGGCAGAAGAAGGCGTCTTTACGACGATGGCCAATGTATTCCGCTCACGGGGTGATGAAATACGTGCGAAGCTGCAGTCTATCGGCTTTACCGACAGTGAATCCGAGCGTTATGAAGAGGAGCTCGACCGTGGTCGTGTACTTGTTATCACCAACATTCACTAAAGGGCTTGAACAATCGCATAAGCTACTGGATAAATTAGGTCGCAGCCGTTTAGGCTTGCGGCCTAATCGTTCGTATATTTACGAATATACGATACGAATGCCTGGCAAGAAGAAAGAGAAAAAAAACAAAAATGGGAGTCAGCTTACATGAAAATCAAGGCTAAACTAATGATCAGTTTTTTCGTCATGATTGGTTTATTGCTTATCATATCCCTGGCGGGGCTGAATAATTTCACCAAGATGAACGGCAAACTGGATGAGGTTTATTCCAACCGGTATCAGAAGCTCATGGTGGCTTACGATCTGCGCGGCTATGTCAATAATACGGCCAAGGGACTCGTCAACGTCCTGACGGTGCCGTCGGAAGAAACCCTGCAGAAGAACGAAGCTCTGCTCAAGGAGTCGCCGGTGCAGGCTGAGCAGGCCCTCGAAAACCTGAAGAAAATCGCATCCTCGGACACGGAGCACAGCATCCTGCGCGAGCTTGAACGAAACCTGGATCAGTATAATGTCTATACCAATCAGGTTATTCAGCTGGTGCAGCAGGGCAAGGGCACGGAGGCGATTGCGCTTCGTCAGAAGGAAGGGCTGGGGTACCAGGAAGCGGCCGTTAATCTGATTGACGATTTAAGCAGCTTTCACCGCCAGGCTATGGATCAGGCGGTAGCCGAAGCCAAGAGCATGAATCAGACCACGCAGATCATCATGATCTCGACTACCATACTCGGCTTATTGCTCGGTCTTGGCATTATGCTGTGGAATCTGACCAGCATGAACCGCGGTCTGAATAGTCTTTCTTCCTTAATCGGCGCTTATGCCCGGGGCATGCTCGATCCCCGCTCCCGAAAATATACGGAAACCCAGGATGAGTTTGGCGAAGTGGCCAAGGCATTCTACTCCCTGGCGGATGATCTGGAACGGAAAACTACAATAGAGCAGGCCTACAACAAGCAGATGGAAGACGAGACTTGGGTAAAAACGAATCTGGCCTCCGTCGCCGTTGTGCTGCAAAGCGAGCAGGAAATTGCCATGGTCGGCCAGCTCTTCATCGAGCAGCTTGTGCCGCTTGTCGGGGCTTCTTATGGCGGAATGTATGTAAGGGAAGAATTGGGCTCTGCGAACCGGCTGAAGCTTGAAGGCTCCTATGCCCTTCACGAAGAAGCGCTGTTCGGCCAATCCTTTGCCTTCGGCGAGGGGCTTGTGGGTCAATGTGCGCGCAGTCAAGAGGAGCTCGAGCTGAGCGAGCTGCCCGAATCCTATATCAAGCTCAAATCCGGGATCGGCGAGACCGTCCCCCGTACGCTGCTGCTTGTCCCGGTTACCTATCAGAAGCAGCTGCTTGCCGTTATTGAGCTTGCCAGCCTGCAGGCCTTCGATGAAAGGCAGCGCAAGCTGGTTCATGAATTGGCAGAGAACTGCGGCATTGCCCTGAACAATCTGTTCGGACGCATCCGCGTACAGGAGCTGCTTCATGAGTCGCAGACCATGGCCGAAGAGCTGCAGGTCCAATCCGAGGAGCTGATGTCGCAGCAGGAAGAGCTCCGCAGGTCCAATGAGAACCTGGAGGAACAAACCGAGGCGCTCAAGAGGTCGGAGGAACAGCTGCAGAGTCAGCAGGAACAGCTCGAGCACAATAATGATGCACTGGTGAAGAAAACCCATGAGCTGGAGCAGCAGATGCGCCAGACTGAGCAGAAGAACGAGCAAATCGAGAAAACGAAGACGGCTCTGGAGAAGCAAACCGTGCAGCTTGCGCTTTCTTCCAAATATAAATCCGAATTCTTGGCCAATATGTCGCATGAGCTGCGCACGCCGCTTAACAGCCTGCTCATCCTGTCCCAGATGCTCAAGGATAATAAAGAAGGCAATTTAACCGCCAAACAGGTTGATTTTGCCACGACCATTCATTCCTCAGGCGGAGATTTGCTTAAATTGATTGATGAAATCCTGGACTTGTCCAAAATCGGGGCAGGCAAAATGAATATTGTCACCGAGGAGGTGCCGATCCGGGATTTGACCGAAATGGTGCGGAGCAGCTTCAAGCCCGTCAGCCAGCAGAAGAACATTAATCTCCAGATCCACATCGAGCCCGGAACCCCCGCCAGCTTGTATACAGACAGCCAGCGGATCAAGCAAATACTCAAGAACCTCTTGTCCAACGCTTTCAAATTTACGCAGGAGGGTTCGGTCAGCTTAAGCATCCGTTCCTCCCAGCCGGATGATCTTGATTTGGCCGAGGGGAAGGGATCGGTCCTGGCCTTCGAGGTGCGCGATACCGGTATCGGCATTCCTCTTGAGAAGCAGCAGATGATATTCGAGGCTTTCCAGCAGGCGGACGGCACGACAAGCCGCACCTATGGCGGGACCGGCCTCGGCCTTGCCATCAGCCGGGATCTGGCCAAGCTGCTCGGCGGAGAAATCACGCTGCACAGCGAAGAAGGCCAAGGCAGCACCTTCACCTTATACCTGCCGGAATTCCATGTGGCGGCAAGCGTGGAGAGTCCGGCCGGAGCGGAAGAGGATTCCTGGCTTGCAGGTCACCCGGAGCACAGCCTGGACCAGGAAAGCATGGCTTTTCCGTCGGCTGATCAGACAGCCTTCGCTTTCGCCTCGGGCGAAGCGGCGCTTGCCGCCTCCACAGCCCAGGTTATGCCGGCCAATCTGACGGTGGAGGACGACCGTGACGATATCGCGCCCCAAGACCGGGTTGTCCTTATCATTGAGGACGATATTCACTTTGCCCGGGTTCTGCTCGATATCGCAAGGTCGCGCGGATTTAAAGGCATCGTAGCGCTGCAGGGAGATATCGGCCTCGCATGCGCCAAAAATTATAGCCCGGATGCCATTCTGCTGGACATCATGCTGCCGGTCATGGATGGCTGGTCAGTGCTGCATCATCTCAAGCATGACGCCGATACCCGCCACATTCCGGTTCACGTCATCTCCGTTATGGATGATATCCAGCAGGGATTGTCGATGGGAGCCATCGCCTATCTGACCAAGCCGGCGAACAAGGAGCGGCTGGAGACTCTGTTCCTGCAGATCGAATCCTTCCTCGAGCGGGATCTGAAGCATCTGCTCGTTGTCGAGGATGATGCAGCGCAGCGCATCAGCATTGTGGAGCTGATCGGACATGATGATGTTGTTATCAAAGCGGTATCCACAGGCAGGGAAGCGATAGCGGAATTAGCCGCGCAGCATTACGACTGCATGGTGCTGGACCTGGGATTGCCTGATATTAACGGGTTCGATTTGTTGGATAATATCCGCAAGGATGATATTCTTAGAGAAATGCCGATCATTATTTACACGGGCCGCGAGCTGGACAAGAAGGAAGAAATGCAGCTCAAGAAATATGCGGAGACCATCATTATCAAGGATGTCAAGTCGCCAGAGAGGCTGCTTGACGAAACGACGTTGTTCCTGCATCGGGTCGTGGCTGATTTGCCGGAGGAGAAGCGCAGCGTTCTGCACAGGCTGCACAGTGTGGAGACAATTTTCGAGGGCAAGCCGATTCTGATTGTGGACGATGATATTCGCAATGTGTTTGCCTTATCCAGCGCGCTGGAGAGCTATAATATGAATATCCATTTCGCCGAGAATGGCCGTGAAGCACTGGAGATGCTGGATAAGCATCCGGATATCAAGCTGATCCTCATGGATATGATGATGCCGGAGATGGACGGCTACGAAACAATGCGGCATATCCGGCTTATGCCGGAATACGAGCAGCTGCCCATTATCGCCATTACGGCCAAAGCGATGAAGGAGGACCGCGATAAATGCATCGAGGCGGGCGCTTCCGACTACATCGCCAAACCGGTAAATATTGATCAGCTGCTGTCATTAATGAGGGTGTGGTTGTATAAATAACGAGAAGATTGTCAACGAAGCGTCTGAGCGGGAGCGGATCGAAATCGAGCTCCTGCTTGAAGGACTGTATCAATTATACGGCTATGATTTTCGCAATTATTCCTTCTCCTCCGTCCGCCGGAGAATCTGGCATCGGGTGAATTCGGAACGGCTTTCCACCATAACCGCGCTCACGAACAAGATGCTGCATGACAGGGAAGTCATGACCCGTCTCTTATCCGATCTGACGATCCATGTGACGGAGATGTTCCGCGACCCTGCCGTATTCCGCTCATTCCGCGAGTATGTCGTACCGATGCTGCGCACCTATCCGTTCATCCGGATCTGGCATGCGGGCTGCTCGACGGGCGAGGAGGTCTATTCCATGGCCATCTTGTTGAAAGAGGAAGGGCTGTATGAGAAGTCGCGAATCTATGCCACGGATATGAGCGAGCGTGTGCTCGACTCGGCCAAACAGGGCGTCTTCTCCATTGACCGCATGCAGAGCTTTACCCGCAATTATATGGATGCCGGCGGCAAGGAAGCCTTCAGCAAATATTACACGGCCAAATATGATTCCGTGCTGTTTCATTCCGAGCTGAAGTCCAATATTGTGTTCGCGCAGCATAATCTGGTTACGGATCGGTCCTTCAATGAGTTCAATGTCATATTCTGCCGCAATGTGATGATTTATTTTAACAAAGAGCTGCAAAATCATGTGCACGGCCTGCTGTACGACAGCTTGAGCACATTTGGCATATTGGCGCTCGGCACCAAGGAATCGATTAATTTCACGCTCCATGCCGACGCCTATGAGGAGATGGATCCCCAGACCCGTTTGTACCGCAAAACAAAATAAGAAGCGTCCGCCTATCTCCTTCGGCTACCGATGTTGATCTTGAAATAAAGTATGGGCAGGTGAACTCTATCGCATGATTGCTTATGAAGGACCGATTAATATTTTGCTTGTGGATGACCATCCCGACAATCTGCTGGCGCTTGAGGCCGTTCTCGGGAATGACCGCTATAATCTTGTCAAATGCTTGTCGGGCGAGGAAGCGCTGCGCTGCCTGCTCAAGGATGAGTTTGCCGTTATTCTGCTGGATGTGCAGATGCCGGAGATGGACGGCTTTGAAACCGCCAAGCTGATCAAATCGCGTAAAAAAACGCAAGAGGTGCCCATCATCTTCATCTCCGCCACCAGCAAGGAGAGCGAGCATTTCTTCAGCGGCTACGAGGCCGGCGCGATCGATTATATGCTGAAGCCGTTCGTGCCGCAAATTTTGCGGACGAAGATCGAGGGCTTTGTCCGCATGTATCTCAATCATAAGACCCTGCAGCTGCAGAGCGAGCTCTTGCATGAGAAGACCCGGCAGCTGGAGCAAATGAACCGGGAGCTCATCGAGGCCAAGGAGACGGCGGAAATCGCCGCCAAGGCCAAGACGAATTTTCTGGCCATGGTCAGCCATGAGATCCGCACGCCCATGAACGGCGTGCTTGGCATGACCGGGCTGCTGCTGGACACGGAGCTGGATGCCGAGCAGCGGGAATACGCCGAAATTATTCACCGCAGCGGCGACGCGCTGCTGCTGATTATCAATGATATTCTGGACTATGCCAAGATTGAATCCGGCAAACTGGAGCTGGAGGAAGCCCCTTTCCGCCTGGACCTGATCATTGCCGAAACCTTCGAGCTGTTTACGGCCAAGTCCAAGCAGTTCAATCTGGAGCTGACTGCGAGCATCGATCCCAATCTGCCTTCACAGGTGGTCGGCGACGGCTCCAAACTGCGTCAGATCCTGATTAATCTGGTGGGAAACGCCGTCAAGTTCACGCCCAAAGGCTCCATTCAAATCACGGTCAAGCTGCTTCGCGAACGGGAACGCTCGATCGATATCGAATTTTCCGTTCAAGACACCGGCGTGGGCATCCCCGAGAATAAACAGCCCTTGCTGTTCCAGCCCTTCTCTCAGGTGGATACCTCGCTGACCAGGCAGTACAGCGGGACGGGATTGGGACTTGCCATATGCAAGAACCTGGTGGAGCTCATGGGCGGCTCGATCCGTGTGGAGTCTGTCGTGGATGTCGGTTCTGTCTTCCGCTTCACGGTTACGTTGAGGCTCGAGGCCGACCGGCACTCGGAGCTTGCGCATCCTTTCTCCTCCGGGAACGAGACCGCGGCAGCCCGGGAAAGTCCGGAGCCTGCCAGCGTATTGGTCGCGGATGATAACGAGATCAATCAGAAGCTGACGTTGAGGCTGCTGGATAAAATGGGAATTGACGCCGACGTGGTCAGCAATGGCCGGGAGGCGGTTAGCCGGGCAGCGCAGAAGCGGTACGATCTGATCCTGATGGATCTGCGCATGCCCGTCATGGACGGTCTGGAGGCAACGGAGCTGCTGCTGGCTGACTCCGGAGGGGATCATTCTCCGGTGGTCATCGCCATGACAGCCAATGGCCAAAGCAGCGACCGGGAACGCTGTCTGAATGCGGGAATGGCTGATTTTCTGACCAAGCCTATTCAAGCCGGCGCTGTCCGGGAAATTCTCAAGAGATACGGATTTGACACGCAAACCAAACAGTCGGCCCCTTGAAGGGACCGGCTTCTTTGCGCGCCGTCACTCCTGCATCGGACCGCTGCCGGCAGCCGCCTCTTCCATCCCTATCCGGTATTCATAGTTCTGCTCGCAAAGCTTCAGCAAATCGTACTTCAGTCCCCGCTTGGGGAGCGTAATGCGAAGTGGGCTGTTTCCCCCTGACCGCAGCTGGGCCTGAACCGTCTTCAGATCGCTGATCCGGTTCACAATCAGCTCATGCGGGCGCTCCTCCCGGTAATGCCGCAGCAGAAACAAATCGCAAGCCTGATCCCCGAAGCCCTGCTTGAGATCCAGCATGCGGAAATCCCGCAGCATCCCCTCCTGCACCTTGGCGATCAGTACGCGACTCCTCCCGAAGTAGATGACATCCTGATCGGCCGCTCCTTCCCTGTCGACAATCTGCTTCTCGGGCAGCTTCTCCAGAATGCGGATATGACGGAGCATATTATCCGCCTTCTCGAACGCAAGCGCTTCGGCATACTGCTCCATTCTCCCGTACATTGCCGCAATCAGCTTCTCGCCTCCGCTTACCAGCAGCTCTGCCGCCTGATCTGCGCTTTGCCGGTAATCCTCTTCCGGGATAAATCCCTCGCAGACGCCGCTGCACCTGTGAATATGAAACAGCAGGCAGGCACGCCTGGGCATTGGATCACAGGTTCGCAGCTTGAAGTGATCCGTCACGAATTCAAGCACCGCATTGCGAAAACGGCTGCTGTAATAAGGGCCGAACCGTCGGCTGCCGGCTTCCTTATCAGGTACAGACAGCGGATTGGCGGCCGCACGGACCGATTTCGGACGCCTGTCGCGGTAGTAGACATCCAGCCGTGGCAGTCTTTCCTCCGTCAGCTGCAGATAGGCATATCCGCTGTTGTCCTTCTTTAAAGCGCGGTTATAGGGCGGCTTATGAATTTTGATCAGATTATTCTCGAGTATGAGGCTTTCGGATTCATTATTGACCAGAATGACCTCGATTGCAGCGATGCTTCCGACAAGCTGAACCAGCCGTTTATGGGAAGGCTTTCCCTGAAAATACGACCGCAGCCGGCTCCGCAGGCTTTTGGATTTGCCGACATAGAGAATATTCCCATCACTGTCCTTCATCAGATAGCAGCCTGGACGCTCCGGGTAATCATGCGCCTGAAAGTTAAAAGAATTCAATCCTACCCTCCTCACAAAAAAAGCGGTAGTATATAGATAGAGAGGAACGCTCGTTCGGGTTTATTTTAACCTGTTTCACTGTAATTTTCCAGAGGGGGCTGCAATCTGTTCCTTAATCGGGCAAAGCCGCATGTGCTACAATTGCAGGGAAGAATGAATAAAGGAGTACAAACACGCATGTCCAAATCCGATAATGTGCTGGCCGTCCTATGGCTATTAACCTCGCGCAAAAGAATGACCGCCGCCCAGCTGGCGGAGGAGCTTGAATGCAGCGTCCGCACCGTCTACCGCTACATAGACGCCCTATGCGCAACTGGCGTGCCCGTTGTAGCCGAGCCCGGGCATGAAGGCGGCTACAGCCTGCTCAAACCCTTCATGGATGCTCCTCTGTTCTTCGATGAGGATGAGCGCAAATCCATGGTTCATGCCGCCCTGTTCGCCGAGCACGCGGGGTATCCCCATAAGGAGGCGCTTGAGCGCGCGCTTTCGAAGATTAAATTGTACACCAATAAAGATCAGCTGGAGGCGCTTGAGCGCCATACAAGGGGCTTTGATGTGCTTCCTGCGTTTGGCGGCCCACCCGCCGCAGATGAGCCGCTTCTTCGCGAGCTGGAGCTCGCCGTCGCGCAGAGCACGACCGTCCTGATTGATTACCGGAAGGAGAACGGAAGCTCGACCCCGGGTCGCCCGATTGACCCTTATGGCCTTGTCCACTGGACCGGCAAATGGTATATCGTCGCCCACTGCCGGCTCCGCGGCGATATCCGCAGCTTCCGCGTTGACCGCATTCTCGATATGAAGGTCACGGAGGAGATTTTCAAGCGCCCCCATCCGTTCTCGGCGGGCGATTATTTTGCCAGGCAGCTGATGCCCCGTGTCCCCGTGGACAATCTGACGCCGGTTCGGGTGGAAGGAACGCCCGATGCCATCAGACAATTATGCGGCAACGGGAATATGCAGGTCTTCCTCGCGGAGCAAACGCCAGACCAGGCTATGTTTAAAATGGATCTGGAGGCGGCTTTGATTTATTTGCCCGGCATTCTGTTCTCCTATGGAACATCCATCAAAGTATTGGAGCCGCCCGCATTGAAGGAGAAGCTTGCCGCCCGCGCTGCCGAGCTCGCCCATTATTATCAATCCCAGCTATCCTGACAGAAGCTGACCATGTCCGGATGATCTGGAACAAGGAGTGAACGTCTATTTCTACCTTAAAAGAAGAAGATATCCTTCGTCTGGTTCGGGAGGATGATTGGATGACGGGCATTCTGCGAACGGTTCAGACGCTGAACCTGCCGGACTGGTGGGTATGTGCCGGGTTTGTCCGGGCCAAGATCTGGGACACCCGGCATGGCTACGGGGAGAGAACGGCTTTGCCGGATATCGATGTGATTTATTTTGATCCCGGCGATGACAGCGAGGGGAGGGAAAAAGAACTGGAGGACCTATTAACAGGACTCCATTCCGGAGTCCCCTGGTCCGTCAAAAACCAGGTCCGGATGCATCATATCAACCATAATCCCCCTTATGCTTCGGCTCGGGATGCCATGTCCAAATTCCCGGAGACCGCCACCGCCCTGGGCCTCACCCTGTCAGATGAGAACGGGCTTGTGCTTTATGCCCCTTGGGGAGTTGAAGATGCCGTGAACGGTGTGATCCGGCCGACCCCTTTTTTCCGGGAGGATCCGAATAGACTGCGCATATACAGAAACCGTCTCATAAAGAAGAACTGGAAGCAGCACTGGGAGCGGTTAACCATCCTTGATGGCTAGACTCCTCTATCCAATCAGGCGTATTCGAGTCACTTTTTCTCATCAAGCTCTATGGCGATGGTCCAGCTGTTCGGCTGATTAGTCTGATCCGTCCAGCCAAGATGACGGGCTATGGAGCGGATGGGCACCATCGCTGTGCCGTTGATGATTTGCGGCGCGGCTGTCAAGGTTGCATCCGCTCCATCGGCAGTCGCTTTTACGGATCCGACCGCTGCCTCCAGCCTGTGCTTCTGACTGGATAGCACCATCGACTTCGTTGTCTGATCCCAGGCTATCGCAGCGCCTAGAGCAGCCGCGGCTTCCTTGGCCGGTATGAGCATATCCCCCGTTTCACCACCGGACCAGCTCCGTTGGCCGAATGCCGCCTGCTTGCCTTCAATCTTCACCTCGATGTTGCGGACAAGACCATTGCCTAGCAGTATGGCCTCACTGCTATCCGCTTCAAGCTGACGGTTCAGCTCCTCCACATTGTCCGCTGTAACCAGATAGCGGTCGTCATTGCTTCCTATCGATTGAGCGATCAGAGAATTAATCTGCGGGCTGTGATGCGAGAGATCCTTGTACTGATCCAGATCGTAGGTCCACTGCCTTTCTGATTGAAAATCATACAGCTTCACGTTCGGGAGCTTGCTGAACTGCTCGAAAATCCATTTTCTCATCAGCAGCTGATTCTGGAACCGCCCCGGATTCAGGTTCAGCCAGGCAACCTGACGCAGCACGCTGTACGGGGGATAGAAGAAATAAAAATCCACGTCCGGATTGTCTGCAACCAGAGACAGCACATGAGTATTAAAGCTGTGTTTGATCTCCTCTACGCTGTCCTCGCCCAAACCAAAATAAACCTCTTCCGACTGCGCATCCTTATAGGCCTGGACAACCAGCTGCCGGCCGAACTCCGCCCGACGTCCCCAATTGTTCTGATATTCCAAATCATCGGAGGCTGTTCCCTTCAAGTTCGCCTTCATGCTGGTGATAAACTGCTGGTATGCGGAATAGCTGAACCAGTACGGGTAATCATTCCACAGATGATTATCGTACATATAGCCGGGGAACAGGCTTGCCGACTCTTCCGTATTCTGCTTGAGCGAGAAATAATCGAGTCCCCAGAGCACTTTTTTGACCTGGCCGGTCTGCAAGGCCAGGCTCGCCATCTTATGATGCTCATCTGCCGTTGAGCCTTCAAGCGAGAGCTTGAGCGCCTTGCCCTCGAGCTCCCGGCCCACTTCGGAGGGCAGGAAGTTCTCCGTCATCGAGGTTCCGATGATAATCGTATCGTAGGTGTAATTTTTAGCCAACCCCGGATTCTGGTAACGCTCCTCATGGTACAGCACCGGCGTGTACCCAATCGCCTGATGATAAAACTGCAGGGGATCGATCAAGACAGTCAGCGCGGACAATAAAGCCGCTCCCAGCACCGCGAAGACGGCAAACGCCGCAAGCATCCGTTTAGATTTCATACGGGCTGAATATCCGCCTGACCGCCCCGGAGCATGGCCTGCCGTTGTTTTCACCGCCACATTGCCATCCTTCTTTCGTTAGAAATACAAACACCCATGTCCGCGGTAGTCCTTAAAAGTTAAAGTATAAGAATTCGCTGACATGGTTCATATACACCATAGAAATAATGAAACCGATTGCCAGCCATAACGCGGTTTTCCAATTGGGGCGAAAAGACTGCATCCGCTCGGACGAATTGGGAGCAAACAGCACAATCGGCATGGCAATGAGGATGAGCACAATGGGTATAAACGAGCTATGCCATATGGTGATGCCGGTCCCGTAGAGGCCGGTCATGCCTTTCAAAATACGCACGGCCTGCTGCCAGTTCTCCGCCCGGAAGAACACCCAGGTTATCGTGATAAAGACAAATGTCACTATCCATGCCAGCCACTTGGGCAGGGAACGTCCGGATTTCGACCAGAGGCGATGCACGGCTTGTCCCGCACCATGGAGAAACCCCCAGGCGATGAAGGTCCATCCCGCACCATGCCATAAGCCGCCGAGCAGGAAGGTGATCATCACATTGCGGATGGTCATGTACTCTCCACTGCGGCTGCCCCCCAGCGGAATATAGATATAATCACGCAGGAAACGGCTCAGCGTCATATGCCATCTTCGCCAGAAATCCTGAATGCTGAGCGCCTTGTAGGGAGAGTTGAAGTTTTGCGGAAGCTTGATATTGAATAATAGAGCAGCTCCGATCGCCATATCCGTATATCCGCTGAAATCGAAATACAGCTGGAGCGTATAAGAAAGCGCGGCGACCCAGGATTGGAGAAAACGATCGGCGTGCTCGAAGCCGTTGTTGGCATAAATGGCAAACGTATCGGCAATGACCACTTTCTTGAATAGACCGATGCAGAAAATGTACACGCCCCTTGAGGCATTGGGCCAGCTCCACAGCTTGCTGCGGAGACGGTCAAATTGAGGCATCATCTCGCTGTGATGCAGAATGGGACCGGCAATCAGATGGGGATAAAAGGTGACGAACAGCATATAGCTGAGGATATTGTATTCTTTTGCTTTGCCCCGGTAGGCATCGGCAAGATACGCGATCTGCGTAAAGGTAAAAAAGCTGATGCCCAACGGCAAAATAATCGCAAGCGGCGCAATCCCCTGTCCTGTAAGGGCATTCAAGTTGGCAAGGAAGAAATCCGCATATTTGTAATAGCCGAGCAGCAGCAAATCAGCGGCTATTCCCCCGATAAGGACCTTCCGGCGGGACAGCCGTAATTTGTGTCTGGCGGGGGAGGTTTCAGAAAGCAGCCTGCCTATCGCATAGTTGAATCCAATCGAAGCGAGAATAAGGGGAATGTATTTGATGTTCCACCAGCCATAGAAAAACAGGGAGGAAGCGGTTAGCCAGAGCTTGGCGGAAGTAATCATCCGGAAGCGGTTCAGCGTAAAATAAACGAGGAGGGTTAGCGGCAAAAACAGATAAATAAAAAAATAGGTATTAAAAAGCATGCTGATTTTAACCCCCGGACGAAAAATAAGCTTCAAATAAATGGATGCAGGCGTTCATTGCATATAATATTCAACTTTTATCTATATATATTACATTCCATTTATTGTCAAGGGTTTAATTTCCATACAGAGCTTACATTGGAAACAAGGCAGCGGAAGATCCGCTGCCTTGTTTCCCTTTATCGTTATCGTGACTTGTTGCGGTTCGGCTTTCCTGAGCCAGGTGCATTGGCATTGCCGCTTCGGCGATTTCCTCCGGGCGGCGAGGATTTTCCTCCGCGGCCGGAAGGCCCGCCCGTTTTGGAGCGGCCCCTTGAATCGCTTCGCTGCGCAGCCTCCGGCTGCTGCCGCAGCCGCGGAAACTGGGGAGCCCCCGCGCGCGGAGCAAACCCGCTGCTGCGTGCGGCTTCAGCACCGCCCGCTTCGCGGCCTTCGCCGCTGCGCCGCCCGCCAGCCACCCGCGCTTCGCTCCCGCGCGCTGCGCCAGCACCGCCCGCTTCGCGGCCTTCGCCGCTGCGCCGCCCGCCAGCCACCCGCGCTTCGCTCCCGCGCGCTGCGCCAGACCCGTACGCTTCGCGGCCTTCGCCGCTGCGCCGCCCGCCAGCCGCCCGCGCTTCGCTCCCGCGCGCTGCGCCAGACCCGTACGCTTCGCGGCCTTCGCCGCTGCGCCGGCCGCCAGCCGCCCGCGCTTCACTCCCGCGCGCCGCTCCAGACCCGTACGCTTCGCGGCCTTCGCCGCCGCGTACCACGCCCGCCCGGCTGCCGCCTGCGCTGCGTCCCGCTGCAGCCGGTCTCCCGGCACTGCGCCCTGCTCCAGCGGCGCGTCCTGCGCCCCACTCGAATGTCTCGCCAGCAGAGTCCGCGCCGCGTCCGCCCGAGCGCCCGCGTCCGCGTGAATCCGCACGGACCGGTGCGGTCTGCCTGCCGCCGGAACGGCCTCTTGAGACCGGCTTGCGCTCTCTGCTATCCCGGTCATTGCGGCGCCCGCCGGATCTGCCCCCGCCTTGGCGGTCAGGACGCACTTCGGCGGAGTCCCCATGCAGCGATACGCCGCTTGCGCTTCCCCGCTCGCGTTCCAGCTTTTGATTAATGCCCTGCTCGATCGCAGCCATCTCCGGCCTTTCGCTCGGCACCACAAGCGTAATGGCCAGACCTTCGCCGCCCGCCCTCGCCGTTCTGCCGATCCGGTGAATGTAGCTGTCTACATCCTGGGGAACATCATAATTGAATACATGCGTTACCCCTTCCACATCAAGCCCGCGGGCAGCCACATCCGTCGCCACCAGAAGCTGGAGCTTCGCATCGCGGAAACGCTTCATGACCTGCTCGCGCTTGGCCTGCGACAAGTCGCCATGCAGCTCGTCGCTGACATAGCCAAGCTCCTGCAGCGCTTCGTTGAGCGCTTTGGCCCGGCGCTTCGTCCGGCAGAAAATCACGCCCAGATACGGGCGCTGCTCTTCGATCAGACGGACCAGCGCCGCCTGTTTGCCGCGGTCGGAGGTCTCAACCACCAGCTGGCGAATCCCTTTGACCGTCACCTTCGGGGCCTTGACGGTAATATCCTTAGGGTCCAGCATAATCCGGGCAGCCAAGGTCCGCACACTGCCCGGCATCGTAGCCGAGAACAGCATCGTCTGCTTGCGGTAAGGCAGCTTGGTCATAATTTCCTCAACCTCGTTCAGAAAACCCAAATGCAGCATTTGATCCGCTTCATCGAGCACGAACATTTTGACCGAAGACAGCGAAATCGTCCCGCGGCGTATATGATCAAGCAGTCTGCCCGGTGTCGCCACGATCATGTGGACGGCACGCTTGAGCTTCCGCATCTGCGCTTCCACATCCTGCCCGCCGTAAACGGCCAGTACGCTGAACTCCGTCTTGGAAGAGAGCCAGCGCTTGAGCTCGTTCGTAATTTGCAGCGCAAGCTCGCGGGTCGGGGTCAAAATCAGCCCCTGCAGCTCGTCCTTATCCGGTTTGATCTTCTCCAGCATAGGCAGCAAAAAAGCAAGCGTCTTGCCTGTTCCCGTCTGCGCCTGGCAAATGACATCGCTCCCGCTCAAAATAACGGGAATCGCCCCTTCCTGAATCGGGGTTGCTTCCTGAATGCCACCCATGTGCAGAGCGGCAGCCCGCTCCTTCGCAATACCTAACTCCTCAAAACCTGCCAATACATCCACCTCATTTTATCATTAAACCTTCCGTTACGATTCTTTCGGAAACCGGCTTCCCCTATCGTACCACATTACCACTGCCCGCATGTACCGAAACTTGCCGTTCCTTGCCCGATGCTCCGGGCACCGCCGCTCTCTTCAATTGATCCGTTTCCGTATCAGCGCCGCCAAATAGATCAGGACAGGGAAAACAAGAAAACCTGTTAAAATATAAAAAGTGCCCGCCGTAGAAACGAATCGCGCCAGCGTCTGAAAATCCGGCAAGGACCAGAAAGACATGATCAGCGCGAGCAGGCCCATAGGAGCCGCAATAACCCCGTGGTTTTTCAACCCAAGCGTCTTTGCCGTACTCAGGGTGGCGGCATAAAAAAAGACGCTGATTTTAATAAAGGCTCCGAATACCCAGACCAGCAGCACCATGACTTCCACATGCTCCAGAAAATCCGACAAGCTGATGTAACGAGCCGCTACAAAAACAGAATAGTTGTAGATGGCGGTAGAGTCTCCCTGGAGCATCAGGACCGCGAGATTCGTGACGCACATGGTCAACCCCATTGCCGTTACGGACAGAAATCCCCATTTCATGATTTTCTTGTCATCCTTGACCTGAGGCAGGAAATATAAAATCAACAGGAACTGGCAATACCAGCCATCCACCACAAGAGAACTTTTCAAAATCGGCGTCAGGCCATTCTCAAATACAGGAAGGATATTGTAGGCCTCGAAGCCCGGGATGGAGAGAAGAAGCGCCAGCAGCAGGAAGAATAAGATGAACGGAGCAAACAGCTGTGTGCATCTGGCCAACACTTCAACTCCCGCTTTGAGCACCCATATGCAAAGGACGATCATGCTTCCACTAACCACAATCAGCGGTGTTTTCACAAAAAAATTACTGACAATAAAGTCCCCGTAATCGCGGATAACGATGGACAAGATATGCATCTGAAAACAAACAAACAGAATGCCGCAGACTTTGCCCAGCGTCTTGCCCAGCACCCACTCCATCAAGCCGGCGAAGGAGCCGTCAGGCGATAGGCGGTAAAGGCGAACCGCGATCCAGATCATTAAATAGCCTACCAGCGAGCTTATGATCGGAGTGATCCACATATCCCGGCCGGTTAGCCTCGTTGTAATGGCCGGCATCAGCAATACACTTGATGCTGCCACCGCCTGATACATCAGAATGGCTGCCTGCAGGGCAGATATTTTACCTCGGTCCATATGTCGCCTCCATTTATCAGGGCTCCAGCAGCCTGGAGACCGGCTTGTAAATGGCCGTAATCCACTGGGTAGGCCCGGGCAGCCGGCTGTTAATCAGAAGGCCGATCGACAGCAGCACCCCCAGTGCGCCAATCACACAATAGACGATGGTCTCGCGTTTTCCCGCCAGCAGCGATTTTCGGTCCAGGCCATAGATGAATCCGCAGATAATCCAATAAATCAAGACCATGACGGCAAACATATCATTTCTCCTTCCCGGGATTAAGCGTGCTGATATTCGGACTCACAATTCCCATGTGAATAATACGGATCTTTACATTCGCATCAATATCCACCTGTGGAAAAAGCTCATCCCACCTCATCTTGGCCTGCTTCCACTGCTTGGGATAATGCCTCCTGAAGGATTCTCCGATGCCGAATATGTCGGCCTTCATGTTCATTTGAATCTGTTTGAGCGCCCGCTCGATTCTGTCGCGGATGAGGTCATTGGCGCCCTGATTGATCAGCTTGATGTTGTCAGGCTTCATCAGATCAAGCTTTGTCGTATTTTCTATAACATCCGCCATCCCGACGATGGACACGACCATCTGCCATTTGCCGTTGCGGTCAATATGGGGATGGAAGGTCGTTGAGGTGCTTATCAAATTAATTGATACTGTGCCTTCCGAGTCCTCCGGAGTCAGAGTGAGGACTGAAGATTTAATGCGGTCGGTCAGCCAGAATACCCCACGGGTAAGGTCATCATCCACATGTCCTACCATCACCCCCTGCTTGAAAATACCAACGCCATTAAAATAGGACATGTCTGTCTTATGCAGACGATGCTCATCCGATATTTCACTTCCAGCCTGCACGTAGGGAAGAAAAAACGTTTGTTCCGGGTTTTCTATCATGTTCTGGACGATGGTTTTGAGATCAATCTCCGTGCTTACCTCCAATTTAGACAGCTCGCGAAGCGCCTCCATGGAGCTTCGCTCAAGCCGTGGAAGTATCTTCATAATGTCGATCGCTTTTCCCCCTGTTACATAAACGTCGGCCCTCTCGCGCATTTGGCCAAACCGGAGAATGAAATCCAGATCATCCTTAATGCCGGTCTGCGCCCGTTTTCTCCCGAAAACAAACACATCGCTATGCCCCCAGAACAGCTTACGGGAGAGCCGCTCCTGAGTATGGGACATTGCATCGGCAAGCGAACTGCCTTTGGCCGTACTGACCGTTGTTTGCCCCTTCGTCCTGTTCACATCTACTGTACCATCTGAGGAGCTGGTGCCTTCCTTGCCTGAAGGAACATAAATCTGCACCGTAAGTTCAACCTCCCCCTCCTCCCCTTCATCAACACCTGCGGCCAGCACGATTGCCAAATCATTGATTTCCCTTCGGTCCCAGCAGCCGGACAGCAGAGGAACGAAGCAGGACAGAACGAGGATTCGTGCAATCTGCCGGATCGTTCTTCTCTTCATCAGCCTCTCACTCCCCCTCTTTCCTGGGAGCAGTGGGACGAAGACCGCTTGGCCGGCGGATGCCGCCGCCAAATCCGGTCAACCGCGGCCTTCGGGAAGGGCTCCAGGCCGGGGCTCTTGCCAGAATATCTTTCAATTCCCCTTCCATTAGGGGGGCAATCGGAGAGAGATACGGAACGCCGAAGGAACGCAGTGAGCACAAATGTATGGCGATTGCGATCAAGCCCAGCAAGACGCCAAGCAGCCCCAGGAATCCCGCCAACAGCATAATCGGAAACCGCAGCATGCGTACGGTGATACCCAAGGTGTACTGGGGCAGCATAAAAGAGGCAATGCCGGTTATGGCAACGACCATGACCATGGGTGAAGAGACAAGTCCCGCTGAGGTTGCCGCCTGTCCGATGACGAGCGCGCCGACGATACTGACAGCCGCACCTACCTGTTTCGGCAGCCGGACGCCGGCCTCGCGAAGCGCCTCAAACATAATTTCCATAATAAAGGCTTCAACAAGCGCCGGAAAAGGAATCTCCTCTCTGGATTCTGCCACGTTCAGCATCAGTGAGGTTGGAATCATCTCCTGATGATAGGTGAGAATAGCCACATAAACCGATGGAGCCAGCATCGCCACGAACATAAATATATATCGCAGCCAGCGGATCGCCGTGGAAATCATATACCGCTGATAATAGTCCTCCGGCGACTGCAGCATGGAGATTAAGCCAATCGGCGCCATGAGCGCGAAGGGTGTGCCATCGGTCAGAATGACAAAACGGCCCTCCAATAAACCGGCGGCAGCCGTGTCCGGCCGTTCGGTCGAGATAATTTGCGGAAAGGGCGAGTATGGCTGATCTTCAATATATTCTTCAATATTGCCGCTTTCGAATATGCCGTCCACTTCAATTCGATTAAGGCGTTTCTCCACTTCCTCAATTAATCCGGGTTCGACCAGGCCATCCACATAGGCCAGGGCCACCCTCGTTTTGGTATAAAGCCCGAGCTCACGAAGCTTCATTTTCAACTCGGGCGACCTGACTTTACGCCGGAGCATGGCCATATTATCATTAATGGTCTCCGTAAAGCCTTCCCGTGGTCCTCTGACAACGGATTCGGCAATTGGCTCGTCAATCGCTCTTTTTCTCCAATCGCCCAGCATGAATGTATGGCCTTGCGCCAATCCATCCACAAGCAGTATGGCATTCCCGATCGTGATCTCGTCGGCGAGCTGTTTGAACGTATGAATCTTGTGGCAGGGCAGGTAATCCAGCTTTTCCCGGACCATAAGCTCCACCTCAGCGGCACCGGCTTCCCCGATTCTCGATGCGGTTAGCGTACCCCGGATTTCATTCAGCCGCTCCTCATTGGCAAGACCGTCAAAATAAATAAAAAATCCCCTGTATTCCGGGGTAAACGGACACTCCAGAAATATAATATCGCAGCAATCCTGATACATGTGAACCAGTCGGGTCCGGTTCTCTTCGAGACTCGCTGAGAATATGTCATTGGATTCGTTCCAGGCCTTGTTCATATCTTCCGTCCTCAGATCCGTCGTCATGTTGTCCTGCCTTTATAGTTGCCATAATCAGGACCGAATAATCAGATACTGGAAGCAGGAGGCAAAGCGGCCTTAATGGTGAAATTCACCGGAATGCAAAAAACACCCTCCCGGATCACTGGCTGCACAGGTTATGCCGCTTGCGATTCTTGAAGGGTGTTGCGAGTGCCGTCAACCCGACGGGAGATCTCTATCTTCTGCGCTTCTCGGTTAGCTGGAACTGCCCGACCAGCTGCTGCAGAAGGGCGGTTATTGCCTCCACGTGACTGGAAGTATGGCGGACATTCATGAAATCCGTTTGAAGCTCCTGGACATTGCTCTCCACTTCCTTGGAGATGAGGCGGTTATCTTTGCTGACCGTGGCAATTTTCTCCATCAGGACTACGACCTCATCAATAATTTGCGTCTTCAACGACTCATCCGCGCCCGCGTTTCTCAGGATTTCCGAAGCAGCCGCTACAAGCTCGTTGCCTTCACTGACCACCCGCGTTCCTTCCGCCATGGTTGCCGTTGCTTCCTGCGCGTTGCGGTAGATGTTATGCACGATTTCATGGACTTCCTCGGTGGATTTCCGGGTCAGATCGGCCAGCTTCTTGATTTCCGCGGCTACAACTGCAAATCCGCGGCCCTGCTCGCCAACGCGCGCCGCCTCGATCGAGGCGTTAAGTGCGAGCAGATGCGTCTGCGCCGAGATTTCCTCGATGACATTCAGCACGTTGCGGATTTCATCCGTCGTCTGCATGAACGCTTCGATCGTAAGATTGGTGTGCGCTACCTTATCGGAGATTTGCACCATCTTGTCTCCGATCCGCACCAGCTCTCCCTGGGCGACGCCAATCTGCTCGGAGGCTTTGTCCTCCAGCATCCGCAAGGTTACACGCATCTCGTCAGCCACGCTCTTGGCAATATCGATATCCTTCAACTGGCTGCGGATGCTCTTGATCATGTCGCTGACTTTGCCGCTTACCCGCTCTGTTGTTCCCGCCGTCACAACTGTAGAATCACTCAGCAGCCGCTGGCTTGTCAGCACATCGGTTGAAGCCAGCTTCACCTGCAGCATAATGCCCTCCAGGGAATCGATCATATTATTAACCCACTTGGACAGCTCGCGCATTTCATTATTATCGAATGAGCCGGTGTCCAGCCTCTGGGTAAGATCTCCCTTGCCCTCCGCATTAACCCGGATAAAGCGGTTCAATCTACGCATCTGGCGGACAACCCGGTTGCTGACCTTGCGGTTCAGCGAAACCATCATCACAAGTCCCAGCAGCAGGTTGAAGACCCCGATCAGCAGCGCCTCAGCCAATCTTCCGACGTGACCGGCCAGCAGATAGGCCAGCACCGCGCCAAACACGCCCATCAGCGTCATCCAGCCCAGCAGATGCTTGAACTGCGTCCATTTGATACTGCGGATGCGGTATACCTCCTCCAGGTCGCCCTCGCACATCATGCCCCACAGATCGGGACAATGCGGCAGCTGGAAGGTAACCCCTTTTCCAATAACGGAAATGTGGCGGTAATCGGAATATCCGGGAAACTCAACGAATAGATTGCTGCCGTTGCGGATCGTATTCGCTACACCCGGATGAAGCTGGCCGGTGGCCGGGTCGGTAAACATGATCTCCAGCTCCGTATGCTCCTTGACCGATACGACTCCCCAGTCTGTAGTCACCCCGTCCTTCAGATTCTCCCCGTGCGTGAAGGTCCGGTCTTCGAACCGGCTGCGGGAGAGCGCCGTTCCGGGGGCGATATGGCTGCTTAACCCGGGCTTCGCCATAAAGATATAATTATCGCCGGAATCCGGATACACGTGGCCGGATTCCCGTTGAATAAGATCGCCGATGACATCGTTGGGGACACGTCCGCATACGGCGCCGCACCAGACTCCCTCTTCTATAATGGGCGTAATGAAGAGCAGCGTCATTTTGTCGTGAAAGGATGAGGAACTGGGGCCGATTTTCAACGTCCACGGATCTGCATAAGGTCCGAACAGGCATTTGCGGCCTTCCTTCGTTTCCCGTGAATAGCTGATTCCGCCCGCGATGGGATCTTCTTTGCCGTATTGCTGGCCAATGTGACTCTCGCAGGTTGAGAACACCACTTTGCCTGCCGCATTTAATAGATAAATTTCCGAGAAATCCGATGCCCGGGTATGAGTGCCTGTGAATAAACGCTCCCATATTGTCTGATTGTCTGCGCTGAGAATGGAAGCTCCCTGTCTTAATGCGGACAGCTGGCCGGACAAGCGGTCCAGATGATCCCAATACTCTGCCGTCCATGCCTGCAGCAGGTTCATCCTGGTGTCCGCAATGCCCTCAAAGCTGTCCTCCACATCCTCTTTCAGATCGGCATTCAACCGATAAGACCACCATAAAGGAAGTCCCTTGCGCCATCCAAGCCAGTCGAACATAGGCATCCCCAACCCTTTGCATATCTATTTTTTATGTCAGTAATTATAACATAAAAAATGGGACAAAATACTTAATATCTTAACAATTGATATAGAATATTAGCTTTAATTGGCAAAAAAATGCGCCTTTCGGCGCATTTTTCATAGGATTTGTCCAGATTGGCAAACAGCTCCGCTTACGTTGCCCTGTCTTCCCGATAGAAGAAATTCGGCTTTACTACCGCATCGTCATAACGGTTGTGGAAGATGGCAGTCGTGGCCGGGGAAAGCGGCGGAATGAGCCAGGACCATCTGCCGGTAACCGCCCGCCCGCTGCGCGTCTCCTTCTCGACGAAGAGCCCGAACTGCTTGCTCGCTGTATGATGGTCCACAATGGTTACCCCTTTGAGCTTGAACGAATGCAGGACGGCCACATTGAGCTCCACAAGCGCCCGGTCCTTCCACAGCGTAGAATCCCTGCTTGTGTCCAGCCCTATCTTGGCTGCAACCTTCGGCAGCATGTTATAGCGGAAATCATCAGCCAGATTGCGCGCGCCAATCTCCGTTCCCATATACCAGCCATTGAAGGGAGCCGCCATATATCTGATCCCGCCGATTTCCAGCACCATGTCCGAAACGATCGGCACCGCATACCACTGCAGCCCAAGCTCCGCCACAGCCTCCAGATCCGGATGCACGATTGGCACCTGCATGACCAGATGTTCCGGAATGACGAACCATCGGGGAGCCTGTCCGCCGATTTGAATGACAAGCGGCAGCACGTCAAATGGCGTGCCCGCCCCCCGCCAGCCCAGCTCCATACACATGGACGTGAAGGGTACAGATGCCGGATCGCCAACAATGCCGGTGCTCGTTTCATATCCCGCGTAGCGGATCAGCTGGTGGTTGTGAATCCGGATTCCCGAGCCGTTCTCGGCCGGCTCGGGTCCGAATACTGTAATAACCGGACGTATTTTGCCTCCATTGGTGGCATGCTCGATATGATCCAGCAAGGCCGCTGCGGCATCCTCTTCCGTCTGCGCTTTGCGGGCGTCCTGAATGGCCAGCGAATCCCAGAAGAACCGGCCGATGCAGCGGTTGCTGTTGCGCCAGGCCATTTTAGCCCCGTGGCAAAGTTCTTCCTCCGTATGCTCGTAGCTTCCGCTGTCCTTGATTGATTGCTCGATCTCTGCGAGCCGGTCCTCCGCTTGCTGCCCGGATTTGCCAAGCTCGCTGTAGCAGGTGCGAATAAAGGAAGCAGCCTCTTCCATGCGCTGTTTATTGTCGATGATGCTTAATTCTTGCATATTGAGTCCTGCCCGTCTGTGTGAGATCATTTTAATTAATTTTGCGTTAAAGCATTGCGTACCGCCAATATATATTTGGGCTGATCCAGCGGATTGACTCCTCTGCGCACCCGCTCCACATGAACGTCCGGCGGACAGTCCCGATAGCCGTGGAAGAAGGTTGACAGCGTTCCTCTGCCTCTTGTGAGCGAACCGAGCCTCGCAGGGAAATCCAGCGTGGTCGCCACCGGCAGCAGGCCTTCAATCTCCATGCGCTCCTGACGGACCACTGGCGCGTCGAATTCGCCCCGCATGACAACCAGCTCGCTGAGCAGCTTGCCGCCGTATTCCTCCGGTATGGACAAGCGGAACTTCAGCATCGGCTCCAGCAGCTTCGTGCCTACATTCGCCAATCCATTCATAATTCCCATAGGCGTGGCAATGACAAAATCAAGCGGATGCGTATGCCAGACATGATGCTCCCCTTCCAGCAGAGTCACGCGAAGATCCGTTACTTCCCAGCCGAGCATGCCTTGGGAGAGCGCCTCCGGCACGCGCCGCGCCACTTCATTCTGGTAGCTGTCCAGCAGCTGCTCCCCCCTTACCAGGGAGGAATACGCAAGACCGCTGCCCCGCTCCGCTGGCTCAATAAGAAACCGCAGAATCGCCCAGCAGGGCTTTGGCGACAAATAGGCGATGAATCCTTCCCCTGAAGCTGCGGGAGTTTCCTTATAGATAACGGAGGGAGCTCCGAAGGTCACATCGAGCCCGAAGCGGCTTTGCATCAGATGCGACAGCACCTCCATCTGAATAGGCCCCATGACCTTCAGGTGCAGCTCCCGCTCATCCTGAAGCCACTGGAGATCCAGCAGCGGGTCCTCATCCGCCAGCTCACCGAATGCGGCCACGATAGCGGGATATTCCGCCTCGTTGCGCCACTGCACCTGTACAGTGAGCAGCGGGACGGCAAGCCGCTTCTCTCCCGGCACGCGGTCCGGCGATCCCAGAATATCTCCGATCCGGGCCCGGTTTAGGCCATACACCGCCGCAATGTCGCCGGCCTTCAACAGGCCGATATCCTCTGTTTTCTGTCCATGCACCCGGCGGATTTGTGTCACTTTATCCTGGACATCGCGGGTAAAGTTGGACAGCGTGTCGCGATTTCGGATGGTACCGTCATACAGCCTTACATACGCAATCTTGCCCATCGCCGGGTCCTTCTCCATTTTGAACACAACACCGGACACAGGCGCATCCTCGGAACCTTCCGGGGGCGGCAGAAAACGAACCACCGCATCCATCAGCTCCTTCACGCCGATTCCCCTGTTCGACGCCCCGAACAAGACAGGAAACAGCTCCGAACGGCGAATCCCTTCCTCCAGGACAGGCAGCAGCCTGGCAGCAGGCAGATCGCCGTCCTCCAGATAGCAGATGGTCAGCGCCTCATTCCGTTCCACAATTGCCTCCACCATCATATCCCGATAGGGCGATATCCAATCGGCCTGAACAGTTCCGTCCTCTGCCAGCAAATCCAGGGAACCTGCAAAATCCCCTTCCGCACCCTCCGGCGCCTGAACGGGAACAACGCCATGTGAGAGCAATCTGCCGATCTGCTTCAATACAGCCAGAGCATCAGCCCCGACACGGTCCATTTTGTTTATATAGATCAAAGTTGGAATCGACAGCTCGCGGAGTGCCTGCCAGATCACCTCGGTCTGGGCCTGAACGCCCTCAACCGCCGAAATAATGAGCACGGCTCCATCCATGACGCGCAGGGAGCGCTCCACCTCGGAGAGAAAATCGACATGCCCCGGCGTATCCACCAGATTGACCGGCGTCTCATTCCACATCATGCGGGTTACCGCCGCTCTTACCGATATGCCCCGCTCCCGCTCAACGTCGAGCCAATCCGTCTGGGAGGTTCCCGAATCGACGCTGCCCAGCGAGCGTATATGTCCGCTCAGAAACAGCATTTGTTCCGTTGTTGTTGTTTTCCCCGCATCAACATGGGCGAATATGCCAACATTCCGCATGGCTTGCTGCTGGTGCCCCATTCTTCTCGCTCATCCCCTTATAACTGCTGCTCCTATTATAGCGCAAGTTGCAAAGAAGAAGCGAGAAGCGGCGCAGCGGGCAAGCAGTGCCGGCAGCTCCGCTTTCCGGCGGCTGAAGCAGGCTTTCTCCAGGCAAAACATCAGTGGATTCTGCGCCTCAGCCTTGCTGCGGCATCTCCTTCGGAATAACGATTTCAGTGCGTTTCCTGCTGTCCCAATTCACCAGAAAAATTCCTAAGCATATGAACGCTCCCCCCACTCCGACATACCACTGCACCCTTTCGTCCAGCATCAGCCAGCTGAAGATTACACCGAAGAGCGGCACAAGAAAAAGAAAGGCGCTCGTCTTGGCAGGATCGCCGCTGCGCAGCAGATAGAACCATACCGAGAACTGAATAATCGAGCACAGGACCGCAAGCATCATTAGTACGGTGACAGAGGTGCTGTTAATGATGAAATAAAGATGACCCGTAACGACGCTGAGCAGGAGAAGAATGACTCCGCCGGCAAGCATTTGATAGGCGGCCAGCACTGTCATATCGAACGCCGGGCCCCACCGTTTGATGAGCAGGGTCGATACGGCAAAAAAGACCGCTCCTGCAAAGCTGATCAGAGTGCCGGGCTCAAAGCCGATGTGAAAGCCAAAAGTAAAGGCAACGCCGACGAAGCCAACTGCCACTCCCAGCCATTGGCGGCCGCGGTAGACGGCCCCGGTGAACAGGGTGCCGAGTACGATAACAAGCAGCGGATTGGTACAGGTTATGATGGAGGATTCACCGGATGTGATCCAGTGCATGCTGTAGGATGCGCAGCCCATAACTCCCGTAGATTGAAAAAGTCCGAGTACTGCGGCTTTCCACCATTGACTGCCCCGGGGGCGGGGCCTTCGGGCAACGATAACCGCCAGCAGGCTCCCGGCAATAATGAAGCGGGCCCCCATGAGTAAGAACGGGGGCGCATAAGCAAGTCCGATTTTGCTGATTGGAAATGCCAGCCCCATTAATATTGTTGTCAGCAGCACCAGGCTAATATAGAGATATTTATTCACAGGACAGCTCTCCCTTTGCTCTTTTGATGAGAATGTTTATATTGTAGGGGAGGCGTGGTTTCATGTAAAATGATTATATAAGATATTAATTATCATTATTAGAGATACCAGAAATGTACCTGCGGGAATACTTCAAATAGATGGAGCGTGGTTTCATGGAGAGTTCCGATTTGCGCGTATTTCAAATGGTTGCCCGGGAAGGGTCGATTACGAAAGCGGCCGCCCGGCTTGGCTATGTTCAATCGAATGTCACCGCACGCGTCCAGCAGTTGGAATCCGAGCTTGGCACCGTGCTGTTCTTCCGTCACAACCGGGGGATGAGCCTTACATCCGGCGGCAGAACGCTGCTTGGCTATGCAGACAAGGTCGTCGGCCTCCTGGACGAGGCCGCCATGGTCTTCTCCTCTTCCGATGAGCCGAACGGTCCGCTCATGATCGGATCAACCCAGACAGCAGCGGCAGTCCGGATGCCCGCGCTGCTTGCTTCTTATTACAGCCATTACCCCAAAGTCCTCTTGTCGCTCACAACCGGAAATTCGCAGTTTCTGATGGACAAAGTACTCCATTACGAGCTGGACGGAGCCTTCATCGGCTGCCCGTGCGATCATCCCGAGCTCCAGGGCGCTCCCGCCTTCACCGAGGAGCTTGTTATCGTATCCGCTGCTGCGGTACCCGACCTGTCAGAGGCGGCGAAGAAGCCCATACTTGTATTCAGCACGGGCTGCTCCTACAGGGATGTGTTGGAGCAGTGGATGCGGACAAGCGGTCTTCATCGGTCCGTAATTATGGAGTTCGGCACGCTTGAGGCGATTATTGGCGGCGTCTCCGCCGGACTCGGCATATCCCTGATGCCGCGGAGCGTCGTTCAGAAGCATGAGGCGGAGGGCACCGTCCGCATACATGAATTTCCGGCCTCCCTGCGCCAATCCGAAACAACCTTCATCACACGCAGGGACTCCTTTATCAGCAGCGCACTGCAGGCTTTCATCAACAGCCTTCCCGCCGCTCAAGAAATATAAAATTTGCCCTGACCCTTCCCCGATATTTCTAATATGTAGAAACTTGCTGCGCTGCCGATGACCGGCAGCGCCGTTTCTGCTATTGCCCGAAATATTTTTTCGCAAGAATCGCAAAAAGACTCAAACCGTTTGTCCCTGCCGTTCGTTAGCTTCTTATGAAAGTGATAATAAGAGGAGGCATTCTAATGGGGAAAGCCAGGTTTGGGTCGTTATTTATTGTATTATCATTATTTGCAGCACTGCTGCTGCCTGCACTCGGCGCTTCAGCCGCCGAAGCGGCCGGAGGCGCAGCCTCTGATGCGGACACAGCCGCACAGCTGGGTCTGCTGCTTGGCGATGGAGATGGCGTGAGCGCAGCTTATTTGGGCAAAACATCGACACGCCTGCAAGCCGCAATTATTTCGCTCCGTCTGCAAGGAAAGCTGGAAGAAGCCCTTTCCTACACCGGCACGAGCAGCTTTACCGATGCGAATCTGGTGGGCAAAGCCAATAAGCCCGTACTGGCGTATCTGAAAAATCATCCCGAGCTGGGCTGGTCCGGTACAGGAGGAGGCTTGTTTGATCCTTCAGCCATCATCAGCTCCCAGCAGCTGTACAAGGTACTGCTTGAAGTGATGGGTTATCCATCCGGAACTGACTATACTTATGCCGAAACCGAAACATTTGCCAAGTCCAAGGGACTTCAGCAAATTGCCGGCATGGCTTCGCTCACGAACGCACATATCGCAACAGCGCTCGTTGAAGTTTTGGGTGCGCCTACCGCACATGGCCACTCCTTATTCGATATGCTGAAAGAGGCTGGCGTTCTCCCGGCATCCGCGACGCTTCCGCAGGGCACGCAAATCGGTCTTGGGCAGAATGATAAACTGGGTGCGTATCTCACCGACAAAGCAGGCATGACGCTGTATTTCTTCACCAAGGATGCCGAGAACGTCAACTCCTGCCAGGGCGATTGCCTGAAGTCATGGCCCGTTTACTATGCGGACCAGCTGCAGGTTCCCGCTTCGCTGAAGGCAGCTGATTTCACTACGCTCACACGTGAGGACGGCACCAAACAAACCGCTTACAAAGGCTGGCCGCTCTATTATTTTGCCAAAGATGCAGCCCCGGGCGATGTGCTTGGCGAAGGCGTCGGCGGCGTATGGTTCACTGCCAAAGCGGACTATTCGGTTATGCTCGGCACCTCCTCCGCGCTCGGTAATTACCTGACGGACGATCAAGGCCGCACCCTGTATTATTTTGACAAGGATACGAAGGGAAAAAGCGCCTGCGAAGGAACCTGCCTGGCCAATTGGCCGGCTTACAACGCTTCCGGAAAAAGCGCTCCTACCGGCGTCTCAAGTGCCGATCTTGGCACAATAACCCGTACGGACGGCAGCAAGCAGTCCACTTACAAGGGCTACCCGCTCTATTATTTCATTCAGGATAAGGCTCATGGCGATACCAAGGGGCAGAATGTCAGCAATGTATGGTTCGTGATTGACCCGGCCAAATTCGCGGGAACAACGACGCCTGATACGACTCCGGCTTCTCAGGCCAAAACCTATCATGTCGATATCAAGGAGTATTCATTCGGCACCGGACCGCTTACTGTGGAAGCCGGCTCCTCCATCATCTTCACCAACTTCGACGACATGAAGCATAACGCGGTTGCCGTTGACGGAAGCTTTGCCTCGCCTTTGCTTGCCAAAGGAGATACCTACACGATTAAGCTGGATAAGCCGGGAACCTATGATTACTTCTGTGAGCCGCACAAAGCATTCATGACCGGCCAGATCATCGTGAAATGAGTGGACAGCCAATGAGAATTCTTCATTATCGAACGGCCTTGTCCCTCTGCGCGCTGCTGTGCATACTGCTGCTGGCGGCATGCAGCAGCGGAAACGGAAATGGTGAACCTGCAGAGAACCATTCCAATATGACAGCTGACGAGATGGCAGGCGGAATGAACGGCGAGACGGCAGGAGACACGGGGAATGCTTCAGGGAATTCGGCAGTGTCAACGAATCAGAACGAATCTGCGCCGCCAGCCGATGAAAACCAGAACGATGCGCAGCCTGCCGATGCTTCCGGCGGACAAGCGGACGCAGGCGCGGGGGCAGGCAGCCCGGGCAGCAGCGGCTCCGCTGTCCAAGGTCAGCCTGCTGAAGGCGACGACAATGCTCCGGCGGAAGGCGATAACAGCCCGAAGAATACGGCTCAGGGTGATTCCGCAAGCGGGAACGCCGAATCGCAGCAGGCGGTTAAAGGCAGCGATGCCGGCAGCCCTGAGACAACGAAGCCGGATCCGGCCAAAACGGAATCTCCGAAACAGGAGACCGTAAAGCCGGAGACACCGAAAGCCGATTCCCCCAAACCGGAGACGCCCAAAGCGGAGTCACCGAAACAGGAGGACGCGTCGGCCGGGGACAAAGCCGCCAAGCCGGAAGAGAACAAACCGGCTGCACCAACCAAAACCGATACGGAAAGCGCCGGCAGTCCTGCAAGCGCGGATGACAAGGCCGGCACTGTTCATGTGGTGGAAATCGTAAACTTCGCTTTCACTCCAAGCAAGCTGGAGATCAAAGCCGGAGACATCGTCAAATTCGTAAACAGGGATGAAATCCGGCATAGCGCAGTAGCCGATGACGATTCCTTCGATACCGATCTGCTGGGTCAGGATGAAGGCAAAGAGGTTACTTTCGACGAGAAAGGTGAATTTTCTTATTACTGCTCGCCACATCCGGCCATGAAGGGTACAATCGTTGTAACGGAGTAGCAGCTTGCTTTTAACCTGTAACGCATTGATAGCGATAAGGTCCAAAGAGAAGAAACGCGCTCGCCGCTCTTAAGGGCGCAGCCGTTTCTTCTTACATTTGTCGGCTTCAACATCATTCCTTGCCCCGGAGGACTTCCGTAATGCAGAATCTTTCCGATTACGAACTGATGCTGCTGATCAAGCACAAACGGCATTCGGCGCTTTCTGTCCTGTATGACCGCTATTCGGCATTGATCTACTCCTTTGCCTGGAAAGCCCTGCGGGACGAGCCGGCAGCCAGGGATATTGTCCAATCCGTCTTTATGCGGCTGTGGACCACCGAATCGGAATATGATCCGGACAAAGGCCGCTTTACCAGCTGGCTGCTCACCATAACGCGCAACATTACGACAGATTGGCTGCGCCGGAAGCGCCGGGAGGATGCGGGGCTTGCCTCTTTTCTGCCGGAGGAGCTGGAGCAAATTCCCGATACCTATACAGCTTCGCCTGAGGACCGCGTGGAGCGGGAATCGTTGAAAGAGGAAATACGCGATGCCTACTGCCACTTGTCCAAGCAGCAAATTATGCTGCTGGAGCATTTCTACTGGCAGGGCTACAGCCTGAACGAGCTGGCTCTTCTCTACAATCAGCCGCTTGGCACGGTCAAAAACAGGCTTCATCAGACGTTAAAAATATTACGCAGACATCTGCTTGCGGGAAGGGAGGGAATATGATGCGGGATGAGCGGCCGCCGCAGCATTGCGATTTATGTCTGGACTATATCTCCGGCCTGCTGTCCGGCGAAGAGAAATCAGCCTTCGAGCGTCATCTTCCCGACTGCGAAGCCTGTCAGATCGAGCTTGAAGAACTACGATTCGTATGGGAGGCGCTTCCTGCCGATATGGAGCATATGGAACCACCCGAAGATTTAAAGCAGCAGGTCATGGATGCCGCAAGGGCGGTGGAAATGCAAGCGCAGCGTTCCGCTCCCGGAAGACGGGCAAGAAGCAGACGGCCTTTCTATGCGATCGCCGCTTCTGCGCTGGCTGCCCTTGTCATTACCGGCACGATCTGGAATGTGCAGCTGTATCGTGACAAAGCGGAGGCAATTCCCTCTATCGAACAAGCCTTGTCGGTTTCTGCCGCTCAAATCAAGCAGATCATACCGCTGCAGCCAACCGCAGAAGCAGCCGATTCGTTCGGGGTTGCTTGCATCGTGGATAACGGAAAGACCAGGCAGTTTGTTGTCTATGTATTCGGCGCGCCGCAAACGGACAGCAAGGAAGCGTACCAGGTATGGCTGGTTAAGGACGGGCAGCGCCGCAGCGCAGGAACTTTCAGGGTCGCCGACCAGGGAATGGGCGTACTCTCCATGCCCATTGCATCCAATACCCTCGCATTCGATACGATTGGCATTACGCTGGAGCCCGATGACCGCGGCGACGAGCCGCGCGGCGTCAAAATATTCGGTTCGGCATAATTTCATCGCCAGCCATTCTAATCAGCCAAGGAGGCATCCGGTTAAGGGATAACCTCCTTGGCTGATTCTATTCTTGCCTCGTGAAGCTCTCCCTGCCGCTGTCATCTCTATTGCCGTATTGTTCGGAAATCATTGGAGCGCCGCCATCCGCGGTCTTCCATTCCTGGGGCAGCAGACGCCGGTATCGGGGTTGAAAATAACGGTCATCAATCAACAACAGCGTGCCTCTGTCCTGCTCCGACCGGATCAAGCGTCCGCCGGCCTGCAGAACCTTGTTCATACCCGGAAAGACATAGGCATACTCGAAGCCGTCCTTGCCCTGCCCATCAAAATAATCCTTGATAATATTGCGCTCCAGGCCCACCTGCGGAAGCCCGACCCCCACCACCACAACCCCAGTCAGCCGGTCGCCTACCAGATCGATGCCCTCAGAGAACATACCGCCCATGACCGCAAAAGCAATAAGGGATTCCGGGTTATCCGCATCGAAGGCCGCAAGAAAGGCTTCCCGTTCATTCTCCGTCATGCCGGCTCCCTGTATCATCGTTGTCGTTGTAAACTGCGTCGTGAACAGCTCATAAATATCATTCATGTATGCGTAAGACGGGAAGAAAACGAGATAATTGCCTGTCCGTTTGGCCGTAAGCGTACCAATCAGCACCGCAATGGATTCCCTCGTATGCCCGCGGTCCCGGTAACGGGTCGACAGCGGCTCCATATACACCTCAAGCTGCTCGCTGGAGAAGGGAGAGGGCACAACGACGGAATAATCCGTTTCCGCATCGCCGCCGAGCATGTCGATATAATAACTGAGCGGCGACAGCGTGGCGGAGAAGAGAATATGGGAGCGGAAGCCCTTCCCATTCTGTTTCAACAGATAGGACGGGTCCAGGCAAAACAGCTTGATTTGCACATCATTGCGCACGCTTTCCACATAAGTCACATATCGTTCATCATACAGCTTGCCAATGCGGATAAAGCCTTGTGCCGCATAATAAAGATCCAGCAGCTGCCCCGCTTCGCGGCCGCCGGCTGCAAGCAGCTCCCTCTGCGCATGCTCCACAAAAATCTCCAGCAGCTCCAGCAGCTGTCCCGGCAGCTCCGGATTCACTTCTACCCCGCTGTCGCCGACCTCTTTACGAAGCGCGATAAAAAAATCATTGACCGCTTTGGCGGCACGCTGAAGCTCGGCATTACTGCCTTTATATTCCCGCTGAATCGCCAGAAAGTCCGACTTCCTCAACTCGCTGGAGTACATCTCGCGGGCCCGATCCACCAGATTATGCGCTTCGTCGATGAGCAGGACGGTCGAACGTTTATGCTCTTCCATCAGACGCTTCAGCTGAACGCGCGGATCGAATACATAATTATAATCGCAGATGACGGCATCTGCCGCGTAAGCCGCATCCAGCGAGAACTCGAACGGACACACCGTATGCTTGCGGGCGTACTGTTCAATCGTACTGCGCGTCAGCAGCGTCTCATGGGAGAGCATATCGATCATCGCCTCATTCACCCGGTCGTAATATCCGTCCGCATACGGACAATGCTCCCTGGTGCAGTTCATTTCCTCCTGGAAGCAGACCTTATCCTTGGCGGTAAGCGTCACAACATGCATATGAAGCCCTCTGGCTTCCAGCATGGCATAAGCCTCTTCCGCCGCGGTACGGGTAATCGTCTTGGCAGTCAGATACATCATCCGCTGCAGCAGCCCTTCCCCGACCGCTTTCACAGCAGGAAATATCGTGGAGATTGTCTTCCCGATCCCCGTTGGCGCTTTGGCAAACAGCTTCCGTCCATCCGCAATGCTCTGATAGACAGAACCTGCAAGCTTTCGCTGCCCCGCCCGGTACACCGGAAACGGAAATTGCAGCGCTTTAATGCTGGCATCCCGCAGCCCGCTATGCCTCCGCTTCTGCTCCGCAAAGGGATAATAGCCCTGCACCAGCTCAAGCATGAACATCTCAAGCTCCTGAAAAGACAGCTCCGCCGCAAAACGCTTCTGCTCTTCCGAAGCTATCTGTACATAGGTAAGCTGGACCGCGATGCTGCCCAGCTCCTGCTCCTTGGCAACCATATAGGCGTAGCATTTCGCCTGTGCCCAGTGGACGGGATAGGACTGCTCATCAATAGAGGCCAGTTCCCCCGCAGTCGACTTGATCTCGTCGATTGTAAGTCCATGGCTGCCAGCAACCGTATCCGCAGTTCCGGCAAGCAGCCCGTCGCATCTTCCGTCAATGACAAACAGGAGATCCCTATAGGCAATCTCCGTTGATAGATAGACTTCCTTCCGGTCAAGCTCCCCATACTGCTTCTGGATTTTCTGATGGGCTTTCGTCCCATCCGTAAGCGAGCTGACCGAACGAAAACCGGACTCAATACTTCCGCTGCGAAATACATACTCTACGAGTGATCTGACCGATAGTTGGACGATGTCCGTCATAGCGACTCCTCATTGTCCGTCATAGGAACATTTGTTCCTTCATCTTAACATGAACGACGGATATCGCGCTACTTGCGGTGCTTCGATATACTTCACATGCACAATAAAAAAACCGCCCCGCAGTGCTTAGGGGCGGTTCTTATATTTGTACACCCTTTTTCAAGGCTTTGAGATCGCCATTCGAATTGTTCAGCGCCGGCAGCATTCTCATGCTTTTTACCATAGGGGTATGACAGACATGACAAGTCGGTACATACTCGAAAGCGAAATTATCACGCATCCAGCTTTTGCAATCGTCTTTCGGGCAGGACCAGATGACTGTATTTTCTTCAGGGATATCCTCTAACGGTTTTTTCCTGTTGTACAAGATGATTCCCTCCTTTGATAGAAAAAAACCGCCCTCAACTCATGTTAAGGGCAGTCTTTACCTTGCAGCTTGTTAAGACTACAGTTTTACAACGTTTTCGGCTTGTGGTCCACGGTTGCCTTGAACAACGTTGAACTCAACGCGTTGGCCTTCGTCAAGGGATTTGAAACCGTCGCCAACGATTGCACTAAAGTGTACGAATACGTCGTTGCCGCCTTCAACCTCGATGAAACCAAAGCCTTTTTCTGCGTTAAACCATTTAACTGTTCCTGTTTGCATAGGTAAAACCTCCAAAAATAAATTAACATGTACCTTTTTATTCAGAGAAGCAAATAAAAAATTCACACATTGAAAAAGGAATCATTCTCACAAATGCCAACCCTTTTCAATGAGTGAATGCAGGTTCTTTGTTTACGAGTAACCTTATAATAGCACAGCCATTTCTATAAAGCAAATGTTTAGACACATTATTGCCCAATTTATTTTTCCAATCATGTTGAATCAAGGAAAAGCCGCCATTTTCTCTCCCTGACCGGAAATAAAAAACCGCTTCCCCACGGCGGAGAAACGGTCACCTGCTGCGCATCATGACAATCTCCCGTTCCATTACGTATCATTCAGCTGAGCCGATGGCTGCCAGAATTTCTTCCTTCGGGCGGTTGCCTTTCCTGGCATAAATGATCCTGCCGGACTTCCCGATCACATACACAACGCGCTGCTGCGGCTGTCCGATAATCCCGAGAATCCCTTTCTTGACGTCGAAGCTGTCCTTGATGCGGCTGTCCGTGTCCGTAACCAGCGGAAAATCATAATTGTTCTTCATCGCAAAACGCTTGTGATGCTCCAGCGATCCAGGATTAACCCCCAGAACGAGCGCATTGGCTGCTTCGTACTGTTTGCCGGAATCGCGGACAGCGCACAGCTGCTTGGTGCATAACGGGGTTTCATCCTGCGGGTAAAAAATCAGTACGATCGGCTGTTTGCCCAAATGGTTTTGCAAAGCTACCTTTCCTTTCGTGCTTTCCGCTTCGAATACAGGCGCCTGATCTCCAACTTGCAGCATTGTGAATTCCCCCCTATTGTATAGCCTTTGTCCGCCTGGCTTGATGTTTCCCGCCTATCCGTCAATCAGCTTGTGCCGGACTGCGGTATCGCTGCATTAATCTGCGCCATCAATTTCTTGATCTGGCCATTCAGCGCCGTCAATTCCTCCAGGGGCAGGTTGCTGGAAGCAAACAGCGATTGCGGTATACACACCGCCCGCTCCTTCAGGGCAAGCCCGCTCCCGGTAATCCGCACAATAACGATCCGTTCATCTTCCGTCGAACGTTTTCGCTCCACCAGATTCGCAGCTTCCATGCGCTTGAGCATCGGCGTCAGCGTTCCCGAATCAAGATCAAGCGTCTCGCTGAGCTCCTTCACGGTGCTTTGGCTGCGTTCCCACAGTACAAGCAGGACCAGATACTGCGGATAGGTCAGTCCAAGCTCGTCAAGCAGCGGGCGGTACATCCGGGAAATCGCTCTGGAGGCAGCGTATAGGGAGAAGCATAGTTGATTATCCAGCTTCAAATATTCATGTTCATTTTGGCTCATCATTTTACTTTGCCCTCTCTTGTTGTCAAATTCATTTGTGCACAATTAAATTTGATAGACTAATCATAGCTCAATCCGGAGCGGGATGTCAACTTCGCAGCATGCACCCATCCTGAACTGCTGTCCGGCCGCTGTCAGCGGCTGCTGCTTGTCCGGAATTCCTCCGGTGTAACGCCAACCGCCTTCAGGAAAGCCCGGTAAAACTGGCTGGTGCTGGAGAAGCCAAGTTTTACGCTCATCTGGGTTATGGTGCAGCCCCCTTGGCGAAGCTGCTTCTTGGCCTCCTCCATTCTCAGCCCCAGCACATACTGGTATGGAGTTTTATGGGTATAGGCCTTGAATGTCCTTATAAAATGAAACCGGCTCTGGAGCGCGATGGCCGCCAATGTGCCGATATTGATCCGATCCGTATAGCTCGCGTGTATATAATCCAGCACTCTTGTCATATGCCTGTCTGAAGAGGCCTGCCCATCCCCCGGCGCGCTGAAGGGTACCGGGTCCCCTCCGTTAATGGCATGGCTGCCCTTCAAGCTGTAATACAGGAAGGAGAGCACCCGCGATTCCGTCTCGTCCACAGCGAGCGGATCGGCCGGATCGCCCCTGAACAGCTCCGATGACCAGCTCTGGAACTGCTTCATAATAAGAGAAGGATCGAATGTCTGCTGCATGGCAAAATCAAATTCCGGCCCGCGGAAGAAATCACCTGGCCGGTTGTTGCGTATTTGAATGACGATCACGCTGGAATCCTCCCCGATGCGGAAGCTGTGTTCCTGCGCGGAGTACTGGAGCAGGCCATGGCCGTCCCTCAGACCATAATCCTTGTTATCCTGTGTGAGGTAGCAGATGCCCTTGGTCGGAATCGTCAGCTGGAGCCTGTCCTCATGGACATGCGGCAGATTGGAAAAAGCCTCTTCTATCCGCCACAGCGCAAGCTGCGGCGTTTCAATTATGATTTTCATCTGTCTTCACCTGTGCTTATTATAGCAATTATTGCTCCCGCAGATAGCACTTTTCACGGCGACTTCCGCCGCTTCCCTCCTGTAAAATAAGGGAATTAAAAAGGGGGATGATAACCAATGCCGCAATTGAAAGGACAAACAGTATCGCAAGCCGTTTCCCTGAACAAGCCCACTCGCACAGCCTTCTACATCCTGCTCGGCGTCAGCCTTGCCCATCTGCTTAACGACGCCATGCAATCTGTCGTCTCGGCCGTATTTCCCCTGTTTCAGAAATCCATACAGCTAAGCTTCGCCCAGATCTGCTGGGTTAGCGTTCTGCTTAAGCATCACGGCATCGATTTTGCAGCCTCTGATCGGTTATTATACAGATAAGAAGCCTATGCCTGTCCTATCGCTTATCTGCCTCTGCTCGGTGTATGTGCATTCCTTCTGCCCAGGGACCGGCGGATTTAAAAACTTTGCAATGGAAATGAGGACCTTCATCATATGGAAACGATTATTGATATGCAGGAAGTAAGCTGGCAGAGAGAGGACCGGCTTTTGCTGAATGAGGTCAGCTGGAGAGTCTTGCCCCGGCAGCACTGGGCGCTGCTTGGCCTCAACGGATCAGGCAAGACGACGCTGCTGAACATGATTAACGGCTATCTCTGGCCGACAAAAGGCAGCATCAAGGTGCTGGACCGCACCCTCGGCGAAACGGATGTCCGCCAATTGCGCCAGTCGATCGGCTGGGTCAGCTCTTCCCTTCAGGATAAGCTGTACGGCACCGATTCCGGGGAGCGTATTGTGCTAAGCGGCAAGTACGCCACGATCGGGCTGTATGACCGTCCCTCTGAGGAAGATATAGGCCACGCCTATGCCTGCATGGAGGCCTTGCAGTGCACGAAGCTGTGGAGCCGTGAATACCGCACCTGCTCGCAGGGAGAGAAGCAGAAGCTGCTTATCGCCCGCGCCTTGATGGCGAATCCGCAGCTGCTTATCCTTGATGAGCCCTGCAACGGTCTGGACTTATTTTCCCGCGAAAACCTGCTATCGGCGATTACAGCCCTGGCGTCCCGTACGGACACGCCGACCTTGATCTATGTCACTCACCATACCGAGGAAATTCTGCCTCTCTTCAGCCATATACTGCTGCTGCGGCGCGGGCAGGTCGTTCAAGCCGGCGAGAGGGAATCGGTCATGAATGCTGATATTCTCAGCGCCTTCTTCGAGAATCGCGTTGCCGTGGAAAACCATGATAATCGGATTTATCTCCGCCCTCATTCTTAGGGCAGCTGGCGCCGTCGGGCGGCGGAACTGTGCATAACTCTTTCCGTCACCCAGCGGACCGCTATTGCCAGAGCAAAATAAATAGGAAACGAATAGATATGCTTCCAATGATGCGGTTCATAGATGCCCATCCATTCCATAATCGGTTCAAATACAAAAGCAAACACCGCAGACAGAATCAGGTGGACGATCATGAACGGCTTCCAGCTTCTGAAATATTGATAGGTGAGCATGTGAATGACAGGCAGCATGCTATAATCGACGGAAATCAGCCGTGGAGATATACGAAGCAGCTGATAGGGGTATGACCAGTACATATTCATCGAGCCGATATCATCCAGACAATCGACCACAATAATCGTAATCAAGCCCAGAATAACAATTTGCTTTAACCGTGAACGGTCGACCAGCTTCCACCAGATCACCCATGGTATGATCAGCGCAGCCAGCAAAAACCACCACTGCGGCGTAAATAAGTCGTGATGCAGCCAGTACCCGTTCCTGAGTTCCTTCCATTCCTCGCTTTTCTGCTTTATTTCCTCAAAGGCAGGACTTTCCTTAACCGCCATCTTCAATCACCCTTTTTACGATGCCTGACTGCGTCCAATTCCTTTCAGTGCCTTTTGCTGCCGTTTCCCGCCTCACGCAGTCGGCTCCTCCTTGTTGAAGACAGTGATGCCAAGAGCCAATTGGTTCCAGAGCAGATCCTTTACCTTCTCTGTCTGATACTCCTTGCATTTGACCATGACGAAAACATCAATCCGGTTATCGCTCTTGAAGGTCTTCTTCTTGCCTTTATTGGTATGCCAGTAATCCACGACGAATCCGATGAGAATTCCGGCTACAAGTCCGATTAATGCCCACAGTACAGGTCCCCATTTCAGTAAAAAACCGTATATGCCCCCCAGCAGCATCAGGACCGCTCCGATAATGGCCGATAAGTCTACAAAGCTCTTCCCGTCTGTATAATGAATGGTATCCATGGTGTGATTGGGTTCCGTCCTTTTATCAAGAGGCAGAACCAGGATGGACTGTTTCGAAACGCCGATTTTCTGGATTTCCGCAATCGCAAGCTCGAGCCTTCCGGAATGTTCAAACGAGGCGACGACATACATGATTGAACTCTCACTCCATTCTTCAAATTGGCATGTCATACAGCTGGTCCTGATAGTCCTGCTTGAAATAGGCGGCCTGCTCTTTCTTGAACAGCCGGTTATACTCCACGGTAATCACGTAGGCATCGTAAGCCACAAAGGTATAAAGGGAAGGAAGATTAAGAAACCATTGAATGTTCAAATCCGCTTTGGCAGCAGCAAAGTGAAATTCCATGCTGTCATGGATGGCGGGAAGAATGCCGGAGAGATAAACTACGCCCATGAACCAGCCGATGAAGATGCAGGCTGATGGAAGGCAGTTGAGATAGATATGCCCGAGACCGGGAGCCAGGATGGACCACAGGAGCGACATCAATGGCTTTCTCTTTGCCAGATTGTTCCTCTCCAGAAAGGATATGTTTTCTGATAAGACGTTGAAGCCTTCCGCGCTGCTCAGCACATAATCATGGTTGTACTGGACCGTTTTCTTGTAGACGTCCCATATAGAGAAGAGATACGCCGTTATGTAAAACAAAAACCACTCCGTATCCAATGCCTGGACAGCCAGCTCAAATTGACCGGTCATGGAGTAGAAAATAGCCATATTAATTCCTGACGCATAATTCACGACGGATTCCCAGAGAATCAAAATAAATGCAGTGATATTCTTGCTCAGCATCATATGGCCCAGTCCGGGATAAGCAGCAGACCACCAGGCGACGACCCAGGGATTCCGGACATGCATAAGGTTAATATTATAGGAACTGATATAGGCGGAAACGTACCGTTGGGACGACTTGACGCCATTGTTTTTGGAGGGCATGATCGGTGGACTCCTGTTGGTTGTATTGGAATAAGGTTATCTTTGCCACATCCCGTGCAAATATTCCGGATCAGCCAAAATCCCGCTCTCGCGGTTCACGCAAGGCGGGATATGCTGACGGACTTGTTATCCAAAAAAAAAGAAGCGTCCTGTGCCTGCCAGGACCGCTTCTTCCATATTAGAAAGACAAAGATGCACAAGATGTTCTAATGCTCGTCCAGCTCTTCTTCCTCCGGTTCATTGCCGACCCCATTGAGCAGGTCTGTGCCGTGGAATTCCTCCTGCGGCGCAGCCGGGTCAACAGGAGTGCTGTCGACATCGGCTTCCGCCTCGGCAACTCTATCTTCATCCGCCTTCAGGACCGCATCGTAGGGATAAACCTCCAGCAGCTCGTCCACATCGCCCTGAACCTCATCCTCCGGAATTTCATCGGCAAACAAGCCGGCATGCTTATCAATATCACGCTGTGTGACCAAATCTTTATCTTCGCTGAGTTTCTTATCCATTCGGGCGGCCTCCTTGATGATTTATAGGCTATCGGGTATATATTACCCCGATTGTCCGGATCCGGAACGCCTGTCAAGGATTTTCTTGCCGCGTTGGTTACAAATCCGTTAGCTGTAAGCCCGTAAACACCGCCCAGCGCGCCGGAGTCTCCCCGCCGCCATGCGAACACAGGCCGGGCTTGAACGGTCCCGCTTCAAGCCCGGCATACCGCCCCATCTCCGTCCAGATGCCGTCTTCGCTCTCCAGAAAACGCGACGCCGCCTCATTCCCACTCCAGTCCAGCTGGAGCCGGATTGTTCCGGCATCCGTTGCCATCTTGACGAGGCTGAGAACCCGGGTTGCCCCTTGAACCTCAACGGCAAGCACAACCACATGCTCATCGTTTACAAGCTCCTTGACCAGCTTGATATAATTATCATCATCCGCATACAGCAGCAGTCCGGCCTGCTCCGAGTTCCGCTCCGGCGCCAGCGTTACTTCAACTTCCAGTCGGACGGCCCCCGTAAGGCCCTCGCTGCGTATGAGAATGTTGCGCGCGTTATTGCTGTCTTCCCAGAGACTTCCCGGAAGAGCGGCAATATGCAGCGCTTCTCCCTCTGACCGCCATCCTGCCTTGTCCTCTCTCAGCCATCGGTAACCTTCTTCTGATAAACGGGAAAAATAGACTTCGTTTGCTGTTTTATCCTGATCTGCCATCCCTTTCACTCCATTTCATAGTACAGATTCATAAACAATAACCGCAGATGACCCGTTCCTAATCTCGCAGCTTCAACTATTATATTATAAAATCATTCCACTGCCTTGCACTCTTCCAGAGCGCAGGCGCCGCATACCAACGGGAGGTTACCGTATGATTATTCGTCCAGCTGCACCGGGAGATGCCGGGCAGGTCATTCCGCTGCTTTATGATGCGATCGGCAGTATTGCTTATGTACTGACCGGAACCGATAATCCTGCATCTGCTATCCACGCTATGAGCGAATGGTACAAACAGCGCAACAATCGGCTGAGCTATGAAAATGTGTTGGTTGCCGAGAAGGACGGTCAAGCGGTCGGAGCAGCCTTGTTCTATCATGGCAGCCGGATCGCGGAACTGGACCAGCCGCTGCTGGAGCGGCTGGCTGCCAGGAAAGGCATTGTACTTGCCAGCTTCCCGGCGGAGTCGCGGGAGAACGAATTTTATCTGGACTCGCTCGCAGTGAATCCCGCTTGCCGGGGACAAGGAATTGGCAGCCGGCTGATGCAGGCGTTCGAAGCCGAGGCCGTCCGGCAGCAGTATGACCGGGTTGCCCTTATTGTCAGCTCAGACAATCCCCGGGCCAGGAAACTGTATATGAGCCAGGGCTATGTTTCGGATGGACAAATCGATATTGCGGGCGCTGACTACGATCATATGGTCAAGCTCCTGTAAGAGTCTGGAATCATGATTGATAATGCAGCATCATATTCTCCACCTGCTTCCGCAGCTCGGCAATTAATTCGGGCGGATCGGCTACCGTCACATATGAGCTGTAGCTGAGAATATTCTGAATGGCCCGTTCCATTGATGAATAATGGGCGTTAACCGACAGCGTGCCATCCGGATTCTCGGTAACGACATCAAAGCCGAATTCATCTCTCACCCTGGTCTTGACAGCGGGATCAAAACGCAAAGCAGCGCTCACCTTTGCGAAATTGGCCTGACTCATAAACCGCCGCTCGACATCCTGCAGGGTGTAATTGCGGCGGATGAACGTATCCGGCAAATCGGCAAGCTTGTTGACCCGGCTGATTCGGAAAACGCGATAGTCCGATCGGGTGAGGCAATAGCCGTACATATACCAGACGTAGCCCTTCAGAAAGATGCCCATGGGCTCAATCGTTCGCTGCGTTTCTGTCCCTTGGTTATCCAGATAGTCGAACCTGACCAGCTGCTGCAGTTTAATCGCCTGATGGATAGGGGCAAGCTTGTCCTTATCGTTGGGGGTCGGGGTAAAATCAAGATCGACTTTATAGGTATCGGCAGACTTGGCCTTGCCTGGCATCAGGGCACCTATTCTCGTGAGCAGTCCGTCGATATCCGGGTTGTCCGTTGCGGAGCGGGCTCCGCGCAGTGCGCTGCAGATCGATGAAAAGTCTTCAAGCGACAGAATCTGCTTGTCCAGGCGGTAGCCGGGCAATATCTCATAGCCCCCATCCGAGCCGGGAAAAGAAACGATCGGAATGCCAGCCAGATTAATCGAATCCATATCCCGGTAAATCGTCCGCAGAGAGACCTCGAACCGTGCAGCCAGCTCCGTTGCGCTGACCCGGGTCTGATTCAGCAACGTCATGGTGATGGCGAGCAGTCGATCCAGCTTCAAGCAAAGCACCTCCCTCACCTTTAAAGTCCGGTGAAAAAATCTGGCTCCGCAGGCGGAAAGCGTCTTCCGATCGCTGCTGGACCCCTGAATTTTTTGATTTTGGATGGCTTAGTGCAAAGCTATCCACGGTATGGATTGTGGACAGCTTTGTCACCTTCATTTGTTAAATTCGGGGTACAAAGGCGAACGCTTACGCTTCTCCAGACTATTTCCGCCTGCTCCGCCAATTAATCACCGGATCTTTATCTATGATTTTATCTTTCTGATCATAATTATTTTCTTCTACAAAGCCGATGAAATGACCTGCTTCTCAACGAATTTGTCGAGAACGCCCGGCTGGAGGAAGAAAGGGTCGAACAGATGAAGCCTGCCCGACCCTTTGATACAGCTGTTTGTTGATCTAGATTTGAGGCTCCACGGGTCTTGGCTTGAGTCTTTCCCCGGCTGCCTGGGAAGTTTTTGTCCGGTATAGATGATAGACAATGCCAAGCAGCATCCATAAGGAGCCTGCAAGAAGCGCATTCCGGTCCAGCTGGAACAGCAGGTAAATGATAAAGCCGGCCCCAAGGAGCGGTGACACCAGATAAAGCAGCGTTTGTTTCAACGAGCGCTGGTTGTCTTTCAGATAACGTTTTGCGATAACGGACAGGTTGACGAAAACGAAGGCGGTCAGCGCGCCGAAGCTGACGAATTTAACCGCGGCGTCCAGGCTGATCGTCAGAGCCAGCAGCGATATGACGCTTGTAATGATAATATTGCGTGTCGGTGTTTTGAAGCGCGGGTGCAGATATCCGAATATCCGCTTGGGCAGGATCGAATCCCGGCCCATCACATAAAGCAGTCTCGAAACACTTGTAATCGACGTCAGTCCCTGGGTGAAGATCGCCAGGATCAGAATCGTGATGAACAACGCGCTCAGCCCGGCCCCGCCGACCATTCTCACCAGTTCGAAGCCGGCCGAATCCAAATTGACAAAGGAAAGCTGCGGATACGCCAGCTGCGTCAAATAAGAAGGAATCAGGTACATGATGCCTGCGGCAATAATGATAATGAGGATGGCCCTTGGAATCGTCTTCCTGGCATCGACGGTTTCTTCCGCCATCGTGGTGATGGTGTCGAAGCCCAGAAACGAGAAACAGATAATAGAAGCGCCAGCCAGTATAGTGGAGAACGGGATCCCCGCATGGACAAACGGCTGCAGCGGATGAACGGCTTCCGCCCCGGTCAGCCCTTTGATCAGGAAGAAGCAGAACACGGCGATGAATGTAAGCTGAAGCAGGACGAACAGCTTGCTGATAATCGCAGAGAAGTTAATGCCGATGATATTGACGGCAGCAAGTGCCGCGTTGAGCAGAACGATCCAGACAAAGGTCGGGATGGACGGGAATTGCGCGTGCAGATAGATGCCGAAGGTCAGACAAGCGATAATGGGCGAGAATAGATAATCCAGCAGGAGCGCCCAGCCGACGAGGAAGCCGACATAAGGATGGAGCGACTTTCCGGCGTAGGTGTAAGCCGAGCCTGATGCAGGATAAGTCCTGGCCATAACGCCGTAGCTGCGGGCGGTGAAGAAGATGGCGATAACCGCGATCAGGTACGCCACCGTCAGCATCCCCCGCGAGGTATCATAGGCAATGCCGTAGACGGTAAAATAAATCATTGGCGTCATCCAGGCAAGCCCCAGGAAAACAACCTGAAACAAGGTTAAGGTCTGGCGAAGCTTTACTTCTTCTTTCATGATCTCTCTCACCCTTCGTCAAGGACTGACAGGCCCTTCAGGCACCGAAAATAAAAATGCCCGGGTGATATCATCATCTGATATCCTCCCGGGCTTTTGTCCCTCCGTGTACACAGCAAAGGCCCTGCTGTGCGTCTTCTCTTGGACCGGACCGGTGGCATGCCAACCGCGGAACCCTAGAAAACTTGTGAATTATTCATATTCGATGGCAGATTAACATACATTCTTGTCTGAGTTGGAGGAGCATCGCCATACATTCATATTTTATGTAAGATAATATAACATAATAAACAAGGATTTGAAAACCTTTTTGTTTGATTATTTTTACAAACCTATCATGTTATGTTATATATGGTCCGGGTAATCCACTAAGAAATCCGGTATTTCCGGTTAATCTGCTGTGGGCACAGAAAAAAAAGCAAGCCATCACACGGCTGAGTTCCGCCGTAAATGGCCTGCTTGTCTCAAATATCCGTTACAGCGTCTGCCCGCCGTCCACCGTAATGATTTGTCCGGTCATCGATTCCTGCTCCAGAGCGGCGCAGATGATGGCGGCGATATCCTCGGGCGTCGTAATGCGCTGCAGAAGCAGCTTTCCGCCCAGTTTATGCATTTGTTCCTCCCGGCCTGTCCACCATCTTGTCGCGACGGCTCCCGGAGCTACGCTGCTGACCCGGATCTCCGGCGCCAACGCGCGTGCCAATGATTTCGTAAGGCCGTGCACCGCCGCTTTGGATACCGCATAGGGCAGGGACGAGCCTGAGCCGGTTAGTCCCGCTATACTGCCCAGATTCACAATAGCACCCTGCTTATTTTTCTTCATCCAGGGGGCGACGGCGCGGGCACAGTAGAACATGCCTTTGACATTGACATCATACAGCTCATCCCAAACATCATCCCCTGCCGCCTCCAGGTCATCAAGAGGAATATGCCGGGTAATGCTTGCATTGTTGACGAGCAGATCGACAGAACCAAAATGCCGGATAATGACGTCCACCATCTCCCGCACTTCTCCGTCCCTGGAAACATCCGCCTGAATCGCAATTGCGCGCCCGCCGCCTTCGGCAATCAGCTGTACCGTCTCATCCGCCTCGGCCTTCGAGCGGGAATAGTTGACGGCTACTGCCGCTCCCTTCGCAGCCAGCAGCAGGCTTACCGCCCGGCCGATTCCGGTGCCTCCGCCTGTAACGAGAGCCACTTTGCTGTTCAAATCCACTGCATTCACTCCTTGTCTGTGTGTAGGCTTGGTCACTATCAAATCTTGGCTTTATTTTAAAGGGTTATCCCGATTTTGTATAATTGAATAAATTGAAGACTTTGTTCAAAATACTTGAACTCTTAACGGAGGTTACAGGGATGGATATGAAAGCTTTAAATACCTTTCACAGGATCGTGGCCTGCGGAAGCTTCCAGAGCGCCGCCGAAGAAATGAATTATGCCCAATCCACCGTAACGATGCAAATTCAGAAGCTGGAAGCCGATCTGGCCGTACAATTAATTGAACGAGGGAAAAAAATCCGGCTGACGGAGGCAGGAAGACTGCTGTACGAACAAAGCCTGCCCATCGTCAAGGATCTGCAGCAGCTGCAGAATCGTCTGGCCGATTTGCGGCTTGGGGATGCCGGAATGATCCGCCTTGGAGCAACTGAGCCTGGTGCCAGCTACCGGCTGCCCGTCCTGCTCGGGAAATTCATGAACCGGTTTCCCAATATCCGTATCTCCGTTGATATCGCCAGCACACCGGCTTTATGCGAGCAGCTTCTCCACGGTACTCTCGACCTTGCGCTCTGCTCGGCTCCCGAGCTTGCTTCCGGGCTGTATTTCGAACCTTTATATACGGAGTCGTTCGTCGTATTGATGCCCGGGGGACACCCGCTTGCCAGGCAAGCCGTCATCAGACCGGAGGATATCCGCGGGCATCGCCTGCTCATTACTTCCACAGGCTGCCCTTACCGCCGGAAACTCGAGATCGCGCTCCAGGAATCAGGCACGACCGCTATCGACACGATGGAGATCGGGAGCATGGCCGCTCTGAAATATTATGTCGAACAGGGGCTCGGAATCGCCCTTGTCCCCCGGATTGCCTTGAATCCCGCCCCGGCCGGAACCACTATACGTTCGCTGGACGGCCCTATTACAGACATGACCTGCGGCATCGTCTGCAGAGCCCCGGATTACCCGCTGAAGCAGGCTGGGGCGAGAGTCTTCCATTTTCTCAAGACAGAGCTGCAGGAGCCAACCGACAGCTTTGCCTGAGGAGCTTTCCGTTTCCTGTTGAATTACCCGAACAACAAAAATGGCTCATGCCTGCTTGCCCATGACAGAGCCATTCTGCTTAATCCGGATATCCCGCCGCGTACTGCAGCTGCTGCTGGCGTTCCGAACGACCACTCTTTGCATGATGCTGTTTCAATGTGCGCTGCGCCTGCCATAGCTTCTGGCAAACGACATCATGCGACGATAAGCGGACGGGTAGACAGCCTTCAGCGCATGGAACTGCGGACGATGGGAATTGACCTCAAGAATCCGCAGCCGGCGACTGGAGTCGAGGGCCAAATCAATACCCAGCTCATGCATGCCTGAGCGTCTGGTGTTCAATACCTTTGCGATATTCAGGGATTTGGCCGTTATCCGCTTCAGGCAAGCGCTCCGCTCCATGGATGACATACCCTTTTTCCGCAGCAGTGAATGGAGGGACTGCATGCTGGCGCCTTGATAGAGATTGGTAACAATCCGCTTGGGCGCTCCGACCCTGGCCACTATTCCCGTGCATACCCAGGTGCCTCCCGGCTTGCGCTGGACCATGCTGCGGATATCATACGGCCGTGCGGCAAGCTGGCCCAGTTTTACAGCCTGTTGAATGATCATTTTCTGGCCTCTCTGCCCGACTTGAATATGACGGAAGACAGAAGAGAGATTCCGGAAAATTTTTCTGGTCTGCCTTTTATTGTGGGAGGATAGCAGCTCATAGCCTTTGGACATCCGATTCAATTTATAGACGCCAATGCCAAGCGAACCGATATCCGGCTTGATATACAGTGATGAATAACGGGAGGACATGGTTATTAATCGGGGCAAGGTCAGGCGGACAGTGTCCGGAACATTTTCCCTGAGCGACCCGCTTGCCGACAGGTATTTGCAAACGCGCAGCTTCCCCCAGATCGTATTGCTTTTATAATTCTTTCGCTTCAATGGTCTCACCTCCTGATACTATATGCCGCTCATATCAGGGGCAATTGTGCAATCGTACAGATCCGGCGCGGATATCTGATCCGGTCATCACCTGCAGGGACAGGGCGAATCCCCCGAGGCTGCCGGTTGTATAATCCAGCTTCATTCGACAAGCAGGCGAAAAAGGGGGCGGAATGCACCTAAGAAATAGGCTGAAAGTTGGACTCACTACGAGTCCGGGCGACTATATTTCTCCTTCCGGGCAATATGTTATATTGAACTGGAAAATGTTAAATTCCCTTGATTTCTATCTCCCGCTTCCCTTCTGTCTCCCCCTCCCTTGTTCATACCCGACGGCTTCGCTCATCATGCAGCTGCCCGATGACCCCCCTTCGTCCAATATAAGGCGCAAGCGCGAGAGGAGACCTATTATGTTCGAATGGTTCGAGAAGCTGATCCGGGATATGATCTGGAAAGCGATCGCCGATTTTGTGGAAGCTCTTCCAGGAATGGCGGAGGACAAGCTGTATGAGTTTCTGAGAGGTCTTAAGGCAGGGGAAATCATCTCTCCTTCGCCGCTGATCAAAATCATTGCCGTCAACGATGTGGAAGAGACGATCACCCTGCTTCTGCGGGGGCCTTTCACGTTCTCCGGCTTAACGGCGTTCATGCGGGTGGAAGTGATTGTCTCGCGGGCACGCGAGGACATCCGCATAACAGGCGAGGATCCGCCAATCCGGATCACGCATTGGCAGACGGCACTTGGGGATCTGACCATCGGATCGAAAGACAAATACAAGGGAAGCCTCGGCTTCGGCTTTGACGCACAGCAAAACAGTTGGCTGGGCCAAGGCTCGCTAAAGCTGATTCCGCTCAGCATTGGCGCGGCCATCTATGGCGGATTCAGTGATCGCGGGCTGGTGCTGGGACTGGACGGGGAGCTGCCCAAGGGCGCTTCGATTCCGCTTGGGCCGACCGGGCTTGGGCTGCGGGGAATCGGCGGCGATTTTGCATACAATTTTGTGGCCCGCCTGGAGAAGGAAGGACTGCCGATCGCAGAGCCGACAGCGGCCGATTATGTCAAATGGGCGCGGGAAACCAGCAGCATCGACCGCTGGATGGCCGGCCCGATTGATCAAACCTCGGTAGGTGTGGGAATCCGAACGGTGATATGCACCAAGGCCGACGAAGGCTACGCCATTGAGCTGAATCCTGTCGGCTTCGCCTTCCTGCTCCCCGGCGGCACGTTTATTTTCGGAGGTAAGGGCGTCCTGCTGAAGCAGAAGGGTTTTGGCGCCGAGGGATACTTTGTGTTTGACGCAGAGAGCGCCTCGCTCGCCCTTGGAGTAGGCGTCAATATCGATCTGGAGCTGCTGAAAGGCAGCGGCCAGCTGGATATCTTCTTCTCGTTCTCCGACCCCACTGCCTGGTATCTGGATCTGGGTACGGAGAGCAAGCCGGCCAAGCTGGAGGTGCTGCAGAAGATTCCTGTGATCAGCCTGCTTTTCTCGCAGAAGGCGGAAGCGTATCTTCGCATCAATCATCATCGCATTGCCTTCGGCGCGACGCTTGCTATCGGCGGAACGTTTGAAATCGGGGATATTCTGAAGCTCATCTCCAAGCTTGCCGTCTCGCTGCATGCCTATATGGGCTGGGACCCGCTGCTGGTGAACGCCCGCATCAAGGTACATGGCGAAATCGGCATAAAAGTGTGGAAGTTCGAATTTATTCTTAGCGGAGATGCGGAAGCGGAGGTATATTTTCCAAGTCCGACCCTGTTCCGGTTTGAGATCGCAGGCAAGCTGAACCTCCCATGGCCGATTCCCGATGTTCCCTTCAGCAAGTCCTTCGGGGACGATATCGTGAACCCCCCCTCCATATCCTCGCCGCTTGCCGCCGGAACCTATATCATTGGCGGAACTCCGACGGTTCAGAAGCAGCCGGTTGATGCCATTCACGTCATCAGCGACCTGCAGTGGAATCTGGACACGGACAAGCCTTGGCCGGATTTGGAACTGGTCGTGCCCTTCAGCAGGCGGGTAACCGACCGGACGGGCAAAGTGGAAGCCAGCCAGGCGGTCAGCCCGTCTGTTCAAGGCGGCTATACGGTGACGGACGAGCTGCTGGAGCTCGAGCTGATCGACCTGGTCCACGCCATTCCGGTACCCGATGTGCGGGCGGTATGGGCGGATGGGCCGGGCGGAGGCATGGCGCAGCTTCATGTGCTTGGCTGCGACCCCTATGCGTGGATGACCTCGAAGCTTGACAGCTCAACCTTCCCGCTTGATTCTCCCGCAAGGACTGTCGATACCTTCTTCGGATACGGGCCGCCCCAGCTCCTGCCTGCGCAGCCGCGGCGCTTCGCGTCGCTTGAGCTGACGCCTGCGGCCGAGGGGGACCGTCTGCTGACGGCGTTCAAACCGGACATTCCGACGCGGATACTGCAAACAGGCGGCTTTACCCTCCAATTTGCGGCAAATGGCGGCGGATCCCTTCAGGCCTCGAAGGTCGTGCTGTTCCTTATTCTCGCCCGGTCCACACGCTTCGTGACTTATCCTCAGCTTGTGTCTGAAGACGGGGCAGCGGCGGTCTTCCAGGACCACGGCGCTGTCTTCCAAAACCTGCGGCTTGTCTCAGCCCGGTTCGATTTTCCGGCTCCTGTCGATCAATTCCGCCTGCGGGCGGAATCCGGGCGTCAGCCCCTTTACATTTATGCGATCCGTTATCAGGAGGCCGCCAAATCCTCGACAGGCATCTTAAGCAAGAAGCTGCTCATGCCCGGCCGGTACCGCCTTCATATCAAGGGCGCGTCAAATGCGGTCCATCCGTCCGGCGGCGGCGCTTCCTCGCCATTCCCGCCTTCGAGCCCCGTGGAATGGTTCTATGACAAAGAGTTCGAGGTTGCGTATCCGGAAACACTGCGTCCTTATATTTATTATTCCACCTTCGGCGATATGAAAATCTTCGCCAAGGCTCAGCATCCCTGGACGCAATGGACGCTGAATACGTGGGATCCGACCCAATTCGGCTTCGGATTTCCGCTGTACAGAGGCTATAAGACTGCCGTCCGTTTCATAGTGCCGTATGTCAGCGGCATCTTTGCGGAGACGCCGCTTAAACTTCGCATCACCTATGAGGGCGGAGGCGAGATAACAGAAACCCTCACGCCCCTGCCCGCCTCCGACGGCGCCAGCTCGCTTCCGCCGGAGAGCCGCAGCTGGCTTGCCGCTCACGGAGGAACCGCTGCCCCCGATCAGGAAATCGTGATGAATTCACTGCCTGGAGAATCCGGACCGGCCAAGCTGACCATTCTGTTCGAGCATCCTCAAAACGGAGAGGTCCGCATCGATGAATGGTCCGGCTGCATGTCTGCCTTCACAAGCTTCAAGGCCCATCTGGCCTGGCCGCATACGGGCTTGTCCACCTATTATGACAGCTCCGGCAGGCACAGCGTGGCCGAGTGTCCTCTGCCCCAATCAGGCAGGCCTATCAAATACGGTAAAATCGACCCTGTCCGTCATTACCGCGGAGCCAGCGGCATCGGCAATATTGTGCTGAACAAGCACCTGCCCGCGAACCCGCTGCTTTCTGTCAATGAGCTCACGCCGATTGCGGACTTTCCAATCGTCACCACTCCGCTCACTCCCTTCCCCGATGAACTGGAGGCGCCGCCAAGCCAGTGGAGACTGCCAGCCCCGCTTGCTTCCCAGATCGGTCCGCTGAACGAAACCTCCGCCCTGCGCTTCACGAGGTTCGCAGCAGAGAGCGGAGCACTGTTCGGCCTCGGCGGCGCCGCGCTGGCCGATATTAACGATACGGTCCCGGCGACCACGGTCGAAGCGGTCTGCGATGCCCAGGGGAGACCGTACGCCATATGGCTGCGCACGCCTGAACCTGTCGATTGGCGGCGGGTGACGGTCACCCTCGCTATCCGGCATGTCGAGCCAGCTGCCGGCTGCCCGACCGGCTATACGCACCGGCGCGCTTTGGAGCTGGAGGTTGCCGTTCTGCCCGGATTCGACGGAAGCTCCGCTTTGCTTACCGGCTCATTAGGCGGCATTCCAACACGGCTGCCGCGTGGCGATTATACGCTTAGGCTGTCCTTTGATCCTTTCAAAGCCGGACTGCCCCGGCTTTACCCCGGGGAGCCCGCCGGACCGCTGCCGGAAACGGCTGTTTCACGGTTCGTGCAGCCGCTTGGTCTCACCTGGCCGCTGCCTTCCGGCCGGCCCCCTTTCCCATGGGATCTGCCGGATATCCCGATACCGGTCCCTGGTCCAATCCCCGGCCCGATTCCTTTTCCGGAACCCGGTCCATTTCCGATACCTGGACCTGTTCCGTTTCCAGTGGTCAATCCGGGCCGGATGGCCGAACCGTTAAACGATGCCAGCCTCCGGCAGGCAGATGACCTGGTGCACAATGTTCATACCCTGCAGAACCTGACAGTACATGCAATCGGGAATATCGAAGCGGGGAGCAGCGGAGGAAATACAGGGGATACGGAGGATTCCGGTTCTGATGGAGCACCTCCGCCGGTTGATGCCGACAGGAAAGCTTTTATTCATTTCCCGCTGCCCGGGGAGTTTCCAAGGGTTGATCTGACATCCGTAATCGAATCAGGAGGCGATAAGCCATGACGATTTATTTGTCATCGACAGGCTGGTTGAGCGAAACACCGGCAGGCAACCGGCTGCGCTGGCATTTTCCGCTTCGGGAGCTTACGGACGGGGGCGGATACCGCGGTTTGCCGCAGTCGGTCATTATTGAAAGGGCCCCCCTGAACCTGAGGATGGTGCCGTCACGGGTATCCCTGTCGATTTATCCGCCGGGCTGGTGGGACTTGCTGGGAAGCCAGTCGGTGGGCGGACTGCTGCTGGCAGATGAGTTTAAGCTCCCCGGGCCGGCGCAGGCAGTCACCTTCGTTTGGAGAGGGGCGCCTGCCCGGATCGAGTTTAAAAATTCGCAGACCGGTGAGCTCGAGGCTGTGCGTTCGGTGTCGGACGGCACAATTGTCTACGTCGAAGGACAAGCCATGGATACGGTTGCGATGCTCGGCACGGGAGGGACGCTTGAGGATTTGCGCATGCTTGATTTATTCCGCGACCGCCGGCTGAACTGGGAACGCATCGCTGAAATTGCCGTGGAGAAAAGTCTTGATGCCGACTTGAACACAGTAGGCAAACGTTATGGCCAGCCCGTCACGCTGACGGAGGAGCAATGGGCCGATATCGTCCGCACCGGGCAAAAGGCGCGCGCCTCCGTTCCCGCGGATGCCATCGCCGGGGAGCCCACGGATTGGGAATTGTTCGAGCTGCTGCTCGGACTGCGCTGGGAGATTGCGCTGCTCTGCGGCTTTGCTTACCATGATGGACCGGACACAGCCGGCAGCGATCTGGACAATCAGCCCGCAGCGCCACTGGAATCTCCGGATCACTTTGGGTTTGCCTACCGGATTCGCGATGCGGACAGCGGGGAAACCAGCAATGTGACGGTTGTGATGCCGACAATAGCCGCAGAACTGGGAATTCCGGATACGCCCCAGTATATCTCTGCGGAAGTGCATCTTCCGGAAGCCGTATCTTCGCAGCCGGCCGACCCTGTTTCGATCAGCCGGACTCTGGCAGCCTTCAAGCCTCTGCCTTTTCTGGCGGACCGCTTCGAAGTGCGGTTGACCCATCTGACCAGGCAGTCCGACATTAGGGCTCATGGCGTGGAGCTGGAGGAGATCGTCACTGCCAGCCCCGTGACAGGGGAGCATGAGCTTAACCGGACCTTCTTCAACCGCTCCCGGCTGCCGGAGGACCCGCCGCTTGTCTACTCATCCGCCCGCTCCTTCGACGTCAGCTTCCCCGACGTGCTGCTGCAATCCAGAGCACGGGCCATTGACGGCTGGGACCGCGTCAGTGGGTATTCCGCCTGGACGCCGCCAACCCCGCTGACGCTGCGTCATGATCCGCCTCCGCCGCCTCTGGAATCGGCCGCTTATGAATCGGGGATAGCCCGCATTATCCGGCGGACCGACATCCCCGGCGAAGCGGACTGGAAGCCGGATTCACTCGTCCGGCGCACGGGAGGAAGGCTGGTTATTTACAGGCAGACCGCCGCTCCGCGGACGGCGGACGCCGGGTTTGGCAGCGCTGTTCCAGCCGGCGACGGCCTATACCGCGCAGCCGTAACGGGCGTGAATGCGCTCAATGATTTTATCGGAGGCATATTCTCTACCGGCGGTGTGACCGAGAACATTATTGCCGTTAACGGAACCGACATTGTCTTCCGTGTTTCCGGGAATGCCGGCTCGGGCAGCATGGCCTTCGGCTCCGGGTCCGGCAGATTGGTGCAGGACCTCAAGCATCCTTCCCTATGGGTGCAGGCGGCAGATTTCCCGGCCGACAATCTGCCGAAGGAGCTGGTCTTCAGCGACCCGCTTCCTCCGCCAGCAGCAACTGCTGTCGTTACCTATATGGCCAGGCTGGCCTACTATGGCCGCACCGGGCCGCCAGGCGGAGTCGTCAGAGCGGTGAGGCTGCCGGCAATTCCCGACGTTCCGCCGCCATTCACAGCAGAGCTGCTTGGCATCGATTTCTTTCACCGAACGCTGCTGAAAATCCACTTCACCACGCCGGCTGCTTCCGGCCGCTATACCGTTTGGTGGTGCGACGGCGCTGCGTCACCCGAAGAGCTGGTGCGCCGCGGCTCGCCAGGCACCCATCAGGCGCAGGAAGCGCAGAACGGCCTTCATCTGTACGAAACGCTGGCCCTGCCTATTCCGCAGCATATGGACCGTCTCATCACAATTGGCGTCCAGCAGGTGGGCGAAGGCGCCGTCAGCGGATTTGCCGTCATTCCATTCCCGCTGCCGGCGCTGCAGACCTAGCGTTCCGCCCGCAGACCGTTCATTGCGGCAGCTGCCAACGCTGCTGGATCCATACAAATTATTCCTGCTCATGTTCATTATCCTTCGGAACAGCACAAAGAAGCTGTAATGGCGTCCAATCCATTACAGCTTCTTTGTATGGTTTGGACTGGCTATAACCAGTCCGCGCATTGCTCCAGACTTGCGGTAGTCTCCTCCAGCTGCTGCTCAAGCTGAGCGCGCGGCCATCTGTCGTCATTCCGTGCAAGGTCGCCCTGGATTAGGCGGAGCATCCAGATGGAGAAGATGGAGGCAAACAGCTTGTACTCCCTAATAAAAGCAGCCGCATTTATTCCGGATAAATAACCCCTGCTTTCAGCCACCTCCAGATACGCTTGCAGAATTGCATTGCGGCTGTCCGCTGTCATTCTCTTTGGAAACAAGGGATGAGACATATCGATCATATGATACAGATCCCATAACGGGGAGTTGAGGTGGGTGTGCTCCCAGTCCAGCACGACCAGCCGGCCCGCTGCAAGGGCATAGTTGCCTGAATGCAAATCGCCATGGGAAACAACCCGAAGATCCGGGAACACCGTCTGCGCCATAGCCTCGTACAGGCTCTCCAGCCGCAATCGCGGAATGGTTATATCCGACAAGGCTTCAATCGTCTCGGCTTTGTCACGAAGAAGCTCGCTGACGATGGCTTCAATGGGGGGCTTGGGCCCTCTAAGCGGCGCATGGAACAGATGGTCCGTACTAAGCGAATGCAAGCCTGCAACCTGGCGGGCCAATTCCACGGCCACCGGCTCCCGAAATCCGTGCTCCAGATGGCCGAGGTCTTCGAAAATGATGGTGTGCCTTCCGGTTTGAAGGTTGAAGGAGCTGAGCAGCATTCTGGGGTAAATGGGAGGAAGCGACGGCAGGATGTGATCGTAGACCCACTTTTCTTTTCCCCACTGGTCATCATTCGTTAACGGCTTATAGATATAGCTCTGCCCGGGCAAGATGTAGATCCGTTCAACCGCCTGCCCGTTCATTCCCCGGTATATGATTTCCCGCCTGCTGATCAGCTCGCTGTTCAGCGTTCCGTCCGGCAGCATCACACCCTCAGGCAGTTTGGGTTCTGCTTCCATGTCATGACACCTTTCGTTTCTCATGGTTAAACTCTATTTTCTTAGTCTACCACGCGGACGGCCAAATTTGAATTTGCCAATCCTTAATCCGGGATAACGGGGAGCATGAAGCCACGCTTCAGCAGCGCTGAATATTCGAGGGCAGGGGTTGCTTTAAACAACCCGACCGCCGGGTCCGTTAAGTGCGTATCCGCTCAGGATGCGTATACACATTCATGCTGCCGCGGCGTATGAACCCCGCACAGGTGATGCCGAGATCCTCGGCAAGCTTCAGGGCCAGATCGGTGGGAGCAGACTTGGACAAAAGAATGCCGCAGCCGATTTTCGCCACCTTCAGCACGACCTCGGAGGAGAGGCGCCCGCTGAAAGCAATGATTTTATCCCCTGCCGGGATACGGTTCTGCAGGCAGTGGCCATATATTTTGTCCAGTGCATTATGACGTCCGATATCGGTTCGTACCGCGATAATCCCATCCGGCGTGCAGAGCGCCGCATTATGGACGCCCCCGGTCTGATGAAAATCCGTCGAGCTCTCCTGCAGCAGCCGCATCAGCTCCAGACACTGCTCCGCCGCAATTGGATGACGGCTCATAATCGTTTTCGCCGTCCTTGCGTCATTGTGAAAATAAAACTGCCTGCTCTTGCCGCAGCAGGACCCGATAAACCGTTTGGAATGGAATTCCTTGCCCGTCGATTGCTTGATATGAAGCTCGGCATAAGCATAACCCCGATCCTCATCCAGCGTTAAGCATTTCAATTCATCGAATGTCCGGATTACGCCTTCGGAGGCGAGAAACCCGACAATCATATCCTGCAAATCGCTTGGCGTACACACGATTGTGGCAAATTCCTCGCCGTCCAGACGGACAGTCAGCGGCATCTCCGTCGCGATTTCGTCATCCTGCTCCTCATGCTGATTGCCGTTGAACCGGATGACGCGCCATCCGGTAGTTACCTTGTTATCCACGCGCTGCACCTCCTTTCTGCCAACGCCCTTATAAGGCCGATGATTCACTTCCGGAACAAGTGGAGGATGTATTCACATGCACAGCCAGTCTATTGGGCCGGCCCGACGTTTGGGAACAGCTCATATGAAGCCTTGTGTACCTGCCGGTTTCCTGGCAAAATGCCAGCTGTACGATCAAGACGGTATATCCATCTCCAGCTCATCAATCCGCTTCTCGACATATTTGGTATCCTTCAGCGCATGGAAGGTCTCGGCCTTCTCGATGACAACCGAGGTATTATATTCGGGAATACCCGCTTTCGGCTCATAGACGCCCTTGTGGAACAGCACATTTCCCTCCGGCCAGAACAGTTCAATATTGCCCGGGGCGATGTCTGCTTTCTTCGCCCGGGCATGCATCAATCCGCTGCGGTTATAGATCACGACTGCGCTGCCTTCGACGATCCCAAGCGCCGCAAAGTCGCCGGCATTCATCAGGACATCATACCGGTCCGCCCCGTTGAAGGCATCGGTATCGCTGTACACCATGGAATTGAACTGCTTGCCGCGGCGTGTGGTCGCATAGAAATTCCCCTCGGGCTTACGCAGCTCCGGCAGCTCGATCGCAATGAGATTGCCCTTGCCGTCTGGCGTTGGACAGAGGCCATCCTCACACAGCCATGCTCCCCCGTATTGAAAAACATCGCCCTTCTCCTGCAGCTTCTGGATACCGTTATACGCGGGAGCCGCCTTGGCAATCTCCTCGCGAATGGCAGCCGCGCTCGCAAATGCCGCCCGATTATGCTGTCCGGGCTTCACTTTGGCCGCAAGCTCCGCATAGATCTGCCACTCCGCGCGCGCCTCCTCCACCCTTGGGCCGGCAATTTCCGGCGAGAAATAAACCATCCGCTCCGTCGATGTGGAGGTCCCTCCCCCCGGCTGCTCGTACCGGGTCATCGCCGGCAGCACAATCACTTCCTCCTGCGCGTCCGCAAGCGTCGATGTGTTCAGGACGATGTCCTGATGGACGCGAAGGTCCACAGCCTCCAGACATTCCCGCACAAACTCCGGGTCGGGCATGGTCTCGAGAAAATTGCCGCCGGACGTATAGAATACCTTCAGCCTGCGTTCATGATCGTCAGGAAGCTGCGTATTCTCCAGCGATACCCCCACGATATCCCCCTGCCAGCGGGGGAGCTCGAAGCCCCACACCTGCTCGATCCGCCCGATATCGTCCCCCTTGAATTCACCGCCCGGCAGACTGAAGGGATCGGCTCCCATCTCGCCGGAGCCCTGCACGCCGCTGTGTCCGCGGATGGGCATCAGACCGCAATGCTCACGCCCAAGAAAACCGCGCAGAAGAGCCAGATTGGCTACCTGCGAGATGTTGTCCGTGCCAAAACGGTGCTGGGTCAGCCCCATGCTCCATACGAATACCCCGGACTTCGCCCCTGCCAGCAGCTGCGCAAATTCGCGCATCCGTTCCTTGGTCAGTCCCGACGATTTCTCCAGCAGCCCCCATTGCTGGCCCATCACATGGGTCCGCAGCTCCTGAAATCCGTTCGCATGCTCACGCACAAAATCATGGTCGATTGCCGAGCCCGGCTGCTCTTCCTCCATTTCAAACCAATGCTTCATCACGCCGTGCATGAACGCAATGTCTCCGCCGATATTGACCTGATAAAAATCATCCGCGAGCTTCGTTCCAAACAGCGCCGATTCGGCAATTGAGGGAATCCAATAGCCCTCCATCGCTGGCTCCCGGTAAGGGTTGATCACGATGATTTTGGTCCCGCGCCGTTTGGCCGCATACATATATTTGGTCGAGACCGGCTGGTTATTCGCCGCCACGCTGCCCCAGAAGACCAGCACATCCGTCCCGATCCAATCCTTGTAATTGCAGCTGGATGCTCCGATGCCCACGGAGCGTTTCAGTGCCGTCTTGGATGGCGAATGGCAGATGCGCGAAGCGTTGTCGATATTATTCGTGCCGATGAAACGCGCCGCCTTGGCAGCGGCATAATACACTTCATTCGTAATGCCACGCGCAGTCAGATAGAAAGCGAGCTGCTTGGGATCTATGCTGCGGATTTTGGCGGCGATCCGCTCCAGCGCTTCATCCCAGGAGATGCGGCGGAACGAGCGCTCCCCTTTGCGCCTTAGAAGCGGATACGGCAGCCTTCCCAGCTTGCGCAGCGCGGTGCTGTCCAGCTTCCGCAGCTCATCGATGTCCGCATGAAGCAGCTCCGGCCTGATCGCCGGCATTGTGTTCAGGCGCAGCACATTCAGCCGCGTCGTACACAGATGCGGGCCGGTCAGCGTCTGGTCGTAAAGACCGGATACACCAAGCGCGCAGCCGTCGCACACACCCTGCGTCAAGATGCGGTAGGCATACGGAAGATTATCCCGATTGTCCCATACCACCTTCACCGTATCCCGAATGTGATGCGGCTTCAATTTGCCCAGGCCAAACGGCGCCTTGCCCACCCACAGCTTCGGGTCCGGCTTGCTTGGCAGCTTGATGCGGCCCGAATGCAGCGTCTTTCCCATATGATTCATCTCCTCTTGCTTCATGAAATAATATAAAAACAGCATCCGCCATCCTCGGTGGCGAAGTTGGCCCCCCTCAGATAATTGGATCCACGAAACCCGGCTGCCAGAAACACCCTCTAAGCAGGATTATCCCGCATAGAGCATGCCCCCACCTCTGTTCGGACGTTCCAGCACGGGAAAACCTTACTGCAGCTGCGCCGCGATTCCTCGCGAATGCCAGAAACACCTTCTAAGCAGGTTTATCCCGCGTAGAGCATGCCCCCACCTCTGTTTGGACGTTCCAGCACGGGAAACCTCACTGCAGCTGCGCCGCAGCTCCTCGCGAAGCCCGAAACACCGTCAAAGCCGGCCGAGATTTTCTTCCTTCTGAACACGAGTCATACCTCGAAGAAACATGCAACTTTCTATCGTTTAAAAATAAAAAGCCGCAGGAAAATGATTTCATCACGAAATCATCATCATGCGGCTGGTCTTGGGCAGGAACGCTGCCAAGCGCCAATCCTCTCCACTATAGGGAACCGAACTTCTGCTGAATGTCCTGATCGAATACGAAGATGGACATCCCGAAATCCTTATCAATATCAATATCAACGAATAAATCCATCAGCTTCGCCCCGAGCAGCTCTTCCATCTCGACGGGAGGCTCCTTGCGGTACATATCCTTAACCCACTGCGTGCGGGCTTCGCGCAGAATATGCTTTCCTTCCTCTGCTGCGGCCATAAACTTCTCCACCGGCGAAAGATTGCCTTCCATCTCGCAAATCGCCCACTGCTTGCAGAAGGTCGTTGTGATCCGGCTTGGCCCTTTGCCCATATGCCGTTTCCGGTAAGCCTTGACCAAATTGCTGAACTCCGCTTCATAACGATTCATGGTTGATCCTCGCATGCCGGTGGACAGGCGGCAGGTTCGCTGCTCCTTATCGAACGGCCTTAATTTCTCATTATATGACCAACTTATCGCATTTATGACAAAGCCGCAACCCATATCCGGCTATAAGAATTTACAGCCGTGCTGCAAGCTCCTGCCCAAACGTTCAGGCTTTAACCAGTCCATGCGGATCGATAACAAATTTTTTGGAAGCGCCTTTGTCAAACTCGGCGTAAGCCGCAGGAGCCTGATCCAGCGAAATTTTCGTTGCGTTGACCGCTTTGGCGATTTGGGCTCTGCCGCTTAGGATAGACATCATCAGATCCCGATGGTACTGCATAACCGGAGTTTGCCCGGTTACGAAGGTATGGGATTTCGCCCAGCCCAGGCCGAAGCGGATTTTGAGCGTGCCATGCTTGGCATCCGCATCAATCGCGCCCGGATCACCCGTTACATACAAGCCTGGAATACCGAGGCGTCCGCCGGCTCTCGTTACTTCCATAATAGAGTTGAGCACCGTCGCCGGCGCTTCGCCGTGGGAATGGCCATGACCGTGCGCTTCGAAGCCTACGCAGTCAACCGCGCAGTCCACTTCGGGCACGCCCAGAATCTGCTCGATTTGCTCGGACAAATTCGCATGCTCCCGCAGATTGACGGTCTCGCAGCCGAAGCTTCTGGCCTGCGCCAGCCGCTCGCTGTTCAGGTCGCCCACGATAACAACCGCCGCTCCCAGCAGCTGGGCCGAATGCGCCGCTGCCAGACCAACCGGACCCGCTCCGGCCACATAAACCGTCGAGCCAGGCTTGACGCCTGCGCTGACCGCCCCATGGTAACCCGTCGGAAAAATATCCGAGAGCATCGTCAGATCCATAATTTTCTCCATGGCCTGGTCCTTGTCCGGGAATTTCAGAAGCTGAAAATCGGCGTAAGGGACCATGACGTATTCCGATTGTCCGCCTACCCAGCCGCCCATATCGACATAACCATAGGCTGAGCCGGGACGATCCGGATTCACGTTGAGACATACATGCGTGTTGCGCTCCTTGCAGCTGCGGCATCTTCCGCAAGCGATATTAAATGGAACGGAGACCAGGTCCCCTTTCCGGATAAATTCCACATCCCGGCCGACTTCGATGACCTCTCCCGTTATTTCATGGCCCAGCACCAAACCGCTGGGAGCCGTTGTGCGTCCTCTGACCATATGCTGGTCGCTGCCGCAAATGTTGGTGGTCACGACCTTCAAAATAACGCCATGCTCACATTTGCGTCCCACATTAAGCGGGTTCACTCCCGGTCCGTCGCGAAGAATCAAATCCGGAAAGGAAATGTCCTGCACCTCAACTTCCATAGGTTTCACATAAGCCACCGCACGATTTCCAGCCATTCACGTCACTCCCTTTGTGATGATAGGTTTGAATTAACAGGTTCATTCGAATAAAAATGGCCTTATTATTGTAAGCGTGATCACTAGCAATCTGTGTAAAAGTATACCATATTGCCTCTCATTTCACCACACCGGCAGGAAGAGAACTCGGGATAGTCTGCCAGCGGGTTCCAGGGATTACTGGGCGGCTGAGGCTGTCCTCCTGCTCCCGCGCATGCTGCAGGATGAAAAGACGGTTGACCGTCGGAATAGGCATTCGACAGCATGCAGTACGAGTACGAGCCATATGACCCGGTTCTGCTGCGCTCTGCGTTTACTGATCCCAGTTGATTGCGCAATCTGTACCATTCGGGTGTACGGGCAATTCCAAGTTTGCAGCCTGCGGCAAATAAGGTAAACTTGGAAGAAAAACGATGGAGGGCATCCAAGCTTATGGAACAACGCTTCGTCAAGGAATCCCGCTGCTACAAAACCGCCAGAATTTTCCCGACCGATGTGAACAACCACAATACGCTGTTCGGGGGCAAGCTGATGGCCTATATCGATGATATTGCTTCCATCACGGCATCGAAGCACTGCCGCAAATCCGTCGTCACGGCCTCCACGGATTCCGTGGATTTCCTGCTGCCCATCCGTCCGACGGATTCCGTCTGCCTGGAGTCGATCGTGACATGGACGGGCAGAAGCTCGATGGAAGTGTTCGTCAAGGTGATCACGGAGGATTTGCGGACGGGGATCCGGGCGATTGCGGCAACTGCGTTCCTTACCTTCGTGGCCCTGGACGAGAACCGCAAACCGGTGATGGTTCCGGATATCGTACCGGAGACGGCGGAGGAGAAGCGGCTGCACGAAACGGCCACGCAGCGCGCCGAAATGCGGCGTTACCGCAGAGAAGAGAGCAGGAAATTCGCCGACTTCCTGCAAATGAGATTTCCTTGGGAATAATACCGGCTTAAGCAGCAGGACGATAGCTGCCGGATCAAAGAGGAAAGAAGGTTGGAAGATGAAACTGCCTGAGATCAGGACTTATCTGTTTCAAGACGACGGGACGATACCGAACAACCGGGTTCTGCCTGTTGTTCTCTATCCTGGCGCTCTGAAGGATCAAGCGGCGCAAACGGAGAACCTGTTCAACCGCCATCATTGGCTGAACAGCTGGACCAATGGCGTTTTTCCTTACCACCATTACCACAGCAACGCCCATGAAGTGCTTGGCGTCATTCGCGGATCGATAGCGCTGCAGCTTGGCGGCGAGCAGGGGGAACATGTGGAGCTGAGCGCCGGCGATGTTGTCGTGCTGCCGGCGGGAACCGGGCATAAGCGGCTGTCGGCATCCGCTGACTTTCAGGTCGTAGGCGCTTACCCGGACGGGATGGACTATAATCTTCGTACAGGAAAAGAAGGGGAACGGCCGCAGGTTCTGCAGGAAATTGAGCGGGTTCCCCTGCCGGATTGCGATCCTGTATTCGGCGAGTCGGGGCCGCTGCTCAGACTTTGGAAGGGTTTGTTCTAGGAGAAAAAGGCTAACGCCGTCCTCTGCGGATAAGCCACGTTTTTCCCTCAGAAATTTAAGCAAAGTATAATGGAATTTCATGCTTTTCCTATATTTCAAAAAAAGTTTAATCGTGTCCGCTGAAGTGATAACATAAGGGTTATAAGTTTGTTTATTCAATCAACCAACTAAAGGAGACTGTATATGACTGACAAACGAGTCATTCAATGGGGCATTATGGGCCCGGGCGGTATCTCAGGCACTTTCGCTTCCGAGGTTGCCCATGCCCCGGATGCCAAGATCGCAGCCGTAGCCGGCCGCAGCCTCGAGAAAACGGAAGCTTTTGCAGCTAAATTCGGCATCCCGCAGGTTTATTCAAGCTTTGAGGAGCTGGCAAACGATCCCGCAGTGGATATCATCTACGTCGGTACGCTCCATACGGTTCATAAGGAGAATGTGATGACCTGCCTGAGGGCGGGCAAACCTGTTCTCTGTGAGAAGCCTTTCACGATGAACGCAGCCGAGGCCAGGGAAATCGCCGACTATGCCAAGGAACAGGGCGTATTCGTCATGGAGGCAATGTGGACACGTTATCTTCCAGTCATCAAGAAAGTCAGAGAATGGCTGGCGAGCGGCGCAATCGGCGAGGTCAAGCTGCTCAAGGCTGAATTCGGCTTTGACGCCGGCTGGAATCCCGAAGGCCGGCTGCTGGATAAGAATAAAGGCGGCGGCACCCTGCTGGATGCCGGTATTTATCCGATTTCCTTTGCTTCGATGGTGTTCGGCTCGCAGCCTTCGAAAATTCTGAGCTCCGCCTTCATCGGAGAAACCGGCGTGGACGAGCAGTATTCATTGATTTTCGATTACAATGGCGCCGCTACGGCTTCACTGCATGGAGCGATCCGCTTATGGATGAATAACGATGCATGGATCTACGGGACGAAAGGAAAAATCCATATTCCCGAGTTTCTGTCTGCCCGAAAGGCTGCATTATATGTAAATGGCCAAGAAGAAGAAACCGTAACCGACGACCGCACAATTACCGGGCATATGTTCCAGGCGCTGGAAGCCATGGAATGCGTGCGTGAAGGACGCACGGAAAGCTCCATCATGCCGGTGTCCGAGACGGTTCAGCTGATGGAAACAATGGATGCTGTCAGAGCCCAGTGGAACCTGACCTATGCGGGCGAATAATCTCGTAACTGCCCGGACTATATTTCCGTTCTAACCGAAATCGGCGACTGCTTTCTTCCGTAACTAAGAACAACCCTCCGGTTCCGCTGCAAGCAGTGGTATTGGGGGGTTGTTTTGCAGTGCTGTTAATGGCGTGAGCCGCTGCGTATGTATGAAGCTCACCACATCATGCGCCTTGGGATTAATTTGACACATCAGGATAACAATCTGTCTTTCCGGTTCGGAGATAGGGTCTGCTTTGTCATTAAACTTCCGCAACGACTCTATTGCTTCATGAAGGTATCCGGCACATATTCGATTCGCGAATCCGCCACGATAGTCAGCTGCTCCGCAGCCGCGTCGTATTCGACCGGGCCCTCCTTGATGTAGTACCAGGTCTTGACTGTTGGCGCATCCTCGAATTCATGAAAGAGAAACATGTTAAGCTCATGGCTGAACTGCAGCAGCTCACGGATTTTCTCGTTCAAAGGCACCGATACCGTGAATTTCCATCCCTCGCCAAAGGGCTCCACCGTATAAGGAACAGCTTCTTTCTTCGTGTCAATAAAGATCGGTCCTCCGACAGCATGCTTGACGATAAAGGTTTCCTTCATGGACTAATGCCCTCCTTATGGCAGATCGATCAGCATGACGAATGAAGCCTCATCAGCCGATAATGTCAACCGGGATACGGATTCAATCCGCGCTGTATCTCTTGCAGCCATTGGCGTTCCATTCACAGACAAAGAGCCTTCGATGTTAAAAAGGAAAATCCGCCTGCCCTCTTCCTGCTTGAAGATCAGCTCCCTGCCGGCCTCCGGCCTGCCCAGATAAATCGTCATATCCTGCTGAATGCTCGCAGTCTGTCCTGCCCCATCCGGCGTCACGACCGGAACCAGCGTATTGATCAGCTGCTCCGCATCGTATTGGCCTGTTTCGTATGAGGGAGTGAGCCCCCGCTCTCTGGGCATGAACCACAGCTGCAGCAGGTTCAGCTCTTCCGTCTCCGAGGGATTATATTCGGCATGCACAATCCCGGTGCCAGCGGACATGCGCTGGAGCTCGCCGGCCGATGCCGTCTCCACGTTGCCCAAGCTGTCTTCATGACGTATTTGGCCCTTCAGCACAATACTGACAATTTCCATATCGCTGTGCGGATGAGCGCCAAAGCCCTTCCCCGGATCGAGAAAATCGTCATTGCATACGCGCATCACACCAAAGCCCGTATTGGCCGGATCAGCATATTCACCGAAGGAAAAGCTGGGACGTCCGCGCAGCCATCCATTATCGACCGAGTATCTTTCGTCTGCGGGAAACACCTGGATCATATCGGTCTCCTCCTATCTATAATTTTTAATAGAATCTTACTAAAGTATAGATATTTGCCCAATTTAATACAACCACTTCTCCGTCTCCTCCAGAAGCTCCTTTCCCTTCTTAACTCAATAAAAGCCGTCAGCGGGAGTTGGAAATTCCAACGGCCCTGCCGGCGGCTTTATTACTGTTCACGATTCCAAGAAAACTGTTGTATTCCGCGCTTCCCGTACTATGTTCTTCTGCTGCCGCCGCGCATGATGGCGCTCAGAATCAGAACGACGATGATGGCGCCGATAATGGCAGGAATAAGAGCGAAATCCGCTATATTCGGACCCCAGTCACCCAATATAAGCGTACCCAGCCAAGCGCCGACGAAGCCGGCTACTATATTCCCGATAATGCCGCCCGGTACGTCCCTGCCTGCAATCAATCCCCCTAGCCAACCGATAATGCCGCCAATAATCAATGTCCATAACAAATGCATGTGCATATCCCCCTTTTTGTTCATCAATTGTCAGTATTCACAACTGAGTATAAGGTTAATACCCTGTAAGACAATGGATCAACCATGCTGTTCAACCGAGCCTTCCCCTATTCTATAAGCTTAAAGTATGAAACATGCCTATTGTCCTTCCGTTGCACAAAAAGTCCCGACATGAAATGCCATACATAATATGGCTTACATTGCGAAAAAGAATGAATCAATAATTTCTTTCACGAATAAGCGCATTTCATGACGAAAATGCTCTTATATTGTAACAAAAACAGAAAATGAAAAAAACCTTACGGTAAGTGTTTTCAGGCACTTAAAATAAGATTCTTGATTCCAGGGCCGGCTCAGTGCGTCACTGACTCTAATGCTGCATTATTATTCTGAAACTCTGCTCGTGGAAGCTCTGACTACCAATTGGACATCAAAAACCTCCTGCAGCGCTTCCTCCGGGGCATTAAGGCCGTGGATGATATCTATCAGCGTCTGGGCAGCCTTCATGCCCATCTGCTTGACCGGCTGCCTCACAGTCGTCAGTGGCGGATACAGATCAGAACTTCCCGGGACGTCATTCGCCCCTACGACGGAAATATCCTCCGGAATACGGATGCCCTTCGAACGGAAATGGCGGTATAAAGCCGGAATGAACTGATCGTTGGCCACATAAAGAGCCGTCGTTTGGGGATACCGCAGCAGATAATGGTCGATTTGGGCGCATATGTCTATCTCGTCGAGGTTGGACACATTGATCAAATGGTTTTCCGTAAAGTCCTGAAGACCAAAAGTCTCCATGGCTTCTCTGACTCCGGCCAGCCTCTCGTGATGATCCGCCGAATGGATTTCGTCCACAACGGCAATATGCTTATGATTCATATGGGCGAGATGCTGCACCGCAATAAATCCGCCTTTTCGATGGTCGGCACGGATATAGTGGACCTTGTAATCCTTGAGCTGGTTGAACAGCAGAACACTCGGGATCGCTCTGGCAATATCGTTGTAATGTTCCTCGTTATACGGAATCGACGTAAAGATTGCCCCGCCAATTCCTTTCTCGGCAAAGTAGCCGGCCAATTCATTGCGCTTCTTGGGCAGCTCGTCCAACGGGCACAGCTTGATGCTCAGCTTCTCGGCAAAAGCCGCCTCGCTGATCCCGGCCAAAATGCTGTTCTCCAGCTGCAGGGATTGCGCCGTCGTGAAGAAGGCCAGATCTTTGGATTTATTCAAATTCGCGCCCAGTTTGGGCATGAAATTCGCGCTGTGTATGATCTCCAGCACCTTCTCGCGCGTTTTGACGCTCACCGCTGCCGGATTATTCATGACTCTGGAGACGGTTGCAATGGAAACCCCTGCTTGTTTGGCGATATCGTAGATGTTCATTTCATTCTCCCTGATCATTTTTCTTTCATTATAACACTTTATATGTAAGACTTACAACTTATGCAATCCATCCATCCAGTAAATGAGGAAGAGAAGAATTATTGATGAAATACTGAATGTAAGAGTTACAATTATGCTTGACAGGACCGTTATTGCCGACTATGAATGCAGCTGATGAAGCGAGTAGATCTGTGAAAAAAAAGAGGAAAGAGCTGCGAAAAAGCCAAATAAGCTGTTGAAGGGCATGCGTCCGCACATTGAAATCTATACACAAAAAAGAAGCAAGAAAAGAGGCTGCACTGATGGACAGCCACTTTTCTTGCTAATTCTGCAGATCTGGTTCAATCATGGTGAAGAACAACTCTATGTTTAAACGATCAATCGTAACCATTTCCTTCTCCGCCCGTGAACGTAGCGAGGTACCAGTGGTTGCCGAAGGGGTCCTCGATTCCTCCGCTTCGTTCTCCGTACGGCATGTTTGCCGGCGCATAGAGTGAGGCTGCACCCGCTGCCAGAGCGCGTGTGTAGCATTCATCTGTATCAGCGACAAAAAGATGAAGCGTATTGGTTCTTGCCGGAAATTGATCATTGGCCTCCGACAGCTCAATAATTGAATCGCCAATGCGAACCTCGGCATGTGTAATTCTACCTTCGATATCCGAATTGCGGCTGAGCTCCTCCGCATAAAAAACCTGCTTAAGAAAGTCCATCAGGCCTGCGGCATCCTTTGCAATGAAATAAGACGTTACGGTGCTGTAATTACGCGGTTTATACGAATCGGACATGATGTTTGCTCCCTTCGTTTATTTGTATTTCTGCGAGTGCTAATATAATGAATCATATACGCTCCGTGTTTAATCTGTCCATATCCGTGGTATGTACACATACACGACACTTAAGGAGAGGTGAACCTGCAATGGAACATCCTATGGTGAAATGCAGTGTTGCAAATTGTCAGCATTGGGAATCCGGCAACAACTGCGTGGCGGAGACGATTATGATCGAGATCAATACGCATGCAAACAGCCCGCTTCCGCAAGGCTCAGGAAGCGGGAAATACGACACAAAGCATCAGGATTCTGCTGGTGGCGTAACCGATACCTGCTGCCACACGTTTCAGGAGCGTACTCATTAAGCGGAATTCAAGCGGGTGGCTTACAGTGTGCCGGTTACCACAATCGGATATATGCCAGGCTAAGCAAACTTATGTAAGCGGTGAGTTTGCTTTTTTATTTACACGATAAGCAGGATTAAAAAATGGCTATATGCTGCTTCTATTTCTGAGGGAAGAAACTGGGCTAAGCAGCCCGCGGACGGCGACAGCCGGTTCTTCTTGTGCTGCCCTGCGCCATTTTGATAAGTTTGAGCCCTGCCGCCTTTTTTTGTGGAGATTGATGCTCGCATTTCTCCATTATTAACGAATTCTTCATGTTTGACTCGGCTGCTTTTTGGGAGAATAATTAATAAAAGGAAGGGGGAGGAATCTCGATGTCATTGTTACCCACACTTATGGAATTCAACAAACAATTCGTGGAACAGAAGCAGTATGAAGCCTATTTGACCGACAGGTTCCCCGAGAAAAAAATAGCTATCCTCTCCTGCATGGATACCCGCTTGAGCGAGCTGCTGCCAAGGGCGCTCAACCTGCGGAACGGCGACGCCAAAATCATTAAAAATGCCGGCGCTATCCTCACGCAGCCTTTCGGCAGCGCCATGCGCAGTATTCTGGTCGCGATCTATGAGATGGATGCGCGCGAGGTGCTCGTCATCGGCCATCATGGCTGCGGGATGACCAATCTGGATTCCGCTGCAATGGTCGAGAAATTCCGGCAGCATGGGATTCCTGACCTGGCTATCTCGACCCTGGAGAACGCAGGGATCAGGATGGACCGGTCCCTGAAGGGCTTCTCAAGCCCTGAGGAGGGTGTGAAGCACAGTGTTTCGCTCATCCGCAATCATCCGCTGGTGCCCCAGTCCGTACTTGTTCATGGTCTTCTGATCCATCCCGAGACAGGCGCGCTGGAGCTCTTGATGGAGAATTACAGGGAATCGCCCTGATTCAGTGACCGGATGGATCATATAGGCATTGTCAACATTTGATCCGGCCTTCCCGTCTTAGGAGTGGGTAATACTGACAAACTCATTCCAGGAGGGAGAGCCTCATGAAAAAAAAGAGATGGCTTGCGCTTGCCTTATCGTCCGTGCTGCTTTTACCTGCGGCTGCTCATGCCCAACCGGAAAGGGCTGCTCACGCTCATTGACCGTGCGACAGGAACCGGCACTCTCCTCTACAAGAAGCTGCTGACGGCTGAGGAGCAGGATTTTGCGGAGAAAAAAGATATTTCTTATTCCGGCGATCAGTTGAAGTACATGTAGCGCGAAGGCAGCACGCTATATTTCGTGAATAATGCCGATGACCCTTCCAAGCCGGAGTATACCTACACGCTTGGAGGGGCTTAGCCTGTTCAGCGCCATACCCGAGCAGCAAAAGGACGGTCTTCAGGATCAAATCGAGCCTGGAGACCGTCCTTTATCGACCTTATAAAATGTATAAGTTTTACGCCTGCACCTTTCTATAAGGTCGAAGGGAAGAATCTAACGGCGCCGCAACAGGACGGCGGCAGCCGTTTCTTCTTGTTTGTCAGCCGTCAACCATTGGCTGCCTCTTCTTTTGCCATCGAACGAATGTAGAAGAATCCCAGCACCGAGCACAGCAGGAAGGTGAAGAATGCCATCGCAGCGGCCTGCTCGCGTTCCTGGAACACGCCGAATACCTGCTGCATGGACACGCCGAGCATTTGAGGCGAGTTGGCGCCCAATAGAAACGGCGCGGTAAAGGAACCGATAACGCCCATGAACACAAAAGTCATCGCAACAAGAAAGGTCTTGTAGGACAAGGGAAAGATGAAGCGCAGAAAAATCCGCAGCTTGCCTGCGCCCATGTCGCGCGCGCTCTCGATGATCGAAGCCGGAATACCTGCCAACGCAGAGCTCAGCAGCATCGTTGCGAACGGAATATTAAACCATAAGTTCGCTATAATGATGCCCTTCTCATCGAAAATAATTCGCGGCAGGACGATCCCGAGCGGCATCAGCAGCCGGGCCAGCCAGCCGTGATTGCCCAGAAGATTCATCAGCCCGTATGTGGCGATTACACCCGGAATGAACAAGGGTATCATATACGTTTTGCGGATCCAATCGACCAGCTTTCCCGAGCTGAACCGCATATAAAGCGCCATCGAGTAGCTGACCAGCAGCACCAATGCACAGGACAGGAGAGTAACCTTAATCGTGAAAATGATGTTCGAGCGCATCCCTTTATCCGTGAACAGGAACTGGTAGCGGCTCAGATCGTAACCGCCCGAGTCGTTGCCGAGACTGGAGATGAGAGACTGTACGATCGGAATGACGACAATGATCAGCAGAAGAAGAAAAGAAGGGCTGACCATAATCAGCCCCGCTATCGCTTGCTTGACTTCCTTCCTCATTGCGCAGCTACGTCGCTCTGCCAGCGTTTGTTGATTTCGGTGCCGAGATCCCCGATATTGAATGTGCGGAATCCTTCGGAAACGCCTTTGAATTTATCCTGCATCTCCTGCGACATTTGCGTGAGCTGAATGCCCGGGAAACCGTTCATTTTGTCCACGATAACCGCTTGCGCTTCCGGAGACAGAACGAAATTCAGAAACTGGTTGACGGCGTCTTTCTTCTCGGAAAGCTTGTTCACCATCAGATAAGTCGGTCCGCCGTTGAAGCCCGGCGTAATTTGCTGCATTTTCACCGTGTCCGGAAGCAGCTTCTCATTCAGCTGCTGGAGCACCATATCCGACCAGGCCGGAATCATTTCCACTTCTCCGCTGGTCAGCAGATCAAGCGTACCCTGATTCTTCTTCGGATAAATCCCTTTGCCGTACACATATTTGCCAAGCTCCTTCAACGTATTGAAGCCGCTGTCCCACTTTGCCATAATGGCAGGATCGCTGTTATGAATATCTTCCTCTGGCAAATCCTTGTAAAGCACAGTGGTGACAAAAGAGCTTCCGGCACCGCCGGTGGACGGATCGTTATAGGCGAATTTCTCCGGATTTTGTTTGATCCACTCCAGCAATTCATCCAGGGTGGTTGGGGGGTTGGTTACCTTCGAGCTGTCATAGGCAAGCAGGACAGCGGAAGAACGGTACGGAACAGCCAGATTGGAAACATCGCTCATCGTCTCTTCATCGATATTGGCGAGGTTAGGAATGCCGGCAGTGTCAAGCGCGGACCAGACATCGTCTTTGCCGCCCTGGGTAACTACGTTGATGCCGTCCTCGTAGAGATCGATATCGCCGGAGCCCTTGCCTGCCTGCTTGGCAGCCAAAATCCGGTCATAGGTCGATTCGGAGCCCGTTCCGGAAGGAATATAGACCTCTTTTACTTTGACTTTATCGTTCTGCTTCTCGAACATCGGGATCAGCGTATCCCACAGATCCTTCACGTTCTGGGAGCCCGTAAAATAAAACTGGAATTCTACCGGTTCTGCGTTCCCAGCAGGCGAAGCGGCGTTGGAAGTTGTGTTGTTGGCCGCAGCCGGAGTCCCCTCTGTATTTGAGTTATCCTTGCTGCCGCAGCCGGCCATGACCATTACGGTCAACGTCAGTGCGCACAACGTCGTCAATGTCTTTTTCAAGCGTATCATCCCAATCATCCTCCTAAAGTTTACTCATCGTTTATTTGGATAAGCGATCATAGCAGCAAAGCCAACATGAACCTTCTGTCCCGCCTTAAGCAGCTGGACAGCTTCCTTGGATTGAAAACTCCGAATTACTCCGTGCTTGTCCAATTCGACCGATACTTCGGCATAATGCCCGAGAATCATAATTTGCTTTATTGTCCCGGTCAGACCCTGCCCTTGAAAAGGTTCCTTGCCCAGACTGACGTCCTCCGGCCTCACGGCCACCTTGACTTGTCCCGAAAGACGTTTCGTGTTCGGCCATGCAAGCGGCCCTACCCGAATCCGTTCTTCGTCCACCACCCCCTCCAGGAAATTCATTTTGCCAATAAACTCGGCGACGTATAGCGTCTCCGGCTCGTTGTAAATGTGCTGCGGCTGCGCAATTTGTTCAATATGGCCATGATTCATGACAACGATCCGGTCCGACAAGGACAGCGCCTCTTCCTGATCATGGGTGACGAACACCATCGTAAGGCCGGTCTGCGTCTGAATCTCCCTCAGCTCTTCCCGCATCTCATGCCTCAGCTTCGCATCGAGTGCGGAGAAGGGCTCGTCCAGCAGCAGCACAGCCGGCTTGAGCAGCAGCGACCGAGCCAAAGCTACCCGCTGCTGCTGGCCTCCCGACAGCTGACCCGGAAACTTCTTCTCCGCCCCGGGCAGACGCACAAGCCGAAGCGCATCCGCGACCGCGCTCTTGATATCCGCTTTTGGCATACGGCGAATCTTCAGGCCGAAGGCCAGATTGTCGAATACGGACATATGCGGCCATAGATTGTAGCTTTGGAACACCATCGAAGTCGGGCGTTTCTCTGGCGGCAGCTTGATCACGCTTTGGCCTTCGATCAGGATATCTCCCGAATCGGGCTCGAGAAAGCCTCCGATACTGCGAAGCACGGTTGTTTTTCCGCAGCCGGATGGTCCGAGCAGCGTCACCAGCTCGCCTTTATTCACCTCAAGGTTGATGCCGGAGACGCCCTCGCCCGTTTTGTACCGTTTGGTCATGCCGCGGACGGCTAATTGAATGCTCATCTATTCCAATCCTCCTCCTAACGAAACACGATGTGCCCAAAACCGTTACTTCACTTGAAATCCGCTGGCGAGCACGTCCGCGCTCACAAGACGCTGTGCAGCCAGCAGCAGAATGATGGTCGGCGCCGTCAAAATTATCGAGAATACTGCGCCGGCGCTGCTCGGAAAGTCCGAAATAATCGAATACATGATAACCGGCATCGTCTTGTAATCGGGAATCCCGACGAGGAACGTGCCCTGTGCTTCATCAAGCGAATTCAAGAAGGTAAACACCGACGCCACGATAATGCCGGGCATGGCCATCGGCAGCGTAATACTCCGGAATACCCGGAAGGGATTTGCTCCGACATCCCGGGCGGATTCCTCCTGCGGAGCCTGCACATTGCGGAAGGCGGCCGTCGGGATCCAGGTCATGAACATCAGCACATTGATCATATGAATGAGTACGACTCCCAGCAGCGTGTTCATCAGCCCCACCTTATAGAAGAGCACTGCTATCGACACATAAAGTCCCATCTTCGGAAACGCGTGCGTCAGCAGGAACGAGAATAGAAACACTCTTTTAAACGGAAAGCGGATGCGGGCGAACGCATAAGCTGCGGGAACGCACAGAACGATGGACAGCGCCGTCACTATTGCCGCGATCATAAAAGACAGCCCGATCGATTGGGCAATATCATCCTGCTTCAGTACGAAGTCCCACCATCGGAAAGACCACTGCTGCGGCAGCATATTGGGGTAGTTCCACTGATCGCTGAAAGCCAGTACGACCAGATTCAGCAGCGGACCGGCGAAAAACACGGCGAACACCGTCAGGAGAAGAAATTCAATGATCCTTCGTTTGCCGACGGCTTTAAAATACCATCCCAAGAAATTCCCTCCTTCCTAAGTCGATTGGCGAAGCATGATTTCGCTTGCGTATTCGTACAGCTTGGACAGGTCCTGATCCTGGTGAATCAGACGATCAAGCAGATCGACGGCGTCATGACCCATCCGGTCCGTATCCACCTTTACCGTTGTGAGCGATGGCGTATATGCGGCTGCAAAATCAATATCGTCAAAGCCCATAACCGCCACCTGCCCGGGGATCTGGACGGATTTTTCCAGCAGAACCTTCATGGCGCCAAGCGCCAGCATATCGTTCGTGGTGAAGAGGACGGTATATCCGCCGCAATTGAATGTCTCCCAATGCTCGTCCATGAGACGGCAGCCATGCGCAAAGTCCGATTCCATAGAAGGAATGACGGACACATCCGATTCGTCGACGCCCAGCTGCTGCAGACCCAGCCGAAAGCCCTTCAGCCGCAAATTATGGCTTCGATGCTCCTGCGGACCGGCGATGACGAAAAACTTCCGGTGTCCGAGCCCATGCAGGTAGGCTGCCGCCCGTCCTCCGCCCACCTCGTCATTGCTGACGAGATGAATTACGTCCGGATCGTCGGTCGAGCCGTTCACCATCAGATAGGGCACATTGAATTTTTTGACGTGGTCGATGACGTTCTTCTGCAGCCTGCTGATCAGAATGAGACCGTCGACGCGCTGCTCCAGCATGTAATCGGTTGAACGCACCGACATCTCCTGATCGGTCTTGAGAAATACCGAGTAGCCCCGCCGTTCGGCAGCCATCAGGATGGAATCGATCAGCTTGCCATACAGCGGATGGGAGACGATCGGCTGTTTCTCGCGGAAGACGATCACTCCGATGTTGTTCGTCCGTTTGGCGACCATCGCTCTTGCCACCGCGTTCGGCTTGTATTGCAGCTGCTCCACAACTCCGAGGACGCGGTCCCGCACTTCCTGACTGGCATAGCCTTTGCCTGAGATGACTCTTGATGCGGTCGATTTGGACACCCCGGCCATCGAAGCGATTTCTTTGATGTTATAGCTCATCCGCCGCACTCTCTTTTCGCCATTGTTGTTTGACAAGCAGCAATGCCGCAACGTCTCTGGTTGTTATGGAATCTACGCCCATCGCGGCGTACTTTTTCATTTCCTGCGCCTCGTTGACCGTCCAGATAAAGACGGACAGCCCTTTATCGGCAGCAAAGTCCATGAGTTCGGGCCGAACTATCTGATAGGGTACATTGAGGCCGAAGCAGCCGGAGTCTGCCGCTTCCCGGCAAGCCTGACTGACCGCGTCCATATATTCGTTGTTCCTGAAGCTGTTGATATCTGCGTTCAACAGCTTCGCGATTCCATGATCATGGCTGTTCGCCTGCAGGGCTCTGTCATATTCGCAGCCGGTCAGAAACACCCGGTCGACGATACCGAGCTTCCGGACCAGAGCGGCAGCCGGCCCGATGCTGTCATCCGTCTTGAGGTCGAGATTCATTCGCGCGCCCGGATAGCTATCCAGCAGCTTGAGCACCGTCTCCAGAAGGACAATCGGCGCCGCCAATCCTTCGTTCAGTTCCTGAAGCGTCAGACCCGACAGGCTTCCCTCCCGCCCATCGGCCAACCCTACCCGGTCATCGTGGCTCAGTACGGGAATTCCGTCGCGGGTGACCCGGATGTCATCCTCGATAACATCGGCCCCCAGCGAAAGCCCTTCACGGGCGGAAGCAGCAGAGTTGTCCGGCATGCCCATACATCCGGTATGGGCCGTCACAAGCGGAAATTCGATCATGTCACCAGCTCCTGTTCAAAGTAAATAGCGTTCGTAAAAGCGACCATCGTCCTGACGCCCCGGACGATTCCCCGCAATTCGGCCCGGATCCACAGCAGCCCTTCCCGGTGCACGGAGAAATGCAGATCCTGCATTCCACCGGATGCTTCAAGCGGACGCTCCTCCAAGACTCCGTTATTGCTCGTCAGGAGGATGCGGTAATCCGGATTTGGCAGGTCCCACAATCCGCTGCGGACAGCGAAATCTATCGTGATGCGGGCGGAAGTACTGGCCTCACCGGCCGGTACGATGCTCCCAAGCCCGTAAGCCGGTCCGCCCTCGGTCGCCTCCAGCTCCAATGTAACGAGAGGGCCGATCGTGACCGATACCCGCCCCTGACGAAGCGCCTTCACCGCTTCTTCGCTTACCTGACCCGCTTCGTCTTCCAGTCCCAAATACGTGACAGAGACCGGCTCATCCGTCTCTGATTGTTCGTGCCAATCACGTCCCGAGGTTGCCGCCAGACGATAGCCCTCGTTCAGCTTATCCGTCCACAGCGAGAATGCGCGTGAATTATCCGTCTTGATCGGAGCGAAGGTTCCCGACCACACCTCGATATAATCGAAGCTATTCCAGTCATCCACCTCGTATTCCCAGTAGCAGCCTGTACAAGCCGGACTTCCTATCCGGAACGGATGGGCAAGCCCCGCAGCTCCCCCGTGGTGCTGAACGGAGGATACGCCGCTGTGGATATTGCCCCGGTTCGCCTCGCGCCAGTCCGCGAATGCCGACAGCCCGACGGTGACCATATGGCCATAGAACGTTGTCCATTCCATGCCCGGAAGAATGACCAGTCCCGTGGCCTGCTCCACCGCTTCCTTGTCCGCCAGACCGGACATCGTGTTATGATCGGTGAGCGCAAGGGCGTCGAAGCCGAGCTTGGCCGCTCCGGCCGCCAGTTCATGCAGCGTCTGCTTTCCGTCGCTGTGAAGCGTGTGGGTATGAAGCTCGCAGGCTAACCATTTCATGGCTTCTCTTCCTCCTCCGGAATCCATGCTTCCAAATGATAGGTACATTCCTCCGTAACGATGGAATGGAAGCTAAGCGTTATTGTCCATTCCCCCGCTCCAATTCTTCCCTTCGCAAGTCCCGGGGAAGCCTCGCTATGCGAAAGCAGGAATTGCTGCTTCGGATCGTGCCGGTGGCAAGCTCCACGATAGCCGTCCGGATCGTCCACCGATAAGGTGATGAGATTGCTCAGCGGCAAGTAGCGGTCGATCCCGGCTATAGCCAGTTCTCTTTGCTCCGGCAGGACATACAGCTCCATGCTTTGTTCCAGTAATCTGCGCGCCTTGCTATCGTCCTCCAGCAGCTTGGGCGAATATTCAAAACGGATCCGCAGAGCATGAGCAGGCTCGTCCAGTGTAAACGGGTATCGGATATGCGTCCGGGAGTCTCCCGGTTTAACAGTCGTTTGTATATCAATCAGCATGAGAGTATCCCCCCTGATGTCATTATTGTGGGAACGGTCCCATGGCTATAATTTAACCCTCATTTATTAGAGCAATGTCTTCTGGACAATAACAGTTTGTAAAGATGCGCGGGAACGACGACAAGGTATGAATCCATCCAAGCGACCCGTCATACCCGAAAAACGGGAAGAAACGGCGGTCTTTCGTCCACTGACGGGCTAAGCTATGCTTGTTCACAATATAATATAAGGATAATATGGTGATTATTTATATTTTCTCTTTTCAAGAAAAAAACCGCATCAATCACATGGAGTGATCGTGCGGTTCTCTCTTCCGTTGAGGTTGAAATTCTGATCATTCTTCATCCCCGTCGCGCTTCTCTTCGGGAGCAGGAGCAATCATCTCTTTTTTCCGGCGGTTTCTGCTTGTGACTCTTCTTATGAGCAGAATAACCAGCAGCACGGCCACCACCAGCAGAATCCCTGCACCAATCAGGATATGCTTGATATTGGGGATCAGGAACGCGAACTGGATCTCTGTCGGCTTTGTCATCGATAGGTCCCATTTCATTGTATGGCCATCAACATGATCAGCGTTATTATTTCCGAAGGTGGAGATCGGCAGCGTGAGCAGAAAATCAAGATTGAGCTGCGAAAGTGCAAGCTTGATAAGGGTATCCGGCACCTTCAGCCAGTCCTGATTCCGGATCAGCGGATCAAGATATTTTCCGATATCGACCGTCAGGCGGATTTCAACCCGGGTGTAAAAGAAGTGCTTCGTCGTTTTGACGATATTTTGTTGATCCGCGAAGTTCCACTGCTTGATGCCCTCCTGCAGGGAACCGAAGCTTTTGTGGAGCAAATAATCAGTCCCGGTGCCCTGTTCCCGGGTCTCATAGTCAATGCCCAGCTCCTCAGCCTTGGCCTGCAGCATCTCCCCCAGCTTGCCGCCTACGAGCTTCTGCGTGCTCTCCTTCAAGGTGACCTTCATGTCCAGATCCGCACTGCCGTCCTTGTGGAGCGAGACATGGGCCGAACCATTCGCACATCCCGCAAGCAGCGCGATCACGAGCGCGCATATACCCCATTTCAGCCATCTGCTGTACATAATAAATCCCCTACTTTTTCTTCCATCTGTGGTATATGGTTTGTCATTTTTGAGAGTTGATCAAACGATGCCTTCTACTATATCATATATGATTAAGGCTGTGTAAGACTGGCTGAAAGGAGGTATGTGCGTGTTTGGCTACTTTACAAATATACAAATTTTCAGGAAGTTTTTATTATCCTATATATTGATTCTGATTATGCCGCTGGCTGCCAGCTTTATCGTGTATCAGGTCAGCATCAACCGGATAAAAGACAATGCGGCCGAGAACAGCAAAGACCTGCTGAACCAGACCATCAGCATCATTGACAAGAAAATCGATGACACCGAGAACTTTGTCTATCAGATGTCTTTAAACCCTGAAGTGAATCAGCTGATGTACCAGGAGTCCACGACCGACAAGAATTATGCTTACAATATTTATAAAGTTCGAAACAGCATTTATCCCTACTGGTCGACAAACACCTTTTTTCGAAATTTCTATCTGTACTTTAATCAAATCGATACGATCGTAACTCCTGAATCCTCCTATGTTCGGCCAAAGGATTATTATCTGGGCCATTCCTACGAAGGAATGGGTTATGATGAATGGAATAACAAAATCAATCAAGCCTATCTCTCCCATCATTATTTTTCCTCCGCGATAGCGAATACAGGGAAAAACACAGAGTCGGTCATCACCTATGTACAATCCATTCCATTCAACAGCACCGCGAATCCAAAAGCAAATGTTGTCGTTATGATTGACGAGAAAGAAATCACTTCCTTGTTGGACCGGATTTCTTCCCAATACGGCGGCTCCGTGTTTGTATACGATGATCAGAAAAACATCATTCTTACCAATAACGTGGACGAGAATATGTTGAGCTATGATGGGAGCTCCAATACATTCTCGATCAATAACAATGACAAAAAATTTATTTATATAGATGCCAAGTCAAGCCGAAACCAATGGACCTACGTGGCCGCCTTATCCAAACAGAATTTATCGGAGGATGTCAGTTATATTCAGACTTTCAACATCCTTGCTTCAATCGTCACGATTATAGTGGGACTTGCAATCGCCTTGCTCTTTTCTTACAGACACAGCATTCCTCTGAACCGGCTGCTGGGCATCATGAGATTCTCCGAGACAAGGTCAATCGATCCCTATGAATTCCTGAATAGCAATGTGGAAGACATCATCGCCAATAATGACAGTCTCAAGAACCAAATTCAGAGCCAGCTGCCCATTCTTCAGGATACCGTCATACGCAAACTGGTTTTTGAAGAACTAACCTCTTCCAAAGAGGCGCTAAAATTAATCGAACAAGCCAATATACCGATAAGAGGTGCTTTCGGTTATGTGGGAATTGTCCAGATCATTCATCTGCTGAATGCCATGGATAAGGAAATGATGGATGAGATGAATGTGGCGCAGCTGTTTATTCATAATGAATTGACGGATGCTTTCCATGGAGAGGTTCTCTATTCCAATGTGGATGTCGATCAGGTTGTCTTCCTGCTCTCTTATCCTAAACAGCCTTCGCTTCAAGAGGAGGAAGCCCTCCGTGAGACACTGGCCTTATTAGTCAAACGGATGGAGGAGAACTATAGCTTAAAAGTGAATATCGGGCTGGGACAAGGGTTCAGGCAGATTACCGATATTCACAAATCCTATGACCAGGCCACTATGAGCCTGCCTTTTATTCAATCGATGAATCAGCAGCCTTCCTTGTATAAATATGTGGATCATTTCAAGGAGAGAAATATTGATTATTACTACCCCATCGAGCTGGAGCTTCGTCTCATTAACGCCGCAGCTAATGGAGATGCCCGTGACGTTCATGAGATGCTTGATAAAGTATACATCGAGAATGTCGAGTATCGGGTATTGACTCCTCAAATCGGCAATCAGCTGCTGGCGTCCCTGAACGGCACGCTTTTGCGAATCCTTGCGAAAACAACACAGCTTAATCAGGTGGTCATTGATGATATCTCAGCCGGCATTGAAGAAATGATGTCCAGGAAAAATGATTTTATAAATGGACTGGGACAAATTAGAGAAAGCTTCACAAAAATTACGCTGCATATCCATGAACGAAAGTTCGTAGCCGGCAAACAAGTGATTCAGGAAATGAAGGAATGGATTAAACAAAATTTCCATGTCCCGGATCTGACCCTGCATCAAATAGCCGAAGCGATTGGCTTTCCTGAAAAGATGGTGCCCCTGATTTTCAAAGAGCATGTGGGAGTCAATATTTCCGATTATATTGAGGATATGAGAATCAACTTTGCCAAAGCCAAATTGACTCAAACCGGAGATTCCATCGAGGAGATCGCGCTGCAATCCGGGTACAACAGCGCTCACTCCTTCCGGCGGGCCTTCAAACGAAATACAGGCGCTTCACCGTCGGAATTCCAGAAAATGATGAAAAATTTGTAGCGGATTCATCGCTTTCAATAAATTGTACCCTGCATATTTAGTGTACGGTAAACCCGGCTTCCTACCCTCAAGCCCTTGGTATCAAGGGCTTTTTTGCGTGTACGTCTGTAAAAAAGCGTATCTTTTCAAGATTTCCGCCATCCATTACGATAGCGTTATCACAGGGGGCAGAGTGTTCGCTGCTGAAGCAAGCAATATGAAAACGCATAACAAATGGGGGGTAATATGGAAGCAAAAGCACAACATCATCCGATTGTATGGAAGAAAGTAAAGAAGCACTGGCAGCTGTATCTCATCGCTCTGATTCCGCTAGCCTTCCTGATCACATTCAAGTATATTCCCATGGCCGGGATTATCATTGCGTTCAAGGATTATAGCGTAGTGAAGGGCATCGCCGGCAGCGATTGGGCAGGCATGAAGTATTTCAATTACTTCTTCGATGGCCCCAACTTTATTTTGTTATTGAAGAACACATTAGGTCTTAGTATTTACGGCTTGATTACCGGTTTTATTTGCCCCATTATTCTCGCATTGGCCCTGAATGAAATTCAACATGCCCGTTTCAAGAAATGGGTTCAAACCGTTACGTATGCGCCTTACTTCATTTCCACTGTCATAATGGTCTCCATCATTATCCTGTTTTTATCGCCTTCCGCAGGGCTTGTCAATAATATTCTCGGTTTGTTTGGTGTTGACCGGGTTAACTTCCTTGGGGAACCCGCTTATTTCAAATCCTTATATGTCTGGTCTGATGTGTGGCAGAATACGGGATATTCGACGATTATTTATTTGGCTGCTCTCGCCGGTGTAGATCCCCAGCTGTATGAAGCCGCTAAAGTAGACGGAGCCAATCGTTTTCAGAAAATCATGAATGTCGATATTCCCGGTATTTTACCCGTCATTATTGTCTTGTTAATTTTGAATATTGGTAATATTATGTCAATTGGATTTGAGAAGGTTTATCTTTTGCAGAACCAGTTGAACATTAATTCATCCGAAATTATAGCGACTTATGTCTATAAGGTCGGCCTGCTTGGGGCGAACTTCAGTTTTGCGGCAGCTGTCGGATTATTCAACTCCATTGTCAACTTCGTCATCATTATTTCGGCTAACGCCATTTCAAGAAGATTCTCGTCATCAAGCTTATGGTAGGTGAACAGCTATGAAGTCAAAGACAGCCGGAAGAATAAAGGAATCCATAACTGACCGGATTTTTATCGGAGCTATTTACGTCTTCCTGATTCTCGTTCTGTTAGTCGTGCTGTATCCGCTTATCTATATTGTTAGCGCTTCATTCAGCAGTCCGGCAGCCGTCACATCAGGACGCGTATGGCTGTTTCCGGTAGATCCGACCCTGCTTGGGTACTCGACGGTGCTTCAGAATCCCCAGATCCTGCGAGGGTTCACGAATTCGTTGTTCTATACAGCCGTCGGTACTCTCATCAGTGTCAGCATCACCATCATGCTGGCTTATCCGCTTTCGAGAAAAACCTTCTATGGACGTCGTTTTATTATGATACTGCTTGTTTTTACGATGATCTTCGACGGCGGATTAATTCCGCTGTATCTCGTCGTCAAAAGCTTGAATATTATCGACACCATCTGGGCGCTCCTGCTGCCTCAGGCATTGACGGTTTTCCAGGTCATTATCACCCGGACGTTCTTCCAATCCTCTATTCCTGATGAATTAGTGGAAGCAAGCGAGATGGATGGCTGCAGCGACATTACATTTATTTATAAAGTCGTTTTGCCCTTGGCCAGGCCGATTATTGCCGTGCTTGTACTGATGTACGCGGTCATGAAATGGAATATGTATTTTGATGCCTTGATTTATTTGAAATCGGAAGAGCTGTTTCCGCTGCAAATCATTTTAAGAAGCATCCTGATATTAAACACCGATATCTCAACCAATATTCAAGAGGTATTACGGCTGCAGGGTCTCAAAGAGTTAATGAAATATTCGCTGATTGTCGTTTCGAGCCTGCCGGTCCTGATCTTATACCCTTTTGTGCAAAAGCATTTCGTCAAAGGGATGCTGATTGGCTCCATAAAAGGATAAGGACCACTTGGATGGTTTACACTGTGTAACGTTGTGATTTATATAGATCTCTAAAAAAAAGGAGTTGTTGGCATGAAAAAGGTCTCATTCATTAGCTTGCCGGTTCTACTGGCTGTACTCCTGCTCGTAGCCGGATGTGTTCCAACCAAGGACAAGCCAGACCCTGCAGCAAGTAATAACGCCGGCTCGGAGGGTCCCGTTCAGGTAACGATTTTCACCCCCAAGTTCCCTGGTGACGGGGATTTCAGCGAGAATGAATTTACGAAACTTGTTGAACAGAAATTCAATATTATAATCAACTGGGAATTTGCCAACCAGGATGCCGCAAAAGAAAAACGCCAGCTTTCACTGGCGAGCGGCGATTATCCGGATGCATATTTTCTGGTTACATGGCTGGACAATATCTCCAAGGTTGAGGCACAGCGATACGGCAAGGAAGGCGTGTTCCTCCCCCTCAACGATCTGATCAAAGAAAATGCGCCCCATATTCAAAAAGCCATTGATGAAATTCCTTATCTGAAAAATAATGTTACCGCGCCAAATGGGGACATTTACGGCCTTCCACTGGTAAGCGAATGCTACCATTGCTCGGTTTACGGGAAAATGTGGATCAACACGCAGTGGTTGAAGAAACTGAACCTGGACATGCCAACCACGACAGACGAATACAAGAAGGTATTGGAAGCGTTCAAAAATAACGATCCTAATGGAAACGGCAAGCAGGATGAAATTCCATTAAGCGGGGAAAGCAAACAGGCGGGAGACAACCCGATTCAGTTTTTGATGAGCTCCTTCCTCCCTGATAACGGCAAAGATTATATCAACGTCAACGATGGCAAGCTTTCGCTTGGCCCGATGCAGCCGGAATGGAAAGCGGGCCTTGCCTATGTGGCTTCCCTCTATAAAGAAGGATTAATCGATCCGGGAACCTTTACTCAGAATGCCGATGCTTTGAAGCAGCTGGGCACGCCGGAAGGCGAAGCCGTTCTTGGAGGAGCCGCAGCAAGCCACTCCGCCATCTTCGTTGATTTGGCTTCGGACAAATCCAAAGATTACAGCGTGGTTCCGCCACTCAAAGGACCACAGGGTGCACAATTTACCTCGACCGACTACGGCAATGCCAATAATTTCGCTTTTGCGATCACGGACAAAGCAAAAGGGGAGAAAGCCGCAGCCTTGATCAAACTGGCCGATTATCTCTATTCGGAGGAAGGAACCTTGTTCTCTTCCAAAGGAAAGGAAGGCGTCCAATGGAAAAAAGGCGGACCGGAGGATATCGATTTGAACGGCCAACCGGCAAAATATGCGATGATTCCCGACGACCCTGATGTTAAACCGGAAGACAAGATCCATTACGGCTGGGGTGAGAGAGGGCCGCTGCTAATGACAAGAACGTTCAGAGATTCCTTCGGAACAGCTATTGATGAGAATACGCCTGAAGGCTATGAACGCAGATTGTACAATGCGACCAAGAAATACGATGGCTTCGAACCGAAAGAGCAATTTATTTCGGAAGCAGCCTGGGTCGATCCTGCGGAGGCCGAAGAAGTGTCCCTGCTGAAAATCAATATAAATAAATATATTGAAGAAAATATGGTACAGTTCGCTACAGGCTCAAAGGATATCAACAAGGAATGGGACAGCTATCTGGATGGTTTCAACTCTCTGCAGGTAGATCGTTATTTGGAAATTTATCAGAAAGCCTATAATGTCGGGAAATAATAATAGAGACGATCCGGGATTTGGAAGGAGATTGAAACAGAAATGACTATGATAAAAATCGGCGTTATCGGCGCGGGATCCATATCCGAAGCTCATCTTAACGGCTACAAAGCCAATCCGGAGGTCGAAATATTTGCCATTTGTGATTTGAATGAGGAAAGAGCGGCGAAAGCGGCGAAGAAATACGGCGCTACCCATGTCTATACAGATTACAACGAGCTGCTGGCCAATCCCGATATCGATGCGGTAAGCGTCTGCACCTGGAACAACACACATGCGCCAATCAGCAAGGCGGCTGTTCACGCGGGCAAGCATGTACTGGTTGAGAAGCCCTTGTGCCGCACGGTTGAAGAAGCTTTGGACCTCCAGGAGGCCGTATTCGCCTCCGGCAAAGTCCTTCAGGTCGGCTTCGTCCGCCGCTATGACCCCAATGCGCAGATGCTGCGCGAGTTTGTCATTAACGGCGATGTCGGCGAAATCTATTACGCCAAAGCGTCCATTATCCGCCGTTTTGGCAATCCTGGCGGCTGGTTCTCCGACATTGAGCGTTCCGGCGGCGGCCCACTGATCGACATCGGTGTCCATATCATCGATCTGTGCTGGTATATGATGGGCCGGCCGAAAGTAAAATCGGTCAGCGGCAATTCCTACCGCAAGCTGGGCAACCGTTCCAACATCCGGAACCTGTCGTTCTATAAAGCTGCGGACTACAATGCGGATCTTAATACAGTCGAAGATATGACGAACGCCCTCATCCGTTTCGAGAACGGCGCGTCGCTTCTTGTCGACGTCAGCTTCACTCTGCACGCCAAGCAGGACGAAAGCTCAGTCAAGCTGTACGGAACGAAGGGCGGGCTTGAGATCGATCCGGAAATCAGCATTGTGACGGAGAAATACGATACGATTGTCAACATTACGCCGCAGGTCGATTCATTGGGACTCAATTTCACCCGCGCCTTTCAGGCGGAGGTTGATCATTTCATCGAGAATGTCAAAACGGGCCGCAAGCCTATCAGTCCGGTGGAGGACGGCGTAGAGATCATGAAAATATTGTGCGGCATCTACGAGTCTGCAGCCAAAGGAGAAGAAGTTCATTTCCAGCCTCAATAGAAAAGGGTGACGAATTTGGGAATTCCGAATAAAATTGGCGTTATCGTCGACGGCTTCCAGACAGGATTGCTCGAAGGCTTGGTCAAAGCAAAAAAGGTTGGTGCGGACGGCGTCCAGATCTATGCCGTTAGCGGAGAGATGGACCCGGACAACCTTTCCGCCGCGCAGCGGAAAGAATTAAAGGATTATATCGACTCGCTTGGATTGGAAATTTCGGCACTGGTGGGCGATCTTGCCGGACACGGCTTCCAGGACAGGAACGAGAACGCCTGGAAAATTGAGAAGTCCAAACGGATTCTCGATCTGGCCGTAGAGCTGGGCACGAACATCGTCACTACCCATATCGGAATCGTGCCGGATGATCCGAACAGCGAAGTTTATGATTCGATGCAGCAAGCCTGTGATGAACTCAGCAGCTACGCGACGGGCGTGAATGCCTATTTTGCCATCGAAAGCGGACCGGAAACATCTCTTCATCTGAAAAGCTTCCTGGATACGCTTGGCACGAACGGCTTGTCAGTCAATTTCGATCCGGCCAATATGGTCATGGTGACCGGAGACGACCCCGTACAGGGCGTTCATAATTTGAAGGAGTATATCGTTCATACACATGCGAAGGACGGCATTCGTCTGCATCAGGTCGACCCGCGCATCATCTATGGCTCGTTGGGGTTCGAACCGCTCAGCCATGAGAAGCTGGCCCAATTGGCAGAGGGGGGCAGATTCTTCCGTGAAGTGCCGCTTGGGGAAGGCCAGATCGACTGGCCGGCCTATATTCAAGCCCTCCAGGATATCGGCTACACGGGCTATCTCACTATAGAGCGCGAAGTCGGGAATAATCCCGAAGCGGATATCGCGAAGGCGGTTCATTTTCTTAAGCAGTTTAGGTAATGTAATACAAAAACCCCTATCCGGCTTATATCGCCGGATAGGGATTTTGATGTCTCCGTACGGCCCTTCCTTGATACGCTCGGACGGATGCAGCAAGCTTTCACCAGTGCATGCTTTATACCGACCTCCACCAGGGAGAAGTCGGATAGTCGGGTGCTCCGAGAACCAGCGTCTCTCCGATCTGAGGGGCAGCCAGCGCTACTTTGTTTTCTAAAGCGGCTTTGGACACCCTCTCGATGGGATCGGTCCATTCATGCATGGCCAAGGTGAATGCCCCCCAATGGATCGGGATCATCAGCTTGCCCCTTACATCCAGATGGGCTTGCACGGACTCCTCAGGCAGCATATGGATGCCTGCCCATCGCCGATCGTATTGTCCGCACTCCATGAAGGTTAAGTCGAAGGGGCCGTATTTCTGTCCAATCGCTTGAAAATGATCCCCATACCCGCTGTCTCCGCTAAAAAAGACGCTGACATTCCGGCCTTTAATGACCCAGGAGCACCATAATGTGGCCTCACGGTCGCCAAGCCCCCTGCCGGAGAAATGCCTGGCCGGCGTGCATGCCAGCTGAAGCCCTTCATATTGAAATTCGCTCCACCAGTCATGCTCCTGGATCTTCGCTTTGTCCACGCCCCACCTCTCCAGATGCAGGCCCACGCCCAAGGGAACAATGAACTGCTTCACGCGGTCCTTGATTCTCTTGATCGAGCCGTAATCCAGGTGATCGTAATGATCGTGGGAAATCAGCACCGCGTCGATGAGGGGCAGCTGCGCAAGCTCAAGCGGAACACTCCTGCTGAAGCGTCTGTTTCCGAATATCTGCACTGGCATAGGTGCTTTGCCGAACATGGGGTCGATCAGCAGCGTCTTCCCTTCCAGCTCCAGCATGAGCGCGGAATGGCCGAACCATCTGACAACGGTCTGATCAGGGAGCGCGGCGTACGGCACAGCCGACGTCACGGTCCCAATCGGTCTGGCGGGCTTCCGGTTCGTATTGGTCCGCATATAATCTCTCAATATACTGGTTAAAGTCTTGGGATCCATCGCCATTGAGGTCGGCGTGGCATTCATGAACCTGCCTTTGGCGTAATTGCCCGATTGCTTGTACATCTCCAGGGTTTCACCCGACGCCCGTCCGCCAAAGGCCGGATTAAGCTTCAGGAACAGATAACCCAGCAGAATCAGTCCGATAATGATAATAAGTACAGTCAGGATGATCATCATTCTCCTCTAGTCCTCGTAGCCCGCGATCCCCTTCTCCATGAGAAAATCCATTTCGGCCTCCAGAATGGATTCCACGGTCGGCTCGTCCAGCTTGATATCAGGACGGCTGAGCACATAATCCACAAGCTCGTCGCTGTCGACCTCGACTTCGCCTTTGGCATTTTCCTTGGCGCTGTTGATGAAGGTCTGTTCATGCTTCAATACCAGCTTAATGCTGGCTGCATTGACTTTAACCTGATCGGCTATGTACTGTACAAGCTCCTGCTCATTGACTTCTTCGCTCATGGCATTGTCATCTCCCTGGTTGTCTTGGAATGCTGTCATTGTAACACAGTGCAGGCTTAATTTCTAAGCCCCGGGAAGTCCCCCACCAGCACGGACAAATACTGCTTCAAATTCTCCAGCTCGTCCGGCGTCCGATCGCCAATCTCGCCGTCGCAATCGATTTCCTGTCCGGGGGAAGCCGCAATGGAAAGCTTGCCGGTCTTGAAATAACGGATGGCGCCGCCATCGGGCATTTCATTGGTCAGCTTCAGCGCAATGGCCTTCCAGGCCAGCTCCATAGAGGTTTCCTTGATGATCAGAACATCGAACTTTCCATCCTCCAGATCAGTTTCCGGAAAGAAGGTCCGCATTCCTCCGGTGAAAGCGCCGTTGCCGATGACGAGCAAGCAGGCCGTATCGTCATAATCGAAATCCGCACTTTTGATTTTCAGGGAGAAGGGCTCGAATCCCGTGATCGACTGCGCGGCGGAAATATAATAGGAAAGCTTGCCGAACCGTTCCTTCTTGTCCGAGTCCACATTGTTCGATACCAGCGTAATCAGTCCGATCCCCCAAAAGTTAAGGAAATAGCGGCTGCCGGATTTGCCCACATCCACCTGCTTCACCTGATTGGCCAGAATCTGCTCCACCGCGAGCAGAGGGTCCTGATTCATTCCAATCGCCCTTGAGAAATCATTGCATGTGCCCCCGGGCAAAATAGCAAACAATGGCCGCCGCTCCAGGATACACAGCGCATTGATGAGCTCATGGACCGTCCCGTCTCCCCCCGCGCCAATTATCAGATCAAATTCGCTGGCATGCTTCCCGATATATGCAGCGCCGTCACCCGCAGCCTCCGTTGTATAAACGACAACTTCTTCATAGCGCTGCTTAAGCTTATCTGAAATAATGCCGATTTGATTCACCATCGTGGATTTACCTGCAGCGGGGTTGAGAATAATAACTGCTCTTTGCATGCTCATTCTCCTTTACCAGCCGTTTGAAAGATATACTTCCATTATATACAAGCTGCAGCGGCAGAGAAAGCCGGACCTGACAGAGCTGACGACAGAGCGCATGGAGGAATGAAGTTCCATGAGATGCGGATAATCCGTGGGAGCAGCGACTTATCGCCCTGTTTGGCATAGCCCGCTCGACGTGTAAATAGGTTATACTTACTACATACGATTAGACGAAAGGGGCAGCCCCTAATGGATATCACCAGCAAACAGTGGGAAGATGAAATCAAAAAGGCGGCAGCAGAGGCCTACGATAAGGAAATCGCAGCGATTAACAAGCAGCTGGAGCAGGAGATTCTTTTTGCCTTGATTGGCGATGTCAATGCGGGCAAGTCTTCCACGATCAACAAGCTGATCGGCGAGGAAGTGGCGGGAGTCGGCGCAGAGCCTGGCGAAACCACGGAAATCAAGCCTCACGCATACACGGACAAGATTTATTTTGTCGACACGCCCGGCTTGAACGATATCAATCACAAAAATTCCGAGGAAACGCTGAAATATTTCAAAAACGCCGATGTCGTGTTATTCTTCCTGAATGCCGCCGGCACCGTCTTCTCCGAGTCGGAGAAGGAGTCCTTCCTCCAGATAGAGAAAATCAACAAAAATATACTGGTGGTCCTCAATAAAATTGATGCCGCCGACGAAATCGACCGGCTTGTCAAGCGGGTGCGCAAGGAAACCGGCGAGAAATACGAGGTCGTGCCGATCTCATCCCGTACGGGTGAAAATATCGATCTCCTGCGGAACAAGATTCTGGAGATTCTAAAAAAAAAGAGCAAGGATATTCTGTTCGCCAAAAGCATTAAAGAAAAGGCTGCAACCGCCCATACCTGGATTATCGGTGCGGCTACATCAGCCGGCGCCGCAGGCGCGCTGCCGGTTCCCGGCTCGGATATCATCCCGATTACCGCTATCCAGATTGGCCTGTTGACCAAGCTTGCCGCCCTTTATAACAAACCTCTATCCAAGGAAACCGCCAAGGAAATCGTGCTGACGACCATTGTCGGCAATATCGGCAAAAGTATTTTCCGTCAGGTGCTAAAGCTGTTTCCCGGCGCCGGCTCCATCGCTGGTGCAAGTGTTGCGGGAGCGATGACGCTCGCGCTTGGTTATGCCATGAAATATGCCTATGAGCACAATATCGAAATTACCGGCAAAAATATTAAAGAGATTTATACGCGCTATCGCGAGAGGGCCGAAAAACAATAATCGATGAACCGTACAACCGGATATTCATGCGACAGAGGATGGGAACAGATTGGATAACACGAACCGGATGCCTGCGTATATCTATACGTATGCCTGCCGCGAGGATGAAATTTCTTTATGTCAATTGGAACTGCGCTCCTTGTTTGGTAAGGGGACGCAGGCGAATCTTTTCAAAACAGATATTCTTGTCGACGTCAGCCGCAGCCCTTTTATTAAAGAACGCATCGATGTCATGTATGAAGGGGACAAGCTTGCCGATATTTATGAGCAGGTCGAGCAACTCGATCTGGGGAGCGCAACCTTCAAGGCGATATTCGTCAAAACCAATGATCTGGCTCCCGGGGATAAGGTGGAGTATGCCGAGCGGCGCATCATTGAGCGGGAGATCGGCATGCATATCGAAGGGGAAGCGGATATAAACAGGCCAGATCTTCTATACGGCATTGTTGCCTTCGGCGGGCGGTGGTATTTTGGCAGCTATCACAAGAATACGGCTCTCTGGCTGCATCATATGAAGAAGCCGCGCAGCTATTCCATTGCACTGAGCACCCGGGTGGCGCGGGCGGCTGTTAATATTGCCGTTCCCCGCCCTGAAGGAATCAGGGCCATCGACCCCTGCTGCGGGATCGGAACGGTTCTTGTCGAGGCTCTGTCCATGGGAATCGACATGGTTGGCAGGGATATCAATCATTTTATCGCCCGCGGAGCACGGGAGAATCTCGCTTTTTTTGGACTGGAGGGCGTGGTTACACGAGGGGATATTGCCGATATTGCCGAAACCTACGATGCCGCCATTGTGGATATGCCCTATAATCTTTACTCGAAAATAACGCCGGAGGAGCAGTTCTCGCTTCTCCTGCAAGCCAGGCGCATTGCAAAAAGAGTCGTCGTCGTCTCCATCGAGGCCATCGACGAGATGATCGGGAACGCCGGCTTTACCATTACAGACCGCTGTATCGCGAAAAAGGGTTTATTTTCCAGGCATCTGCTTGTTTGCGAGTAAGCAGTCTTTGACATTCCAAGAAGGCCGGCTGGGGCAAATCCGATGAAATCCTATCCCTTGTACCTGATTACGGTTCCGGAGATGGCGTCATACAGCGTTTGATTTTGTTTGCTCCATAAGGGGCTTAGCAGGTAAAGGAACACCAATCCGTAGACCACTGCCAATAAGCAATAAATTAAGATATCGGGATACCCCGAAGGTATAATCATATGCCAAATCGTAAAGTGGGCCAGCTCCCACGGGATGAATTTAATGGCGGAACGGCGGAACGAGTGCCCGTAGCCGACGGGTTGACCGCGCATGCCTGCCACCACGATCCCCATTTTGCGTTTTCCCCATGTCGCATGCGATTTGGAGCCTTCGCATAGGGCAAAATACAGATAGACAGGCAGTGTAATCAAAAGAAATCCGGTGAGCTCCGCCGTCGCAGCGCTGGTCTGAAAAAGCGGAACCAGCAGCGGTTTTGCAGGAAAAGATAACCCGACAAGCAGGACGATATATCCCAGAATGAGGACATAATCCCATAAAAATGCAATGATGCGGGTTCCAAACGAGACGCGCCCGGGATATTCCTGAATCTGTTCCTTCACTGCTTCAACTCCTCTTTTTCATCCTCTGGCAGCAAGCCGGTTCCACTCTGAGTGCCTCTGGAAAATGACAGCCGCGGGTTTATAATAAAGCTATACATTCAAAAAACATCGCAGCCGTTTCCGGACGGCTGCGATGTTTTTCTATCTGTCAGGCCGAATGGTTGGAGACATATTCCTCTCCTGCCGATACGGCCAGCTTATACATGTCCTGAAAAGGCAGCCCATGCTCGCGTGCCGCTTTTGCAACATCCTCATACTCGGGAGAAAAGCGGAACACGCGGCCCTCCCGGATAGCCAACTTGATCCTTACAGGACCATAGGCGGTGGCGACCAGAGCCATCTCCCGCTTCAGAATCCGTCTCGTCCACTTCGTTCTCCGTACGCCAAGCGTAGTGGTCTCGAGCAGCAGCACATCCTCACAGCGCGGCACAGCGGCATCCGGTGCCAGTACAGTGACCAAAGTTGCCGGACGGTTCTTCTTCATATATACCGGGGTAAAAAATACGTCAACCGCCCCGGCCTCGAACAGCCTCTCCATCGTGTAACCAAGCGCTTCGCCGGTCATATCATCCAATTGGGCTTCCATCACGATGACCGAATCTTCTTCATCTATGCCTGCCTGCTCCATCAGCAGCGCCCGGATCACATTGGGATGGGCAAATTCTTTGGTGCCCGCGCCGTAGCCGATCCTCTCGATGGTCAAGGCGGGGATATCGCCAAAGCCCTTGGCAAGCGCCTTCAGAATTCCTGCGCCGGTTGGCGTTGTCAGTTCGCCGGCAGCATCCAGCTTGGCAATCGGAATCCCGATCAGGATTTCTGCTGTGGCCGGGGCTGGAATCGGATACAACCCATGCGCCATTTTTAGTTTTCCATGACCTGTTGGAACAGGGGAAGCATAGATTTCCTCGATTCCCAGATTCTCCATCGCCAGACATACGCCGATCGTATCAATAATGGAGTCCATGGCCCCCACCTCATGAAAATGCACCTCTTCCGGGCTCATCCCATGGATCTTTCCTTCTGCTTTTGCTATGGTTTGAAAAATGGCCGTACTGCGCTGCTTCACCCGACCGGGCAGTCCGCTCTCCGCGATCATCCGCAGAATATCGGAGGCTTTGCGGTGATGGTGTTCATGGTCCCCGCCATGAGTATGCTCATGGTCATGGTCATGGCTATGTGTATGACTGTGGCCATCATCATGTGTGTGCGCGTGACTATGGCTATGGCCGTCATCATGTGTATGCGCGTGACTATGGTTATGGCCGTCATCATGTGTATGCGCGTGACTATGGCTGTGGCCGTCATCATGTGTATGCGCGTGACTATGGCTGTGGCCGTCATCGTGGGTATGCGCGTGACTATGGCTGTGGCCGTCATCGTGCGTATGCGCGTGACTATGGCTATGGCCGTCATCATGAGTATGCGCGTGACTATGGCTATGGCCGTCATCATGAGTATGCGCGTGACTATGGCTATGGCCGTCATCATGAGTAAGCGCGTGACTATGAGTGTGGCCATCATCATGGCTGTGCCCGCCATCGTGCGTATGTATGTGACTGTGGCCCTCGTCATGGCTGTGCCCGCCGCCAATATGCAGACGCAGCTTTTTCGCCGAAATCCCCTTTTTGATAACGGGATCGACGGCAATGCTGAACGGATCAATCGGAAGCGCTTTTAGATGGCTTTCAATATAGGAAAGATCCGCACCAAGGTCAATTAATGCCGCCAACGCCATATCTCCGGCAATACCGGAGATGCAATCCAAGTAAAGTACCTTCACCGTGCTCCCGCCTCCGTCACCAATTGCTGAATAATAGCAGCCTGATAGCCTGCTCCGAAGCCGTTATCAATATTGACCACGGTGACTCCCGCCGCGCAGGAGGTCAGCATCGACAACAGCGGGGTTAGCCCCTGAAAATGAGCCCCGTACCCCACGGAGGTTGGAACGGCAACGACCGGTCGACGGACCATACCGCCAACGACACTTGCAAGGGCGCCCTCCATGCCTGCCACCACAATCAGCACATTGGCTTCCTGAAGCTTGTCGCGATAGGCAAGCAGACGGTCAATGCCGGCAACGCCGACGTCATAAATTTTCTCCACCTCGCAGCCCATCCACCGGGCTGTGCCTGCCGCCTCCTCGGCCACAGGCAGATCGGACGTGCCTGCACAGAGAACAAGAACCTTCCCTGCAAAACGCACAGAAGGCTCCCCCAATGTAATCAGGCGGGATGTCGGATTATATACGGCCTCCGGAAAATCCTCCTGCACGGCAAGCGCCATTTCTTCCGTAGCCAGCGTTACCAGCGCCTTGCCGTGGGCATTCATCAAACGCTCCACGATTTGGCGTACCTGGTCAACGGTTTTGCCTTTGCCGAATATCACCTCCGGAAAGCCCGTTCTTTCTTCTCTGGCGTAATCCACCTTGCTGAAACCAAGGTCTTCGAATTGATTCTTGCTGTCCATTTTATCCTCCTGCCAGGATGATCCCGGCCCCAATTTGATCCAATACCAGTTACCCGTGCAGTTACTCTGCTCCCGCTCCTACCTTCAGCGCCTGATTCATACTTCCGCTGCGGTAGCCGACCAGATCCAGCGTGACATAGCCGTAACCATACGATTTCAGCGTTGTTGCGATCTGCTCGAAGTGGCTGACCACAATCGGCATTTGCGCCGTCTCCACTTCAATTCTGGCGATTTCCCCATGCGTCCGCACCCGGACCTGACGAATGCCCAGCGATTTGATAAAAGCCTCCGCTTTGTCGATCTTCGTCAGCTTCGCCTGCGTAATCATTTCCCCGTAAGCAATCCGGGAGGACAGGCAGGCAAAGGAAGGCTTATCCCAGGTATCCAGGCCAAGATCCTTGGACAGGGCTCTGATCTCTTCTTTATACAGGTTCACTTCGGCAAGCGGTCCTCTGACCCCATGCTCTTGTGCTGCTTTGACGCCGGGCCGGTGTTCGCTCATATCATCCGCAATCAGGCCGAACACCATATTTTTGTAACCCTTCTCAGCCAGAATCGGCATTAAGTGCTCAAATAAACTCTTCTTGCAAAAATAACAGCGGTTCGCCGTATTCTCGCTGTAGCCGGGTATTTCAAGCTCCGAGGTCTCGATCACCTGATGCGGAGCGCCCATCTGCTCGGCGAGCTTCTTCGCTTCAAGCAGCTCCGATGAAGGGTATGTCTCCGAATCGGCCGTAACCGCCAGAACGTTGTCCGCACCCAGCTCATCCAGTGCTACCTTGAGCAGGAACGTACTGTCCACTCCGCCGGAGAAAGCGACCACGACACTCTCCATCTCGCGAAGCTTGGCCTGCAAGGCCTCCAATTTCTGCTGCGGCATGCTCTTTCTCCTCTCGTCTTCCATTGTCATCCCCATGTTCTACGCTTTAAGCAATTGATGTCGGCGACTCGAACACAGAGGTATAACCGCTGATGGCACTAAGAATCCGCGCTGCCTCTTCATCGTTCATGGAGCCGAAGCGCTCTACGGCATCAACGATTTTGGGGAACAGGTGAATGTCACCTGCACTGGCAAATCCCGCGATACCGGGAAAAGAGAGCACAAAGTGCACGCAGGCATCGATAACCTCCTGCTGGTCGAAAGGCTCATACCAGGTCGCATAATTGCGCTTCTGATTTTCGCCCCAAGGAGCCTTCGCAACAGCTTTGATCACACGGACGGCTGCATCCTGTTTGCCCGCCTCTTCCATCAGAGCGTCAAAATCTGCGCGGTACTCCGGCAAAGAATACATATAATAATTAAGCGGAAGCAGAACCGTTGCGAACGGGAACCTTCTAAGCGCTTCCAAATGAGTAGCAGGCGCCTGATGTCCGTGACCTGTAATTCCGATATTTTTTACAATGCCTTCATCCTTGGCTTCCAGAGCGGCTTCAAGCGCGCCTCCCTTTTCCGTGCAGCGGTCCAGCTCCTCAATCGTGCCTACAGCATGCAGCTGAAGCAGATCGACGGAATCCACCTTCATACGCTCCAGGGAACGGTAGATCTCTTCCTTCGCTTTGGCCTTCGTGCGCTCGCCGGTTTTCGTGGCAAGGAAAATATCGCTGCGGATGCCGCTGATGATCGGTCCCATTCTTAGCTCCGCATCGCCATAGCTTGCCGCCGTGTCAAAATGATTGACGCCATGCGCCCGTGCAAACGAAATCGACTCATCCGCCTCTTCCTGTGTGACATTCCCCAAGCTCGCGGCACCAAACATGACCACAGATCCTTCATAACCCAAACGGCCTATCCTTCGCTTCAACATGCGTGAACGCCTCCCAGAATTAGAATCGTACTTTGGATCAATCGCCTATCTATTCCTATTATAAACCTGTATATCCGATTTGGCTTCAACAAAACGATCGATATTTCTCACACTTGGCGATTTGCACATCCCGGTTGCCCTGTAAGGAAACAAAAAGAAACGGTCGGGAGGCCGTTTCTTTTTGATATAGAGGTTCTATTTTCAGCCTGAGGTCAAAGGTATCGTGCTTACCGAATGTCCCTTTCTGAGCTCCGCATAAAGCTCCGGCCTGCGGTCCTGATAAGGAGCGACCGCACCGCGAATCCGATTATCGCGCAGCTTGGCAAAATCGGCATTGGCCAGCACGACGGAATCCTGATTCATTTCCCCGACCGCAGCAACGCCTTCTTCCGTGAAGGGAAAATCACAGGGCGTGAACAAACCCGCCTGGGAAAATCCCGTATCAATCTGGGGGCGTCCCTCCGTGAGCACACCCACGATGCCGCTTAACACAACGAAGAGCTGATTCTCAACGGCCCGTGCCTGGCAGCAGTGACGGACGCGGTAGTAGCCGAAGGCATTGTCCGTGTAGGATGGGCAAAGGATCAAATCCGCGCCTCTTTCGGCTGCAATCCGGGACAGCTCGGGAAATTCAATATCGTAGCAAATCAGAATAGCCGCCTTGCCCCAATCGGTCTCGAACACTACCAGGTCCTCGCCTTTGAGCAGCGGCCAGCGGTTCTGCTCCTCCGGGGTCAGATGCAGCTTATCCTGCATTTCAATCCGTCCGTCCGGGAAGAAGATGAACGCCTTATTGACGAACCCTTCCTCCTCCCGGCATATATGCGTGCCTCCGAGAATGACGATTTGCTGCTCCCGGCTTAAACCTTGAAAAAACTCCACATATTTCTCGGTGAAGGAGTCCAGATATTCGCATGCTTCCAGATGCGTAAGTTCCGGTACAATGCCCAGCAGATGGGCGGTTACATACTCGGGAAAAATTATCATGTCGGCGCCTTGCAGGGCGGCATGTGTAATTTTTGCCTGCAGTCCCGTCCAGAATTGTTCCTCAGATTGGATATCTGTCAGATCATACTGAACGGCTGCGATTGTCAGGTTCTCCATGTCCACCTCCGTAGCTTCAGGAACGAATCTGCAAGGAATAAATATCTGTACGGCGGTCCCTGAACGTCAGTACATCCTTGGATTTGCGAAAACGCTGCAAAGTTTCCATATCTACCTCGGCCATAATGACCGTTTCCGTGTTTTCGCTGCATTCACCCGCAATGCCATCCGGCGGGAACGAGAAGTCTGCCGGCGTATATACACCGGACTGTGCATACTGAATATCGACATTATCGACATGGGTCAGGTTGCCCACCGTGCCTGAGGTGACGGTGAAGACCTGATTCTCAATCGCGCGCGCCTGGGCGCAGTATTTGACCCGCAGAAAGGTTTGCCGGTCTTCCGCGCAGAAGGGAACAAAAATAATCTGCGCCCCTTCTTCAGCGACGATGCGCGATATTTCCGGGTACTCAATATCGCTGCTCAGCTGGATCGATATTTTCCCGCAGTCCGTATCGAACACTTCCAGAACGGAACCGCCGTTGATGCCCCACCATCTGCGCTCATTGGGCGATATATGAAGCTTATACTGCTGGGCGATCGTTCCATCCCGGCGGAACAAATGGGCAACCGTATAAATCCGGTTATTCTGTTCGATGAAGTGCGAGCCGCCAATAATATTCACATTATATTTCACGGCAAGCTCCGAGAACAGCTCCACATACTGCTCCGTGTAGGTGCTGAGCTTGCGGATGGCAAGGCTCGGGGACCGCTCTTCAAGAAAGGATAGCAGCTGCATGGTGAAATTTTCCGGAAATACGGCAAAATCCGACTTATAGTCGGAAGCGACATCCACATAATGCTCACACTGTGTAGCGAACTCGTCGAAAGAGTCGATCTTCTTCATCATATATTGAACGACGCAGATACGGACGGGAAACGACAGCTTGTAGTGGATTTTGTTGGCGCTCGGTTTGTAATCAATATTGTTCCATTCCAGCAAAGCGGCGTAATTCATCGAATCCTCATCATCCGATAGATAATTCGTAATAATCCGCTTCAGCGTAAAGCCGTTCATCATTTGGAAGGTCAGCACCGGATCATAAATATTTTGCTGCAGCACCTCTTCCGCATAGGCTCTTGGCGACATTTGATCACTATATTTATGATAACCGGGAATGCGTCCGCCGACAATAATACTTTTCAGATTCAGCTGCTCAGCAAGCTGCTTTCGGGCTTCGTAGAGACGGCGGCCAATCTTCATGCGGCGGAAGCTCGGATGGACCATAACCTCCATCCCGTACAAGCTTTCGCCGCGCGGATTATGGTTGCGAATATAGCCGTTATCGGTAATTTCCGAGTAGGTGTGCTGTTCCAGATAGTCATCGAAATTGACGATCAGGCTCGAGCAGGATCCGATAATTTCGCCATCCAGTTCCACGCACAGCTGCCCCTCAGGGAATATCTTCTTGTGGCTTTCCAACTGGTCAAGCTTCCATGGAGACATACCTGGAAAACAAATATTTTGCAGCTCAATGATTTTTCCAAAATCCTCGCGCTCAATCGTCCGAATAATAATTTTCTTCTCGAATTGTGAAATTTGGTCACCTGTCATATATAAACCCCTCATCCAAGTCATTAATCATTAATGATACACCGCCATATTCATAGCCGTATTAATGCACTATCATTGCTTTGTAAACTTTTTCAGGGATTTGTAATCATCGCGAATGGTTCTACCGTTATTATATGCCAGGAATACTTAAGTCATTAGGCATGCTGAACGAATTCCTTTCGCAAGCCCTGCCAGCGTTCAAGATTGTCCTTTCGTGCGCCGTACTTCCCGCTGATACGGATGAAAAAACAAATAACCTCTTGTTCCGCTCTCCAGATGAGGGGACAAAAGGTTCTTATTGGGATTCGTTCCCGATTAAAGCAAAACAGACGAAAGGTGCTTATTAAATAATTACGATTTATTGTCTTTCGCTACCGGATTGGATTGTATGAAATCCAGATGATCATAACCCCAACCGCACATATCCGTCAGAACTGAGCCAAGGGTTCGTCCATGCGCAGAGAGGGAGTATTCGACCTTTGGCGGAATTTCCGGATAAATCTGCCGTTCGACAAGCCCATCCGCCTCCAATTCCCGCAGCTGGCTGGTCAGCATCCCCTGTGTAACCTTAGGAAGCAGGCGTCTCAGCTCTCCAAACCGCTTGGTCCCCTGATTCAGCAAAATAAATAAAATCAGCGGCTTCCACTTGCCGCCGATCGCATGCAGGGTTGCCGCAATTCCATCCGTCGCCCCCCTACTGTCTTCCTTCATGCGCATCTTGTCCACTCCCTTCAATCGAACCGCTTGTTCCACCACTATCAGCCATGTTATCAAAATGAGCCTATTTTATATAGTACTACTGATTTCCATACTTGGTATGATTAGTGTACCATGAATTTCTCAAATGCTGAACAGACGCTGATTCTTCGATTGTTAATCTGGTGGCAACTCCGGTTCTTCGTGACCCTCAACGGGGTAATGCCGGCAGATCTCCAGTCGAACCCGTCCCTCGCCATCGAAGGGAACGCCTTCTTCCTGCAAATACAGCTTTTGCAGAAAACGGGATTCATCCTGCTGTACAGCAATTTCCCCCAGTCTGTTGACAACTCTGTGCCATGGCAGCTCATGTGCTTTGCTCATAGAATGCAGAATTCGCACGACCTGCCTCGCTCCTCTCGGGCTTCCGGCTGCTTCCGCGATTTGCCCATAGCTCATGACGTATCCTGCCGGGATGCTTTTAATTATCTCAATGACGCGCTGCGTGAATAGCTCCAAGTCTGTACCTCCCTAGAAAGGATATCTGTCCTTATATTACAGAAGGAGGCTGCCCTATTGTCAATGGAAGAGAATATATGGTAAGGTTAATTTATACTAACATTGATTAAGGTTACCTATTTCAATAAGAGGATGTATTGCTGATGACAACAAAGAAAGTGAAGCTGGGCGTTCCCCGTCAAGAAGGCCAGTTATCCATGATGTTTCCCAGAGGAGGTCCCCGGGAAGGTGCCGGAAGAAAGGCAATCGGCGAAACCAAAAAAATCTCCCTAACCCTGTCTAAAGAAGCATGGCAGGAGATTGAAAACCAATGCAGCGAGCTGGATAAGTCGAGATCCGAACTGCTTCGTGAAATTCTGGAAGCTCATTTTCATGAGAAAGAAGTGAGGGAGGAGTGATTCCGCTTGCTGGTTAAGGTGAGTCAGAAGTTATTACTTCATGCATTACATCATGTTGCTCCTGCAGTATCGTCCAGGAGCATAATCCCCTTGCTGTCCGGAATACTGCTGCAAGCCGATTCACAGAGATTACGGCTCAGTGCCAGCAATACCAGTATGATGCTGCAGTATGAGCTGCCAGCGGATGACAATCGGATTATCGTTGAGTTGGGCGGAAGCGTCGTCATCCCCGCACTTTATTTTATAGATATTATCCGGCATTGCCCATCTTCCATGGTCACAATGGAGTGCGATGACAGCCTGATCGTCAGTATCCGCTCGGATACTTCGGTCTATCATTTGTCCGGCATGAACGCCGAGGAATATCCGCGTATGGCAGGTGACAGCCGGTCCAATAATATCAGTTTGCAAAGTTCTGTTCTGACGAGGCTTATTAAGCAGGTTGCCTTCGCTGTCTCCGCTTCGGAATTCAGGCCTATCCTGACAGGCGTGTCTTTTACAGTCGAAGGGGAGCAGCTGCGGCTGTTGGCTACTGATGGCGTACGGCTTGCTTCGCAGGTGACGAATGCGGCTTCAGCATCCCTGATCAAGGATTCTGTATCCATCGTAATCCCCGGGAAACATTTGCTGGATTATTCGAAATTGCTGCAGGATGAGCAGTCAAGGACAGATATCAGCGTTGGAGATCGAAGCATTCTCTTCAGAACCCATAACCTGCAAATGAAGTCTTCTCTCCTAGACGGGAAATATCCCATACCGGCTAATCTGGTCAGCAAGGTAGTCACCACGGTTATGATGGTGAATTCCGCCTTGTTTCTGCAGGCCCTGGAGCGTGTTTGTCTGCTCGCAGATAAGAGCCATGTCGTCAGATTGTCCACTATAAGACAAAACACAATACTGCTCTTCTCCAAAACGACGGAAATCGGCGATGTCAGTGAAGAGCTTATTGTGAATGCGCTGAATGGCGACGAGATCACCATATTTTTTAATGGCAAGTATATGATGGATATCCTGCGGTCGATGGGCAGCCGCCAGGTAATGGTAAAGTTCTCCGGGAGGTGGAACCCTATAATCATTCAGCCTGATAATAGCCCGGAGACCTTATACATTCTTACTCCGATCAAGTCAAATAGCTAAAGGGGACAAGCGGATACCCGCCGTAAGACTCTGCCATCCTGACCGGGCTAAGAGGCCTTCTCCCCTTTTTGCAGCTGATACATTTTGAAATAGCGGCCTCCGAGCGCCATCAGCTCATCGTGGTTGCCCCTCTCGACAATTTCGCCGCGGTGCAGCACCAGAATTTGATCGGCCTCGCGAATCGTTGACAGCCTGTGGGCAATGATCAAGGTTGTCCGCCCTTCACTGACCACCTTCAACGCCCGCTGGATAAGACCCTCGGTCTCGCTGTCGATACTGGCTGTCGCTTCATCCAGAATCAGAATGGCAGGATCGAATGCGAGCGCCCTGGCAAAAGAGATCAGCTGACGCTGTCCGGAGGACAGCGTGCTTCCCCGCTCTACCACCTGCTCGTCATAACCGTGAGGCAGCTGCTCGATAAAAGGCGCCGCCCCCACATCTCGCAGCGCGCTCTTCACCTGGTCAAGTGAAATTTCCTCATTATAGAGACTGACATTGAATTTGATATCCCCTGCGAACAAGTACGGATCCTGCAGAACAATCCCCATATGCTTGCGCAGCGCCTGCTTGGAGAACGTCGTGATATCGCGTCCATCGACGGTAATAAGACCATGTCCGGGTTCATAGAAGCCCAGAAGCAGGTTGATAATGGAGCTCTTGCCTGAGCCGGTATGGCCGACAAGCGCCACCGTCTCTCCTTTTCGGGCCTCGAAGGAAATTTGCTTCAGCACATCTTCCCCTTCTTTGTAGGCAAAGGTCACGTTATCGAACTTCACCACGCCCTCCGGACGGCTTACGTCAGCGGTCTTCTCTACCTCCATGCCCTCCAGATCCATAATCGCAAATACTTTATCGGCGGAAACAAAGGCCCGCTGCGCATTCGTCAACTGATCGAAAATCCCGATGATCGGCTGAAAAATCCGTCCCAAATAATCGATAAATGCATAGAACACACCAAAGGCAATTGTAGCCTGCAGGGCATCGCGGCCAAAGTAATAAATCACCAGCGCGGTTACCAGACTGCCGATCGTACCCACGATATTCCGTGAAGACAGGGAAAAAATCCGGAACTGCTTGATCTGGTTCACATAGCGGTCTTCATTAAGCTCCTCGAATTCCTCAAGGGTCACTTTCTCGCGGCGAAAAGCCTGGATAATCGGCATAACGACGATGGATTCGTTAATCATGGCATTCATATCGCTGAGACGGGCCCGCATAATCGTGATAAAAATTTTGGAATATTTCAAATGAACAATCATGATGACCACAAAGATCGGCGGCAGGAGCAGGCAGTACAGCGCCAGGCGCGCATCCAATATGAACAAGGCTACGAAAATCCCTGTCAGCTGCACCATGCTTACGACAAAGGTGGCCATGAAGCTCATGAACAAATCGCGGATAGCCTCCGTGTCATTGGCTATTCTCGATACAACCTGCCCGATTGGCGTATTATCGTAAAAGCGCAAGGGAATCCGCTGGATATGCCGCATCAGATCCATGCGCATATTTTTGATAATTTGCAGCGCCGTCGCCTGCAGGATATAAGCCTGCGAGAAATTGCCGACGCTGGCGATGAGCAGCAGTCCCATATAACCCCCAAGGAGCAGAAGTACGGATCTCAGATCTTCTGTGCCGGGGGTGAGATATTTATCAATAATAGTCTTCGTAATGAAAGGTCCGCCGAGCTCAGCGCCTACGGAACAGCATAAAATGAGCAAAGCGCCGATAATTCTGAATTTATAAACGAGCGCATACGCGAATAGTCGTCTCGTTGTAGATGGTTTGGACATTCAAATAGCCCTCCTGAGCTTTTTTGTGCAAGCTTCCCTGGACGCCTGACCGCAAGGTTATAAACCGTCCAGCCGTGAAGCATATCTCCAATCTCAGCCTGATACGCTGCTTATCGTTTATCTTACTCTTCCAGGCTGGCTTCCATCTGCTGACGCTCCCACTGCTCTTTGTACCAGCCGCCAAGCAGCATCAATTCCTGATGCGTGCCTTCCTCCAGTATCCTTCCGTCCTCCAGTACCAGAATCCAGTTGGCATGACTGACGGCAGACAGCCGGTGAGTCGTAATGATCGTGGTCCGGCCTGCGCGCGCCTTGCGGATATGATGAAGAATGCGGTTCTCCGTCCGGGCATCCACCGCCGATAATGAATCATCAAGCAGCAGAATCTCCGAATCGACGAGCAGCGCCCGGGCAATTGCAAGCCGCTGCTTCTGGCCGCCGGAAAGCATCACGCCATTCTCCCCAACTATGGTGCCGAGACCCTCCGGCATCTGGGCGATATCGGAAGTGAAGGAGGCCATTTCAACCGCTCTCTCCACTTCTGCAAGCGCCGCATCCGGTTTGCCCAGGGCGATGTTCTCCTGGATGGACTTGGACAGCAGCAGATGCTCCTGCGGTACGTAGGCAACCCAGGACTTCATTTGTTCCAGGGCGATCTGTTCGACGGGAATATCCGAGATGAACAGCCGGGCGTCATCCACGGGATATTGACGGAGCAGCTGCTTGAGCAGCGTACTTTTCCCGCTGCCGGTCTTCCCTACAATCCCCAGCGTCTCCCCCCGTTCCAGCCGGAAGGAAATATTGCTGAGACTTGCATGGTTGGCTGTTGGATAGGTGAAGCTGAGACCTCTCATTTCGATCCGGGACGGGATAGCCAGAGCCACCGGAGCTTCCGGATCCTGCAAATCCGCTTTCTGCGCCAGCGCGGTTTCCACGCGGTCCGCCGAAGCGCTGCCGCGCTGCAGGACGTTAATAAATTCTCCGAATGAGATCATCGGCCAGATGAGCATGCCCAGATAAATATTGAATGAAATCAATTGGCCCAATGAAATTTCGCCTTCAAAAACAAGATAGGAGCCGTAACCGATGCCAATGGAATAGCTGACGCCGACAATCAGCGAAATCAGCGGCTGAAAGAGCGCATTAAGGATGGATACCCGCTTGTTCTTGTCCCTGACCTCGGAGGTCATCGTATCGAAGGCATTCAGATCGTGGTCTTCCTGCACATAGGAGCGGATGACGCGAATGCCGGAGATGGACTCCAGCGCATGCTCGTTCATTTTGCCGAAGGAGGCCTGCGCCTCAAGAAACCGGGTTCTTACCTTCTTCCCGAGCGAGCTGATCACGACCACAAGAAAAGGCAGCGGAATGAGCGCCGCAAGCATTAATTTGAAGCTGATAAAGGAGATCATGGTCACGATAACGACAGAAGCGCCTACCAAGGTGTTCACAAGCGTCATGACACCGTAACCCGATGTTTGGCCGATCGCGAGAATGTCGTTGGTCGCAAGCGCCATCAGCTGTCCGGTGCTGTTGCGCTGGAAGAAGGCCGGCGTCATTTTCGTCAAATGGGCCAGAAGCCGCCCGCGCAGCAGCTTCTCGATGAGCGCCGAATTGCCGAACAAGGTAGTAATCCATATGTATACCATGCCGTATAAGAGCAAGGCGAGTCCGACAAGCAGCAAAACCGTCTGGTTAAGGCCTGCCGAGGTCAGATTCTCCTGACGGATATGATCGATGGTATTCCCAATCATCTTGGGCGGTATGGTTGTCAGCAGGCTGACAGCTGTCATCAGGCCGATGGCAATCGCATAGCTGGTCCATCTTGTTTTAAAAAACCACTGCAGCCGTGTCACAAAAGACAAGGCGTTCACCCCTTTTCGGAAATAACAATAGACATACACAGTAAGTTTACAGGTTAGTTTCATACAAGTCTATGTATTGGAAAAAGAAAGCCATAGCGCAGCTCCGATACAGACTTTCCCCTCAAGCACCCTATACCATAATAGCAAACACATGTTCCCATTACAAATCTTTTTTTAAACAGCAAAAAGGACAGCCGTTAAGCTGCCCTTGCGTTCAAGGCTGGAGGTTCTGTTTGAACCTGACGATCAAGCCCAACTCTCCAGCAAGGTTTTTCCTGCCTGCAGACCTGCTCGCCATGCCGGAATGGCTGTAAAAAGGAATTTCCTTATTAGAGGCTCTGCTTGGGCCTGGCAGGAGTCAAATCAGTAATGCAGCAAGGTTTTTCCTGCTTGCAGAGTCAACTCCTACGGTTGGAATAACTGGAGGAAGGAATTTCCTTACTGGAGACGCCCTTCGGCATGCAATTAAAAATTTCGGCTCTCAGCCACCACGTAAGTCAGCAATTCCCTTGCCGCCCATTACGGGGTCTTGATATGAATTTCAAACAGCCTCGCCGTATCCGCACCCGGCATCCGGATATTAAGCAGGGCTTCACGGGCGCTCCATTTCCAGCTGCAATCATGCTCAGCCGGGTACGCGCAGCGCACCTCAAGCTCTTGGCCCTGAAGTCCGGGAAGGGGGAGCAGCACCTGCGTCGAATCGCCGCCAAGACGCCAGACTGCCAGATAAATCCGGCTATCCGCCTTGAGTCCGAGGCTGACCCAATCGTCCTTGTGCCCGGGTAGTCCCAGAGGCCAGAATGGCAAGGCTTCCGGAATATCCTGACGGATCGTCTTGTAGTAATCAAGCGCCTCCTTGACCAGTTCCCTCCGCCTTGGGCTTAATTCGGCCAGATGACCGCTTTGATGGATGCGGAGCAGCAGCGCATTGACCATGTTGAAAATAACCTCTTCATCATCGCCTTCCCGCAGCGGATAGGACCAGATGGCGGATTGCTCGGGCGTCAGCGCCGCCGGCGACCCTGCTGCGATGGCCGCATATTTCCTGAAGTCCTCCTGATCGCTGGTGGATTGAATGCTGTACCGGCTGAGCATCGCATAATCCATCCGCATGCCGCCGCTGGAGCAGTTCTCGATCACGAGCTCGGGATAACGGGCGAATATGCTGTCCAGCCAGGCAAGATAAGCCCGGTTATGCTGCAGCAGACCATCGCCGAAGCTGTCCGCTCCGGTCTCCGTTCCGATTCCGGCATTGATATTGTAGTCCATCTTGATGTAGCCGACCCCGTAATCCTCGACAAGCCGCCGGACCACTTCATTGGCATGCGCGATCACCTCCGGATTCCGGTAATCCAGCTGATACCTGCTGCGGTCCTTGACCCGCTTACCATGACGCATGAAGAACCAGCCGTCATTGGCGTCGGCCAGCTTCGGACTGTTGATGCCCATAACCTCCAGCTCCAGCCACAAGCCGGGAATCATGCCCTTGCCGCGGATATAATCAAGCACATATTTGATGCCTTCGGGGAACCGTTCCGGCGAGGGCATCCATTCCCCGACGCCGTCCCACCACTCGCCCGCCGCATACCAGCCCGCGTCGATACAGAAATATTCGCAGCCGACTTCGGCGGCAGAGTCAATGAGCGGAAGCAGCTTCGCAGTCGTCGGATCTCCCCATAAGCAGTTCATATAGTCATTGAAAATCACCTGCAGCTGCCGGTTATCGTCATTGGGACGGCGTATTCTCCGCCTGTAGGCAGTCAGCTGTCCGATCGCCTGTTCAAATCCGCCCTGTACGGAGCCGACCGCAACCGGAACCGAGACAAACTCCTGCCCTGGCTGAAGCTTGATCCACCAATGGTTGTCATGCTCCGTCGGACCGCTGACCAGAACCGTCAGTCTGTCGAACTGGTCCACGATTTCCCAGTGCCAGGAGCCGTTGTGCTCAATCTGCCAGAACAGGCTCCTCCCCGCTTCCCTGTTCTCCAGCACAGCCATCGGGATATGCTCAGCCGCCGACCATGAACCGGTATTGCTGTAAGCCAGCCGCTTCGTGCCGCGGTCGATCAGATGCGACATCCCAAGCTCCGGAAGCGTGTAAGTGCGCCACTGCAGCTCGCTCTGCCAGCCGTTGTGGGCCACAGTAAGCCGCATTTTCTCATCCCGGTCCTGAGTGCCCTCCTTATCAAGACCAGTCAGTGCAAAGGATGAAACATACTCCACAGCAGCAGGCCCGCCGCCCTCGTTGACCAGGACCGTCCATGTCCGGACAGTGGAGACGCCGTTATAGAACTGGAAATGCGCTTCAGCCTTCAACGCAGTTACAGGGTCTCTCAGCACAATCTCCAGCTTCCGCCCCGGTCCGCCGATGTAATCGCGGTGTGTCTCATACTGCATGCGAAGCCCGGGATAAGAGGCACGATGGGTCCGGCCGTGATATTCAGCCCGGTCCTCGCCGGTCAGCTGCAGCTCCATCAGCCGGAAACCCGGCTTTTGCGATTCATCAATGGAGGACGCATCATAAGGGCTGCTGCCAAAATGCAGCAGACGCACGTCCAGCTGCTCCGTCACCTCAAGCACCAGGTATAGTCCATTTTCCGTCACTTCAATATTGGTATTCATCAAGCATGGCCTCCCCATGTAAATCTGCCGTTTATCAAACGTAGCCCAGCACCTGATAAAAGGCGCTGAGCTACGAAGTGTAGAATCGTTATACGCTTACCCGGCCGGCATTCGTGCCCGGCCAGGAAGACGTTTACTGGGCTGAGCCCAATTGAATCCATGCTTTTTGGATCTCATCAACGGCTTGATCCTTGGTTTTGCTGCCGCCGATGTAGGCTTGCATGATTTCCCCGAATTTCTGATGGAAGGTATCCAGGGAGTAGTTGATCGACAGATCGCCGGATTTTTCGGTTTTCAAGATTTCATTCATTTGCTTCGGCATATCCAGATCCGGTATTGGAGCATCCTTGATCGGAGGTATCACCTTCGCTACGTCGGAGAACCATTTTTTCCCGTAATCCGATGTGTAAAGCCAGTTGAAGAATTCCACTGTTTCTTTTGCGACAGGCGAATCTTTATTGATCCGCAGAGCCTGGTCGGCACCGGTAATGATGAACGATTGTTCGGGCTTGTCGCTGACCGGGTAACCCATGATCCCGATTTGAATATCCGGGGTGATTTTCTTGATCGCTTCCTCATCCCATGCGCCTTTGCCGGTCATGAATGCGGCTTTGCCTGCAGCGAAGTCGCTGACTTCGGCATTGCTGTCGCGCTCAAGCGGCTTGTTGGTGCCATGCTTGACCGTCAGATCGATGAAATCGAAGAAGTTGCTGTATAGCACCGGATGGTCTTTGAACGTTGTTTTGCCCGCGATAAAATCAGCTACAAGCTGCTTGGCATCCATGCCTGCATCCATTGCCGCAGCATCCACATAGTGCTGGAAAATATGCTTCCAGACCCACCACTCTTTATAAGCGTTAGCGAATGGCGTAATGCCTTTTGCTTCCAGCTTGGTGATCGCATCCTGCATTTCGGCAGTTGTTTTTGGCACTTCTGTAATACCGGCATCAGCCAGAAGCTTCTTGTTGTAAACCAAGGTGAACAAATTGCCCTTCACCGGCAGCCCCAGCACTTTGCCGTCCGTGGATGACATGTTTGCACGCACCGCATCGGTCATCGCAGCAGCCAATGGCTCATTGGTCAGATCGGCGCTGTATTCCGCATAGGTATCGATATCGCCGCCAGCCGTCGTCTGGAATACATCCGGCGTGCTGCCTGAGGCGATTTTGGATTTCAGAACCGTGTTGTAATCCGCCTGCATAATTTCCAGATTGATTTTGACGTTCGGTTTGACCTTCTTGTACTCCGCAATATAGGCGTTAAAAGCATCGGTATATTCCGGCGATGCCGTGAACATATTGATCGTCACCGGCTTGGAATCGTCTGCAGCGTTGCCGCCTCCGGCTTCCGTGCCGTTATTGGCCGCTCCGCCATTGTTGGCCGTATTATTGCTGCCGCAAGCCGCCAGCACGCTGATCAGCAGCACCATACTGATGGACAGCGCTAGTAATTTCTTAGACATGGTTTAGCCCCCGTTTTCGATGTGTTATCGTCTTTCACCGCTTATTCTAAAGAAATCAAAATGAGATAAGAATGCAGATAAGTGATGAATTGAGGGTAAAAAAGTGGAGTCCTGCCGCTGTTTACTTTTTATCCGCTTCTTCGTTCGAACGATATTCCGACGGGGAAAATTGATAATAATTCCGGAAGGCCTTGCTGAAATAATTTTTGTCCTTATAGCCCAGCATCTCGGAAATCTCCTGGATTTTCAGGCCAGGATCACTCAGCAGCTCCTTGGCTTTATCCATTCTGATCTTCTGCACATATTCATGAATGCCGAATCCGAACTGCTGCTTGAACAGCTTCATCAGATACTCCCGGCTTAAGAAATATTTCTCCGTAAACATCGAGATCTTGATATCCTCAAAATAAAAACGGTCGATGTACGCCTTGATCTCGGCAATATCGAATGGCCGGTCGGCGGCCATGGAATGGCGGATGTCGTCGCTGTAATAGGACAAAATCCGGTTCAGCACCGCTTCATATTCGCTGAAGTTAACGAAATCCGTCCCGATTCCGGCGCTTCTGAGCGGATTCTCTCCTTCGGGCTGACGGCGTTTGGCAGCAGCTCCCCGTTCCAGCGCCAGATCGCTCAGCAGCAGCACGAATTCATGCAGGATGCGATCCGCCTCGCCTAAGGTGAACCCGCCGGAAGCCTGCATCTGCTTCGTAAAGTCGCTCAGCATATTGCGGGCATGATTGAAATTCCCCGCATCCAGCGCACCCCGGATAAGAGGCATGCGGCTCATGATGGAATGGCTCTCGCCGCCCCCCATTTTGCCTGCCGCCCCCGCTACAACGGTCCCATTCAGCTTTAGAAGATCAATTCCGTTGATGGATGCCTTGGCGGATTCGTATGAATCTGCGATATGCATCACATCGCTGCCATCCGGGCCGATGGCTGCAGCCACGCTCATGCCGAACAGCTGCTGCAGCGCCGCTGCCGTTTTCTTCGCCAGATGGGCGCTGCGGAAGCTGGCATCCTCCGGATACCCGCCCTTCATCGTATAGACGGCGATCATTTCCCGCTCCTGCTTGGGGCTCGCGAAGCTGAAGCACTGCAAGGAATCGCCCGCCACATCGCCGACGACATTGGCCACGGCAAAATGAAGCAGCCCGATATCGCCGTTGAACCTGCCTGCCAGAATTTGCTCCAGATTCAGAATCCGCAGCACAACCGCTCCGAACCGGCCGCCGGCATCATCCGCTCCGATCAGAGGCAGGAAGGCTTCGTTCGTATGCTTCTTGAAGCTGCGCTCAATGATCGAGAGATAGATCTTCTCCTTCAGCTTGGGCAGCGACATGTTGAGTGTAATGTTCTTCGTAATAAATTCGCTCTGCGTTTTCCGCTTGGCCGCAAGCACGCCGATCGCCTTGCCAAGCGCCTCATTCAAATCCGCCCGGTTAACCGGCTTCAGCAAATAATCGACGACCTTGGCGTGGATCGCCTGCCTCGTATATTCAAAATCATTATAGCCGCTGATGACAATGGCGAATAAATCCGGGTAATCCCGTTCAATAATTTGCAGAAAGCGGACTCCGTCCATTTCCGGCATTTTCATATCCACCATAACCAGGTCAATCCGGTGCTGCTCCAGGAGAGCAAGCCCGTCCTTCCCATTCGTGGCCTCCAGTATTTCTTCGACCCCAAGATTCTTCCAGTCCCCCAAAATGCGGATAGCCTCGCGCAGCGGCTCCTCATCGTCAATAATCAACACCCTGTACACGGCTGCCGCCACCTCCCTCTATTACCATTCTCATTTCCGTTCCGGTTTTATTCGTCCTGATCTCCAGACCTGCCGTTTCCCCATAAAGCAGCTTCAGGCGGGTATTCAAATTCGTAAGGCCGATATTGTCGTTCTCCCTCTCCTCCCAGCTGCTCTGGAATGACCCCAGCACCTGCTTCAGCCGCCCGGGCGGAATACCCGGACCATTATCCGTCACGGAAATAATGGTATGGGTCGGTGTCACCTCCGCCTGGATGATGATGGTCACGGTCCCCGAAACCCGCTCAACCGCATGCTTGATCGAGTTCTCCACCAGCGTCTGGATGGAGAGCTTCGGAATTTGCAGCTCCATCAGGGATTGATCCCACCGGATCTCGACATGAAGTCTGCTGCCGAATCTCGCTTTCTGCAGAACCAGATAACGTTCGATATGCTTCAGCTCTTCCCTCGCATAGACGATATCCTTGCCGCTGATGCAGTACCGCAGGGTCAAAGCGAGCGCATCCACCATATCGGCAATCTCGAATTCGCTGCTTTTCAGCGCTCTGGTTGAGATCGCCTGCAGCGCATTATAGAGAAAATGCGGGTTGATCTCCGCTTCCAGCGCCTTGAGTATGGCGTTCTTCTCCACCAGCTTCATTTTGTACCGTTCATTGATCAGATCGTTGGTATTCTTCACCATTTCGTTGAAATGCCGGGTGAGGAAAGCAATTTCGTCCCTCCCCTTCACCTGGGCCTCCACATCGAAGCTGCCGCTGCTGAACAGGCTCATCTGGCGGGACAGCTTCTTGAGCGGCTTGGTGATGGCATTGGAGAGAAACGTGACCAGAATGATCGATACCAGCAGAAATAGCAGACCGATCCCGTAACCCAGATTACGCGTGGTTGTCGCAGCGGCATAGATCTCCTCATAGGGTATCGGTTTTATAAGCTTCCAATTTTGCTGCTCGCCCACATTATAAACAACCAGATAACGTCTGTCTCCGTCCGACCATGTCAGCTGGCCCGCCCTGCTCTCCCCGACCCGGCCAAGCCAGCTGGAGCGCTGAACCTCTTGATAAAAGGCGGGATTATCCACATGGAAGGCATGGTTATCCGGGTCCAGAAACATCAGATGCTCGCCCTCATTAAACGGAATATCCTTCATAATCTCATCCATCCCGGTGGATTTAAAATAAAAGGAAAGCACCGCCTGGGGCTGCCGCGTGGCAATCGACCGCAGCACCCGGTGATACGCCATGAAGCTGGTTTCCCGATTTACGGCATAGCCTGTTTGGGTTTCAGGCAGGGCAAGCGATTGAAAAGCCTCATTCTTCGGGCTTGCCACAGCCTGCTTGTACCATGACTGTTCGGGAATCGCGGCATCCTCGCCCACACGGACCATAATGTTATAGTTTTCCCGCGAGATGGAATAATACTTATGCTGGTCGATCAAATACAGGTAGATCGCTTCCAGGTCATTGCGGGAATAATACAAGCTTCTCAAATAATCCTCCAAATACATCTTGGAGGCATAGTCATGGGCTTCGTTTACAATCGCTCCGTTTATTTCATCATAGCGGATTTGGGGCAGGGACAGCTGCTCGATCCCGGCCAGGTAATCCTCCAGATTCTGATTGACGAGCATCAGGTTGTTGGAGGTGCTCTCGATGCTGCTCTTAATGGATTCCCGCTGGAGCATCTGATACGAAATGACCGTAAGCGACGCCACGACAAGGATAATGATGGAGGTAAACAGCAGGATCAGCTTATTCACCAGCCTTCGCGAAATCTTGTCGAACAGCATGCTTATGGAATAAGCCATTTTTCTTGCAATACTACCCATATAGCAATCCCCTTTGGCGGAGTACAGTTCACCTTTTTACCCCTAACTGTTTTCTTAAATCCATTCTTTTGCCCAAGACCAGCTGTTTATAATTATTATAGCTCATTCGCAGTTCCCGGGTAGGCCAAGGGCAAGCGCCCCTTCCAAATAGGACAGCAGCATAAAAAAGAGGTGCACAAGGATGAAATCAGAAAAAATGAGATTAGGGAAAAAGTGGTCCCAGAGGCTGGAATTCGGGATATTCACAGTTCCGGTGCTTATATGCATCGCAGTTGCATTCTATATTCCGTTTGCCATGACGATCCGTTATTCCCTGACCAAATGGAACGGAATTTCCAAGCATCCGACGTTTATCGGCTTGGACAACTTCAAACAAATCTTCATGGGGGATTCCAATTTTACCAGCGCCGCCTGGTTCACAGTAAAATATGCGGTCCTGTACATTATTCTGGTGAATGTGCTGGCGATACTGCTCGCCGTTCTGCTGGACATGAAGCTGAGAAGCACATCCTGGCTCAGAGCCGCTTTCTTCGTACCCTATATCCTGAGTCTGGTTATTGTCGGCTTCATATGGAAATTTATTTTCATGCAGGGCTTTGAATCGCTGGGCGCAAGCACAGGCTGGGGCATCTTCAATCTCAGCTGGCTCGGGGAGCCCGGGCTTGCCTTCATCTCCGTCCTGTTCGTGTCCATCTGGCAGTCCATCGGCTTCTACCTGGTTATCTATATTGCCGGGCTGCAGTCCGTACCGGACGATCTCAAGGAGGCCGCGACCGTCGACGGTGCGGGTCCCGTACGAAGGTTCTTCAGCATTACGCTGCCCCTGCTCGCGCCATCCATTACCATTTCCGTGTTCATGGCGTTGACCAACTCCATCAAGGTATTCGACGTCATTCTCTCCTTGACCGGAGGAGGACCGGGCGGCACGACCTACAGTATCGCATACGATATTTACCGGGATACCTTCCAGAACAATCTGTACGGCTATGGAACGGCCAAAGCGCTGATCCTGTTCGTAGCGGTCCTGATTGTAACGATTATCCAATTGGCTATTTTCAAACGCAGGGAGGTTGAGGCATAAATGAAAACCAACAAAGCCGGCCGCTGGACGCTGGAGATCGGAATGATCATCCTGTCCCTCTTGTTCCTTTATCCCTTGTTCCTGGCCATCAATAACTCCCTGAAGAGCTTCTCCGAGGTCATGACCGATGTCATTGCCCTGCCGAAGCATCTGGCGTTCGACAATTACTCTTACGTGTGGCAGTTCATCAATTACCCGCGGTTATTTCTTAACAATTTGGTCATTACCGTGATTGGACTGGCCGGAATTATTCTGTTTGCTTCCGTCGCCTCCTACAAGCTGGCCCGGACAAAATCAAGATTAAGCGGCATTGTGTATTTTCTCTGTATTATGCCGATGCTCATTCCGTTTCAGTCCATTATGCTGACCGTCCTGCAGCTTGCCCGGAAGATTCAGCTTTCCGACAGCACATGGGGACTCGGCATCCTGTACTGGGGCTTCGGAGCTCCGCTTGCGCTGTTCATCTATCATGGCTTCGTCAAAGGAATTCCCAAGGAAATCGACGAGAGCGCCACGATTGACGGAGCATCGGGCTTGCGATTATTCTTTCTTGTGATCTTCCCGCTGCTGAAATCGGTGACGACGACGATCATCATTATTGACGTAATGTGGATCTGGAACGATTTCCTGCTGCCGCTGCTCATGGTTAACGGCTCGCCGTCCACCAAGACGCTGACACTTGCCGCCTATACCTTCGTCGGCCAGTATACGTCCGACTGGCAGTATGCCATGACCGCCATGGTAATGGCCGTGCTGCCGTCCATCATCGTCTTTATTTTCCTGCAGAAATATATTGTCAAAGGCGTCGTAGCCGGAGCCGTCAAGGGCTGATTCCCGGGGCTTGAAATGCACGCAAACAAAACGCCGGAGCAGACGGTGCATAACCGCTGCCTCTGGCGTTTTTGTGTGTTTAATATTAAGCGTGTTTAATATTCAGGTGCTTAAAAATCATATTCCGCATCTTTCGCTTCCCGGACCTTTGCAAATGCATCGGTATACAATACGGTATCTTCCGCTAAACGCTCCAATCGAAAGAGAACATCATCATTTACAATTTCCTTCCGGTTGAAATCCTTCTCCTCGATAAAAACATAAGCGGGCACAATATGCGCCTTCATATACGCCAGGATGGGCTTTAACTGTTGTTCAGCCATCAAATAATGCTTCGCCGTTCCGGCTGTAACAAGCATGCTTACCACTTTATCCCGAAAAGCGCTGACCGGCAATAGATCAAAAATATTTTTTAGCGTTGCCGGAATGGATGCTTGGAACGTGGGTGTCCCAATAATAATGGCATCCGCAGCCATGATGGTTTCCGTTACAAGCTTCGTGTCGCCTTCATATTCCCGGTAATCGCGTCCGTCGCTGAACACGATATCGTACTCTGCAAGGTCAAGCAGCGTAATATCCGCATCCTCATGCTTTTCCCGTGCTGTACGGAGCGCATAATCCATGGCCGTTCTTGTTTTAGAGCCTACGATAGAGCCTGAAATTCCCACTATCTTCATCTCGGACACCCCTTATTTTTTGGCTGTATGCTTCTTGATGGCAGGCATGATTTCTGCAGCGATAAGCTCAATATTTTTAGCGATTTTATTGAAAGGCACGCCGCCAAAATCGATTTGCGCCATAATACGCTGGTGGCCAAATAATTCATATTGAAAGAGCAGCTTCTCGATAATTTGCTGCGGGCTGCCAAGCAGTAATACATCGCGGTAATCCGTAGACCGCGCGAATTGCTGTTTGGGATAGCCGACCCCGCGCAGGGCTTCCATACCGGAATTCAAATGCGGATAGTACTCACGAACCGCATCCTGTGAATTTTCCGCAGTATAGAATAAAGTCGTGGTTGCGACAGGCAAGGCTGCCGGATCAAAGCCGCTCTTCGCAGCTGTCTCACGATAAGCATCAATAATGGTTTTCGAATGGGATGCAGGACCGCCAAGCTGCGCCAGCATAATGGGCACTCCTGTGTATCCCGCTTTGATCGCACTGGCTGTCGTACCGCCTACCGCACGCCAAATGGGAATATGGCCATTTTGAGGCTGCGGAAAAATAGGCGCATTTGCTAGAGGAGCACGGAATTGGCCTTCCCATGTTATGGTTTCTTCGTTATTCAACTTCAACAGAAGCTCCATTTTTTCTTCAAATAATTCTTCGTAATCCTTCACATCGTAACCAAGCAGGCTGTATACCCCTACCCTTGAACCCCGTCCGGCAACAATTTCAGCACGGCCCTTTGAAATTAGATCAAGCGTAGCGAAATCTTCATAAACACGGACGGGATCGGACGTACTCAAGACCGTTGCCGAGCTGGCAATTTTGATTCTTTTTGTTGCTTGGGCAATAGCTGCCAGAAGCACCGTGTGCGCCTGTGTCGTAAAATGCGTCTGGTGACTTTCGCCGACAGAAAATACATCAAGCCCGGCCTCATCAGCCAGCTTGCTGGCCTCGATAAATTCCTGAATGCGCTGTTCTGCGCTGATCATAAAGCCTGCATGCGGGTTCGGCAGGTGATCCCCAATCGAATATAAGCCGAATTCAATTCCTTTATCCGGATTAATACGAAATTTTTCCATGCTGCTCTCTCCCTCTCCATTTAAGGTAATAATTATAACTTGACTAGTCAACTGATAAGGTAAAAAAAATTACTCTGGCGGTATTTCTTTCTTTTGGCTGTGCTTATGGACGCGTGTCATCAATGAATACAGGGTTTGTTGTTCTTCTTCGGTCAGCACATCGTCAAAAAAAGACGACTGGAAGGCAGATTGCTCGGGAAAAGCTTGTTCAAGGATAGACTCGGCTTTCATAGTAAGGCTGATTGTCTTCGTTTTCCAGTCATGCTTGCGTACAATGTAGCCTTCTTTCTCAAGACGTACAAGCATACGCGAAATGCCGCCCTGCGTAACCGTCACTTTCTCTGCTAATTCCATCTGACTAAGCGGCTGAAAAATGCGAATTTGCATAAGCACATCAAACTGGGCGGTCGTTAAATCAAAACGTTTCAAAAATTCATTCGACATCTGATTGCTTTGGTTCGTAAAACGCGTTAGACGTCCCCAGATTAAAGACCCTAAAGTATGATTACGTATTTCGCATTCCCCCCATCCGTAATGTTATCATCACTTTACTACTCAATTGATAAAAAAGCAAGAGGACTCTGTTAACAGATTTTCAGAAAATAATCTAAAAAGGCCTTCCTGAAAAGGGAGGCCTGAAATACGCCATTTATAAGCGATGCGGACATTGTTATGGCTTTGCCTGTTTTATATTCTCATCGTATCCGCGCGCCAATTCTTGATCGCCGCGTGTATATCGGCCGGCTTCAGACCCTCGGCTGCCGCCCGTTCGCACAGCGCTGGAAATTCATCATCGCCCGCATTGCGCAGCGCGATAATCTGGGCGAGCTTAATTCTGGCATCCAGCGTCCGTCCGGTCAGACGGTAATGACGGAACTGCTCCTCCATGCGCACGATCCGGTCCTGCGTCCTGGTCGCATACGGTCGGATCCGCGAGACCACAAACAGCAGACAGAGAGCGAACAGGAACAGCAATAGAGCGAGCGGGATTTGCCCATCCTCCTGAACAAAAGCCTGCACCAGATAAACGATGGACCAGACGAATACAATCAAGGCGAGCGGTACCGTGACATAATGATAAGCCCAGTCAAAGCGCAGCGACTTCCCTTTGTTCTGTTCGCTCATAATAAACATCCTCCTCAAAGTATGTATGATTCCACTAACAAATTGCCTTTATCTACATCATACCACCTGGTCCTCGGCAAACGTCCTGCTTATGGAGAAAAATATGCGTTTACTTGTCCAAATTATGTCACCCCGCACAAAAAGAGCCGCCCAGGGCTCCCGGTTTGCGGCTCGCTTCTTTGCTGGTTTATGTATCCAAGACCGGTCGACATCCGGTCTCTTATTCGTATTCGGCAAAGGGATCCGGTATCTCGATCCGGTAGGCTTCGGCATCGCTGACGCCTACGGACAGCATGGCACGGCCATTGCCCAGCCTTACAAGCCCTCCGCTGAAGATTACATCCTCCAGGTCCGGACGTTTTCCAGGACCGGTGGGGAAATCGCCTCTTACAGCAATAATTTTCAAAGGCGTTTTCTCCAGGGTGAGGGGATTCATGGCAAACACACAGGAATAATAATGCTTATGGCTTTGCTCGTCGAAACAGGCAATATGCCCCAGCACCCCTACCAGCCCATTCTTGAGCAAATGAGCCTCATTCGCCCCTCCCCATTCCTCAGGGACAAATTGATCCTGGAGAATCTCCGCATTGTGGAAGGTTTGCTCATTGAGCTCATCCAGAGAATTGATAATGGTAAAGCCGATCTGCCCTCTTCCGCCTCTGGCTCCCTGAGGTCTGGTGAATACGCCGACACGTCCATCGAGCAGCTCAATCAGCCGGATATCCTTCATATTGGCTGGACCGGACGAGAAGTGGCAGAGGGAATCGATATGGGTGCCCCGGTAAAATTGCGTGCACCAGGAGATAATCCGGCGCGGATTGTCTGCGGCGGTCACCAATTCAACGCCGCCGAAAACCAGCTCACCCTTGATGAGAGCCACACAGGGGTCCTGCAAATTGTACGTGTGGGTATGAGCCCTCGGACTCCATACATGATCCGCGCTCTGCGTGAAGAAAAAAACCTGTGAGAACTCGCTGTCCCGCTCCTCGACCCGGCCCATGATGACTTCTTCCCCGTCATAATGGAACGGGGCTGTAATATTATACACGTCGCGCCCGCCGACTCCCGAGAATATAAGCTTCTCGACCTTTGTGGCGCGCGGGGCGGCATAGAATTGTTTTAACAGCTGATTGGCGGTTTCCGGCTTGGTTTTTTTAATAATCATTCATATTCTCCCGGTGATCATTCATATCTTGTTAATGATCATTCAATTTCTCCTGATGTGAAGCGCCGTCATATCTAAGATCATTACCTTGATCATAATCCTCGATGACGATAAGCTGCCCTGGCGGGACATTGAAGTACGTACATAGCCTCAGCAGCAGATCACGGGGATACTGAACCATTTCATCCTTGTACATCCGGCGAATGGAATCAAAGTGATAATTAACATCCTTGGCAAGCTTGCGAATCGATAAATCAGGGTCATGTTTCTCCATGACGCTCTTCAAATTGCTGCGTATGGCTGGCATTCCAGCACCTCCTACAACAATATATATGGAATGCACAGGCCCGTCAATAATTTGACAAGAAAAAATGGTCATGTTAGGCTATAGGAAGGGAAACTGACTCTACGGCGCTCATTTTGCAATAAGCGGCTTGCTTTGACGGCTTTACAGCTTGTTGAAGCGATTAAAGCACCTGCTCCCTTTGCTAAATAAATATTCGCGCAAATAATGAAGGAACCTATACTTCCTTATATTCAGAATTATTCAAGAAGAAACGGCTATCACCGGGTTCGGTGCAAAAGATTTTCTTCCCTTCTGAATATAGGCCAAAGCTATGGGCACTTTAATTTTCCGAATATTTAAACAAAATAACCTCTGCCATTTTCAGAAAATAAAGAACCTTTTTATTTTCTTTTTTTATTCCAATTTCAATGCATCACAAAATAGGGGAGGCTCTTGTATGAACAAAAACAACAGTAAAAATGTGGTATTTCTGGGCACAAGCCTGCCGCGAGAATGCGGCATCGCCACATTTACACAGGACTTACTGGACCAATTCGCAGCAATCCAGGGCTTTAACCGTCCGCGCATCATTGCGGTCAACGACAATGAGTCTTATTTATACGGCGAACAAGTCATTCATCAAATCGATCAGCACTGCCTGCCGGATTATCTGGAGGCTGCCGACCTCCTCAACCTTTCCGATACCAATCTGCTTGTCATCCAGCATGAATTCGGCATATACGGAGGGGAAAGCGGCGAATACCTCCTCCCATTCGTTGAGAGATTAAATATTCCCTATTTGGTTGTTTTTCATACCGTGCTCACCGAGCCCAGCCGCAAACAGCGCCTCATCATGAGAAAGCTTGCGGAAACCAGTGTAAAGGTCGTCACGATGGCCCAATCCACCGTACATGATTTGCATACGATTTATGGCATCGATAAGGATAAGATCGCATTTGTTCATCATGGCGTCCCTTATGTCGAGACAAAATCCAGACTGGAGCTTAAAGCGCAGTATGGATTCACAGACCGGAAAATTCTCTCTACCTTCGGGTTCCTCAGTCCGGGGAAAGGGATTGAATATGGAATTGAAGCGATGCAGGGTGTAATCGCCAAGCATCCCGAATCCCTGTACATCATCTGGGGCAAGACGCATCCCGTGGTGAAACGTGAAGTCGGGGAAGTATACCGGCAGAAGCTGACAGCACTGGTTGAATTGCTGGGGCTGAATAATAATGTGCTGTTCGTCGACAGATTGCTGACACAGGAGGAAGTGATTCAGTCCCTGGTCATGTCGGATATCTATATGACGCCGTATTTGGGGAAGGATCAGGCTGTCAGCGGCACATTGGCATACGGAGTCGGTTACGGACGAGTTATTGTCTCCACGCCTTACCGCTACGCCATGGAGATGCTTGCAGGCGGAAGAGGGCTCCTGGCCGGCTTCCACGACTCCGCCTCCCTGGAGGATTGCATCCTTCAGCTGTTGGGAAATCCCGACCTGATTACCGAAATGGAAGCCCGCACCCTTGAATTGGGGACAACGATGATGTGGAGCGAAATCGCCAAACGTTATGCCGCGCTGTTCGAGGAAAGCATTTCCAGCGCCGCAACCCTATCCAACAGGAGTGTGATTTGATGAATATACAGACCGTACCGCAAGTGCAATCCCAGTATATGAACAGATTGACCGACGATACGGGCATCTTCCAGCATACCAAATTCGGCGTCCCTGACCGTTCCAAAGGCTACACCACGGACGACAATGCCAGAGCTCTGATTGCTGCTGTTCTCATGTACAGCATACACAAGGATCCGCAGACTCTGGCTTTGATCCAGACCTACATTTCCTTCATCCACCACGCCCAGAACCCCGACGGCAACTTCCGCAACTTCATGGATTATAACCGCTCCTTCACGGAGGACAGGGGATCGGAGGACTGTCAGGGAAGAACCTTGTGGGCGCTTGGCTTCACGCTATCGCATTCCTGCGTACCGGATAATCTGCAGAACACCTGCCGCTACATGATCAACCAGGCGCTGCCGCATGTGCACACCCTCGGATCGCCCCGCGCCGGCGCCTATGCCATGGTGGGACTCAGCTTCCTGCTGGAGACCCCGCGCGCCTGTGCCTATTCCTTTCCATATCCTTATGCGGAGAACAGCAGCGAAGCCAAGGCGTTCCTGCCAAGCTCGGATATCGCCCAGCTTATTGAGGAAATGGCGGAGCGGCTGCAGGACCAATTCCGGCAAAATAAAGGCGGCGGCTGGAACTGGTTCGAGGACAGCCTGACTTATGGCAATGCCATGCTGCCCTGGGCTCTGCTCAAAGCCGCCCGTATCAGCGGCAGAGCCGATTTCAAGCAGACGGCCAAGGAGAGCCTGGACTTCCTGTCCTCCCGCACCTTCTCGCCGGAAGGCTATTTTAAACCAATCGGCAGTCACGGCTGGCAGCTCCGCGAGGGAGTAGCCGCTCCCTATGACGAACAGCCCATTGAAGCCTGCGAGATGCTGCTCGCCTGCAAGGAGGCGGCTGGCGTCCTGGAGGATTCCTCCTATTCGAAAAAAGCGGCCTTGTGCTATGAATGGTATCTCGGTCACAATTCTCTCAATGTCTCCCTGATCGACCCGCAAACAGGAGGCTGCTATGACGGCATTCACGAGAGCGGCCTGAATCTTAACCAGGGCTCAGAAAGTATTATCTCCTACTCGATCGCCCATCTGGTGACTCATTATGGATAAGTTCGTCACGATACTGGCAGGCGGAGGCGGCACGAGATTCTGGCCGCTGTCCAGACAGGAGACACCGAAGCAATTTCTGAACATCAGTGGCAACGATATTATGCTCAATGAGACAATTGAACGCTTCAAGGGCATTATTCCTCAGGAAAATACGGTCATCGTCACGAACCGCTCCCAGTCGGTATTATTGGAGAGCATTATGCACAGCAGCGTGCTGAAGAGCAATATTCTCATTGAGCCCGTTGCCCGAAATACCTCCGCGAGCATACTCTATGCCGCTCTTTTCCTGGAGAAGCAGCATGGCGATTCCTTAATGGTTGTCCTGCCGTCCGACCATCACATCACCAATGATCCACAGTTCAGACAGACGCTGGACGAAGCCTGCACGGTCGCCATGGAGACAGACAAGATTGTTACGATCGGCATCAAGCCTTCCTTTCCCTCCACCGGATACGGATATATCTGCTACGAGAGCAAGCCTTTTATGACCGTTCCCGCCGCCGTGCATGAGGTCAGCGAATTTGTGGAGAAGCCCAATTTCAAAAAAGCGCAGACGTATCTCTCTTCCGGCAATTATTTGTGGAACAGCGGCATGTTCATCTGGAAAACATCGGTTATCATCGATCATTTTCAGCGGTTTCTGCCCCGTCTGTTCAATTCCATGCTCCCGCTCCGCAATCATCCGGGCGGCGAAGAGTTGACGGCATTGCTCAATGAAATTTATCCGACGCTGCAAAATATTTCAATCGATTACGGCATCCTCGAGCGCAGCGCTGACGTGGTTGTGATATCAGGCAATTTCGGCTGGAATGACATCGGCAGCTGGGATACGCTGGGCGCCATCTTCCCTCCCGATGACGATGGCAATATTGTCAAGGCAAATTACCTGGGCATCGATACCCGCAACTCCATTATTTACGGCAATGGCCGGCTGATAACAACGATCGGGATCGACGGACTGATCATAGCCGACACGGGCGACGCCCTGCTGATCTGCCCCAAGGATAGAGCCCAGTCCGTCAAAGAGATTGTCGATATGCTGAGGGAAAAAGGCATGACGGAGTATATGTAACCTTCCCGCTGCTGAATGTTGCAGACCAAAACTCCCTAAGCGGCTGCTTTCGGGGGTTTTGGTCTGCACGGGCATCCATGCGGCTGGCAACCGCATCTTGCGGGGGTCATTCATGAATCATGCCGGTTCATCGCTCCCCGTACAGGTTGGCTGACCGGCTATATTTCGCTTCATAGATCATTTGTCAGCTGAACAAGCGCATCACAAACAGCCCGCATCCTGATAGCAAGGATGCGGGCTGTTTGACGTTTGCGGACAAGAAAGATTCACAGCACGCGCACCTGCTGCCGAAGCGCTGCTGCATCAGAAGTCAGAGCATACCCAGACTGCCGGAATGCCGCTTCTAGCGGTTGTCCACCTTCTCGGGATACAGATCATGCTGGAGCAGGCGGTGCTCCGCCATCCCTTCATATTTTGTACCCGGGCGGCCATAGTTGCAGTAAGGGTCGATTGAAATTCCGCCCCGCGGCGTGAATTTGCCCCACACCTCGATATAGCGCGGCTGCATCAGCTCGATAAGATCATTCATAATAATATTGATGCAGTCTTCATGGAAATCGCCATGGTTGCGGAAGCTGAACAGGTACAGCTTGAGCGACTTGCTCTCTACCATTTTCAAATCGGGGATGTAGGCGATATAGATGGTTGCAAAGTCAGGCTGTCCCGTTATCGGGCACAGGCTCGTGAACTCCGGACAGTTGAATTTCACCCTGTAATCCCGGTAGGGATGCTTGTTCTCGAAGGTCTCCAATATCGATGGCGTATAGGTGGACGGATACTGCGTCCCCTGGTTGCCAAGAAGGCTGATCCCCTCACGTTTCAATTCCTCGCTGCTTCTTGTCATCCGTTCATTTCTCCCCCTCTTGGTTAAAATCCCCGCTTGTTGCCCCAAAGCCAGGCATGCAGCTGCGGCAGCACCCGAATCCTGGTCAATTCCGCCGATGCCATAACCTGCTCCACCAGCCACATATACTTGGACAGGAGCGCCTGCAGCAGGAGTGATGTATCCTGCTCCTTCAAATCCTCGTTGCCCGCCTGCACATAGAAAGGCACCCCGTTGTAACGCTGATGGGCGGAAATCGCATACTGCAGATCCGTTTCATCAAACACCACGACCTTCAAGCTGAAATTCCGCTCTTGAGCACTGAGCTTGCCGACAGTCGTATCCAGCACATCCCAGTCCGTCTTCATGCCGGAGCTTGGCGGTTTGGGCGACAGCGTCAGCTCGTCAATGTCCAGAAACCAGTCCTGCCAGATGCTTCCCTGAGTCTCCAGCGCCACTCCGATTCCGCTGCCGTGCAGAAGCTCGATCAGCTCATTCAGATGAGGCAGCAGCGCCGGATTGCCTCCGGATACCGTTACATGCGAGTAGGTGTCGCCCGCAATGCTGTCGAGCTCGGCGGCGATTTCCGCTGCGCTCAGCATGCGGATCTCCGCCTTGCCCGAGCCATCCCAGGTAAAGGCGGAATCGCACCACGAGCACCGGTAGTCGCAGCCGGCCATGCGCACGAACATCGTTTTCTGGCCGATGACCATTCCCTCTCCCTGTACGGTCGGACCGAATATTTCAATGACGGGAAATTTGCTAGGAGCCATAGGAACCTCCCGCTGCAGGACGGAACACCACGTAGCTGGTCGGCGTCTCCCGCAAAAAAATCTGCACGCAGCGCGGCTTCGACGGCATACGGTCCAGAAATTCCTGAATAAGCTCAAACATCGTACGGGCGACGATTTCCGTAGTCGGATACCGGTCTGGGTCCTGATCGCTGAATAATGCAGTGTGCTCATTGAGCAGAGAATGATCGAAACGGTCATGGATCAGCTTCTTGATATCCGAGAAGTTGACGAGAAACCCGTTCTCGTCCAGCTCGTTCCCGGCAATCGTTACATTGGCGAAATACGTATGGCCATGCATATTGCCGCAGTGCCCCGCGCCCGGACCCGGAACATAATGGGCGGCGGCGAACTGCATATCCTTGTTAAGCTCGTACTGATAGGGATGCTGGGTGGACGGGTAGATTTGTTGAATCATAAGCGCCGTCCCCCGCTTTTGGCCGCTTCATATTCCCGCAGTCCATTGGCGCGCAGCAGGCACGCCGGACATTCTCCGCAGCCATCCGCGATAATGCCGTTATAGCAGGTTAACGTATTATTCCGCACCTGCTCGAATACGCCCAGGTCATCCGCGAGCTGCCATGTCTGCGCTTTTGTCAGCCACATGAGCGGCGTTTCAATGACGAATTCGTAATTCATGGAGAGATTCAAGGTCACATTCAGCGATTTGATGAACACATCCCTGCAATCCGGATAACCGCTGAAATCGGACTGGCTGACGCCGGTTATAATATGGCGCGCACCCTGCTGCTTGGCCAGTACTGCGGCGAAGGACAGGAACAGCAAATTCCGCCCGTCCACAAAGGTCGAAGGAAGCTCTCCTTCCTTCTGGTCAATGGCAATATCATCTCTTGTCAGCGCATTCGGCGCCAGCTGATTGATCAAGGACATGTCCAGCACATGCTGGCGGATGCCCAGATCAGACGCAATACGCGCTGCGCTTTCCAGTTCAAGCTTATGGCGCTGCCCATAGTTGAAGGTCACGACCTCCACCTCGCGGAAACGCCTCATGGCATCATACAGACAGGTCGTGCTGTCCTGCCCGCCGCTGAAAACAACAACTGCTTTCTGCTCATTCATTATCATCTTCCTCTCCTATTCTGCCATTACCGGGCAAAAGCTTATAGAGACGCATGTACCGCATCTACTCCTTTCCCGGCCGGTCTTTTCCATCGATACAGCTTCTTCCTTCGAATCGCATATAATGGGAATCAATATTTTCGGCATAAAAAAACGGCACCTAAGGAGGTACCGTTCCCTTAGTTTTTTATAGAGGGTGTTGCTAGAACCTCTCCCACAGCTGCCTCGACGCATGCTGTGGATTTTTATGCTGTTGCTGCTTATTGTAGCACTAACAGGGGGCAGGGGACAATACTACCCATTTCCAGTTTTCGCTCTTACAGCATGAAGTGGACTGGCTTCGCTTGCGGCCTTTTTCCTGCTTTTGGCATCCGGAAGGACAAGCAGCGCGGGCAGAAGCATAGGGAGAAAAACATAACAGAGCACGATCAGACCGACAATGACGGCACTGGCCAGCTCCACCAGCAGGACAAGACCCGATGGAATGAGCGTCGCGAAGGTTCCGCCAAGAATTATCATAGCCGAGATGATAACTCCGCCAATATGCTTGGCTGCCTGCACGATAGCCGCTCTTGGCTCCATCACGCCCTCCTCCTTGTAGCGCATCATCAGGAAGATACTATAATCCACACCTACCGCAATAATGATGATGAAGGAGAAGAAAGGAACAAAGGACGATACGCCATCGGCGCCGATGATATAATGCGTCACAATATTGGTGGCCGTCATCGCAACATAATAGGAAGCGACCAGAGACAAAATGATATAAATGGTTGGCAGAATCGCGCGAATGACCAGCAGCAGCACGAGGAACACCCCGATAATGACGATGATGGCTGTGCCGTTAAAGCTCTCGATCTGCACCTTATTCGTATCATAAGTGGTCGAGCTCGGTCCGGCAGCCCCGTACTCGGCATCGGCAAGCGCCGTTCCGCTCAGGCTCCCGACCAACTCCTTGTTGATCTTCTCGATGGTGTCCATGGCTGCCGGAGAATAAGGATCATTGTCCAGCACGACAATGAGCTTGGTTGTTTTACGGTCCTTGGACATAAAGCTGTCCACCGCTTTATTGAAATCCGCGCTCTCCAGCGCCTCGCGCGGAATGAAGAATGTCCTGGACGACTTCAGCTGCGTCAGGAATTCGCCCGTCTTGCCGAGGCCGTCCGAGATATCACCAAGGCCGCTGCCGCTTTGGCCGAGACCGTCCTTCAGCTGCGCCATGCCGCCCGAGAGCTGGGACAGTCCCGTATTGAGCTGCTGCTGACCGTCCTTGATGCTTGCGAGAGCCGCGTTCAGCTTCTTCATATTAACGGCGATTTCCTTGCTTCCCGAGCTGCCTGCCTGTAGACCCGTTGCCAGCTTGCCCGCGCCGCTCTCCAGAGCCGACAGCCCCGTCACCATCTGCGACTGCGCAGAAGCAATCTGCTTCAGCCCGCCCGCCGATTGGGCAAATGAGGTGTTCAATTTCACAACATTCCTGTTCAGCTCCTGAAGACCGCCGCTAAGCTGGGCGATGCCTGTCTCCAGATCGGTTCCCGTCTTCTTCAGCGTAATATATTCCTGATCTCCGCTCAGCTCGCTGTATTTGGTTCCAAGGCTGCCGATCAGCCCGTTCATTCCGCCAAGCCCCTGCTGGATGCCGGGAAGCTGGCCTTCCAGCTTCTTGTATCCGTCTGCCAGAGAAGTATAACCGGTTTGCAGCGCGGACATCCCACCGGACAGCTTGGAGGTGTTCGCTGCGACGGTCTTCAGCCCGGCCTTCAAAGAGGTAATCCCGTCCTTGAGATCCACTGCCCCATCCGCGCCCTGGCTGATGCCGGAGGATACCTGGCTCAGCGCATCGGTAATTTGTGTGTAACCCTGCTGCACTTCCCCCGTACCCGATACCAGCTGCTGGACGTTGGCAAAATCGGGACTCTGCAGCCTGTCGTTCATTTGCTGCAGGCCGCCCTGGATCTGATCGACACCATCCCTGGACGCCGCAATACCCTCTGTGACGCTTTCCGTCTGGGTGCTGATATAGAAGTCATCGACCGCCTCGCCCTGCGGCTGCGTGATGCTGGACACCTGCTTGATCCCCTCGATGCCCTTGAGCCTGTCGGTCAGCTTGTCAATGACGCCAAGCGATTCATTCGTATTCAGCACATTGTCGTCCTTGATCACGACCGTTGTCGGCAGCGCCTGCCCCCTGCTGAAATGCTCGGCTACAATGCTGAAGCCCTTGGTCGACGGATAACCGTCTCCAAGCTCCCCCAGCTGGTCAAAGGACAGCTTCTGCGAGCTGAACATCACCGCCGGGATCATCGCGATGAGAATAACAGCCGTGACGACAATGGGATGCTTGACGGAGATAGCCGTAAGGCCCGCCCAGAACTTGCTTTCCTTGTGGCCTGCGGCCACGTTCTTCGACGGCCAGAACAATTTGGTGCCCAGCGTCTTCATCAGGAATGGAGTCAGCGTGACAATTTCCAGCAGCAGGATGACCGTGCCGATGGCGACCACATTCGCAGACTTGTATATGCCAAAATTCGAGAAGCTCAGCGCCGCGAAAGCGATGAACACCGTCAGAATGCTGTACAAAATCGTTTTGCCTGCTGTCCGGTACGTGTGGATAATGGCATCGTCAATGGTCCGGCCATGCGATAACTCTTCCTTGAACCGGTTGAACAGCAGAATATTGTAATCCGTTCCGATACCGAACAGAATGAGCACAAGCAGCATCTGCGTGACGCTCGTCACGGGGAAATTCAGCTTATCAATGACCTGTGCGGCGATCCCCATGGAGCACAAATAGGAGAAGCCGACCGCCGCCAGCGATACAAACGGAATAATAATGGAGCGAAACATAATAATGAGAACGGCCAGAATGAAAATAACCGTCAGAATGGCGCTTTTCTCCACTCCGGATGTTGAGGCTTTAATATAATCGTTCTGGATAAAGTCCTCCCCGCTCAAATAATACGGGACCTTCACGTCCTTCAGCACCGCATCGAACTGCTCCTGGATCAAATCCACCCCGCGGCCATCCTTGTTCAGGCTGAAGCTGGCCATCAGCGTCGTCCCGTCCCCGGAGATCAGCGATGACTTCGCCTCAGGGAGCGAAAAGGGGTCCACCAGCTCATCGAATCCAAGCTCCTTCTGGTGGGCCTTCAGGTTGGCAATGCCCGCTTCAATGCCCTTCATATCCTCGTCGGAAAGTTTATTCTCGTTATGAAAAACGACAATATTGCTCGTGCCCGTCGCACCCGTCATATCCTTCAGAATCGAAGCCGCCATCTTGGAGGGACTGTTGTCGGCAAGCGGATCCTGCCCTCTTTCCTGCAAAATCGCATTTACATCCGGTTGAAATACCGTCAGCAGCACAGTGGCCGCGAGCCAGACTATTAATAGAATCCAGCGCCATTTGATGATTTTTTGCATAAGCAGCAATTCCTCCCGAATACCCATAGTAAACAGCCGTTCATTATTGAAGCAAAAAAAATTAGATCCTAGCTTCTGTTTATTTTGTCGCCGATACCCGCGAAGTAGATGCGGATCAGCTCATCCACCAGCCGTTCAATCGTATCCCCATCCTCATAATCCCGCAAAATAATGCACATGCCCTCCACAATGGTCGCCGCTATCATCCGCGCTGCCTGATTCTCTTCCTCCTGGCGCCGTGCGATTCCGCTGTTCTGGAACGTGTGAAAGGCCTTTTCCAGAATCGAGAAAATGACCGTCGTCAGCTCCTGCTTCACATTCTCATACTTGGAGCCTTCGCTCCTGTTCAGCAGAATGGACAGCTCGGGACTCGACTGGTTGAACAGCTTCACGATTGTGCCCTGTATCTTGTGGAGATAAATCAGCGAGCTGTCCGCTTCCTTGGTGTGGGTATTGTCCATATCCTGCCTGATCTCCAGCACATATCCGACGAATCTCTCGTAGGTGGGCTGGATGAGCTCATGGAGAATCGTTTCCTTGCTGGCAAAATACCGATAAATATTCCCTGGCGTGATGCCTGCTGTATGCGCGATTTGACGCATGGAAGCGTCCCTGTAGCCATGCTGCTTGAATTCCAGCAGGGCAGAGCGCAGAATATTCTTTTTCATTTCATCCTTGAGGACCTGCATAAATAAACACCCGTTTACTTTTGAATTTATGATAATTATATAGGGCTGCCAAGTCCGGGCGCAAGCCTTCTTCCCTCTGACAAGCCCGCTATTTTGGGAATGTTCATCAAATGTTCAACTAATAAAGGCGTCGGGCTGTTTTTCAGCCCCTCTGCACCCTGACATACAGCTGTCAGGGTGCATGGCTTAAGATAGAAATATAGCGAAGAACAAGTTAAACCAAACCCGAGGAGGCACCACCAATGACAATGATTCAACCAACACCACAAGCCGCAGACACTGAAATCCGTCCTTTCCAGATCGATATTCCGCAGGCTGACCTTGATGACCTGCAGTACCGCTTGTCCCATACCCGCTGGCCTGATGCGCTGCCCGGAGCAGGCTGGAAATACGGCGTGTCGCTGGCGTATGTGAAAGAATTGGCAGAGTACTGGCAGAATAAATACGACTGGCGCAAGCACGAAGCGCGACTGAATGAATTCCCCCAATTCACGACGACAATCGACGGTGCCCGTATCCATTTCATGCATGTCCGTTCGCCTGAGCCTGACGCGATTCCGCTCTTGCTCACGCATGGCTGGCCGAGCTCTATTGCCGAGTTCCTCGACCTGATCGGACCGCTTGCCAATCCCCGGGCCCACGGCGGCAATCCGGCGGATGCCTTCCATCTCGTGATTCCCTCCGTGCCGGGCTTCGGCTTCTCCGGGTCTGACCTTGAACCGGGCTGGGACATCTCCCGCATCGCCAGAGCCTGGGCAGAACTCATGAACCGTCTGGGCTATGAGCGATACGGTTCTCATGGCAGCGACCTGGGCTCGCTTGTATCCCGCGAGCTGGGTATCCGGAAGCCGGATGGTCTTCTCGGCATTCATGTGCTGCAGCTGTTCTCCTTCCCTTCCGGCGATCCGGCAGAGATGGCCGGACTGACCGAAGACGATCAGAAGCGCCTGCAATTTCTGGCCAATTTCCATGAGCGGGCAGGCTTCAACGCCATTCAGTCGACCCGCCCGCAGACGCTTGCCTATGGGCAAGCGGATTCACCAGCCGGTCAGCTCGCCTGGATTGCCGAGCTGTTCAATGGCTTCGGCGACCACATCGATTTCATTGACCGCGACGCTTTGTTGACGAATGTTATGATCTATTGGCTGACCAATACAGCCGAATCCTCCGCCCGCCTGTATTACGAGAATGCGCATAATCAGCAGGGCGGGGAAGGGCCGAATACGGCTGTGACCGGCTTGGCTGTCTGCGGCCATGACTTCAAATCCATCCGGCGCTTCGCGGAGCGCGACAATACCAACATTGCGCACTGGTCGGAATTCGACCGCGGCACCCACTTTGCCGCCATGGATGCGCCGGATCTTCTGGCTCCCGACATTCAGGCCTTCTTCCGCCGCTTCAGATAAGAGGGAGCTTGCGGGAAGATTCCAAATGGGCGACTAAAACAAAAAGGATAGAGAATCAGATGTTAATCTGATCGCTCTATCCTTTTTTGTAAGAAAGCCGGTAAATAATGATCGCGCATATGGAAGCAGCTGCTTCTAACTCCGCCAGCTATTTGCAGCTGTTTGGCTTAACCCTCCGTTCCGCCTACGCCCGCATCGGTGCCGTTCGCCGCATCCGTCCCGGCGGCTCCGTCCGTTCCACCCGCCGCATCGGAGCCGTCCGCTGGTCGGGAACCGTCTGTCAGGCCGGCTCCGTCAACGTCATCCGTGCCTTCAACACTGCCGGCGCCTGCTCCGTTATCCATGTCCTTGTGGCTCTCCACAAATTCAGCGGCATTGAACAGCATAACCGCCGCTTCCTCGCGTGTGATTAATGCCTGCGGATGAAACTCGCCTTTATCATCCAGCGCTGTCAGCTTGTAGAGCAATGCGCGCTGAATTGTGCCCTGGAAGTCAACCGTAATATCCTTCTCATCTTCGATCGGGATAAACATTTTGACCGTTGGATACTGCCCGGTTTTCTCCAGACCCTGCACGAGATAATGAACGAAGGCTTCCTTGGTCATCGGGGCCCTGGGATCGATATCCCCGGGAATATCGAGCTGGTTGGCCCGTGCGACTACGAAGTTGTCCGCATACCAGGCGTCGCTGGTTACCGTAGTGTAGTAGCCTTCTGCTGTAGGCGCCTTATTGAAGTCGATTGCCGCCAGGCTCAGCTGCATGCCTTTGACAACCATGGCGATTCCTTGTGCCGCAGTCAGCTCGGCGGCTGGGCGGAATTCGGTCGCCGTTATACCATTGACCATCCCTTTATCCTGCAGGGCTTCAATTTGAGTCTTGGCCGTGCTGTTGTCGATATCCGTGAAAGTGCTTGCAGCAAAGGCCTGACCAGCCACAGGCATAATCAGGGCGACTGAGAGCGCTGAAGTTAATACTATCTTCTTCATATTCATTCTCCTCATCCGGCAGCTTGTTGTATTTGTTATCCTTATAACGTACACAACCAACCGGATGTTGCAGCCTGGTTTTGCTTTAAGACGCAGACGAAGCAGGCTCAGCCAAATTTTTCATCGTATTATTACATTTGCTGCTGCTCATCCCTTACACGATCCAGCACCTCCATATACAGGACTTGCATAAACTTTTTGATGTTCACCTTTCCTTTATCGGTTTTTAGATTCTCATCCATTTCCTTCATCTTCAGGCGCACGTCCTGAAAGTCAAAATACAGCGGCGCGTAATGCTCGAATTTGGGATTGCTGTAGTCGGTCAGTCCGATGCTGGCAAGATTGGTCAAAGCCCCCATGACCGTACGCCGGATCCGCTGCTCCACGGCTTTGCCTTCTTTCTCCGTATCGCTGTCAAAGCCTTTATTCGCCTGGGCTGCGACCTCGTACAGCTCCTTCAAAGGGGGGAGCGTCTCCGGGTGCTGGCGATGGACCAGATGCTCCATAATTTCAACGATATCCCGGCTGCCGCCCTCGCCGATAATACCCAGGTCCATCAGGATCGATTGGATAATTTCACGGGCCGTCCGTTTCTTCGGGCTGCTGCCCAGCTCTGGGCTCAGGCTGTTCAATTTCGACAGGGACGCCTTGATTTCGCCCAGATAACAGCCGATCTTCCACTGCTCATGGACCCGGGACAGCACGGCCTCCACTTCCACCCGGTTAATGGGCTTCTGAATGTAAAATTCAATGCCCGCCTGATAGGCCTTGCCGATCATTTCTTTATTTTCGATCTGCGAAATCATCACGTATTTGCCTCCGAAGCCATGCTGCTTCAAGTGGTAAATGGTTTCAATACCGTCCTGATCCGGCATCAATAGATCGATCAGCACAACATCCGGCTTTGCGATCAGGATGCCTTTCTCGCCAGTGGTCCCATTCCCGGCCGATATCACCACCTCACCCAGTCCGCTTTTTTCAATAATGAACTGCAGCATTAACCGGCTCGCGGAATCATCATCGACAATGCCAAATGAGAGCATCCTGGTTCCTCACACTCCTTTTTTCAATGAATCAGTCGAAAAGACCAAAACAAAAGTGGTGTCATCTGCCTGCTCCGATGGCTGCAGATGCAGCTTCCCGCCAAATGCATGCACGATATCCCGGACATGGGACAGGCCGATGCCTGTCGCCGCATAACCCGCCTGATTGAATTTTGTCGTGAAACCCGGTTCGAAAATAATTTCCCTGTTCTGCTCGGCAATGCCCGTCCCCGTATCCGAGACCGCAATCACCGTCTCCGCTCCCCGCTCATCTATTCGTATGCGAATCCGGCCGTCCTTATCAATCGCCTCTACCGAATTGGATACGAGATTATTCAGCACCGTCAGCAGCAGAATATAATGATCGGTGACGTAGTCGGCTCTGATCTCACGCTCCATCCGGATTTCCTTCCGGAGCATCTGGCCGTAGCCGTGATTCGAGCGGAACACAAAATCAACGATTTCCGAGAGGGACATCTCTGTCGTCGTCTTCCGGTCAAACAGCTTCAGCAGACCGGCCAGTATGCGCTGGGAATCCTTCTTCACCTCATGGATCTGCTGCGTAATTTCCAGCATCGAGCGGCTGTTCGCTTTTTCTCCGGATTCGCTCAGCTTGCCGTATAAATTGTGGCTTTTGGCCGTAATCTGCTCAAGCGTGTCCATTGATTTCCGCAAATAAAAGACTTCGCCGTACAGGCCGGAGCCGATATTAAGCATCTGCTCCATTCTTTTTTGCTGCTCGTTATGGACCACTCTCATCTGGCTGATCGTAATGCTGCTGTACAGCCCTACGATAAAGTAGCTGCGCAGCACGGCGGTGGCTCCAAGCAGCAGCCACTGCGAGGAATACAGGTACCGATAACCGAACATGATGCTCCGGATTAGAAGCTCCAGCTCATTCGACGTAAATTCAATCAAGGTAATAAAGCCGCCGAGCAGCAGCGGATGAAACTCGGATAATTTGGGCTTGATCCGGCTCATCCCCACTGCAAATATCATATAATAGATCGCCGCGGAGAAGTGGGTATGCAGGCTTGCTTCAAATGAAAACAAATCTAAGAGGTTCACCGCGTCCTTCAGAGTACGGAAGAGAAGCACCATAATACCGGTTGCAATCCCTGTGTACACATAAGGCAGCTGCCTCATCAACAGCAGGCACAGCAGAAAGGCGCTGCTTCCAAGGCCAATCCGGAATACCTCTCCGCTGAAAGGCGTTATTTTGAACTCTCCGGCAACCGCGGTCACAATGGCAACCAGAAGCATCTGCGCCCATTCGGCGTAGTGGCGTTTTCGTTCCGGCAAACCGTTTCCCCCTATCACAAGGCTATAACAATCTGGACTCGAATCTTCTCGATAGCAGTGATAGGGCATAGTTTACCGTAAAATACAGGATTGCGGCAACCAGCAGCACCGGAAAGACATAATCATAGCTTTGGCCGATGACGATCTTGGAATGGTTCATCAGCTCCGGCAGTGAAATAATGACGGCCAGGGACGTATCCTTCAGCAGGGAAATAAACTGGCTGACAAGCGGCGGGACCATGCGCCGCAGACCTTGCGGCAGAATAATATGCCACAGGGTGCGAACATAGCTGAGCCCCGAAGAACGGGCCGCTTCGATCTGTCCTTTATCGATGGAACTGAGGCCGCTTCGGACAATCTCCGAAATCATCGCCCCTTCGAACAAGGTCAGCGCCACGATGGCCGCATTCACAACCCCCAGCTTGATGCCGACATCCGGCAGGGCAAAGCGTGTGAAGAAAATAATGAGCAGGAGCGGCAGATTGCGGAGAATTTCGACGATGATGCCGAGAATGGGCGAAACAACCGGCATTTTGGTATAGCGAATCGTGCCGACAATACAACCCAGCACAAAGCTTAATACAATAGAGATAAAAGCGACCTTCAGCGTCACATAGAAGCCTTCCAGGATGAACATAAGGTTCTCTGTGGAGAAAGCATTGGCAAAATCCATCTGTTCCCCCTCCTTCTAGCCGCTGCGGGCCCATTTGCGTTCGAAATGAAGTGCCATATAGCTCAGAGGAAGCGTCAGCGCCAGGTAGAAGAGCGCGACAAATATATAGGTATCGAAGGTAGCCAGCGTGCTGCTCGCCACCGAATCTGCAAAATACATCAGATCAAGTCCCGCAAAAACACTAAGCACCGATGAATTTTTCACCAGATTGATGAACTGGTTGCTCAGCGGGGGAATAACGATCTTCACGGCCTGCGGCAGCACGATATACCTCATCGCCTGCACATAGGTAAGCCCAGTAGCCTGCGCCGCTTCCGTCTGGCCTCTGGGGACAGAGCGGATGCCTGCCCGGATTACCTCGGCGATGAAGGAAGCCGTGTACACGGTGAGTCCGACCGTTCCGCAGACAAACCCGTTCAGCGTAACGCCGAGTGATGGCAGTCCATAGAAAAAAACAAAAACAACCAGCAGCAGCGGTATGTTGCGGATAAATTCCACATAAATCGATCCCAGCCATCGCAGCGGCTTAACAGAGGAAATCCGGAAGATCGCGATCACCGTTCCCAGTACAAAGCTTCCGATCAGGGCAATAACGCTGGAATAGATCGTATTGAGGAAGCCTTCCAGATAGATATCGAAATTATCGGTAAGGATTGAGAAGTCCGGCATATGCATCCTCCTTGCCATGATGATCTGAATGAGAAGAAGGGCGGCATTAAAGCCACCCTTTCCCAATCGTTTCGTTTGCTTTATTCCGCCGCGGGTGCTTCCCCGATCCATTGTTCGTAGATTTTGTCATATTCGCCATTTGACTTCAAGGTTTTCAGCCCTTCGTTGACCGCATCCACAAGGGCCGTTTCACCCTTCTTGATCGCGATGCCATAGGGCTCATCCGTAAAGGGCTCCCCTACCACCTCATAATTGCCGTCCTGGGCAACCATGCCGTACAGGATCGCGTTATCGGTCGTCAGCGTATCGCCTTGTCCCGCCTTGAGCGCGCTGAAGGCATCCTGATAGTTTTCAAACTCCAGCACGGTAGCGTCAGGCGCCTTTTCCTTAATGTTATCGACGGAAGTCGAACCCTTCACCGCCAGCACCTTCGTATCCTTGGTCACATCATCCAGGCTCTTGATCGGACTTCCCTTCTTCACCAGAAGCGACTGTCCCGCTTTAAAATAGATGTCCGAAAAGTCGACTTCCTTCTTCCGTTCCTCCGTAATGGTCATCGTCGCGATGATCATATCGATTTCGCCGTTGTTGAGCATCGGCATGCGGGTTTTGGAGGTTACTTCCTTGAGCTCAATCTTGGTTTCGTCCCCGAGAATGATTTTGGCCAGCGCTTTGGCGATATCCACGTCAAAGCCTTCCACCTCGTCGTTCATCGGATTCTTCAGGCCGAACAGCTTCGTATCAAATTTAACGCCCACCACCAGCTTGCCCCTGCTCTTGATTTCATCCAGCATGGCGGAGCCTGCTGCCGGAGCCTCGCTGCCGGCACCGCTCGTATTCGCATTATCACCGCCGGCGGCCGCATTTTCGCCACTCGCCGCATTGCCGCCATTATTGCTTCCTTTGTCATTGCCGCAGCCCGACAGAACCAATACGGAAACCAGCATCAGCATCAGGCCAGCCATCATCCATTGTTTTGCTTTCATTTATACCCTCTCCTTTACTTGTTGTTGTTCTAGTGGCGCAGCACCCTGTTGAGAAACAAGCGAGCTCTCTCCTCGCGAGGCTGGGTGAAGAATTCCTCGGGCTCCGCCACTTCAATGATCTGACCCTTATCCATAAATACGATCCGGTCCGCCACCTCCCGGGCAAAGCCCATCTCATGGGTGACGATCACCATGGTCATCCCCTCGTCCGCCAATGCCTTCATGACATCCAGCACCTCGCCGACCATCTCGGGATCGAGCGCCGATGTCGGCTCATCGAACAGCATTATGCCGGGCTTCATCGCAAGCCCCCGGGCAATCGCCACGCGCTGCTGCTGTCCGCCCGACAGCTGGGAGGGATACTGCTGCGCCTTTTCCTGGATGCCTACTTTCTCCAGGTAATACATGGCGGTTTTCTCGGCCTCCTGTCTGGAGAGTCCCAGCACCTTCATCGGAGCCAATGTAATATTGTCGATCACTTTCTTATGGGGATATAAATTGAAATGCTGAAAAACCATGCCGATATTGCGCCGCAGCTTGTTGATGTCCGTTTTCTTGTCATGTACGGGGAAATCATTCACGGTCAACTCCCCGCTTTTAAGCGTTTCCAGACGATTGATGCATCGAAGCAGCGTGCTTTTGCCTGAACCGGACGGTCCAACCACGACCACTACCTCACCTTGTTCAATCTGAAGATTAATGTCATTCAGCACATGGAAATCGCCGTAGTACTTTTCAACCTCGCGAAATGAAATCACCGGACCCTCTCCTTTCCAACCTGGATGCTTGCCTGAAGAGCGGCCAAACCTTTTCCCTATCCCTAAACCGTTAGTTATGTGTGAGGGAATATGACGTATAGTTCATTTTGAACCCCAACCTACGCAAACCTATGCAATCCGACGCAAATATTCACAAAACACTTACCCCCAATCTTATGCACATCTTATCCACAGGCAGGGGAAATCTTAATTTCCGACGTCTTCTGATGCCATGAAAAATTATAAAATCATGTCAAAAAAAGTCCGGACAACCGTCCGGACCCTGCGTCAAATTATGCTTTTAAATGATCAGCCTGAATGATGAAATTCAAGCAACGAAAAGTGGTGTCAGGTGATTCTTAGAATCACTCAGCATCACTTGGTAATACTAAATATTATAAAGTGGCATAAAATCTATGACCATTTAAAGAATGCTCAGTAAACTGCCCTATGGAAATTTGAAATTTCCTGCTTGTATCTGCCGAATTATGGGATTTCGCATTGACAGACAGGCATTTTTAGGTATTACCAGGTATTTCTTAATAATACTTTATACTGCTTAATGTTTCCAAGAAATTCTTTTCCGCAACAATTGCTCTCCTACGTCCACGCCTCTATATCCTCATCGTCGAATTCATCTTCGACAGTATTCGAGGAATCCGGCTCCTCCGACGCTGCGGCCGCTGCACTGTCATCCGGACTCACAGAGCCTGCCGCCAATTCGCGGTTGGCACTCAATGCGCCACTGTTCAGATTCTGCAGCTGCGCTGATCCGGAGGAATTCAAGGTGCTGCGTTCGGTTGGAATATAGGCTTGAAGATTACGGACACCGCTCTGGTTTATCTCGTTCTCGATTAAATAACGGAGAGAGTCCATCAAATTGGTCTGTGCGTTAATCCACTGCATGACCGCAGGATCCTCCGATTTTTTTGTTTTTAAGCTGATATTGTCGCCGGGCAGTTTCGTTTTTTTCACGGGATGATCCACCTTCTTCGTGTCCTTGGATTATTCTTTAAGCGGGGTGCCCCTCTTAAACCGGCTGCACCGCTTTGTTCTTGAGCGCTTCGTAAATTTTCCCGCGTACAAATGCGTCCAGTCCCAGCGCGTTCATCTGGACCGCATAGTCGGCAGGAATATACAGCAGCTTCATTTCCCGCTCCATGCACAGCTCCTCAAGCAGAGGGTGGAGCATCGAGCGCATCAGAATACTGCCGCCTCCATACACGCAGATCAGATCGATCTCATTCCGCGTCTTGGTCAGCTGCCGTTTGACATTCTGAACAATCTGCTTGACCTGGCTCTCCAGCGGCCTCTTGAGCGTCTTGATGGCGCGCGCATGGAATTTATGCTTCGGATTCTTCAGCACGTCGCTGAAAAACTGCCGGGGGCTGTCGGTCAGATGGATCAGCCGGTTGAACTCGTCAAGCGCCTCTTCAATCGCATAACCCGCTCCGTGATGGCTGCCGTAAACAAATTGGCGGAGAAATTTATTGCCTTCGGTGATGGGATATTCCGTCGAGCCGTCGCCGATATCGACATGGAGGATCCGCTTGTCTTTGAAATAACTGCCGTTAAACTTCTTCTCGATATCGTAGGTTTCGATGAACGATTGGAAGATTTCGCCTTCCCGCCAGTTGCCCTCGGCATCCTTCTGCAGGGCGAAGATGACAGGCGTCGCCTCCGGAACGACCTTGGTGAAAGGGAATACGATTTTCACGCCGATCCGCTGCATCCCCAGATGCACCGTGACATTGTGGGAGCCGGTCGTGAAGCGCTTCTCGAATTTCAACGAAGTCTCGTCCGTATGCTGCGTGACCGGAAGCGCGGTAGCCATATCCGCCTCTACCTCAATATTCGCAGGTATCTTCTTCTCGTCCTCATACGCCTTCTGCACCGCCAGAGCCGCAATTTGCGCGAGCGTGTTAATGATCGGCAGATCCATGTCGCTTTTGAGGTCGATCCCGATCTGCAGATTATCCAGAATCTCCCCGCTCTCCAGTGCGAATTTGCCGACATAGTACATGCCGGGGCGCGCAGCCGGGGAATCAATGGTGACAACCAGCTGCTCCTGCAGATTCTTGATGAAACTCTCCGGCGCTTGCTCCTCGCTCCATGGAAGCTCGTCCACCGTACAATTCACATTCGGCTGCTGAATCAGTTTACCGTCAATGATCAGATCATGCTCGCTGTTCCCGTTATCGTTACCCACAAAGAAATGGAATTTCATAAGAAACTACCTCCTATTTATAGAACAATGGTAAAAAATACTGATAGTATTACTTTGCCATACAAGGTGATGTTCGCACAACCCGCTATGGTCCTAATCGCCAAGTTAAAATTCTCTCACGATGGGGTCGAATCTTGTATGAACAGCGCAAATGCTGGATAATGAAGGCCGTTTCTGGCATGCAGCCTGTCTATGGCCATCCGTCCCTATACAAGAAGAATGGCTTTCGCCGTCCTTCGGCGGCGCAGTTAGTTTCTGTTTCTCCCCCCGGAAATGTATGAAAAATATGGGGAAAGACAGACGTTCTTATTATGCAAAAAAAAGCAACCGGCGGTAACTGCCCGGTTGCTTTACTTGGAACTGTTCTTTCGTTATTCGGTTTCAGCAGGAGTTGATTGTGTACTCTCAGCCTTCGAGGTTTTGAGCTGCAGTGCTTTCAACTGCGCGATCAATTCCGGCGATAGTTGTTTTGAAGAGATCGTCAGCGTTCCTTGAGCTGCTCCTGCAGTCAACGTTCCCACCGCTTTTCCATTCGCTTGCAGCAGCTTCTTGACAGTCGCCGGATCGATAGGGGTGCCCGTCATCTTGACTGCTCCCTCGGGGAAGGACAGCGTCCCATTGGTTGTCCCTTTTGCAGCTACAAGATTCTTGACGTCAACGCCTTTAACGACTGTCAATTTACCCTTCTTGGCCGATGCCAGCAATTTCTGAACGGCTTCGGGGTCGAGCGGAACCGCTGTTAAGGTCGCTTCGCCGGAGCTTGCGGGGATGATCGTTTTTCCGTCAACGACGGTGAACGTTCCCTTCTCTGCCGATTTCAGCAGTTCCTTGAAAGCCTCCGGATCGAAACGGGTTGCTGCCGCTGTGACCGTACTTGTGCTTGCAGGGATTTCCTTCCCGGTGGACGGAGATGCGAATGCGGCCTGAGCCGTGACGACGGAGAGAGCCAATCCGACTCCCAGTACAGCAAGTTTCTTTTTCATTTGAACCAAACTCCTTTAAGATAGAATGTGTCTTACATCTATCAGTTTAGCCCGCTTATCTGGAGTCTGGATGGAGTCCGGATGTGCTTTGGATGCGTTTTGCAGGAAAATAAGGGAGAAAACGACGCCTTCTTCCGTGTTTCTGACCTGAATATCGATCGCTAACTGCTGTAAGATCCGTTTGGTAATATAGAGGCCCAATCCGCTGCCGCCCGTATTCCGGCTCCGGGACTGCTCAAGCCTGTAGAAGGGCTCGAATATGCGGCCAATCTGCATTTCATCGATATGCGCTCCCGTATTGACAATCTCGATCATGCGGCAGCCGGTTTTATCCGCCTCGCTTACTACGACCTTGTTTCCGGGATTCGTATAGATGATGGCGTTATGCACAATATTGCTCATTGCTTTTTCCAGCATTCCCCCGTCGGTACGTATCCGGCTGTCTTCATGTACCGACGAATGCAGTGCAACGCCGCGCTGCAGCCCCAGCTCCTTATATTTGGCCATCAGGCCGTCAACCATCCCGCGCAGGGATACATTCTCGTCGCTTTTTGAAAGCGCCCAGTCATCCGATCTCGCAACGCGCAAAATATCGGCGATCAGCGTCTCCATTTCCTCCGCCACCTGCAGCGTTTTATCGAGATAGGCATCCCGATCCGCATATATGCCGATTTTGTAAAGCATGCCCTCCAGCTGTCCCTTCATGATCGTAAGCGGCGATTTCAATTCATGGGAAACGGCGGAGAACAATTCCCTTCTGCGCGCCTCCACCTCCCGCTCGCGTATCATGTCCTGTTGAAGCTGTTCGTTGCTCGTCTTCAGCTCGCTGATCGATTCCTGCAAATTGGCGGCCATGGAGTTCAGGCTGGCGGCAAGCCCCCCGATTTCATCGGAAGAATTAACGGGAATCCGCGTATCCAGCTGCAATTGGGCCATCCGGCTGGCGGAAACCGTAATTTTGCGGATGGGCCTTGTGATGATAACCGAATAAAAATAGGAGGCCCCGACAGCGGCGATGAGGATGAACAGCGCAACGTAAGGGGACAGCAGCACCAGCACTTTGGATGCCTCATCGATCGGCTGCGGCGTGAAATAGGCAGTCAAATACGCTTTTTCACCATTATACGTCAAGGTCCTGGCCGTTTGAGGCGCCTTGGCCGAAAGCGTCTTGATCGGGATCGCTCCATTCGAAAGCGTCTGCGAATTCAGAAACTGGGATGTGACAGGCGTTAAGGTTGACGGTTTGGTTATTTGGGCTACAGCAGTCTGGATGTAGGGGTAGAGCATCTGCTGGGATTCGCCCTTAATCATGATAAAGGCGTTTGTCTGCTCCTGCAGTTTCGTCAGCGCTTTAACAGCCTCATCGTTCGAGAGCGTGGCGCTCTTGTCGATGAAGCTGTCGATGCCGTTGTCGATTTGATTCTGCTTGTAAGTGGTGTACGTATGGGGCAGCAGGGTGTAAATAACCAGGTAGGTGCAGACGGAGAAAAGGAGGAGAACGGCCACGGTCAAGCCGAATACTTTGAACATGATCGTATTCCATAAACGATGCTTCAGCCATTTAGCGCTCAATTTTATATCCCACTCCCTTCACCGTTTTGATATAGGGCATATTCGTTTTTTTGCGTATATTTTTCAAATGGGTATCGATAATCCGGGTATCCCCGTAATAGTCATAGCCCCATAGCTTGTCCAAAAGCTGCTCGCGGGTTACGATCTTGCCGGCCTGCTCGACAAGCGCTTGTAAAATCTCAAACTCCTTCGTCGTCAGTCCCACGGAGACGCCGTCGACATAAGCGTTGTACGAGTCGGTATCAAGCCTAAGCTCTTCAAATTCCAGCCAGCTGCCCGTTTGGGCGGGCTTCGACCGCCGCAGGACGGCTTGGACTCTTTTGATCAACAGCTTATAGGAGAACGGCTTCGTCATATAATCGTCGGTTCCGCTGTCGAAGCCTTCGATTTGCTGCTCCTCCTCGCTCAGCGCCGTCAGCAAAATAACCGGCACGTTGGACTGCTGGCGAAGGATCCGGACAACATCATAACCGGAGAGGCTTGGCATCATGACATCCGTTATAATCAGATCATAAGAGTCTTTGTTCCACAGCTGCAGCCCTTCGATTCCATCGGCTGCTGACGTCACGCTATATCCTTGCGAGGACAGAAACTGCTCAAGCAGCTGCCGGATCGCCTCGTCGTCTTCCATTACCAATATGCGTTCACTCACCAATGATCACCCCGCCTCCATTATACGCCTCCAATCTGAAGTTGATTTGTAGATTGCCCGAAAATATACAGGGATTTGCTGGGCATTCATAAGTATACAAAAGGTTAGTAGAACACAAAAAGGGATCTACTTGTTAATAGGGAAGCATTGTTTCATAATTATAGATACGGCTTTTTCCATGAAATGCACATACTGACTGTTTCAATGGGCAAGCTGATCCATATGTCCTTATGTCCAGGAAGAAACGTCTCGACGAATCCAAAGTAAACCGTTAGAGGAGGATATGAACAAATGAGTGAACAAAAGATAAATATCCGGCTATCCGTACTGGATCTGGCCCCGGTCATCGCAGGCAACACACCGGCAGATTCCTTCCGCAATACCCTTGATCTGGCCCGCCATGCCGAGGAATGGGGATACCACCGCTACTGGCTTGCCGAGCATCACAACATGCCGGGCATTGCAAGCTCCGCTACCTCTGTCATTATTGGTCATGTTGCCGGCGGAACAAGGACCATCCGCGTGGGCTCCGGCGGCATCATGCTGCCCAACCATGCCCCTCTGGTCATTGCCGAGCAGTTCGGGACGCTGGAATCCCTGTATCCGGGCCGTATTGATCTGGGTCTTGGCAGAGCGCCGGGTTCCGACCAGGCGGCAGCCCGCGCTCTGCGGCGTGGTCTGGGCAGCGGCGGACAGGATTTCCCTGAGCTGTTAAGTGAGCTGCAGGCTTATCTGAAGCCCCCAGCCGGGGCCAATATGTCTGTACGGGCCGTTCCCGGTGAAGGTTTGGATATTCCGATCTGGCTTCTGGGCTCCAGCGGCTTCAGCGCGCAGCTGGCCGGCCAGCTTGGTCTGCCATTTGCGTTTGCCAGCCATTTTGCGCCGGAATATCTGCTTCCGGCCATTGAGCTGTACCGCAGCAACTTCCAGCCATCGGAAGCGCTGGACAAGCCATACGTCATGATCGGCCTGAATGTCGTTGCCGCGGATACGGTCAAGGAAGCCGACAGGCTTGCGACCTCGCAGCAGCAGCAGTTTCTTAACCTCATCCGCGGGCGCACGGCCCGTTTAAGCCCCCCTGTGGACAGCATGGAGGATCTCTGGCATGAGCATGAGCGGGCACTCGTGCAGAAGCAGCTGAGCTACGCCATTGTCGGGGACCAGGACACGATACGGAAACGGCTTCCCGCCTATCTGGAGGAAACCGGCGCTGATGAGTGCATCGTAGCCTCCCAAATTTATGATCATGAAGCAAGGTTGAAATCCTATCAGCTGCTGGCCGGAGCCGTTAATCTCAAATAACAGCGCGGCGCTGCTGCCTGTGCGTTCGGGCATCCAGTCGGATGTCTCCACAAAAAAACCTGCCTGCAGCATCCAATCCCGGATTGGATGCTGTAAGCAGGTTTTTTGTGAGGCTGCAGCCGGTTTTAGAGGACCAATCTTTCCGAGGACGAACAAACAATCCGTCTCTTTCGATGCCATCCCCTGTTTTCGCTAATGGATCGGGTAACCGGACTCCTGCCGATGTGCGCCTTCGGCAGGAGTTTTATATAGGGTCAGATGGAGTAGGATTCCTTCTTCCTGAGCTCCAGCTCGCTGCGCTCCAGGATCCGGTCCAGGATCAGCTTCTCAAAATGGGCGAAGCCGCTGTCCCGCTCCCTCGGCCGGTCAAGCGTGATAAGAACATCCAGCGCAATGCGTCCATTCTCAATCAGAATGACGCGGTCCGCCATCGCAACGGCTTCGCTGACATCATGGGTGACGAGAACGGCTGTAAACCGCTGAACCACCCACAGCTCCTCGATTAATTGCTGCATATCAATCCGCGTAAGAGCATCAAGCGCTCCCAATGGCTCATCCAGAAGCAGCAGCCGGGGCGACCCCACCAGGGCTCTGGCTAACGCCACACGCTGGCGCTGGCCGCCCGACAGCACGCCGGGCCACTCATTGGCGCGGTCCTTCAGCCCCACCTGCTCCAGCGCTTCCAGCGCCTTCTCCTTGTCGCCCGACTTGACGCCAACCCGGACGTTGTCAACGGCACGCTTCCACGGCAGCAGGCGGGCATCCTGGAAAAGCATCCTTGTATCTTCGCGGATTCCCGCGATCTCCGTTCCGTCGAAGGAAAGCTCGCCTTGCGTCGCCTGCTCCAGACCCGCGATCAGCCGCAGCAGCGTGCTCTTCCCGCAGCCGCTGCGTCCGACTATCGCGATGAACTGCCCGGCCGGGATGTCCAGATCGACTCCCCGCAGCACTTCCTTCTCGCCGAATGTCTTGGAGGCGCCGACCACGAGGATCCGGGATTCTGTTTCTTTACCGTTCGTCACAAGCTCCACTCCTTTCCTCAGCGCTTGGCATAGTTCGGATGCCACTTCAATAATTGCTGCTCCAGCAGCCTTGCCGCCGTGTCGGATAATTTCCCCAGCAGGGCATAGATAATAATCGCCAATACGACAATATCAAGCCGCATGAATTCTCTTGCGTTCATCGCCATATAACCGATCCCGGAGTTGGCGGAAATCGTCTCCGCAACAATGAGCGTAAGCCACATGAAGCCCAGCGCATAACGGACTCCCACCAGAATGGAGGAAATGGCGCCGGGCAGAATCACATGCCGGTACAGCGCGAAGCCCCGCAGCCCGTAGACCTTGGCCATCTCAATCAGCCCGGGGTCCACCGAGCGGATGCCATGCAGGGTATTCATATAGATCGGGAAGAATACGCCCAGCACGACCAGGAAGATCTTGGCCGTCTCGCCAATGCCGAACCACAGGATAACAAGGGGAATGAGCGCCAGATGAGGCACGTTGCGGATCATCTGCATACTGCTGTCCAGCAGCCGGTTCGCAACCCAGGACAGCCCGTTGAGCATGCCCAGCACGAAACCGATTCCGCCCCCGATAATAAATCCGATAAAAGCCCGCCGGGTGCTGCTGCCGATATACTGCAGCAGATCGCCGGACTTCGCGAGCGTCCAGCCTGCCTCCGCCACCTTCAGCGGAGTCGGCAGCGTCCGGACGGAGATCAGCCCGAATTCGCCAAGAAGCTGCCAAACGATAACAATCAATACAGGAACAATAGCAGGTGTAACGCGGCTGCGGAGTAATTTATTCAACATGATCCTGATGCTCCTCCCTCCAGGTTACGACCCGTTGCCGGATTTGGCAGGGCGAACGTTATACGCCACAAGCTCGCCCTGGGCCGGAATCGCTGTCTGGTTGTCTTCGGCGTGCCCGCTGAGCGGCAGCAGCGGAAACAGCAGCTCTGCCGTCCGGTAAGCCTCCTCCAGATGCGGATAACCGGACATAATGAAGGTTTCAATGCCGAGCTCTGCGTATTCCTTCATCCGCTCGGCAACAGTGGCCGGATCGCCGACCAGCGCGGTCCCCGCTCCTCCCCGTACGAGTCCGATGCCTGCCCATAGATTCGGCGAAATCACCAGGGAAGATCGGTCTCCCTTATGCAGCTGGGCCATTCTTTGCTGCCCGACCGAATCATAACGCGCCAGCACCTTCTGCGCCTCGGCTATGGTTGCATCATCCACATGGCGAATCAGCTGATCGGCCGCAGCCCATGCTTCCTCCTCGGTCTCCCGCACAATGACGTGAAGCCTGATGCCGAATTTGATCTTTCTGCCCTTGGCTTCCGCAAGCTTGCGGACCTGAGCAATCTTGTCGGCTACTTCGGAAGGCGGCTCGCCCCAGGTCAAATAGCAATCGACATGATCGGTGGCGATTTGCTGCGCGGCAGGCGAGGAGCCCCCGAAATATACGGGAGGATACGGCTTCTGAAGCGCCGGGAATAACACTTCCCCCGTCTCCGCGCGCAAATGTTTGCCTTGATAGGTTACCTTATCCCCCTGCATCAAACCCCGCCAGATTGTCATAAATTCATCCGTTAGACCGTAACGTTCATCATGGGAAAGGAAAATGCCGTCCCCGGCCAATTCAACGGGATCGCCTCCGGTGACCACGTTGACCAGCAGCCGGCCGCCCGACAGCCGGTCAAAGGTTGAGGCCATTCTTGCCGCGGCCGACGGCTGCATCAGGCCCGGACGGATCGCGACCAGAAATTTCAATCTGCGGGTCACCGGGAACAGCGACGATGCGGCGATCCAGGAATCCTCGCAGGCTTTGCCGGTAGGCAGCAGAACGCCATGGTAGCCAAGGCGGTCCACAGCCTGCGCGATTTGCCGGATATAATCGTAATCAACCGAACGCGCACCCTCCGAGGTTCCCAGGTAACGGCCGTCCCCGTGAAGGGGGATAAACCAGAATACTTCCATATCTTTCTCCTCTATCCGCTTTGCAGGGTATGTGAAGTAGCGTCTTACTTGATTACCGCTTCACTTACATCAATGGCGCTCGGGATCAATTCCAGCTTGAGGAAAGCATCCGCGATAGCCTGCTGTTCCGCAATGTTCTCATCCGTCATCAGCTCCACCCCGAAGGTACGGTGCGATAAGGCCTGCTCCAGGGAAGGCACATCCACGCCCAGCGCCGGGGATAACAGCTTCGCAACCTCAGGGAGATTGTCGACAGCCCATTTGTCCGTCTCCGTTATTTGATCAAGTATCGTATCGATGGCTTCTTTATTGGATTCCGCGAAGGTGCGGGATGCCAGATAGAACTCGTAATTTTTGACCAGGCCTTCGCCATCTGCGAGCACACGCGCTTTGGTCGCAAGCTGCGCCGCTGAGTAGAAAGGCTCCCAGATCACCCAGGCGTCTACATTGCCGCTTTCGAATGCCGCCCTCGCATCGGCGGGAGGCAGGAATACCACTTCAACATCATCGTAGGAGAGGCCTTCCTTCTCCAGATATTTGACGAGCAGGTAATGCACATTCGAGCCTTTGTTGAGCGCTATTTTCTTGCCTTTCAGATCAGCGCCCGTCTTGATGGGGGAATTCTCCGGCACCAGTATGCTCTCCGCTTTCGGACTTGCCGGCGAATGAGCCAGATAGACGAGAGGCGTGCCCGCAGCCTGGGCAAACACAGGAGGCGCTTCCCCGGTATGGCCCACATCGATATTGCCGGTATTAATCGCTTCCAGCAGCTGGGGTCCGCCGGGGAATTCCGTCCATTCGACTTTGTAGCCGACCGCTCCCAGCTTCTCATCCAGAGTGCCCCGCTCCTTCATGATATTGACCGATGCATATTTCTGATAGCCGATGCGGACGACCTTGTCGGCCCCCGCCTTCCCGCCCTCGGAGGCTTCGCTGCTGCCTGCGTTATTGTTGGAGCCGCAAGCGGTCAGGGCCAACAGGAATAAAGATAAGACGAGTGCGCCTATCCATTTCACACCTTGCCTTGTACGGCTGTTCTTCTTGTTCATTTGTCTCATGCCCCTTTATGATTCCGGATAATTTAAAACTCATAATTCCTAGTTAATTACTGAGCTTTATTAACATCGAAGTTATCACCTTGTGCGCCGGACTGTCAATAGCTTGAGGATACATGATGAACAATGAGGAGCAATGAGGAAAATGACCCCCTCGGGAGCCATTTATCAATTGAAGTTTAAGCTCTTATCGATTATTATTATATATAACTTATAATTCCTATAAATAAAGTCGGTTTTATCGGGTTGCGAATGGGAAAGGGCGGTCCGGCATGCAAAGTGAACGCTTTAATCTGTTGAGCCTCCGGGAAGCCATGGATATCCTGGGCGTCAGCCGCGCGACAATCGACCGCTGGCGTAAAGACAAACAGCTGCCTCATATTAAGATCGGCAAAGAAATATGGATCGATCCCGATAAATTGCAAGCCTGGGTCAAGCTTCATGCCATTGCCGGGAAGCAGCATGTTCCAGAGAGCGTATCTTCGCCTCAAGTCATTACAATCGGTTACCAAAGCGGCGCGGCGCTGCTGTGGAGCCCTTTGGTTATGAAGCAGCTGGGCCTCTTCGAAGAGGAGCTCCGCCGGATCCGCCCGTCGATGGCGTACCAGGTTAGCTGGATCAACGCACCAAACGGGATGGAGCTTGTGGAAGAGCTCATCGCAGGCCGGGTCAATATAGCTTCGGTAGGCGACTATCCGATTATTGCCAGCCGTACACTCAGCCAAATCCTGCCCCGCTTCAAGCCCCAGGTGCTGGCCTTTGACGGCAAAACCAGAAGCGGAGGCGGAATTTCCCTGGTCGTTCCGACAGGAAGCAATATCCATCATCCGGATGACCTGTCATCACTGCCCATCGCTACGGTTGGCAGCTCCAGCGCCTCCTATCGGCTGAAGGAGTGGATGAATACGTTCGGACTGCAGGCTGAGCCTGTGATTCACCGCGGGATGGAGGAATGCGTAAGCGGCTTTCTTGGGGGCAAAGTGGGAGCCAGCGTGCTGTGGGAGCCTTATCTGAGCTGGGTCAAGTCGATCGGAGCAGGTACTCCCCTCGTCTCCGAGGGCATAGGCGGCGATTATTTGACCGGGCTCATGGCGGATGGGGGCTGGGTCGCCGGCAATGAGGATATCGTGATCGCTTATCTCAAGGCTCATCTAAGAGCGCATACGTTCATCCGGCGCGAACCGGTGCGCGCCGCTCAGCTCGTCCATGAAGCGAGCGGCTTTCCGCTGGCCGTCGTCGCTGGCGTACTGTCGCAAATCCGCTGGGATGCTTCCTTCTACAGCCGGGATCTGCAGACACTGGGGCGTCTGGACGAAGGGCAGCCCGATTCGTTGTCTCTTCCTGCCAGTAATGCCGGCATTTTCGAGTTCCCCAAGCAGTATTTGCAGGAGGCTGTGCAGGCATTGAAGCTGCCCATTCTTCCGGACTCTCCGCTGCCGGGGGAATGGTCGAGCGATGACCTGTATTAAGTGCCGCTGCTATTCGCAGAAAACGGGCACCAAGAAAAACCGGCTGCGCCGTCCTTTAGCGGCGCAGCCCGTTTCTTCCCCTAGGTCTGACAAAAATAGGGCGTGAAACTTATACATTCTATAAGGCAAAAAAGAACCCTTTTCATATAAGGGTTCTTCCTGAATCCAGGCTTGTCCAAGCCGGGACGGTTATTGGGCATTCATCGCATTATTTTGCTTCCAGCAGCTCTTTAATGTCGCCTTCAATTGCTTCAGGCTCCGTACGCGCTGAGTACTGCCGGATCACATTGCCCTCGGCGTCCACCAGAAACTTCACAAAGTTCCATTCGATATCCCCTGTGTGATAAGGAGCCGGAGCGTTATCCACCAAATATTTGTACAGCGGAATCGCATTCTCGCCCTTCACGTCAACCTTGGAGAAAACAGGGAATGTTACTTGATAATTCAATTCGCAGAAGCTTTGAATTTCCTCGTCCGTGCCCGGCTCCTGGCCATTGAACTGGTTGCTCGGGAAGCCCAATACGACGACGCCGTCATCCTTGAAGGTATCATAAATATGCTGAAGGCCTTTATACTGCGGTGTAAGTCCGCAAGCGCTTGCCGTATTCACAATGAGCAGAACCTTTCCCTTATAATCCGATAGCGCTTTCTCTCCTGATGCTGCGGTTTTAACGGTATAGTCATAAACGGACATGATGGTTCCCTCCACAAAGCTTATTTTAAATTGTTCACAATTTAATTGCGTATAATATACCTCTCCCTGCCCCTTTTGTCAACCTGTTGGAGAGTTCCCTTCTATATTCTTCCCTGTTCCAAAAAGAAAGGACCGGCTGGACCTTTATACATAACGAGGCAGGCTTTCTGCCAAACGGAATTAGCAGAACAGAATTATCAGGCTTCGTCGTTCCATTATTCAGAAAAAGCCATTTTGAAACTGGCCTGAATAGACGGCCTTCTCAAAATGGCTTCCTCTACATTTATTCCAAATCATAGGTTGACGATGCGAATATCCCAGCTCTATTCTCTACCCTCGGGCAGGAGTCCCAGGCGCGCATACTGCTCTGCAGGTGCTTCATTCTCCCGCATCAACTCCGTCAGGAGGCCGACCATTCTGGCCTCAACGGCGGCATCCGCCAGCGGTTCCCGCTGCTGCGGGTCCGCCTGCACATCATAAAGCAGCGTCCCGTAGGCATGGAGATTGCCATAGGTCCGTGCAGGAATGCGCAAGGTCTTCACGCCCTTGGTGAAGGAGAACGGCTCGGCGAGCTCCAGATTCTGCAGCTCTGCCGGATGGAAGCGGCTGCGCATATGGGTCGGCATCAGCGTATAGTCGTAGAGCAGCCCGTTCTCCACGGAATCCGCGGCACGCATATAGACATAACGGCCATCTGTCACATTGACATGCCCCCCGTGAATCCCGAACAATGCCGCTTCGCGGACCGGCTCGTCCGAAGCAATGGCCTGCCGCAGGGGCTTGCCCTGCATGTCGGGAGGAAGCCCTGCGCCGAAGAAATCCAGCAGCGTTGCGGGCAGATCAATCGTCTGTACCAGACTCTGCCTCCGCTCGCCCTGCACCCCGCTGTGCGGGTCCCAGATGAACAGCGGAGTGTGGGCCACCTCATTGTAGAAGGGCTGCACGCACTTCGCCCACTGATCATGCTCCCCGAGCAGGAAGCCATGGTCGGTATTGACAATCAGCAGCGTATCCTTCCACAAGTCCAGCTGATCCATCAAGTCCAGCACCTTGCCCAAATAATGATCGCACATGCTCAGCAGCGAGGCGTATTCATAACGCATATGCCGGACCTCCTCCGGCGATTCGGTTACAGGACCGTACGGCGGCCAATCGAAGGGACGGCCCGCATACTCGTGCGGATAGAGCTTTTTGAACGCTTCCGGGCTGTAAAAGGGTTCATGCGGGTCGAAGGTCTCCAGCTGCAGGAACCACTGGTCTTCCTGATGGTTCCGCTGGATGAATGCAAGTCCCTTCTCGAACGTCCGGGCTTGTGGAAACTCCTCCGGCTCCTGGATATATGTGCGGTTGATCCGGTCATGCCGGACCATTTTGCGGGCATGCGGAGGGAGCTTGTCCAGGTTCAGCCCTTCCGGAGCTTTCACTTCGCCTTTCCAGGGGTCGCCCTCCTGCCCGCGGATCAGCTCGAAGGATTCATACCTTGTATGGTACGTTCCGCCTCCGTCCTCCCAATAATGCTGGTGGTCGGTAACCAAATGCGTATACACGCCCGCCTCCCCAAGCCTCTCAATAGCAGAGTCGTCGAATGGCTCCAGCGGCCCCCAGCTGCGGTGCAGGAAATTATACCGCCCGGTGTGCAGCTCCCTTCTCGCAGGCATGCAGGGCATGCTCCCGACGTAGCTGTTGTCGAACACGGCCGTGCGCCCGGCCAGCCGCTTGAAATTCGGCGTTTGAATCCATTCCGGGCCCCCGTATGGAGAGAGCATATGCCGGTTCAATGTATCGAACATGACCATAATGGCTTTCATTTCATTATCATCCTTTCACGCTTGATGCCACCATACTGCGGATAAATTGCTTCTGAAAGATGAAAAACATGACGATAATCGGCAGCGAAACGAGCAGTGATGCGGCCATCAGCAAATTATAATGCACCTGATGCTCACCGCGGAACACCTGCAATCCCAGCTGAATCGTCCGCATGGACTCGCTGTTGGTATAGATAAGCGGATGGAAGAAATCATTCCACACCGCCACAAACTTGAAAATCCCCAGCGATGCCAGCAGCGGCCCGCTCTGCGGCAGATAGATGGAGAGGAACAGCCGCAGATAACCGGATCCGTCCATATAAGCCGCGTCGTCCAGCGCTCTTGGGAATTGCAGATAATATTGACGGGCCATGAAAATACCGAAGGCACCGGCAAGCTCGGGCACTATCAGCGCATAGTAGCTGTCCAGCCAGCCGTTGCCGCCGCTGCCGAGCCAATCGTTCCCGCCGAAGAACGGGATCGATTTCATAATCAGGAACTGGGGGATGACCGTCACCTGTGCTGGCACCATCATTCCGACCAGCAGCGTCAGGAAGATCGGCTGGTTTCCTTTGAATGTTATCCGCGCAAAAGTGAAGCCCGCCAGCAGATTGAAGATCAGACTGCCGATTACGGTGACGGCCGTCACAATCGCCGTATTCTTGAAATAGGTCATCCAGTCTCCCATATGCATGGCGCGGATATAGTTGCCCGGATGCCAGGCCGCAGGCAGCAGCTTCATGGCCCCAAGCGAGAACTCCTCATCTCCCTTCATGGAGGTGAAGAATGTAATCAGCAGCGGCAGTACGGTCATGGCGCAGAAGATCACAAGCACCAGATAGGCCAGACTTTGTTCGATTCGTGTATGTTTCATGATCCGCTCCTATTCCGCCGCCTGATTCCGGCTGCCGATCCCATATTGAATCAATGTGATCGCAAGCGTCGCCGCCAGCAGGAAAACGGCCATGGCCGATGCGTATCCCATACGGTATTCCTGGAAGCTGGCTCCGACGATTTGGGTCACGATGGTAGTGCTCGAATTGGCCGGACCCCCGCCGGTCAAAATGTAAACGAGATCGAACACCTGGAAGGAACGAATCGTAGCCGTAATGAACAGAAACAGCGTCATCGGCTTCAATAAGGGCAGCGTGATGAACCAGAATTTCTTGATTCCGGAAGCGCCGTCCAGACCCGCCGCCTCATACAGCGTCTCGGGAATGCCTTGAATGCCGGCCAGAAAAACGATCATCGCATAACCCATCCCTGTCCATATGCCGATCACGATAACAGACCCGAGTGATGTATGCGGGTCCTGCAGCCAATTCTGGCCGCCGATACCGACAACATCCAGCAGCCGGTTCACCGGTCCCTGAAGGGGATCCAGCAGCCACAGCCAGGTCATGGCGACAGCGACGGAAGATATGACGCCAGGCAGATAAATAAGCGCCCGGAACACGGCAAGTCCCCGGAGCTTCATCGTCAGGAGACTGGCCAGCACCATACCGATCGCCATACCCGGAACGACTGTGCCCACCCAGTACCAGGCCGTATTGATCAGCGCACGGTGAAAAATCGAGTCATGCAGAAGACGGCTGTAATTCTTCAGCCCGACCCAATCAGGAGCCTGCAGCATCGTATAGTCGGTCAGGCTCAAGTACAATACCCAGATGACCGGCACCAGGATGAAAACAGTAAAGATGAGCACATTCGGCAAAATCAGAAAATAAGGAACGATCCGGTTCCAGCCCTTTTGCATCCTTGGTTCCTCCTTGAACATCAAGGCTTCTCCCGCAAGAGCGATCCGCGGGAGAAGCCCCATTTTGCTTGAGCTGCACTCTACTGGGCGCTTGCAAGCTCTTCTCTGGCCTTGGCCGCATTGTCCTTCAATGCTTCCGCCACCGGTCTGACTCCTGCGTAGGACTCCTCAAGCGCAAGCCGCAAATATTTCACATTGATGGCCCAGCTGCCGGATGCTCCGTAACCACGCGCATCATTAAGCGCTTCGAAGGAGATTTCATTCTCTGGAGCCAGCTTCACAAAATCCTCCTTAACCGACTGCAGCGGAGGAATATAACCTGTCTTGGTGGTGAAATCAAGGATATTCGACTTGTCGAACCAGAATTTAATGAATTTCCAGGCTTCTTCGGGATGCTTGGACTTCTGGGAAGCGGTCAGAAAGGTCCCCAGCATCAGAGCGGTCTGTTTGCCGTCTTTGCCTGCCGGAGGGAGCACCCAACCGATTTTGTCAGCGCCGACCGATTGCTTGAGCGCTGCCGCACCGGAAGTGGAGATGAATGCAAGCGCTGCCTGGCTGTTCTGGAAGGGCGTTCCGGTTACCTGCTGCTGATTTGCCTGGATAATGGCGCCCGACTTATACAGATCGACCATTCTCTGCACCAGATCGATGGAAGTCTGCGAGTCGAAGGTCGGATTGCCCTTCTCGTCATAGAAGTCCTCGCCCAGCAGCAGCAGCAGCGAGAGATACGATTGCTCCCCGTTGCTGGTCTGGATATCAATTCCGCCGCGCACCGTTTTGCCGTTCTCCACCTTTTTCAGCTTTTCGGCATACCCGAAGATTTCATCCAAGGTCTTGGGCGGATTGTTCGGATCAAGCCCCGCCTCGGTGAAGAAGTCCTTGCGGTATGCCAGCGGACGGATCTCCGGCATCAGCAGCCCGTATTGTCCGTTCTCATATTGGCCCGCCTTCAGAATATCCGGGAAGAAGTCCGCCTTTCCCTCCCAGTTATCCGCTTCTATATAGGGGCTCAAATCCAGATATTTGCCTTGATTCACGGTAGAGATCAATTGACCGAAGCCCAGTCCCTGCACATCCGGCTGCAGGCCGCCTGCATAGGAGACGGTCAGCTTCTGGAAATAATCGGCCCATGGAATGGACGTAAGCTCGACCGTAATATTGGGATTCTGGTCTTCAAACTTCTGAATAATGTCCTTAACAGCTGTCGTAAGGATATCCTCTGTCCCCGGATACCAGAATTTCAGCGTAACCTTCTCCTCTTGTGGCTCATTGGCCGAACCGGCGTCTGCCTGATTATTGGGTTCATTAGAGGAGCCGCTCGAGCACGCCGTCGCGAGCATGGTGAGCATAAGCAGTAGAGCGAGCGATAACAGTGAAGCTTTTTTCATCTTCGGTTTCCCCCTGATTCTATTGGTCTCATGTTATGCAGCACATCATTCGGTTATCCGGTCTGAAATACAGGTCTACTATTCCTATTAAATTACTTGTATTTGCGCCTGCCAATGTTTAAGATTATAGCACGGAGCCTCTCCGCCGTATTTATCCTAAATGGTCAATAATGTTTCAAAAATGCAGATTTCTGTATAGACAAGGGTGGTATACATGACCAATTTGATGGAATTCAGCAATCAGAGCTCATTGGATCAGTTGAACATCAATGTGAGGTGGATGAAGGAATGGACCGTAACCACGCCTCATACTTACTTGTTTATTTTCCCTTATACCGCGATATGGATCGTCCTCTCCGGAGCTGCGGTCATCGAGCTGGATCAGGTCCGTTATACGCTCAGGCAAGGGGATATCGTCAGCATTCCGCCACAGACCTATCAATCGTGGATATCTCTTGAGGGTGAGGAGCCGTTCCATTATCTATCGCTTGCCTGCGAGGGCAAAGTGGGTTATTTTGATTTTATCAGGCTGTACCGCTTTCCCCGTGTGGTCTCGGATATCCGCCAGGAGGATTTTGACCGCTTGGTCACTCTTTGGCGGGAGCTCGCCGCGGATTACGCAGAATTTTTGAAACCATTCGACAAAAAGGACTTGAAAGCTACGGAACGCAGGTATGAGGATGGAAGAGGCGGCGACGGGGATTATCCCGTCTTCATGCTGGATACCAGCCAGACCATCCAGCATCTGAGGATTCGGGCCGGCGGTACGCTATGGACGCTCAAGCTGTTCGAGGCTCTGCAGGAGCATCTGCCTGATCGGCCCATCGCTTATGATAACCGCGTATTCGAGGTTTGCACTTATGTCGAGAAGCATCTGAAGGAGCCGCCGACTCTGGATGAACTGGCGCAGTATGTCTCCCTCAGCAAGGAGCAGCTCCGCACATTGTTTCAATCGACACTGGGGATATCGCCTATGAAATATGTCCGGCAAATCCGCCTGCAGCGGGCCCGGGATTTGCTGCTGCTGTCCAACTATCCGATGAAAGAGATCGCCGGGATGGTCGGTTTTGAGAACCAGCATCATTTTTCCCGGGCATTTCATCAGATTGAAGGCATGTCGCCGATGGAATACCGCCGCAGACAGAAGGGAAGCAGCTCCAGACAAACCGGATATTTCACCTCAGCATAACTAAATGGAACGGAAGGGTAAGCGTGATATGAATGAGTGATCTTACGGAAAATCAACCAGCCAGCTCCTGCTGTGCCGCAGGGAGAAGTGAAGGGCCTGCATCATTGAAGCCGGATATCTCCGGCAAGGACAGCCAGAAGCCCAAAGCCCCAACCTCCTGGAAGGAGCAGGAGATGATTCATTTGCCCGGCGGTTCATTCCTGATGGGCACCAACGATAATGAAGGATTTCCCGCCGACGGGGAGGGACCGGTTCGCGAAATTACGCTTGCCCCCTTCTATATCGATCCCTGCACCGTCAGCAATGCCGAGTTCGCCCGATTCGTGGAAGCCACCGGCTACATCACCGAATCCGAGAAATTCGGCTGGTCCTATGTGTTCCATCTGCTCGTGTCCGAAGCCACCGCCCGCACCGTGACCCGCTCGGTCGAACGCTCGCCCTGGTGGTGGGTGGTGGGCGGCGCGGATTGGGCCCATCCGGAAGGGCCGGATTCAAGCGTGGTGGACCGGATGGATCATCCTGTCGTCCAAGTCACCTACAATGATGCCCTGGCGTACAGCAAATGGGCAGGCAAGCGGCTTCCTACGGAAGCGGAATGGGAGTACGCCGCCCGCGGCGGGCTCAAGCAGAAGCGCTATCCCTGGGGGGACGAGCTGAAGCCCGGCGGGGAGCACCGCTGCAATATATGGCAGGGCAAATTCCCGCTGGTCAACCATGCAAGCGACGGATATGTCGGGACGGCTCCCGTGAATGCCTATCAGCCCAATGCGTACGGCCTCTACAATGTGTCGGGGAACGTCTGGGAATTCTGCTCGGACTGGTTCAGCCCCGATCATCATCTGAAGGCCGGCCGTGTGAACCCCAAGGGTCCGTCCAAAGGCCAAAGCAAAGTAATGAGAGGCGGCTCCTATCTGTGCCACCGCTCATACTGCAACCGATACAGGGTCGCCGCCCGAAGCTCCAACACGCCGGATAGCTCCGCCGGCAATATGGGGTTCCGCTGTGCGAGAGACGCCTAGCCAGCAGACTGCCTTTATCCAACCAAGAAGAGCCCCCGGGGAAAAGTTCTTTTCCCATGGGGGCTCTTCTTGCTTCCATCTTCGTGATTGCACTCGCGCATGCCTACAGCAAGGCTGGCAGCCGAATTGCACAGAGCGTCTCCAGCTCAACGGAATGTGGATTATCCGGATCCTGTGGATCTGCAGCCGTTAAAAAGGCATTGGCTGGCGGATATATCCTTGTTTAACTTTGATATTCATTAGGTGTGATCTTCCGGCTCTGTTGTAAAAATCACCTCATTGGATTGTCCGGCATTCACCCCGTCCGCTACAGACAGCCGCAAGCGGTACGCAGTGCCGGGATTCAATCCGAGCACCTGCACAAAACTTGCATCAGGCGTTACAGGCGAATCCGTCTGGGCGTTCTGCCAGGTTTCCCCGTCGTTCTCCGATATCTCCAGGTTCACTTCGGTTGCCAGCAATGGCATCGTGTAACTGGCGTAGGTTGTCGTATCGGTTGTATACAGCACTTCCAGATCACTAATCGGCGCCAGCGGATCCGCTTCCGCTATGAGGTTAACGGTCTGGATGCTCGCAATGGCATGCTCCTGCGATGAATCCTGCTCGGAAGCCACCCATGCGTCGACACGAATCGTCCGGTCCGTCAGTGAAGGCAGCAGCTGCACCGAATACGTCACGTTCTCGTCCCAGCCGCCTGTCAGCGTGTAGGGATAAGGAGGGAACGTGCCTGAGAAATGATCGGTGCCCGGCTCCCGGTAAAGATAGAAATAGGCATAAGGCTCAGAGCCTGAATTCCCGTATTCTACCGTCAGCATATCCACATCCCCGGCCAAGCCCGGGGCGTTCAGCTTCACGCCGTTCACCGCGCCTGCATAGTCAGCTCCAGCATTGACAACATGTACGGGAATGGACAGCATATGATCCCTGGTATTATAAGCAACCTGATACTGTTCATCGTTGATCACGGTCAACTGCGCATCCGGCACAAGCGTAAACTGGATCGTTGTACGGCTCTGGCTGTCGTCTGTTATGGTCAGCTCGTAGGAACCGCTCTCCCGGATTTCATCACCCAGCTCGTAAAACCCATCCTCTTCGCCATCCTTCACCAGAGCCGCGGAGACGATCGTCCTGCCTTCCGCACGTTCAGGCGTCACATAGGAGGCATAGGTCTGCCCATCGAGAACACCGACGATCACAGGGTCCGGGTCCGGCTCATCCCCGCCTCCGCCCGGCTGCTCCGCCGAATTCGTCGTGACGGCGACTGTATTCGATTCGCCAGCATGCAGTCCGCCCGTAACGATCAGGCGCAGGAGATAATCGGTGCCCGGACTCAGATCAATGACCTGAGCCGCAGCCGATTGAGCGCCCAAGCCCTCGCTCGTCGCAGCGGTTGTCCAGCTTTCTCCATCATCCCCGGATTGCTCGAGGGATACATTCTCAGCCCATAACGGCTGCGTAAAGCTTACATCCACGGTTGTCTCCGCCTTGGCAGTGACCGCCAAATCGGCAATAGGAGCGGCAGGATCGGCTTCGGCCGTGATGTTGATCGTCTGCAGCCGGGCAACAGCCTGCTGTGAGGATTCTGCCGCCCTACCAACCCAGGCATCGATGCTTAATGGCCGGTCGTGCAGCGAAAGCCCCAGATCCACCGTGTATGTTACAGCCTGATCCCAGCCTTGCGTCAGCGTATATGGGGAGGGTGGAAGCATGGCAATGAAATCATCGCTGTCCCCATCGCGCTTCAATTCAAAGTCCATTTCATGATCCGGGGAGCTGGCCGACGCAGGCAGCGACTGCACATCATCTGCCAGTCCACTCACGCTCAGCTTCAGGGTGTTTACAACATTGGCAAGGTCCGCTCCCGAGTTGCGAAGCTGCAGCGGGATGGTCAGCAGGTGATCCTTATAGCTGACTCCCTCCTCCCGCGCTGTCAGACTGGCATCGGCCCGGAGACTGAAGCTCACCGCGCTCTTGCCGCCTGCACCGGTTAGAGTCAGGACATAATCGCCGCTTTCCCTGATCATGTCTCCAAGTTTATAAGAGGCATCTGCTGCGCCATTCTTCTCCAAAACGGCAGAGGATATGGAACTGGTACTTGCCGGAGTCACGTAGGCAAGATACGTCTGCCCGTCCTGCACCCCGGTAATGACCGGAGCCGGATCGCCGGCTCCTCCTCCCGGGAAGGGAATGTTTGAACCCGAGCCAGGATTGGGCTCTGGCTTGTACCGGCCATCAACCTTTTGCGGAGCGCGCTCAAAGGTGGAACCTGTTACAAACAGCACAGCCTCAACTATAGCGCCTTGGCCGGTCATCGTAAGGAAAGCATGCGCCTCCAGCTTCTCAATTGAGCCCGTTTCGGCAATAAAAAGGATCATTTGAGTCAGAGCCTGCATGGCCTCCACGGTGGTTGCTCCCTCCAGAACCAGGCGCACCTTACCCTCCGGCTTGTCCACAATTATCAGATGGAACACCGAATCGACGAGATGAACGCTGTTGGCGCCGCCGCCGTGTACGGTTGTCGTTCCCAGCACGGTAACCTTATTAAGATGCACATCGCCTTCTCCAATTCCTTTTTCCAGCGTCAGATCACCATGGATTACCGCATTCTGCAGCGTGACGCCCGCTGCCGCGATGACGACATCGCCCGTCACTTCCTCTGTTCCGCTGGAAGGGCCATAAGTTCCGGCTTCCTTGTACACCGTATCCGCCACAGGCTCTGCGGGAGCCGGCGCTTCGCTGGACCGGTCCAGCGCAACAACGGCTTCTGCACGGGTCAGATCCCGTTCAGGCCGGAAGCTGCCGTCCGGATAACCGGACAGCCAGTTCCTCTCTGACACCGCAGCCACCGCATTCCGGCTCCAGCTCCCGATCCGGGAGACATCCGTGAAGCTGAGTGCCGCGGTGTCTGCCTGAGCATCGTCCAGCTTCGCCAGCCTGGAGAGCATAAGCGCCGCTTCCTGGCGGGTGACGTTCTTCATCGGCCGCATCGTCCCGTCCTCATAACCGGAAATATATGCCGCTGCCACGGCTTTGCCGATTTCCGGAGCATACCATTTGCCAGCCTCGACATCGGAATAGGCATTCCCCGACGTTCCGGTCAGCTTGTAGGCACGATTCGCAAGCGTAAGAAACTCCGCCCTCGTAACAGGCTGATCAGGATGATACGACCCGTCGGCATAACCGGACAGCAGCCCGTTCCCAGCCCACCTCTGCAGCGTTTGTGCAGCCCAATGACTCTGAATATCGCCAGATTCGGCTGCAGCAGTCCAAGCGGCCCCCGACCATAACAATGAGAAGATCAGCGCGGCTGCAGCCGCTCTCCAGCCTCTATTCTTCTTCCTCACATCCATCATCCTTTTCCCTGAAGTAGCTGTCTCAGAGGAAGAATAGCACGGGACTTGCGCCCGATATAATTTACTTTAGTTAATTGCCGGACTCTTATCATGAAATTTTTATACTATATTGGAACGAAACAAACAGCCGCAGGTAAAGCCTGCGGCTGCTTGTTTCTATCGCGATTTTAATAAACATCCCGTTTTGTAAATGTAATAAAAGCTACCGCCAGCGCCGAAGCGCCCCAGACGAGCAGCACGAGCAGCGAGAAGCCCAGGGACATGCCTTCGACCGGCGGGGCCGCCTCCTCCAGATATCCAATGAGCTGAAGATTGACCATGAACAGATATTTGGCCGATTCCCATGATTCCACCATCGCGCTCAGGATCGTCCCGGCTATGAGGCAGGCGAGCATAACTCCCATAACCGCCGCTGTGCTGCGGAACAGAACCGAGAGCATGAACGTAATGGTTGCCACGATGAGGGATACGAACCAGGCCAGTCCCAGCTCCATAATAATAAACTGCCACTGCGGCAGTGTATGGACACCCGAGGCGTCAAGCAGCCCATTGCTCACGGAGAAGCCGGTCAGAACCGGCGCCGTCCAGCCCTGAAAGCCGAACACCACCCCGGATATAAGCGTGGACAGCAAACCGAACAGGGTGATAATCAGCGACACCGAGAGGGTAAGCGCCAAATATTTGCTCAGCAAAATCCGCCATCGCTTCACTTTGCGCGTCAGCAGAACCTTGATCGTTCCGGCACTGTACTCCGAGGACACAATATCAGCAGCAACGATCATCATCATGAGCGGCAGCAGCAAATTGATCCCGTTCTCCACGAAGCCCCGCACAAAGGTCGGCGCGCCCGGCTCCGAGGGGTTAATATTATGGTCGAGGTAGTACCGCTGCTGCTCAATCCGTACCTTCAGATTCTCTCCGTCATCCTCGGACGCCCGCCCGCTGGACAGCCGGTTCTCCCAGCCTGCAAGCTGCTGCTCCAGGGCGAGGCGCCAATCCACATCTCCGAACCGCTTGCGGTTCTCCTCGGCCTGGCGAAGCTGAGCGTAGGTGAACAGGGAAATCAGGATGGCGATAATGAAGGCGACAACCAGCAATCTCCTTTTTCCCGTCAGCTTCACCATCTCATTGTAGACCAGATTATTCAATGCCTTCACCGCCCGTCAATTCGAGGAACAAATCCTCCAGCGAGGGAAGCCTGCGGCTCATCTCCGTTACCGTTACGCCCGCCTCCACCAGTGCCTGATTCCATCGCCCGATCTCCAGCCCCGGATAGGATGTCTTCACGGTATCCCCTTCCGTCTCCACCGGATCCGTGAGACGCTGCAGCACCTGAATGCCCTGCGGCATGGGGGAAAGCTTCCAATGCACCCGCTCCTGATGGGCCAGCAGGTTATGGACGGTATCCACGCGGACGACCCGGCCCTTGGATATAATGGCAACCCGGTCACACATCAGCTGAATTTCGCTCAGCAGGTGGCTGGAGACCAGCACGCTCAGACCTTCCTCCTCCGCCAGATAGCGGATGAATTCCCGCATCTCCCGAATGCCGGAGGGATCGAGGCCATTGGTCGGCTCATCCAGAATGAGCACCTTCGGCCTTCCCAGCAGCGCCTGGGCGATGCCCAGCCGCTGGCGCATGCCCAGCGAATAGGTTTTCACCTTGTCGTGAATTCTCGCGTCCAGCCCGACCAGCCGGATGACTTCATTCATCCTCGCCTCATCGATCCCGTCCATCATCCGGGCAAAATACTCCAGGTTCCGCCAGCCGCTCAAATACGTATACAGCTCCGGATTCTCGACAATGCAGCCCATATTGCTCATCGCTTCGGAATACTGCTTATGAAGATCGTAGCCGCAGATGTGAATAGAGCCTGATGTCGGCTTGATCAGTCCGACCAGCATGCGGATCGTTGTCGTTTTTCCCGCTCCGTTGGGTCCAAGGAAACCGAATACCTCTCCTCGCCGCAGCTCAAAATCGAGATTATGGATAATTTCCCGCTTCCCGATAATCTTCCTGAGACCCTGGACAGCCAATGTGATCTCGCTCAACCCTTCACCCCCTGCCATGTAATCAGCGACGCTACCCGGTCCCCGATCAGACGGTATCCGGCTGCGTTGGGATGGAATAAGTCACGGGCCAAATAATCCTGAACCTTCAATTGAAACAGATCAAAGGTTGGAACAAGCACAGTCTGCGGATAGTCTGCCGCAACCTCGGCAGCTTTGTAGTTCCAGTCCCGGACAATCTTTGTCGTCGCTTCCGCATTCTCCAGGGCGCCAAACGGATTGTAGAGGCCAATGAGAAAAATACGGGCATCGGCGTTATTCTCCCGAAGCTGCTTCAGAATGGATTTCAATTGAAGCAGATAAGCATCCTCAATCTTCTGTATGTGGGCAGGCTCCAGATTGCCCAGAGTCTGTCCCCCCTGGAACAAATCGTTCCCGCCTGTACTGACCACAATGACATCAGCGGCCACCACTTCGTCCTTAATCCTGCTCTGCCCAAGCTGCTCGGCCAGCTGGCTGGATACTTGTCCGTTTACGCCATAATTGCCCAGCACGATATCCTGGCCGGACTTCTCCTTCAGATCCTCCAGCAAATAACCGACATACCCCTTGCCCTCGGTATCGCCGGTTCCCTTCGTTAACGAATCCCCAAGCGCCAGCAGCCGGAACGAACCGTCGTCCGCAACAGGCTCAGGCGCTTCTTCCTCTGTGCCGGGAGCGGTCCCTTCTATAGGCGGAGCCGCTGCCGGCGCTCCGCTGAAGGTATCCTGCAGTGTCCAGGCTAGGCCCCCCGCCCATATCAGACAGGATAATGCCGAAATGCCAATCAGCCAATTGATGGCTTTTTCCCTCATCATCTTCCTCTCGCCTCCCCTGTTGGGCGCTGCTTCAGACATATATAACATAATAAGCTGAAACCATACTTAAAAAACCTGCCCCAAAAAAGCGCTGGAACAGGTTCATGACGAAGTTTTTGATGTGAATCATGAGCAAGAACAGGGAGCCGCTCCACTCTTGCCTTTCTTCCTTTATCCCGCAGCAATCCTGCCCGGGCCGGCTGGTTTGGATTCCTTGATTTGCTTGCTTCTAAGCTGTCCGCACGCGGCATCGATATCGGTGCCGTGCTCCAGGCGGACGCTGCAGCTGACGCCCTGCTTCTTGAGCGTATCATAGAAAGCCCGTATCGACTCCTGCTCGCTTCTCTGATATTGACTGTGCTCATCCACGGGATTATAGGGAATGAGATTCACATTGGCCAGATGCTTGTTGTCCCCGATCAGCTCAGCCAGCTCAAGAGCCTGCTCCCTGTGATCATTGACATCCTTCAGTAAAATGTATTCCAGCGTGATCCGGCGGTTGGTTTTCTCCCAGTAATATTGGATCGCCTCCATCAGCTTCTCGATGGGAATCGCACGGTTGATTTTCATAATCCGCGTGCGAAGCTCATTATTGGGCGCATGCAGGGACACCGCCAGATTCACCTGCATATCGGAATCGGTGAATTCGATGATTTTTTCCGCGAGGCCGCTGGTCGAAACCGTAATATGCCTTGCTCCGATAGCAAGCCCCTTGTGATCCTTGATCACCCGCAGGAAATCGGACAGATTCGCAAAATTATCGAATGGCTCGCCGATACCCATCACGACTACATGGCTGACTTTGCCCTCATGGCCGGCATGATCAAGATGAAGCTGAACGTTCATGATCTGTTCCACGATTTCGCCGCTTGTCAGATCCCGGCTCTTGGGCAGCAGTCCGCTTGCGCAGAAGCTGCAGCCGATGTTGCAGCCCACCTGGGTAGTCACGCACACCGACAATCCGAATTTATGCTTCATGAGCACCGTTTCGATCAGATTGCCGTCCACCAGCTTGAACAGAAACTTGATCGTGCCGTCAGCGGATTCCTGCTTCACATGCTCGGTCAGAGTCTGGATGACAAAATGCTCCTCCAGTACGGCGATGCATTCCGGATGGACGTCGGTCATGTCCGTGAAAGCCGTTACCCGCTTCCTGTACAGCCAATCCCATACCTGCGCGGCGCGGAACTTCCGATGTCCACGCTCGGACAGCCAGGCCGTCAGCTGATCCAGGGTCATTCCATATATAGATGCTTTATTCATTGGATATCCTCTTTTCAAAAACTTCGAAATGTAGGCCTTTTCTTAGGACAGAGAAGCGACAAGTTCGCCCATCTATTTATTATTGTCCCAAATTTTTTTTGCTAACACAAGGGGAGATCCATGAAAGATAAGACGAATCCCCGCCATGGACCCGTTTTATTTCAAAGCCTTGCGGACCTTCAGCAGCTTGCCCTTGATGTTCGTCGTCTGCATGACTTCAAGCACCAGCGGCCCTTTGCCATTCAAAATATCCACATAGGACACATTATCCTGGATCGTAATAATACCGATATCCTCTGCGGTTACCCCTTCAATTCTGGCAATCGTGCCGACAAAATCAACGGCTCTGAGCTTCTTTTTCTTGCCGCCGTTGAAATTCAGCTTCATAATTCCCGCATTAATCTGCTCATTCTTGTCTTTCTTGAGCGTGGTCCGGGCATGCGACTTCGCTTCGAAGGCGGGTTCTCTCAAGGCAACCTGCTCTCTTGAAGGAGCCTTCATAACCGGAAGGGCAAACCCGATATACCGTTCGATGTCCGCCAGAAACTTGCCCTCGTGAGGGGTTGCGAACGTTATGGCCTTCCCCTGCTTGCCCGCGCGGCCGGTTCTTCCCGTACGATGGACATAGCTTTCCTTCTCCATGGGGAGATCGTAATTAATGACCAGCGAAATATTATCGATATCAATGCCTCTGGCGGCGACATCGGTGGCGATCAGATAGCGGAACTGTCCGCGCCTGAACGCATTCATGACCTCGAACCGGACCTCCTGCTCCAGACCTCCATGGATCTTGTCGCATGAATAATCCAGCGCGGCCATTCGTATGAACAGCTGGTCCACCTGTTCCTTCGTCCGGCAGAAAATCATGCAGCTGTCCGGATTCTCGACGATGGTGACCGCCCGAAGCAAGGGCCATTTGTCGGCATCCTTCACCTCGATCAGAGAATGCTGAATCTGGTCCGTCGTGATCCCGGCTGCCTGAATCTCGATATGAACGGGATTGTTCATATATTTCAAGCACAGGCTCTCCACATCCTGCGGCAGGGTCGCCGAGAACAGCATCGTCAACCTGCTTCCCGGCAGCTCCTGAATGATCGCCTCGACCTGCTCGATAAAGCCCATATTCAGCATCTCGTCGGCTTCATCAATCACCAGGCAGGCCAGACGGTCCAGCACAAGCGTGCCTCGCTGAATATGGTCCAGTACACGCCCGGGAGTCCCGACGATCACATGGGTTTTCTGCTTTAATTCAGCGGTTTGAATGGCAAAGGGCTGCTTGCCGTAAAGAGCCGCGACCTTAATTCGTTTGAACCGCCCGATATGGGTCAAATCCTCTTTCACCTGGACCGCAAGCTCCCGTGTGGGAGTCAGAACCAGCGCCTGCGGCTTGTTCTCATTCCAGTCCGCCAGCTCACAGACCGGAATCCCGAACGCCGCGGTTTTTCCGCTTCCGGTTTGCGATTTCACCACCAGATCCTGCCTTGCAAGCGCCGCGGGCAGGACTTCCTGCTGCACGCTGGTCGGCGTTTCGTACCCGAGGCTGTCCAATGCTCTGATGATCTCTTCACTTATCGCATAGTCTTTGAATGACTGCTTACTCATAGGCCTGCCTCTTCCGTTATAGTTTCACTGCCGGTCGTTCATATAAAACGGCGCCGCCTCTCTCGTCATGAAAGAAGCGGCGCCAGGTTCGAATATTAGAGAGAAGTCCACAACGCCGCACAGATTGAATATAAGAATGTTGACGCCGGGTATCTCTTCTTACATGGCTTTGATTTCAAGCAGTTCGTATTGGATAACGCCCATCGGGGCATTCACGCTGATAATGCTGCCCACGGATTTTCCCATCAGCGCTTTGCCGAGCGGGCTCTCGTAGGAGATTTTATTATCGGAAGCATCGGCCTCGCTGGAGCCGACAAGCATGTATTCTAATTTTTCGGAAAATTCAACATCATTTAGGACCGCAATAAGGCCGATCTGAACAGTGGAGATATCCATGCTGTCATCCGCGACACGGGCTTTATTCAGCATTTTTTCCAGAATCATGATTCTCGTTTCCATGAAGGATTGGTCGTTTTTGGCGGAATGATACTCACTGTTCTCCTTCAAATCGCCGTAGCTGATCGCGAGTTTAATACGGCTGGCAAGCTCCTTGCGTTTGACCGTCTTGAGATCATCCAGCTCGAACTCCAGCTTGGCCAGACCTTCTTTGGTTAATATAATTTCTTCTTCCTTCGACATTCCCACAGCTCCCAATCGATTAAAAGCTCTATTTGTTATACTCTGCTTAATTCTAACCGATATGCAGGAATATAGCGATGGTTATAAAGGATGCCCTCTTTTTCCCTCATGCGAAAGAATCACAATTGCTATTTGTGCTGCCAGCGGCGCTTCGGCAGTAGGAGAGCAAAGAGCCGTACATGATGCACGGCTCTTTGCTAGCCCGGTCCCGGCTTCGTTTCCTTGATCCGGATCTATCCCTTATACGGGCTGCCTGTCCCAGTGGCGGCGAGCCGCTATCGCATCCAAGAAGGCTTGGGCAAAATTCGCTGCAGCTTGTCCAATGAAAATGCCTGGACCGCTGCCGATCCCGCCCGCTCCCAGCCAACCATTGCCGTACTTCGGCAGCGCCCATCGGCTTCGTTTCCGGGGGGAAGCGGTTTACGACTCAGCAGAGGGAAGCTTCAGGGAAAATCCGGCGATGAAAACACCCAAACCGAATTGAAACTCCTCGTCCCAGTTGGAATTTGTCGTATAGGAGGCCAGACGGATCATATAGGGGAACTGATCCTCCGGTAATTGCGAATAAAATTGATTGTACTTCCCGCTCATCTTCTCCTGCGTATCCCCCTCTTCTCCGGCAAATCCCCTCAAGCGGGCCTCTTCCGCGACAAACCCAAGTACATGGTTTTTCAGCATGGAAGCCGCCCAGGGAATTTGATGATCTGGGAACCCCGCCGTGGCAAGGAGCTTATACAGCTTCTCGATTTGCAGCAAACGGTGATACCCCATAGCAATCGTGGTATTGAAAATATCGACCGCGTCCCGGTAGGCATGGAGCGCCCGCCTGAACTGCTCCCCCCACTGCAGAAGCTGGTCGGTCCAGGGCAGGGAGGCATCCGGCCATGCCATTTGTTCGCTTATTTTGTCAGCCAGCAGCTGAAGCAGCTGGTCTTTATCTTTGACATGGTAATACAGGGAGGCGGTTTTGACCTGCAATTTATCCGCTATTTTGCGCATGCTTAATTCCTTCAGGCCGATCTCATTCAATAAAAGCAGAGCCGTCTGCGTAATCCGGGCCTGGTCCAGCGGGATATGGGTTATCTCCTGCCCCTCTGAGCCGGAGGCTAAATTCTGAGGATAAATTCGTCTTCTCGCCATAAAGGATCTCCCCCTTTTATATGAGAAGTATAGCATAGCGCTCCCAAAGATCACCTGGCCTGCAGCAATGGGGATTACATCTAGATGTCCGTCTGTATGTGGTCGGACAACCGTCATGCAGCGCCGCACCGCGCGCCGGGAGCTGCGCGCGGTGCGGGCGCCTGGACGGGAAATCCTCTTTCATTTGAGAAGAATCTTTGCTCAGGAATTCTGCCTCTTCACCAGCTGCAGCAAGAGGTCAATCAGCTGCCCTTATCGTCGCCGATGCTCTCGAAAAATGCACGATCCGCCGCTTCGACGACTTGTACAGCCCTGGTGGCGAGATCATTGCCGGATGCAGTCATCGTAATGACCTTCGCCCGGGTGTCGATCGAATGGGGACTTCGTTTGATATAGCCTTTTTTCTCAAGTGTTCCCAGTACCTGCGAAGTCACATTCACATCCATCTGAACAAGCTTAATCGAAAAAGAACCTTACGCAAACCGATTATACGGTTTGCGTAAGGTTCTTTAATGGTGAAGGAACGTTCAGAAATGAAATAACCCAAATCCATCAATTACTTTCAGTCCCGAACCTTTTCGCATATCCTGCGCGGGCACGCTGGATTACAACTTCGCGGTTGCGCGGCTCAGCATTCGTCACCAGTGAATCCAACAGTTTGCCGGCTACCAGCGTCACTTCCATAATGGCCTGATTGAACGCTTCCTCGTTTGCCTTGGAGGGCTTGGTGAAGCCCGAGATTTTCCTTACAAATTGAAGCGCAGCGGCTTGAATCTCATCTTCGGTAGCAGGCGGGTCAAAGTTGAAAAGCGGCTTAATATTCCGGCACATAGGCTTTCTCCTTTGCACGTGGTTTTTTTTATTTATCTTACTATACACGGCCGGTTCCGGCAAAATTGAGCAGTAATTTGATAGAGATTACAGCACAAGCGGCAGTTCGGGAATCGATAATGTCTCCGACTGCTGCTTGGCAAAGTATACTAATCTGTGTGCTTATGTCGTTGCCCTCTGAAAAGTAACCGGATATTGCTTGACGCCAAATACAAACGTACTTTGAATATAGGAAAGCGGAGCACCCGTTTTATAACGAATCTCATTTAAACGCTCCGAGATCGCACGTAAAGCAATCTGGCCTTCAAGCCTCGCAAGCGGAGCACCCAGACAGAAATGAATGCCAAAGCCAAATGAAAGATGGGCATTGGGCCGCCGATCGGCCAAAAAAACATCAGGCTCGGCAAATTTTGATTCGTCACGATTGGCCGATGCGATCCATGAAACCACCTGATCCCCTTTTTTGATCTGATTGCCGGCGATTTCAATATCTTCGGCTGCAACCCGTCCAATAGCCTGTATGGGCGGGTAATACCGAAGCACCTCCTCAATAAAACCGGGTATGGAATCAGGCTTCTCACGCAGCTGCTGCTGGATAGCCGTCTCTTCGGTAAGGATGCGGACCGCGTTCGTGATCAGATTGGTTGTGGTTTCATTCCCGGCTGCCAGGAGCAGGATGGAAAATCCGAGTATTTCCTGTTGACTCAGCTTCTGGCCTTCAATTTCGGCGGATAATAATAATGAGATCAGATCATTTTCAGGCTGGGCCTGGCGCTGAGCCGTAATCTGTGAGAAGTAAGAAATCAACTCCTGTACGGCCTGTTCTCTCTCTTTCATGAGCTGCCCGAATGCTTCGTCTGTATTGACATCTGTCCCTTTGACGAGAATATCGGACCATTCTTTAAACAAATTCCGATCCTCCTTAGGAACACCAAGAAGCTCGGCTATGACGATAATGGGCAGCGGGGCAGCAAGATCGTGTACGATATCCATTTCATTGTTCGCAATAACGGCATCCATCAGCTCGTTGGTAATCGATTCGATGTGAGGCGCCAAATCAGCTATAACCCTTGGAGTAAAGGTTTTGTTCACCAGTGCCCGCAGCTGCGTATGCCTCGGAGGATCCATCGTTAATATAGTTTCGGATCCTTTGCCCGATATTCCCCGATTCGAAGAAAAAGCAGACGGGTCCTTGAGGATGCGATGAACATCCTCGTAGCGAAACATATCCCAGCAATTACGGCTTTCATCATAACGAATAGGGGTGGTTTGACGCAGCATGTTGTATACAGGGAACGGATTCAGTCTCTTCTCCGCTGTGTCCAGCTCATCCATGGCGATCATATTCGCATATCGTTCCGTTTTCTTTGATTCCATCGGCCTGGTCTCCTCATCTCATTTTATAGTAAATTTCCCCAAGAATAATAAACCATTCACCTGTTCCTGAAACAATCCTGTTGACGGCAGCTCTATGGATACAAGTATATCTCTGTCAAATGCAGCAAAATGACAAAATTCAGGCAAACGCGATAGAAACCATGCCTCTGCATCCGGCTGCCGCTATCATTTGCGGCACACAGTGATTCCCATGTGCCGCGGTGCTTGTACGTCACAACAGATGCATCTTCGCCTCCGCCTCATCCCAAGCCACCGTGTAACCATGTCCCTTGGCGCAAAAAATCGAAGAGGAGCTGTACAGCGGATCCGCGTCCTTCCGGTAGCCTTTTCGCTCGATGACCTCTTGTTCGTTATGACAGCGATCGTAGCCCCCGAAGACGAAATGTACGCTCCCTCTGCCATGCGTAAAAGAAGCGAGCTCCGTACTGTAATTCATAAAGGTGGCAACAGGGACTCTGCCCGTAATGACGGCATGGGTGGTCGTGGTTTGCGGAGGATCAAACTGTCCGGAGGCCCGCTGAATATCGGATAAGACCCTGCCCATATCGTCCGCTTCCACTTTAATCTTAAAATCATAGTAAGGCTCCAGCAGCAGGTTCTCCGCCTTCTCCAGGCCTTGTCTTAGCGCGCGGAAGGCCGCTTCGCGAAAATCGCCGCCATGCGTATGCTCATTGTGCGCGCCGCCCTTCAACAGCGTAATCCGGATATCGGTAAGCGGCATACCCGTTAATAAACCATGGTGCTCCCGCTCATAGAGATGGGTTCGGACCAGATTTTGATTGCCCACGCTCAAATCGCTCACATGACACGCGTTCACGAAAGTAATGCCGCTGCCCCGCTCCCCCGGCTCCAGCCGCAGATGCACCTCCGCATAATGCTTGAGCGGCTCGAAGTGGCCGTATCCGTTCACGGTCGACCCAATTGTTTCCTTATACAGAATTTCCGGGCTGCCGAAGGAGACGCCGATTCCGAATCGTTCCGCCACAAGCTGCTCCAGCACTTCAAGCTGAATAAGACCCATAACGTGGATGTGGATTTCCTGCAGGCTTTCCTCCCAGATGACATTCAGGGACGGGTCCTCCGCATCCAGGATCCGGAAGGCTTTCAGCACATCCTTCGCGTTCAGGAAATCGGCGAAAATCACCTTCGACGTGAGCGTCGGCACCAGCTCATAGGCCAGCTTGTCCGAATAGATGCCGAGGCCTTGTCCGGCTTCGGCACTTGAGAGTCCGGTTACCGCGAACAGATCGCCCGCCGAGACCTGGTCGACCGTATGCGACTTGCTTCCGTTGAAAATGAGAAGCCGTGTCACCTTCTCGCAAATTTGCACATCTCCGCCCTTATAGCACAGCTCATCGCGAACCTTCAGCGTCCCGCTTAACGCCTTGATGAAGGTCAGCCGCACACCATTGTGGTCATGGCGGATTTTATAGACGCGTCCCCCGAACGGAGCCTGCCTGTCATAATCCACTGTCGTCAGCAGATGCAGCTGATCCAGAAATTCGACAACGCCAATATCCTGCAAAGCAGAGCCGCTTGCGCATGGAAAGAGCTGATGGCCGCGGATCTTAACCTGCAGCATCCTCAGCCAGAATGCCTGGTCGCCCGTTCCTGCGATAAACGTCTCCAATAACTGTTCATCCCGCTCCGCCATGCTTTCCAGCAGGGCCTCCCCGATCTCGCCATCCGCGAAATTCCCGGTCAGCCTGCACACATCCTCTGTCAGATGCATGCGGATTTCCTCGACGACTCTGTCTGCATCCGCGCCTACCCGGTCTGTTTTGTTGATGAAGAAGAACGTCGGAATGCGATGCTTGTGAAGCAGCTGCCAGACCGTTTCGGTATGACCCTGGACACCCTCCACCGCACTGATGATAAGGATTGCATAATCCATGACCTGGACAGCCCGTTCCATCTCCGGCGAGAAATCGACATGCCCGGGCGTATCGATCAAATAATAGGTTGATCCCTTATACGACATGACGGCCTGGTCTGCAAATACGGTGATGCCCCTTGCCCGCTCGATGTCGTGGCTGTCGAGGTAAGCGTCCTTGTGATCGACCCTGCCCCGCTCCCGAATGCTGTTTGTATGGTAAAGCAGCTGTTCGGCAAAGGTGGTCTTGCCCGCATCCACATGGGCGAACATGCCAATCGTTTTATGATTCATCGTATCCCCTTGATTTCACTATAGTCTGGTTTCATCTAGCCAAGCACGATCCGGTCATCCGACAATTGATGTCCGCTGATCCGTTCGAATTCGCCAAGCAGCTGCGAGACGGTCAGGCTGCTTTTCCGCTCCTGGGGAACATCCAGTATGACGCGTCCTTTGTCCATCATGATCAGCCTGTTCCCAAGCCTGATTGCCTGCTCCATATTATGGGTAACCATTAAGGTTGTCAGCTTCATCTCGCGGACAATGCTCTCCGTCAGGCTGGTGATCAGCTCGGCCCTTGCGGGATCCAGAGCCGCCGTATGTTCATCCAGGAGAAGGATTTGCGGCTTCGTGAATGTAGCCATCAACAGGCTCAGCGCCTGGCGCTCTCCTCCCGACAAGAGCCCGACTTTGGCGTTCAGGCGATTCTCCAGACCGATGCCAAGGCGCTGCAGCTGTTCACGGAAGATCCCGCGCTTCGTGAAAGTAACGCCCCGGCCGAGCCCCCGTTTCTTTCCCCGCGAGAAAGCCATAGCGAGATTCTCTTCGATCGTCATCCGGGGAGCTGTACCCGCCATCGGATCTTGAAATACCCTTCCAATCCAACGGCTTCTCCGGTATTCCGGAAGCTGCTGAATGGCATTGCCTTCGATTCGCACCTCGCCGAGATCGGGCTTCATAACACCGGATATCACGTTCATCAAAGTGGACTTGCCCGCTCCGTTGCTACCGATGACTGTAACGAAATCGCCAGGCTTGAATTGCAAGCTGATATTCATTAACGCGATTTTTTCATCTGAGGTGCCAGGGTTAAACAGCTTGGTAATATCCGTTAGCTGCAGCATTATGCGCTCCCTCCCTTGCTGGAGGCTGTCAACAATTCAGATGCCCGTTTGCGGGCAAGACCTCTTTGCTTCAACGCACGTTGGATGGTAGGCAGCAAGAGCGCGATTATGACGATAAGAGCCGTAATCAGCTTCATATCTGAAGTTTCCAACCACTCGATACGCAAGGCCAAGGCGTATATGATTCGGTACAGTATGGCTCCAAGAACAACGGCAAGCGTCGCCCGAAATACCGTTTTATTGCCGAATATCGCCTCGCCGATGATAACCGAAGCCAGTCCAAGGACAATCATCCCGACCCCCATATTGATATCCGCAAAGCTTGATTGTTGTGCAATCAGCGCTCCGGAAACAGCAACCAATCCGTTTGACAGGCTCACGCCGACAATCGTCGTATTATCCGTATTCGCACCCAGGCTGCGGATCATTCTGGCGTTGTCGCCAGTCGCTCTAAGCGCAAGTCCGATGTCCGTATGAAGAAAAGCGTCCAGCAGCAGCTTGATAATCAAGGCAGCCAGGATCAGAACGGTCATATAAATGTATTTATCCTCCGAAATCGTTGTGAACATCGTGTCGATTCTGGAGAAGCCAATATTAGGTTTGCCCAATATCCGCAGATTAATGGAATATAAGGCGATCATCATGAGAATTCCGGATAAGAGCCCGTTTATTTTCCCTTTCGTGTGGAGGAGACCCGTACACGCTCCGGCGGCCAGTCCAGCAGCGAATGCCGCTGTGGTGGCGATCCAGGAATCGTAGCCATGTGTAATCATAATCGCCGCTATAGCGCCGCCCGTCGTAAAGCTGCCATCGACGGTCAAATCGGGAAAGTCCAGAATGCGGTATGTAATATAAACCCCAAGTGCCATTACAGCGTACAAAAGACCAAGCTCACTTGCCCCTTGTATGGCCAGAATCATGTTATGCCCTCCTTAATAAAAGAGAAAAGGGGTGAACGACAGGAGCCGTCCACCCCGATTGCAATTATTGAATAATATTATTTTCCTTATCCTGTACCTTTTCCTTCATTGCATCCGTCACAGTGATTCCGAATGCTTCCGCTGCTTTAAGATTAAGAATCAGATCCAGCTTGTCCGGTATGGTGATCTTCATATCCCCCGGATTTTTGCCGTTCTTCAGAATGTCGACAGCCATTTGGCCAACCTGGTATCCGTGATCGTAGTATTTGAATCCCACCGTTGCAAAAGCTCCAGCTTCTACCGTATCCCGGTCACTGGAGAAGAATGGAAGCTTGTTATCGGCAGCTACCTTAATAATGGCATCCACGGCGCTCACGACTGTATTATCCAGCGTGATGTAAATGGCGTCCGCCCGGCCAACCAGGGATTGCGCCGCCTGCTGGACTTCGGAGGTGTTGGTAACCGGCGCTTTAACTAACTTGATATCATGGGCGGCCAAGGCTGTTTCTGCTTGCTTCGCCATAATCACGGAGTTGGATTCCCCTTCGTTGATGACAACGCCGACCGATTTAACAGTTGAAAAATTCTCCGCAATGAAATCCATTAATTGCGTAATGGCCGCCGGATTCGAATCGGAAGCTCCGGTGATGTTTCCGCCTGGTTTATCCAGATCGCTCACAATCTGGGCATCAAGCGGATCGGTAACTGCCGCAAATAAGACAGGCTTATCCTTGACATTATCAGCAAGAGCCAGTGCGGAAGGAGTGGCAATGCCCAGAACCAGATCGAACTTCTCCGAACCGAATTTCTGGGCGATTGACAGGTTGTTGCTTGACTCTCCCTGAGCGTTGTTATCATCGATTTTCAGGTTCTCGCCTTCAACAATGCCCGCATCTTTAAGCGCTGCCAGAAAACCTTCTTTGGTTGCATCCAGGGAAGGATGCGGCGCGTATTGGGAGATACCGATCGAATAGTTTGTTGCCGCAGGGCTCTCTGATGTTGAAGTATTTGCGGGACTGGATGAACCGGCGTTTTCCTCTTTGGCTCCTCCACAGCCGGCTGCAGCAAGCAATAAAGCAGTAGATAGCGCGAGAGTCGCCAACATTTTCCTCTTCATTATCAATACCCTCTTTCTTTTGTCCTATTTTAGTTTACAAATAATTAATCCTAGTTTAATAGCCGCCTCTCCGATCGTCAATTCATATGAAATTGAAAGCTTCTGCCTCCTCCCCTCCAATCCAGAGTGTCAAGCCCGCTTCCGTATGCGCGAGCACGCCATGGTTTTATGATTCATTGTATCACTATGATTTCAATATAGTTGTCTTCCAGCTAAGAGGCTTTGCTCTTGTATACTATTTCATTATTATGAAAGCAAATCCTCTATCCGGTTCGAAAAACTGTCCACTTTAACACTGTTTGTGGAGGATTCTCTCCGAATCCATTCTTCAAAATCGCCCAGGAGCGTCCCGATCCGTCTAACCGCCTCAGCTCACGCTTGCTTCTCTGCTTTCGATCCGTCTTATCGGACCGCAACCGGCGAACAAACCAAAAACCCGGCCAATCTCCTCTACAGGAGCCGACCGGGCTGCTATATATGCAGGAATATTCCGCAACCGCGCGGACGCTGCTCAACCTTTACTCGCTTAACGCTTCATCGAACTCGAGCCGGATCACCAACACCTCATCGGACAACTCATTGACAGGAACGTTCCGAATCCGCAAATACGGCTTTTCCCTCCAGTACCACGGCGTGAAATCGACGCTGGTCTCAAGCTCGCGGCCGTCGTTCAGCAGAACCGCCCGCTTCGGCACGAAATCCCACGGCTTCAGCACAACCGCCGTCGTCTGCATGTCGCGGTACAAATGAATATACAGCGTGTGGCCCCTCTTCGTTGCCAGCACATGATCCCGTTCGATCCGGTGGCCGGCCGAGGTGACGATCTCATCCTTGTACACCAGCGAGGACGCCGGAAAAGTCCCGTCGAACGCTTCCTTGATCCGGTTGTACCAGCCGCCGATTTCCTTCAGCGCCGCGACGCTTTCCGCCGGAAATGTGCCATCGGCCTTCGGCCCGACATTCAGCATATAGTTGCCGCCCATAGCCAGCACTTTGTCCACGCTCTGCATGACATATTTGTAGCGGTAGTAGTCCTCATTCTCCCGGTAGCCCCAGCTTTCCCGTCCAAGCGACTGAACCGCCTCCGCCGGCTTGTCGAACTCGTTGCCTTCAGGAACGACCCGCTCCGGCGTGTTGTAATCGCCCGGTCCCGGTCCGCGTTCATTGATCAGGATGCCCGGCTGCAGCTTGCGGATCATCTCGTTCAGGCTCGGATCGTAGTGCTCAGCCACGTTGACGTCCCAGAAGAATTGATAGATTTTCCCGTACCTCGTGCACAGCTCCTCGACCTGCTTGCGGACGAAATCATAATACTTGTGGATGTCGTGGTCGTCCCCCGCGCGGGCTCCGAACATCTCATGATGCCGGCCCAGGTTGGGGTAATTCGGATGGTGCCAGTCAGGGCAAGAGTAATAGAGACTAAGCGGAAAATTCCGCCGCGCGCACGCTTCGGCCAGCATTTCCAATATATCTTTGCCGTACGGGCTGTTCATTATATTGTAGTCCGTAAATTTCGTATCCCACAAACAGAAGCCGTCATGATGCTTCGTCGTGATGCACATATACTGCATGCCGGCCGCCTGAGCTATATCGATCCAGGCATCCGGATCAAACTCCGCCGGATTAAACTGATGAATGAGCTGCTCGTATTCCTTGCGCGTCATCATCCCTTTGCCGCGCCATAAAATCTGTTCGTGCCACGCGGGAATCGCGTACAACCCCCAATGAATAAACATCCCGAACCGCCGCTCAAAAAACACATCCCTGTCATCGCCAAACCGCTTCATATCTTAGTCCTCCCTCTCCATCTAAAAAATCCGGTGAGAAAATCTGGCCACGCATGCGCAAACGTCTTCCGATACATACTCGCAAGCGCTGCAAGCATGTCTACCGCCGCTTGTCACTTGTCGCGATCGCTGTTGCCTCCGCCGGATAATCGCCGGGCTTGAAAACTTGCTGCGCATACCAGAGGACGGCGGAGCCGCCTCTTCTTGCGTTGTCAGCTCCCCAGTTCCACGAGCACGCTTTCCCAGATGGTCAGCTCGTCCAGTACAACGGTCAATTTGCCGTCCTCCAGCGTGTATGGCGCCGGCTTCTCCGAAATGAGCAGCCGTACGCCTTGCAGCCGTTCGGCCTCGGCCGCCTGCAGATGCATGACGAGCTGTACGCCGCGCAGCGGCACATTTACCGCCAAGGGCCTGCGCCCCGTTCCGTTGACCAGATTGACGAGGTACTGCCCCTCTTTGCGGAACGCCGCAACCTGCAGCCCCGGATAGGAGCTGACGCGAATCCATCTGTCCCCGCCAAGCAGCATGTCCATCAGATTAGCCAGAAGAATATAATGATCGGGCAGCTTATATTGGCTGATTAACCCGCTCAGTGAGAAAGGCAGATAGACCGCCTTGCCCTGTCCATAAGCGGAGACGCAGACCAGCGGCAGATCGGTGCGGCCGACCGCCATCGACGCCCGCTCCGGCGGCGAGCCTACGCTCTCCATCGGCGAGAACGGCGGCACCAGCGTCGCCAGCACCTGCGTATCCGGCAATGGCGTACAGTAGACGACCCGTCCGCGGTGCGGGATAAGCTCCGTCTCCTCCAGCTGCCGCTGCAGCGGATTATCCGCACCCTCGAACCGGAGATACGAGGCGGCCAGCGATTCGCCCGAAGCGGCTGAGTCCCGCTCGATCCCGAGCAAATCGGACAGCTCCGGATAAGCTTCGTCGATCGCACCCTCGAAGACGAGCCTGCCTCCGTTGTCGACGTAAGCAAGCAGCTCCCGGACCAATCGCGGCGTCAGCGAGAAGCCGTCCGGTATAAGGAACACCGAATAGGGCCTCAGCCGGTCCGCCGTCGCTTGTTCCTCCAGCAGCAGATCGAACGGAATTTGCGTGTTCAGCAGTCCGTCCGCCCAGTCCTCGCTGGCGCTCTCCGATTCCCACATCAGCGCCACTTGGGAATGCAGCACAGCCTCGTGCAAATAAGCTTCGACTTTCGCGACCATGGCATTCATCTGCGCAACGGCAGACAAAATCCGTTTGTCCGTGATGGTGTCCGGGATCCCGGTCAGCGAGTGCCAGATTTGGCCGCCGTGCGCGGGAACCTGGCTCATCCAGAACAAATACTCCGCGGCCGGCAGTCCCGTATGCCGCCAATCCATACCCGGACTGGAGTGCACGATCCCGAATGCCGCGGGCTTGTCGGTAAGCGTCCGGCCAATCTTGACGTTGGCCGCCGGAACCCAGAACTCGGGAGCTTCCTTATGGCCACGAGACAGGATGTTTTGCGCCTCCGTGCACATGATATCGCTTGTCGCGGCGCGCGCATGCAGATCATCCTTGTAGAAATAGTACAGAATCATCGGCAGATCGGGGGCTTTCTCTTTGACGAAGCTGTAAATGAGGCTCATGTTGTCCTTCAGGCTTGCGGAAGCCCAGTCGGGTTCGAACTGCTCCGAGGACCCGGGCAGGTCGCGGCCATAGCGTTCCCGGTACTTGCGGCGGCAGAAATCGCAGTAACATTCCAGATACTGCGGCGCATTAAAGAAAATGCCGTCGATCTCGTAGTTGGAAAGCACCTCGTCCAGCACCGGAATGGCGACGCTTTCATTTCGATAAGGCGTATTGATGCAGGTGGACATGAGCAGGGACCACGGTCCCGGCCGCAGGCTGCCCGAGATATGAGGCTCACCGTTGCGGTTTCTCACAAACCACTGGGGTCTGCGCTGATAAATGCCGTCGTCCGCCTTGCTGAAGTCGAAGCGCGCAATGAAGCGGATGTCCTCGTCGTGGCAGGCTTCGATGACTTCCGCCAGCAAATCGCGATCCGGGGGCAAAAATTCGTTCTGATAATGAAAAGGCACCTGCGTACGATACCATGCGTAAATTCCGCCAACGTTAAAGACAAGCGCGGTCGCTCCCAGCTCCTTCATCTGCCTGGCAAGCCTCCGCGGTTCGATCATCGCCGTATCGCGAACCTGCAAATTCGTCTGAATGACGCGAGTCGGCTGCTTCCACCATAGTTGGGTCATCGCTTTCTCTCCCATTTCATGAATTTAGACTGATTCGATTATATACCAGCCTCACCCCCCGCAGGGTAGGAGACATCTCCTGAGAAAAGGGGAAAATGGGAGCGAAAACCGCATAGTTGGGCGATGCGGAGACGAGTCAGCGGTCAAATGACCACGACGGGGATATTTTATGTCCACTTTATACATAGGGGACAACAACAAACGGAGCCGTTAAATTTAAGTCGCCGCTTTACCACTGTTTGAAGAACGCTTCAGCTTTTTCCTGTTCCATTCACTCTTCGGCGGTGTCAAACTCCCCCAACATACTAAAGAGCTTCTCCAGCTATACGAAGAGGAGAAGCTCTTCTGTAACATTAACATTCAAGAAACTGAGCATCCGTATACGCCGGGTCCTTTGCCTCTTCCTATGATTCAACTGCCCTTGTTTGTTTCAGTGTGACTCCGGTTTCTTCGTCATCGGCCTGTCCTACGCGTTTAATAAAGAAGGAAAGCAGGAGACCGACTATTCCGATTCCAATAATAACAAGGTACGCATCATTAATACCTTGAATAGAGGCTTCCATCACCATATGCTCCTGTGTGCCTGCGCCGCCTGCTGCGGCCATATCCTGAAGATGAGTCTTGGTTCTGGTCGTCATAATCGTGACAAGCAGAGAAGTACCTATCCCGCCCGCCACCTGCTTGATGGTGTTGGAAATGGCCGTACCATGCGCATACAGTCTTTTAGGCAGCTGGTTGAGGCCCGCCGTTGTGATCGGCATCAGGAACATGGCCATCCCGAAGCGCCGTCCTGTGGACATGAGCACCAAATACGTATAACTGGTGGAATCGGTTAGATTAACGAAGCCGATTGTCGTCACAATGGTAATTGCCATTCCGATAATAGACAGCCACTTCGCTCCAAACCGGTCGAACAGCCTGCCTGTTACCGGCATCATAACACCCATCAGAAGTGCGCCGGGGAGCATCAGCAGCCCGGACTCCAGAGCTGTATATCCACGCGCATTCTGCAAATACAGGGGAAGCAGCATCATATCCGCATACATGACCATCGTAACCGCAATATTAATGATAGTCGTCAGGGAGAACATGCTGTGCTTGAACGCCCTGAGATCAAGAAGCGGGCTCTTGGATACCAGCTGCCGCCAGGTGAACACAATCAAGGAAACAACGCCGACAGCCAGAGATACGATCACCTCTGCACTCGACCAACCCTTGCTTCCAGCACTGCTGAAGCCGTATAGAAGTGCGCCAAACCCGATTGTCGAGAGGATGACACCGCCAACGTCGAGTTTCGGATAGCTTCGTTCAGCAACATTTTTCAGATAAATAAAGGCGACAATAATAACAATAACGGCAAACGGAGTCATTCCATAAAACATCGTGCGCCAGGAATAATTCTCCATAATATAACCGGCAATTGTAGGCCCGATAGCAGGGGCAAATATAATGGCGAAGCCGACCATTCCCATGGCGGCTCCCCGCTTGTCGGCCGGGAAAACGGTCAGGATGACCGTCATCAGCAGCGGCATGATAATGCCGGCGCCAGCGGCTTGAATCAGGCGTCCGGCGAGCAAAACGTCGAAATTGGGGGCAACGGCCGAAACAATCGTTCCTCCAAGAAAAATAATCATGGCTGATTGGAACAGCTCACGGGTCGTAAACCGCTGCATGAGAAATGCGGTAATCGGTATTAAAACTCCGTTAACCAGCATATAGCCGGTTGTCAGCCACTGAGCCGTAGACGCCACAATGTCAAAGTCGACCATCAGCTCCGGCAGCGCGACGCTCATAATGGTTTGATTCAAAACGGCGATGAACGCCCCCAGAATCATGACAAACAACAGGGGGCCTTTCTTAATGGAAGAACTGTCAAAGGCTAAACTTTTACTCATCCTGCTCAATCCCTTCAAAAATCATCATGAAACTAATAAACACAATGTTGTATAATAAACGTAATGTAGAAAATTATAATCATCTCTCTTACATTTCACAAGCAACACATTTTCGAAAAATGTATATTAGTTTACATTCGAACGTCATCTGTCGTCCAGGAGAAAAATAATTTACAAAGTGTGCTGCAATTGTCGTTCAGAGCACTTATGGGAAAGGAACTTGAGAGCGCATGTCAACAAAAACACCGCGTACGGATCCGCGTGTTCTTCGCACACGCCAATTGATTCAAGATGCCTTTATTGATTTGCTTCAGGAGATGGAGCTGGAGAAAATAACCGTGAATCGTATTGCGGAACGCGCTACCATTAATCGTGTCACCTTCTATCTTCATTACCGGGATATTCCGGATATGCTGGAGAGAATGGCGGATGACATGATTAATAAACTTCATTTTATCTTGAAGGATATTTCGCATCCGAACGATTCCAGAGGCATGGATTGGCCCAAGCAAGGGCATCCTATCCTGGTCAAAATGCTTGAGCATATCGCAGAAAATTCAAAATTTTATAAGGTGCTTCTCGCTTCCAAACGTATACCGGTGTTAACCGAACGACTTTTGGACCTGATTGTCGATGTGATCACCAACAATCTTGAGAAGCGGCATGCTTCCTTATCGGATTCAGCAGTGAGCGTTCCGAAGGATATCGCAATCTGGTACGGCTCCTCCGCCTTGATCGGTACAATTGTCTTCTGGCTTCGCAATGATATGCCCTATACGCCTCTGTTTCTCGCCAAGCAGTTTTCTCTCATTCGTATCCTGCAAAATACAGACCAGCCCATCAATCTGGAATGATCTCATCAAAAAAAGAGAGATGCATGCTTGTGCATGCGCCTCTCTCAGGTTTAAAATACTTCTTCGGCCTACTCTTCACCTAGGAAGCCTTTCTTGAAAATACCCAGCAAATACTCAAGTGTTATCGGATCGCTGTAGGAAGAAGCCTTAGTATCGATCTCAATGACATGATTGTTCTTGACGGCCGGGATACTCTTCCATACTTCTGAATCCATGAACGATTTTTCGCTATCCAGATCTCTGCTAAGAACGATATAATCGCCAGCATATTCCGGCAGAACCTCTTGAGAAAGCGTATAGTAGCCGGGTCCGAGCGCATCTTTCTTGACACTGTCAGGCATATGTAACCCCATCGCTTGATACAGGATCTCTGTGCCGCGCGCCCACTTGTCCCCAAATACATAAAAGTTTTTCGTATCGGTCTCAAATACCGACACGGTGACGTTCTCGCCGACCTTGGCTTTGATTTCCTTGCCTGCCGCTTCCGCACGCTGCTTGAAATCGTCGACCCACGCTTGCGCTTCCTTTTCTTTGTTAAGCAGCTTTCCGATTTCCAGCTGCTGGGCCAAATAATCCAGCTTGCCCCATGTAAAAGCAACGGTAGGCGCAATTTTACTCAACTCGTCAATATTTTTCATTTCGGTGCCCACGATGATCAGATCCGGGTCCTGCGCCGCAATTTTCTCCAAGTCCGCTTCCGATACGACCTCAACGCCCTCCAGCTTCTCCGTGAATAGAGGATTCGCGTTCGTCCATTGATCCACCCCGACCAGCGATCCGCCGAGCGCGAGCACATTCGGCGCATTCGTCAAGGCTACAATCCGCTTCGGCTCCGCCGGAACCTCCACAGGACCCCGTTCGGATTGATAGGTTATCTTTCCAGACTCGTTGGAGTCAGCGGCCGGTGCGGAAGCGGCATTCTGTGAAGGTGCGCTCTCATTATTGCTTGCTTGACTGCCGCATGCGCTGGATATGACCAGCAACAGCAGGATCATCGGGATTAACAGCTTGTTTTTCATGTTCAATTCTCCTTGTGTTGGATTACAGAAATATTATAACGATAATGATTATCATTATCACATCCTTCTATACTATATATTCTCATCCAATGGTTGTCAAACGATTATTTTCAATCATTTCATATGTCCATGTGCCCCGTCCTATGAGGTATATTGATAATGAAAATGACAGAAGTGATCTCCTTTCTATAACCGATTCCGGCGTGTGATTCCGCAGGTTTATCTTCTAATAGAAAAGCCGAAATCCCCTTCGCGGGAGGATTCCGGCCTTTCTATTTCATGATAAAATTTTCATTTTGGGCAATGAAGCAACCTTTTTTGCAGAAGGCACGTCTATGATGACACAACAAACAACACACTACTACACGAGGTGAATGAAATGAAGAAACCATTCAAGTTAATTACACTGTCCACCGCCGCTGCCCTGCTTCTCAGCTTTGCCGGACAAGAAATGGCTTCCGCCGCATCCTTCAAGGATATCAATAACGTTCAAGGCAAAGAAAAGATTATTGCCCTGCAGCAAAGCGGCCTGATCAAGGGAATCAGCGCCTACCTGTTTGCTCCTCACAATACTATCTCGGAGGTTGAAGGCGTTCAGATGATCGTCAACGCGCTGGGACTGAATCTGGACCTGGTTCGATTCGTAAAAGAGCCCAAGGCTTCGGACTATTTCGCAAACGCCAACGATTCCGCCTGGTATGCGAAAGCGCTCATTATCGCTGCAGTCAACGGACTGGACCTTCCAGCGGATTTGAAGCCGAACCACAAGATGACGCGCGAAGAATTCACGCACCAACTCATACATGCGATTGAAGCCAGCGGCAAACTGCCTATGGTGAAGCCCGTTGTTGTGGAATTTAAAGACCAGAATCAAGTCAAATTGAATTATTCCGCTTCGATTCAACGCGCCCTGAACTACGGTGTTGTGAAGCTGGATGCGCACGGCAAGCTTAACCCCAAGAAAGAAATTACCCGGGCCGAGGCAGCCATAGAGATTAGCAACGCGCTGGCTTACCTGAAGGCTCACCCGGCGCCGCCCGCCAATAGCGAGACGCTCACGGCGGAACAGGCCGTTCAATTGATCAAGGAAGCCGCCGGTCCCGATGCGGACCTGCAGATCAAGATCGATCCGAACGCCAGCATCACCCGCGAGTCGTTCACATACCTGCTGGTTCATACGCTCCAAACAAGCGGCCAGCTGCCGATGCTCAACCTGAAGCCGGTGGAGATCAAGGATGAGGCTCAGATGGACATCTTGAATTCAGGCGCCATCCAAACGGCGATTGCCCTTGGCTTCGTTAAATTGGATCAGGCCGGCAACTTTAATCCGAAGGCCAACATTACCCGTACCGATGCCACCGGAATCGTCAACAAAGCCGTGGAATACTTGAAAGCTCACCCGGCACCTGGCGACGAGAGCACGACCCTCACGGCGGAACAGGCCGTTCAATTGATCAAGGAAGCCGCCGGTCCCGATGCGGACCTGCAGATCAAGATCGATCCGAACGCCAGCATCACCCGCGAGTCGTTCACATACCTGCTGGTTCATACGCTCCAAACAAGCGGCCAGCTGCCGATGCTCAACCTGAAGCCGGTGGAGATCAAGGATGAGGCTCAGATGGACATCTTGAATTCAGGCGCCATCCAAACGGCGATTGCCCTTGGCTTCGTTAAATTGGATCAGGCCGGCAACTTTAATCCGAAGGCCAACATTACCCGTACCGATGCCACCGGAATCGTCAACAAAGCCGTGGAATACTTGAAAGCTCACCCGGCACCTGGCGACGAGAGCACGACTCTCACGGCGGAACAGGCTGTTCAGTTGATCAAGGAAGCCGCCGGTCCTGATGCGGACCTGCAGATCAAGATCGATCCGAATGCCAGCGTGACCCGCGAGTCGTTCACGTACCTGCTGGTTCATACTCTTCAAACAAGCGGCCAGCTGCCGATGCTCAATCTGATTCCGGTGGAGATCAAGGATAACGACAAGATCGATGTCCTGAACGAAGGCGCCATTCAGACGGCGATTGCTTTGAAGATCGTGGAACTGGACTCAGACGGCAAGTTTAATCCCAAGGACGGAATTACCCATGCAGATGCGAAAGCTATGGTCAACCACGTGCTTGAGGTTTTGAAACGGTACTCGAATCAACAAAAATAAGGGTTGCCCTTGAAGGGAGAGGACGTTATTCGTCCTCTCTTTTTTTGTTAATTTGCAGTCCGAGTTTAGATGAAGGAGTGCCACGTCAAGGACGGGCGCAATTTGAAAAGCTATTTTGTGGGGACCCTCAAATGCGAAAAGTATTTATTACATGCCTGCCGTACCTTCGAGGAACTTCAAAGAGACTTTAATGACTCCATTCATTTTTACAATAACGAGCGATTCCAGCAAAATTAAACGGCCTCAGTCCCTGGCATTCAGGACTAAGACCGCTTAAGTGATTTTTATTTTTTTGCTGTTTACTTGACGGGATGAGTTTCTCTTTTAGACCGATAACAGGTTGTACAGCACCTGGGCCATTTCGGAACGGGTCGTGGTACCTGTCGGGTTAAGCTTTCCGCCGCTTCCTGAGATGATCCCGACTTTGACCAGCGTGCTCATCGCAGTCTTGGCGTAATTCGAGATCTGACCGGCATCGACGAAATCGCTTGTGGTTGTACTGCCGGTTGTCTCAGGCAGTTCGCCCAGCACATCCAACGCACGGTAGAGCAGCGTGAACATATCCTGCCGGGTTATCTGGCTGATAGGTGCGAATTTATTGTCGCCAACGCCGTTTGTGATGCCCAGTCGCTTGGCCGCCGCCAGGTAATTCGTGTAGTAGGTGTTGCCTGCATCGGAGAAGTTATCCGTAGGCTGCTCTGCGGCATCGATACCATAGGCACGCATCAGCATGATAAGGAACTGGCCTCGCGTCAGCGTCGCATCGGGGCTGAAGACGCCATTGCCTATGCCATTGGTGATCCCACGGGCTGCATTGAAGGTAACAGCGTCATAGTACCAAGCTGTCGCAACCACGTCGTTGAAGGTTACCTTGTTGTAGCCAACGACATATCTCGAGAAGTGCTTGGTTGTGATTTCCACCATTCCGGTTTTTAGACTGTATTTGCCAAGAACGGTCTGGAGCTCACCGCTGTCACGGATGTAGAAGACGACGATGGCGTTGTGGTCCTCGCTAGGCAACAGGGTGTACGGCAGACTGATTTTCACTTTCCCGCCGCCGAAGTTGGAAACCGTCGTTCCCCCCGCGGTGACCGTGAAGTCGTAGATCGGCCTGCCACTGACCTGCGCTTTCGTCCCCTCGGACATACCCGAGGTGTCCGCTCTGGCAACGCTGATCTTGATATCCCCTAAGGAAGACGCCGAGTTTATCGTATCAACCGAGGTTGCGTCGAAAGTCACGATACCGATTCCAGCATCTACCGTCAGTTCGGCGTCTGTGTCGGTGGCGAGGCTGCTGAACGAATCCTTCAGGATCGTAACCTCCGCCGACATAGCCGATTTAGCCGAATCCAGCTTGATCTTTACGTCGGCCTTCCTGCCTGCTTTCTCTGCCGCCTTGGCGCCGTCTATCAGAGCGGAAGCAGTTCTGGAATCGACGCTGCCCGTGGCTTTGCCTGAGCTGTCGGTGGAACCGGTTAGCGTGAAGCTGATGGTATCCGTATTTCCGAATGTGCTAATCTCAACGAAAGGAGAGGTAGTCGTGTTGCCGCCTGAGCCGCCGCCGATATTACCGCCGGACGGGGCGGAATAGACTGGGATGTCGATTTTCAGAACATGGCTCTTGTTGCCCGCCGCGTCCTTCGCCACGATGTAAATATCCTTCGCACCCGCGTTGAGGCTGGTAAGTGAAATCATTACCTCCTTATTGGCTTCGTAGGCTGTGCCATTGCCGATCGTGTCGATCGTTGGCGCATCGGCTTCATCGCTCACGACTTTGTAGTAATAGGTTCCGGCTTCATTGGAAGTAAACTTCACCGTTGCGGCGCTGTCGCTGGTACGGCTCACGGTTCCGGCGGTCAGTGTCGGAGCCGTCGTATCGGATGCGCCTTCTTGTGTTGTAAAGGAATCAAGCTCGCTGTAAGCCTTCCCCGCGGAGTTAGACGCGACGGCAAGCCATGTGTGGTTTGTTCCTGAAGCAAGGTTGTCCACTGAGACGGAAGCCGAGGCGTTATCGGCCGCCGTCGTACCGAGGGCAGCGTTGTCGAACATGACGGCGTCCATGGCGCTAACCGTCAGTGTTTTCGGTGCCGTGTCAAAATCCAGGCTGAGCTCGTATATATCCTCGGCGTATGCTTTCGCACCAACTCCATAAGAGCTCAATTTAGGCGTGTCGAAGTAATTATAATCATTCAATTTTGGAGAATAGGAATTCATATAGACCTTACCGTTTGCAAGATCAAAATACAGGGTCTTGTAGTAGGCGTTCCCGCCCTGTTCTCCGGTCTGGTAATCTGTGAGAATCTGATAGACCGTGCGCTCTTTTACTCCGTCTCCATTGTCATCATACGCCGTGACGTTGATGGAGGCTCCGTGATAATGTCCGCCAACCACCAGCTTCACGTTGGGGTTCTTGGAGACCACCTGATTTTGCCAGTAGACACCGGCATCGTCCACATCAGCGGTCGCACCCAAGTAATTGTGGAAGGCCAAAATGGCGATACGGTCCGGGTATTCCGCCAGGACCTTGTTCATCCAGGCAGCGGCATTCTGATCAAAATCATAACTCATATAGACGAAGATCAGGTCTTGACCCCCGGCTGTGACGAGATCGTAGTGGCCTAGATTATCTTCGTAGGAACCGCCGTAAACATTGCTGCCCTTGAAGCGGTCCTCTCCGAAATAAGTCTGGTAATTTAGATATTTGGCGTTATGGTTTGCAATGTCATGGTTGCCGGCAAGGACGCCGTAAGGCAATTTAGCATCCTCCAGTATTTTCATATACTGATTGGCATGCTGCCATTGATATATCTCATCGATGTCATCCACAACATCGCCGGTGTGCACGACATAACGGATGTCCATACGATCCTTATTGCTGGCAATATAATTATTTAGGATTTCGAAGTTCGCAGGGTAGCTTTCCGAGTAATACTGCGTGTCGGTCTCCCAGGCGATGGAAAAATCGTACTGAGTCGGCTCACCCGTGCCGTCCCAGACATAATTGTTGGCAACCGTACTGCCATGATCGGCTTTAGTAGTTGGCAACATCTCGCTGCCTCTTCCTTGGGCGAGCACATAGACCTTTCCGTTCGATATATAGTCGCCGGTCGCGATTACCGAGGTGACTTTACCATCCTCATAAGTAGAAGTTAGCGGAATCCACCGGTCGGCTGCGCTGCTGTGCACATAGAGGCGTACGTCTTTGCCATAATCCGTGCTGGCTGCAAGCGAGACCCGAAGAGAGGTATCTGCATCCTGCACATCGAAGGCGTACATCTGATACGGAAGACTGCCGTTGTCGCTTGTAACCGCGCCGAGGGTACCGGACTCAGCGTTGGCCGTACCGTCGCCATGGCCCTGATAGACTGTTATGCCATTGCCCACGGTCAGGGCTTGCGCCTCGTGAAAAGAAACCTCCGCGCCGTCTCCGCCGCTCAGGACAGCCGTCAGCGTTGCCGAATCTGCGTTCACGTCTGACGAGGATACATTGGCGAATGCAGGGTAATTTTTACTGGACGAGAAGGTCCACGTTTTCGTTCCGGTATTCCCATGAGCATCCTGCACGGAAGCTTTTAGCGTATGGGTACCTGGGGCGAGTGCAGAGCCATTGAAGCTTGTCCCGTTCAGAGACGCCCCATCCAGTTCAAGCGTCAGCGAATCCATCATGACTTCCGAAGCATCTGTATATTGAGGTAAAAACGCATACGCACCGTCAATTTGTTCCGGAACATTGGCGCTGATCACGGGAGCTGTGTTGTCCACTTTCACGTGAATGTCCTTGGTGCCGTTTCCGGAGGAAATGGTTATGGTATGACTTCCGTCCGAAACCAGCTTGGTATCCCAGACTTTGCCGTTTGCATTCATAGATCCGTGCGGAACGGTGAAATGCAGCTCGACATAACGCTTGCTGCTGTTCAGCGTCACGAGATCCGAAGTCTTGACGGAGCCGTCCGGATATACAACTATACCGTTAGAAAGCACCAAGGAGAAATTCGTCACATTGAAGTTGTCGGTAGCGGTGCCGGGTGTGATATCCAATGCGTCGATTTCAGTACCTGCGTTGACACGGATGGTCACGTCAGCGTCACCGTTCTGATTAAACGTAAAGAGATTATTGTCAATCCTAACAGCGCGGGAGGGCAGAACGTCATACCAGCGCGAGAATACCTGTACGAGCTTTCCGTTTGCGGTAATAGCATCTTTGGGACCGTCCAGCCCGCTAATGTCCAGGGCAAAATAAGCGCCCTGCTCAAGCCTGCGGGTACTGTCCACTGAAGTGCCGTCGATACTGATGTCTACAGCAGCGTCATCGCCTGCTCTTCCCACGACGTCGACGGTGCCGGAAACCGTTTCACCCTCGGACAGGTTCGAACGCAGGCCCGTAAAATCGTTGTTGCTGATTACGGTGACTCTGTGAACGGGTGTAACCGCCGAGCGGAACGTGTTTTTGGCTTCCAGATAATATTCGATGTAATCACTATTCAGATAACGGTCGGCGCCAATTTCAACGTAGAATCTTCCGGGCGTCCGTATATTAAACGAGTTTCCCGCCAGGGAACGCCAAGGGCTGGATTCATTCGTACGGTAATAGATCACAAAGCTCTTGACGCCGGTTGAATCCACATAGCCATAGGGAATGCTGAGATCCGTTCCCTCCTGGACCGTGTCATACTGGCCGGGTTCAAAAAGCGGCGTCAGCACGGGAACAACACCGGGATCGGATTTGACCGTCTTTTGATCATCGCTTACCCGGCCGGCGGTGGGAGGATCCTGCGTAGCGATGGAAAGAGCTTCGGGCTGTCCCTGCGCCGCCTGAAGATGAACGCTGGAGCCTTCCGTCGCGCCTGCGTCGGTTGAGACGTAGGTGTAGGAAGATACCGTTTCGTTATTGCTTTTCGCAACGATGGCTAACTTAGCCTTCGTATTTCTTAGAGCCGTCTGATTCTTGATGGAAAAGACGGGCACGCCATCCGGAATCCCGTTGCTTGCACGGAAGGCGGCCTCGTCGGGCATCGTTTTCCCTTTGTTCTCCAAATCGACGCGTCGTACCCAGAACACGGCAGGCGTATGGGCCGGTATGATCAACTCGGTTTCACTATAAGTAAACGTCTTGTCTGCAATACTCGCTGTGTCCATATCGGTATAGACCAGGTCGTAGTTTGCTCCGAAATCCACATCAAAGTCCGAGGCGTTGTAGATCTCGATGTAATCCTCGCTGTCTATGGTCGCGCCGCTGAGGCCTGTATATTCATTGTTGCGCGCAATGTCGTTGGGGAGGATCTCGGTCAGAAAGAGCACCGGGCTTCCAGCTGTCGTGTAGGCATCAATGTCTATCTTCAGCGGATCGCTGACCATATTCGACGAGTCCTTCAGCACAATATAGATATCCTTGGCGCTGCTGTCGGTAAGCGTCGTCAGCGTTATCGTCGTCTCGGAATTCGCGTCGATGGCAGTACCGCCGCCGGTTGAAGTATCGATTGTCGGGGCGGGAGCGCCGTCAGCGACGACCTCGTAATAATAGGTACCGGCTACATAAGTAGTAAACGTCACGGTTGCCGCGCTTTCGCTAGTGCGGCTGACGGTTCCCGGCGTGACAATCGCCTTGGGCTTGACCGTCTTTTGCTCATCGCTCACCCGGCCGGCAGAGGCGGGAGCCTGCGTAGCAATGGAAAGGCAGGCGGCTTGTCCCTCCACGGCCCGGAGATAGACGCTCGAGCCCTCCGTCGTACCCGCGTCAGCCGTGACGTAGGTAAAGGTGGAGACCGTTTCATTATTGCTTTTCGCAACGATAGCCAACTTGGCTGTTGAATTTTTCAGAGCCGTCTGATTCGTAACGGAAAAGACGGGCACGCCATCCGGAACCCCCGTGCTTGCACGGAAAGCAGCCTCGTCGGGCATGGTTTTCCCTTTATTCTCCAAATCGACACGCCGTACCCAGAACACAGCAGGCGTTTTAGCCGGGATTTTCAACTCAGTTTCATTATAAGTAAAGATCTTGTCTACACTAGCAGCTGTATCCAAATCGGTATAAACCAGGTTGTAGTTTGCCCCGAAATCCAACTCCGAGTCCGAAGCGTTGTAGATCTCGATATAATCCATGCTGTCTATGGTTGCGCCACTAAGTCCTGTGTAGGTGGTATTGCGCGCAATGTCATTGGGGAATATTTCGGAAAGCCATATCATTTGTGAAGTCGAACCGTTATCGGTCTCCAAAGCCCATGCGGCCGTTGGTTGCAGCAGCGTAAAAACAGTTAACAGTGCCAAAAGACAAGAAAGATACTGCTGAAAGCGTCTTTTCATATTCTCTAGCTCCTTCTTCTACTTGTGAGTGTCTGGATGTCGTTCTTTCATTGTTTTGCTTACCATCACGCCAATTCAGATGATGAAAGGCGGTAAATTGAATTATTCTCGTCAGACTCTGCTTAAACAGCCATTCTATAATCTCGGTGCAGATAACCAGTGGAACTTGGCAACTGACTCCCTACACCGTTCGATGCTCACGCCTCCTTTTGTATATATAATTGCAAATTAGATTGTTATTTTTATACATATCCTTGCATCCCTCGAAATAATAACAAAAATATCGCATAAAACATGAAGTCATTTGTAAAGCACTCGTTAAGTATTCGTAAATATCACAGCGAAACTGTGCATGGCCATCATAGTGCCCAGCAAGAAGAACGAATAAAGCACAAATACCGCCAAATGCTCGTTGTGAGACATCCGGCGGTTATTTGTAATCATGGTATATCTGCGTGGTTTTTTACAAAAGAGCAGCATTTACAGGGCGAAATCAAATTAGTCATTTGCATCCCGGGTTTGGATGAAAAAATACCACTCTTGCCGGAGTGGTATTCTGATTATTCCATGTTTAATTGATAAGTTTCATAACCTCTTCAGCTAATTCCATTGCAACAGCGAGTTTGATCTGTGACTATCCGTCGTGGTGTAGTCATTCTAGGGTATAGTATAGGAAATTTGGTTGGTTCCATGGATGGCAATGCGATCATTAAGAATATAATTCTGACTTTCGCCCTACTTATGATAGGGTTCAGCCTAACGGTGCTATCGGCGAAAAATCCCTTAAAGTATGTCGCGTGACAGCCTTGATGGGTCACGAAGACGACGGACTGCGGGGCAGTTGCCCCGAGTACGTCGAACTGCTCGACTTAGACGACGGACTCCAGGCGTACAAAGTCGTTGTGCTGTACGACAACGAATACCTGACGACATTCTTCACGCAAGCTGGAGCACACGATGAGGAGGTGGAACAATGGCTTGAAAGAGCAGGCGGAAAGAAGCTGACGGTGAACGAACCTGTTCTTCAGATGCTGAAAGAGACGTTCGATCGGACTTACAGATCGTTCCCTGTTTGCAAATTTCTTTCGCGAATGGCTTCTTCCGTTCGTGGGACAAGAAAATCTACGAACATTGCCGCGTTCACTTGCACTTCCTCGATAAATGGACGGAAACTCTTATTATATTCTTGGAACGCAAGTTCAAAATCGCCATCGCTTTTTTGAAAAGCATCGGCCAAAGCGGCCGCCCCGTCTATTGCGAGCGATCCACCCATGCCGGCAGCCGGAGAGGTGCAATATCCTGCATCACCGACTAGCGCTACCCTGCCTTTTGTCCACGACGGCATTTTCATTTGGCAGAGCTTGTCGAAGTAAAAAGTTTTCGAGTTCTTTACTTCTTCCAACAATTCCGGCATTCGCCAGCCCATTCCGAAAAACTGATTCAAGATGATATTTCGCTGCTGCTCTTCGTTTCTGTAATCGTATGGGATTTCCTTCTCCGAAGAAAAACAGAGGACGATATCGGTTTTATTGTTGTAGGCGTTCAGCATGACTGCCCTTCCCGGCTCATTGTACACCTGCGTCGTATTCTCCCGGATTAACAACTTATCCACGATCGTGATAGAAAAATAAGTTTTAAGGAAATGCGAAAATTCCGTTTCCTCGCCAAAGCTATATTTTCTGACGGCCGAATGAATACCATCGCAGCCAAATACCAGGTCAAACGTGCGCTTTTCGCCCCCTTTAAAAGCTACGTCGACGCCGTTACCTTCTTCCATCAACGACGTTATGCTATCTCCGAAAATAAACTCGACATCATCCTTGATCGCCTCGAACATGATATTCAACAACACATCTCGCTCGATTTCATATTCCTCGTCTTTAAGCTGTTCGCGGATTACCAATCTTTCGATGACATCTTCGGAATTTCTGAATTCCATCGCTTCCATGTCTATTTTGTTCGACTGGATTTGGTCGAGTAGCCCCATACGTTTCACGATGTCGACGGTATTCTCGCGGATATTTACAGGTGTGCCACCTTTTTTGAGACCTTCGGAGATTTCAACAATGGTCACGTTGTAGCCCAACTGATTCATCCAGTAGGCTGTTGAGATGCCGGCGAAACTTGCCCCGCTAACTAAGACATTTTTCTTCATATTCAATCCCTCCGCCTCTATTCGTATAATGTCGATGTTGTATAGGGTACGATAGGTTTATGAACTGAATATTAACAAAATCGTGCGGAGACGGGCGTGTGTTCCATAAGAGGTACGGTACAACAGAAACCGAAATACTTTTGAAATTTTTAGGTATGGCTGTTTTAGGCATTGTAGAATCCTTTATATTGAGTCAACCTAGCACCAGCACAGAAGATACAGCAAAACAAGTGGGAGCATTACTAGAGCAGAATATCACGATAGCCTCTAATATCCATCAAAAAAAGTCCTAAATTCCTTTAGGAACCTCTACATAATTTCTTTAAAACCAGGGTACACACAACCCAATTTTTCGCCCTACTTATGATATGGTTCCCCCCGATTTATCTTCACTGCCCGATAAATCTGCTCCACCAGCACCAGCCGCATCAGCTGGTGCGGCAGGGTCATGCGCCCGAAGCTCAGCTTCTGCTGGGCGCGGCGCAGCACGGCGGGAGACAGGCCCGTGCTCCCGCCAATGACAAAAGCCACGTGGCTCCGCCCATACGTGGCTAATCGATCGAGCTGGCCCGCGAGATCCTCGCTGGACCATAGCTCGCCCTCCAGCGCAAGCGCAACGACATGCGCTTCCGGCTTAAGCTGCGCGAGCAGCCGCTCACCCTCGCGCTCGCGGACCATCACTTCCTCCGCCGCGCTCATCGTCTCCGGCGCGCGCTCATCGGCTACTTCCGTGAGCACCAGCTTCACGTAAGGCCCGAGACGCTTCGCATACTCGGCGATCCCCATCGCCAGGTATTTCTCCTTCAGCTTCCCCACCGCCGCAATCTGAATCAGCATCGGCTACACCACCAGATACTCGGCGGCCCGCTCGCACAGATCGCAGGTATCCGGCTTGGTCCACTCCGAGAACGTCGTGGTTTTCAAATCGACAATATCCGGTGCATCCTCATAATCGTCGACAAATTTATCAATCGCCAGTTCAACATGCTCCTTGCATACACAATACATTCGATGCTTGTCCCCCCATGATGGATTCTATCGTTTTTTGTCCGACCGCTTACATGCGAAAGGATCAGCCCACCCTGAGCATCCCTCACGCCGGGACGCCTGCACAGGAACTGATCCGCTTCACGCCTATCCTCTAGTTTTCCGTATTTTCACCCAGTTTAAACGCAGCCGTCTTCTTCTTGCCGTCCCGGTAATACGTAATCTCGATCTCGTCGCCGATGGTCTTCTTCCCGTACAAATATTTGCGCAGGTCCATCGTGCTCCCGATCGCCGTCTTATCCAGCTTCACGATTACATCATTGAACTTCAGGCCCGCCTGCTCAGCCGGTCCCACCGCCTGCAGCACGATAACGCCAGCCGTCACGTCCTTGGGCAGCTTCAGCTCATCAGCCGTGGCTGGCGCCTGCTCATCGGCAGCAGAATCCCCATCGCTCTCCGTGCTGGTGTCTGGATCCGCACTGGAATCCGGGTCTTCTCCGGTATCCCCTGAGTCGTCCGCATTCGGATCCCCCAGCCCCAGCGCCTGCTGGGCAAAATACTGATCCAGATCCATCGTATAGACGCCCAGATAAGGCCGGTCTATCTTGCCATTCTTAAGCAGGCTCTGCACGATCGGCATCGCGATATGCGAAGGAATCGCAAAGCCGACACCCTCCACGCCGAAATCCGCTACCTTCATGCTGTTGATCCCAACCACCTTGCCGTCGAGATTAATCAGCGGCCCGCCGCTGTTGCCCTGATTAATGGAGGCATCAATCTGAATAACCTCCTGCTCCCAATCGTACACGCCATCCTGGCTGAGCGAGACGGGAATGACCCGCTTGGTCTTGCTGACAATCCCGAGGGACAGCGAATCGCTGAGACCCAGCGGATTGCCGATCGCCATGACCCACTGACCGGCCTGCAGATCGTCCGATTCGCCAAACTCCGCCACCGTGTCGATTCCCTTGCCGTCAATTTCCAGCACCGCGAGATCGGTTATCTGATCCTTGCCGACAACCTTCGCGTCAAGCGTTCTCCCGTCGCTCATCACGGCTTTCAAGGCTTCCGCATCCGCCACCACATGATAGTTCGTAATGATATGAGCCTTGCCCTTCACCTTCTCGAAAATAAATCCCGAACCAAGGGCGGCCTGCGCCAATCCGTTGTCACTATCTTCTGTCCCCGAGGATGCATCGCCGCCGTCTTCGTTCCCGAAGGCAGGCAGCGATTGTTCATTAATTATACTTACGACCGCCGGGCGCACCTTCGCCGCCGCCTGGATCGTCTTATCCATCGGATCTGCCGCATTCAGGGAACTGACCGGAGCCGATGCGCCGCTTACCGTATTTCCGGACCGGTCGAATCCGGTAACCATACCGAACACCAGCACGACCGCAATCGCGCTGACCAGCGACGACGTTACGACAATACTGGTATTGGACCACTTCATGCTGCTTCTCCTTCGGGATGAGAAGGGCTTTTCTTCCTTTTTGGCCGAACGGGTGCGGCGGGATACGCGTGTGGAATAGAAATCGTCGTCGAACAAGCTCATCTATAATCGCTCCTCTCGATGCCTCGGACATCAAGATCATTTTTTTACAAATCTAGGAATGATATCGGAAGAATAGACTAGAATAGTAATAGGAACACAATAACGGTTAGTGTGGCATAGGCCACATTCAGTTGGTGCTAACCTCTGTTATGGTAATAGCCACACTCGAATTTGCAGTCCTGTTGGCAAGAGAGCAACGGTCCGTTAAATGCATCTGCACGCCTCTACTCCGTTATTACCCTGTATGTACATTTAAAATCTTTTATTTTTAAAGGAGCGAAAAAATGATATGACAGGCAAATCATCCGCCGCGCTGGATCATCTGAATCTGGCCGCCAAGCTCGCCGATCTCAAGAATGACCATTATCGTGTCCTGCTGACGCTCAGCGCCTTATCCGACATTCTGATCGAGAAAGGCCTGATGACCAGAGAGGAGCTTGAGCAGAAAGCCGCAATGCTCGACGTTCAGCTTGAATCGCTTATCGACGCTTCACTTCATCCCATGGCGTAGGCTTATTATGATAGGTTTCCCGCAGGGGATACTCGTCCTTGCGGAAGAAGAAACCATTGCTCTCTAATATGTTATTCACCGTGAGCTTGGCCAAATCCATTAAATTGTGGTCAAGGCTCAAATGAGCCAAATAAACACGCTTCGTCCGGTCCGTCAGCAGCTGGCACAGAGCCTCGCCGGCCGCTTCATTCGACAGATGGCCGAGATCGCTCAGTATCCGTCTTTTGATATTCCAGGGATACCGCCCCATCCGCAGCATGTCCACATCGTGATTGGACTCCAGCACCAGCACATCGGAATCCTCCAGCACCAGCCGCACCTTATCGCTCACATAACCCAGATCCGTCGCTAGGCCCAGCTTCTCGCCTTCATAATCGAAGGTGTAGCCGACCGGCTCCGCGGCATCATGCGAGATCGCATACGAGGTTGTCTTCATCGACCCGAAGGTGACCGACTCTCCCGTCTCGATGACCACCCGCTTCTCGGCGGCGATCTGTCCCACATGGCGCTCCAGCGCCTCCCATGTCGCCTGATTGGCGTAGATCGGCAAATTAAATTTCCGCGCGAATGCGCCCAAGCCCTTAATATGATCGGAATGCTCATGCGTAACCAGAATCGCGTCCAGGTGATGCCCGGCAACACCGCGTTCGCGCATGAGCTCCTCCATCTTCTTCGTGCTCAGTCCCACATCGACCAGCACGGTCGCACTATCGCATTGCACAATGGTCGCGTTCCCCGTCGACCCGCTGGCAAGCACCGTAAATCGAAGTCCCATAGCTTCTCGAACCTGTCCTTTCCCCTGCTCCCCATCCTTCTCGACGACCCAACCGTACTCCAGGTTGCACCTGATACCCAATTCTAACATTTCTCATCTGATAGTTTCACAGAATTGTTTCCGTAATCCAAGAAGAAACGGCTGTCGCCGTCCTTTTGGCGGCGGCCCAGCTCATTTCTTCCTTAGAGCTTATAGAACTGTACAAGAGTGAACATATGGATTCTATAGAAGGTTCCAAAAATCACGAGACCGTCTCCACCTCGCCGCTAACTGCGTCCACGTAATAATAGGCGCTGTTATCCTCCAGAAGCACACGCCAGGAAGGCGACCAGAACTGCGTCTCCGAGTCAAAAGGCTGACCGTGATAGCCAAGCTTGATCTCCCGGATTACCGCCCCGTTAGGCAGATGAAGCTCAATCAGGCTTCCCAGCGCCTTCGTTGCCGAGATCACAGTCTGCGCCGGCGCTTCCTCGCCTGTAACAAGCTCGATCGCATCCTGGCGGTACGCCGTAATCTTCTGGTTGCTGTAGAACAGCTCAAGCTTCACATCGAACATCGGCCGGTTTTCGACCATCCGGTTAAAGACAAATTCAACATCCCGGTCGGAATCGAAGCCATATTGATCCAGATCCGGAATAACCGCGCCCAGATCGCTCTGCAGCTCCTTCTCGTTGAACACGATCTTGCTCTCGACCGGCTTCTCCAGCTCGTGACGCTCGCCGATGCCGAGCTTGTTCGTCACACGGAAGGTCAAATCCCGCAGCTTGGGGGTATCCGACGGAATATGCATGTTCGCGGCAAAAGATATATCCTTCTGCTGCATTATAGCCAGCGTATCAGGCGGCAGGGAATTGGCGCCGGCGTTCGCGCTTTGCCCTTCCCGGATGTTCAGCCAAAGCTGATAGCCGAGTATGACATTCAGCAGCAGGAACGCAAATATGAGCACACTCTTCGCCCTGCCCCAATCCATCGGTTGACCCCCTTCGCATGCTTATTTGGTCTTGCCATTCCCCGATTCCAAGGCAGAGCCGTCAACCGGCGGCAGCGCCGCTCCGCCCGGCTCGCCGGGCTTCGGCTTCCTGGTCAATGAGGCGATCAGCACCTCCTGCGTACCGTCTTCCAGCCGGACGGTCCATACAGGCTCAAGCTTCAGAACATTGTCATCCTCGGTTGTGGCAAGCACAGCCGGATAAAGTGCAGCAACCTCGCCCCGCCGGCTGTAGTGTGCCAGCTCGCTCTTCAAGGATTCACCGCCGGGAAGCCATCTGACCTCCTGGGATTCCGCCTTCTTATCCAGCGTAATAAGCGATCTCGCGTACTCGGAGACGACTCCCTGCTGCAGCCTGAGCTTCATCTCTCCGAACATGAACGGATAGTTCGGCACAATCGGATAGGCGCCATAGAACTGCGTGCTGTAATACTGCTGGTAGCTGACGCTCAGCGTATTCATCGACTCCGAATGGATCAGCCGGTGAATGCCGTCCCAGCCGCCATGCTGATTGATGAATTTGATCGATTCATACACGTTCTCGCTCTCGCTGTCGCTCCCGCCCTGGCCGGCGACAGGATCGGTATAGCTGATCCATTTGCCGTTCTGCTCCACCTGCAGGCCTCGCTTGCCGTCCGTGAAGATCTGCGAACCGCTGCGATCGACAATCGCCCGTGTTACGCCGGGATCGAAGAACAGATTACGCTGCATTTGCTCCGGCGAGTACGTCTGGTATTTGACCATCGCCTGCTGGGATTCTATCGGACCTGCCGGAATGTACAGATCATCCTCAACCGGTGTATAAGCGGTCTGAAACTCACCGAATCCGACATACATCTGCACATCCTGCGCGGTCAGATCCGCCTTGACCGACTCATAGACAGTCGTCCCGTTCGCGCTGAAGAAATACGTCCGCACCTCTTCCCGTTCGCTGCTCTTGAAGATCCAGATCCTGTCAATCACATCATCCAGAAACTGCAGATCGCCCTCGAGCTTCAGTACCTTGCCGAGCAGCTCTACCGGAACGCCCGTGCCAAAGCGCAGCTCGACACCCTGGTCATTGTCGCGCACCGCATCCCAATCGAGCACGGAAACGGTATTGCGCTGAAACCCTTTGAATTCGCGGCTTTGAATTTTGGTATAGATCAGATTGAAGAAATTCATCGCCGGATAAAGAACCGTATGTTTTCCTTTACCCATATGAAGCACAATATCCTCGGGAAAAATCAGATTTTCGAGCTTCCCTTCCTGCCCCATCGACTCCGTAGGCACATAATCCTGCGCTGACGATGTCGTAACGCCCAAGCCCGGCATGCTGTAAGCCAGCAAATAGCTTTGCAGCAGACTCATAATAACGAGCGCGGCAAGCAGCCCGGTCTTCGTTTTTTCCATCATGCCCGCTCACCTTCCTCTTGCGGAGCCGGCAGCATGACCGTAACCGTAGTCCCTTCATTCAGCTCGGAATCGAGCGAAATCGAGCCTCCATGCGCCTTTACAATTTCCCGGGCAATAGACAGCCCAAGACCTGTGCCGCCCATATTGCGGGAGCGTGCTTTATCCACCCGGTAGAAACGCTCGAAGATGCGGTTCAAATCCTTCTTCGGAATGCCGATCCCGGTATCCTTGACGCTGATTGCCACCATGGCCGGGTCCAGCCTGCGGGCGGAAATCACGATCCGCCCGCCATCAAGCGTATATTTAATCGCATTGGAAACCAGATTGTCGAGCACCTGATCGATCTGGTCGCGGTCGAGCCAGATGGAATCGATGCCTTCCTCGACATCTACCTCCGCACGAATCGACTTGTTCCGCAGCTGAAATGAAAACCTGTCCGCCACTTCCTCCAGCATCTCGGGAACCCCGGTCTGCTGCCTGCGGAGCGGCGCCTGATTGGAGTCCAGCCGGGAGAGATGCAGCAGGTCGGTGACAAGCCGGATCATCCGCTCCGTCTCATTGCGGATAACTCCGACGAACCGCTGACCAAGCTCCCGCTCCTCCATGGCCCCGTCATCCAGCGCCTCGGTGTAGCTCTTGATCGTCGTCAGCGGCGTCCGCAGCTCATGCGATACATTAGCTACGAATTCCCGCCGCGACTGCTCCAGCCGCTCCTGCTCGGTGACATCCTGCAGCACTGCAATGGTGCCGGAGATGCCCTTGTCCCGCCGGTGAATCGGCGTGAACGTCACACGCATGAGCTCATCCTCATCGCCGGCTGACTGGACGTGATGGTGGACGACGGACACTTCCTCATTGCCGCTGAGCAGCTCGGAGAGCTTCTCCCCATCCAGTCCGAACAGCTCGTTCAGACGCAGGCCCTCGCACTCATCCTCGCGCAGCATTTCCCGGGCCCGGCGATTGGTGATCATGACGATGCCATGCTCATCGGCCGCAACGACGCCGTCGCTCATATTCGCCAGAATGGAGGAAATCTTGTCCTTCTCCTCTTCATTGGCCGAGAGCGCATCGCGCAGCCGCATCGTCATATCGTTGAACACGGCGGAGAGCCGCCCGATTTCGTCATCCCCAAGCACCGGAACCTGCTGGTCGAAGCGGCCCTCGGCGACCGCCGCCGCCTGACGGGTCAGCCCCTTGATCGGATTCGTGATCGTATGCGCCAGCAGCACGCCCAGCACGCCGGTCAGTCCCAGCGCAAAGATCATGCCCGACATGAAGATCCGGTTAATGCGGTCGACCGTCTGGTACAAATCCTTCATCGAGGCCACCAGATAGACGGCTCCGACAATTTTCTCCCCGTTCATAACCGGCTTGGCGATAATTTTCTTGCGGACCCTGTCTTCATCAATGACATCTTCTTCATTGTCGCGGATCCCCTGCAGGGCGCGGCTGACTGTAAGCGAAGTATTCTTCTTTCCTATATACGACTGGTGGGCCTGAAGAGAGGTGGCCAGCACCTTCCCCGTGGCATCCAATACCTGGATTTCCGCTTCATTGATGCTGAACAAGCTGCGCACGAGCATATTCAGATCTTCTTCAGTCGTCTGTTGACCGCTTGTTTCTGCCGTATTGCCGGGTTGTCCGGATAACGTCTGGGCCGCAAACTCCGAGAGCAGGTTAGCCTGTTCATTCATGTTCTTCGCAAACGTACTTGTCAGCGATGTCTTCATCGTGCTGATGAAGTAAACCCCGATCAGCTGCATCGCAATAAGAATCAGCAGCACATAAATGATAATCAGCTTCACCTGGATGCTGCGGAAGAAACGAATTCCGTTCATCCGTACCCGAATCCTCCGGACTTCGGATTACGCATCAGATAGCCAAGGCCCCGGCGTGTCAGAATATATTCCGGACGACTCGGATCGTCCTCTATTTTCTCCCGCAGCCTCCGGATCGTGACATCGACTGTCCGTACATCGCCGAAATATTCAAACCCCCATACCGCCTGCAGCAGATGCTCCCGTGTCATCACTTTCCCGCTGTTGCGGGCCAAATAATACACAAGCTCATATTCGCGATGCGTCAGATCCAGCGGCTCGTTATCCTTGTACACCACATACATATCCGTATCGATGAACAAGTTGAAAATTCCGAGTCCCTGCTTCTCGTCTTCCGCGCTCCCGCCGGAGGTATTACCGGATATGGTAACGTCCGCCTTCTGCCGCCGCAAATGCGCCTTCACGCGGGCAAGCAGCTCCCTTGTGCTGAACGGCTTCGTCACGTAATCATCCGCACCCAGCTCAAGACCCAGCACCTTGTCGAGCTCCGTATCCTTGGCGGTCAGCATAATGATTGGCGTCTGGAGCCGGCTCCGCACCTCGCGGCAGACATCCATGCCATCCTTCACTGGAAGCATCAGATCCAGCAAAATCAAATCCGGCTGCTCTTCAAAAGCCAGCCTGACTGCTTCCCCGCCGTCAAAAGCGCAAATGACCTGGTAGCCTTCCTTCTCCAGGTTGAACTTCAGAATATCCGCAATCGGCTGTTCATCGTCTACGACCAGAATTTTACCGTGCATCGTCACACCGCCCCATCACTTGTGGCTAGTTTTTATTTATCGTAATATCAGGGTTGCCCTGTTTCATTATTGTAAACTCCCTTCTATTCTATCATAGGAGCGACCCTGTTCCCAAATGAAACTTCCCTCATGCCTCCCGTCCATATACAGGCAGAAAAACCGACAAAAAAAGCACCGCTGCGGCGTTTAAGCCGAGGGTGCCGATAAATGCGAAACCTATAAATATTTGATCGGATTTTGCAGATCGCCGTCTTTATGAATCTCAAAATGCAGATGAGTGCCGAAGGAATGACCGGTATTTCCCATGATGCCGAGGACATCGCCCTTCTCCAGCGTCTGCCCCACCTTGACGGAAATTTTGCTTAAATGTCCGTAGAGTGTTTCATATCCGTTTTTATGGTTAATAATTACACAGTTGCCATATCCGCTTTTCTCTCCGGCAAAGCTCACGACGCCGGTGTCTGCTGCCATGACGTCTTTGTCGCCAACCATATCGAGGCCCTTGTGCATGCTTCCCCAGCGTCCACCGAAGCTGCTGGTAACCGTATGTCCGCTTACCGGCCAGGAGAAGCTTCCCGTGCCTTCGCCAACGAGCTTGGTGCCCTTCATGACGATTTCAGGAATGGTTTTCTGCAGCACCTGTTCACTGACCAGCACCTCCTTCATGAGGTAGCCGTTCTGCTTGACAAGCTGATAGAGCAATGTTTTCTTGCCGCTTTTTCCTTCGCGGATCACTTTGGATTCGCCTATTTTCATATTGCTGTTTTTCTGGACCACCGTGCTTGGTTCAATGATCAAGGTTTCCGTTACATTCTCGACCGTCTCAACGGTTACCTGCGGCTTGAGCACGGTCAGATCGAGCACTTCGCCTTCTTTGATCATATCATCTTCAATCCAGTTGTTGCGTTCATAGATCACCTGGGGTGAAATATTGAATTTGGCTGCGATACAGCCGATGCAGTCGCCTTTTTGGACCGTATACTTGGTGGGGGTAACTGTGCCTTTTACGAGCTTTAAATATAAGGCGTCAGGATCGGCAATGTCTTTGGGCTGCACATCCGCCGTTTTCGTTTCGACCTTCTCCAGAATCTTCACGGATTTGAGCGCCGTGGTCGGCTTGTCGGTTGACTCGGTACTGGTGGCGTTGAAGGAAAGCGCCTTAACCTGGGGCAATTTGGCCTTCGCTGCTTCCTGGGGAGCGAATTTTTTCTCCACCTGCTTCAGCAGCGAATCCGCCGTTGCCTGATCCTTCACGATTCCGACGGTCTTCCCGTTAACCTTAAGCTCAACTCCGGTAGCATGGCTGGTTATCAGACTCTCCAGCTTCGCCAGGGTCGCTTCACTTTGCGGCTCTGCTTTGTAAGCGCTTTTATGCTCGTATGTTACCTCACCGGTTTCCACGACCATATTCACATTGGGATTGGCGGCTGTAATTTCCGCCTGCTTGCGGCTGATGAGCGCATTAACCTGATCCTGGGAGCTTAAATCGCCGATAAGCTGGCCGTCCCTGTATACTTGAACAAAATCGACTGTATGTGCTTTTATGTATTGGCTGCCGCTGAATCCTGCAATAACCAGCAGAACAAGGGCGCCGCCAAGAATTGCGAGTGGTTTCTTATGCTTCAAAACGGTCATGATTGGCTCCTTTTCGCGTTCTCGTTCAGTCAAATGACCAAATCCGACATTGGAAAATTGTACATGGATGGCTACGAATTACTTTAGCACATGCCATATACGGGGATCAACCAAACCGCTCTTTATCAAAAATTAATATTTTTTCAGAATTTCCATCATCCGGTCGTATTCGGTCCTGTCCAGATTTTGCGCGATCAGCTGCTGAACCTCCGTCATTTCCTCGGCAGTAAGCCCGCCCTCGATTAAAGTGGAGATGCGCTGCCACGAATCCGCCGGCAGTTTTTTCATAATAACGCTAAACATTTCCTGCTTGTCCTCGTCGCTCATGCTGTCCTTCGCGGCATTCAACTGATCCGTCGTCATCGCCATGCCTTCCTCCGACGCTTCGCCCGTCTGGCTTGAGCTGCCGCTGGAAGCGCTGCTGTTGCCTTTGGGCCCCGTTCCACCGCCGATGTCGGTCAGCGTACCGGGCTCATCGCCGAACGCGTCTACAGCCAATGGCGTATCTTCCCCACCTGGACTAGCAGCATCCTCGTCAGCCGGCGGCATACCGCTCCCGCCAGACGTTTCACCTGTCGAAGTCACATTGCTGTCTCCAGAGGCTTCTTCGCCCGCTCCATCGCTGCTGCTTTCATTGTTGTCGCCCGCTTCGGCCGTAGAGCCTTCTTCAGTCACGGTATTATCCGTATTCGAACTGGAATCCCCCAGTCCCGGGATACCGGAATCATCTGTTCCTGTTGTCGAATCCGCTTCGGAACCTGTCTGGCTTGCGCTATCCGACTCTTCATTCTCCGATTCCGGATTTCCCGATGCTGTTTCCTGGCTCTCAGACTTCTCCGGTGCCTGATCGGCCCCCCACAGTCCGCCCCAAACCCCGCTCATCGCAAAAGGTGTTTGCTCCAAAGGGATGTTGTACTGCTTCAGCAGCGTTTCGACATAACTGTTCACCACATATCCCGTCGTCCAAATGGACAGGAAGCTGATAATCAGCCCTGCTGCAACCGCCCTGCCCAGCCATCCGGCCATTTTCCACATTGTAATCATCCTCCGCATGCTCTACCTGCTTTCTTCTTTCGAATCTATGATGGACTCTACCGGAAACCTATACTTTCCAGTATGGGCAGTCATGATAGGAACCATTCAATCGAAAATGGAAAATGTTTCATTCCATTCCCGCTCCGGGCCGCAGGATGAATGGCATGGACAGGCAGCAGGACTTTTTGCAGCTGCCGTAAGCGAGAGGAAAAGCAGCGTTTATCATGCTTTCAACAGCGCAGCCAGCTTGTACTCTCTTAACTAAAATGGAATCTATAAGGACGCTTCGCTCATGGTGGCGTGGCCGTATCCGCTCCACATTTAGAAGAAGCAGCGGCAACAAAGGGATGAAGTTCTCTGTGACCTACCCCTTTGGTCCTAAACACCTCACAGCGAAAAACGGTCATTAATCTATTTTGCAAGATCCCATCCTCTGGTATAGCAGCAAGCAGCGAGTTTCTTCCCCTCTATAATTCTTAATTTCAAAAAAAAGACAAAGCCTCCCTTGGAAGGAGACTTTGCCTGATTGCTTTCTTTCTTATTTCCAGTGCAGCATACGCTGCTATTGGATGTCATTCACCAGCACAAACTGCGGTCTTTCACTCACGTTAACCGTAACCTTGCCGCTTGCGATCGTAAGTGCCGATGGAACTCCATCGGTGTCTCCGGAAGCCATCGCAATCTTCGTCGCGCTCGTTGGCGAGCCTGTCAGCGTAAGCTGATAATTATTAACGGTCGTATTATTGCTGGTAGGCGCCCATACCGCATAAGCCCCGCCGCTTCCCGTCGCGCTCTTGAATTTATAGATTCGTACGTTTATGTTACCCGAGGCGACTTCGCCCGAATACCTCATGCCGCTCAGACGGTTCTTCAACGTGTAGACATAATACCAGGAGATTTTCGGAGCCCAGTTCGTGCCCGGACTGTCGGCCGCATAGGCTTTTCTCGTACCAAACTCCAGTGCGCTTACCATCACCGTGGAGAAAGCAAGCGCCAGCACCAGCACAACCGAAACAATCTTTCTCATACGTAAATAGCCTCCTTATTATCCTTTTGGTCCTTGAAGATGGCATGCGCGTTAAGCAAGAACTTTCGCGGGGTGTAAAAGACATCTGCCTTACGTTCTGAGGTCATTCCGGCATCTGCCTGTCTTCTGGTACAAGCCTGCCAGCAGCCCAGCCGTCCCTCCCCTCGCTCGGGTTTGTTGAAGATAAGTTCATTCTAGCACGCCCTGAAAGCGCTATTATATATTGATATCTTTACCTTGTTGTCTTTCTTTGTCCAATTTGACCGGCAATAAAGGAATCGAAAACCCGGAGTCGAAATGTATCCTATCGCCAATGGGGCTGCATATTCATGCAACCGCTTCATCAGAGGGGCCAGGAGCCGTTTTGTCCAATTTCAATGAAAAGAGAGGCTGATCTGCGATGAAAATAAGTCTGAACCGCTTTCCCGGCGGCCTGCAAAAAGCGTTCACCATGAGTTATGACGACGGTGTCGACCATGACCGCCGTTTGGTAGCCCTATTTAACCGGTATGGCATCCGGGGTACCTTTCATCTGGTATCCGGCTCGCTGGACAGCCCCGGATATTTAACCTCAGGCGAGATCGCCGCTCTCTTCGCTGGCCATGAAGTGTCGGGCCACTCTATTCATCACCCCCATCTGACGCTCGTTCCTCCGGAAATCCGGGTAGCCGAGCTGTATAACAGCCGTCAGAAGCTGGAGGAGCTTGTCGGCTATCCCGTCAAAGGTATTTCCTATCCCTATGGCACCTACAATGAGGAGCTTGCCGCCGGACTGCCCTACCTCGGCCTCCAATATGCCCGGACTGTTACTTCGCATGGCCAGTTCAGGATGCCGGATGATTTTCTGCGCTGGTCCCCAACCTGCCACCATGATGATAAAGTGATGGAGCATGCGGAGCGGTTTCTGAAGGAAACACCGATGGAACGGATGAGTCTCTTTTACGTTTGGGGACACAGCCATGATCTTGAACGCAATGGAAACTGGGCATTGATGGAGGAATTCTGTGCTTTTATGAGCGGACATGCGTCCGTCTGGTATGCAACGAATGCGGAGATTGCAGCGTATATGCGCGTACTGCGCAATCTGGAATTTTCGGCAAACGGACACATTGTTTATAATCCCTCTGCCGCCCCTGCCTGGATCACGGTGGACGGGAAAAGCGTGGAGCTTCCTGGCGGGTCTACCTCTTGTGTTTGCTCCCCCTAAATCCCCCAGAGGGGGACCCCAAAGGGTCTCCGACCCTCTGGACACCCGGGGTAGAATAACGTTGGAGCCGCAGAGAATCGCGCTTTAGTTACTTCGTGCCAGGAGCGTTTTCGTCCCTCTCGGGACACACTTTTATTTTGCACTCCCGTGGCGCCCGGTGGACTTCGTCCCTGAGTAACGTTGGCGTGATTGAGTTGATCGGATGAGTATGTTTATGAAACGAGCCTACTTTACCCGGGTGTGGAATAACGTTGGAGCCGCAGAGAATCGCGCTTTAGTTACTTCGTGCCAGGAGCGTTTCCGTCCCTTTCGGGACACACTTTCTTTTTGCGCTCGAGTGAAGCCGGGTGGACTTCGTCCTTTGGGGTAGTCAGAGGATCAGATTTCATAGATTTTCGCTCCTTTTTCGATGCGATTCAGAAACCTTCTTTTGTTCAAGTTACCACGATGTGCCGGACCTAAATCACATTCAGATGAAATCTCTATTAATTCCAGTCCCTGATCAGGAGGATTGAAAAAAGGATATCGATCGGCTCACGCCTTCTTCTAACGGCGGAGCAAGAATTCCTGCAGACTAGGCAGGAATGAGAATTTTGTATTCTATATAGAATACAAAAAGGACAGCGCTTCTGGCGCTGTCCTTGGAATATATGGATCAAGTGCTGCGGCGATAGGGTCAATGCCCCTAATGACAACAGGTTTGCTGGTTGCGGCTCACGGCTTTAGGGTCAGATCAACGTACCGCCCAGAGTGCTATTGCCGCTGCAGCAATATGTTATTTAAATATAGATCGGCTGTACCTGGTTGGTTTGCTCACGGTTGCGGCCAACGGAGAAGATCGAGATTGGGATGCCTGTCAGCTCCGAGACGCGCTCCACATAACGGCGGGTATTCTCCGGCAGATCGGCAAGTGTCTTCACATTGGAAATATCCTCGCTCCAGCCCGGCATTTCCTCATAGACCGCTTCGCATTCGGAAATGAGCTTCAGGCTTGCCGGATATGTCTCAATGATTTGGCCGCGCAGCTTGTAGCCGGTACAGATTTTGACCGTTTCCAGGCCGGACAACACATCCAGCGAGTTAAGCGAAAGTCCTGTAATGCCGCTGACACGGCGCGCATGGCGGACAACTACGCTGTCGAACCAGCCGACGCGGCGAGGACGGCCCGTAACGGTACCGTATTCATGGCCGCGTTCACGGATCCAGTCTCCTGTTTCATTATTCAGCTCAGTCGGGAAAGGACCGTCGCCCACACGTGTTGTATAAGCCTTGGCTACGCCGATAACCTGTTGAATCTTCGACGGGCCAACGCCGGAACCAATGCAGACGCCCCCTGCCGTCGGATTGGATGAAGTGACGAACGGATAAGTGCCTTGGTCAATGTCGAGCATAACGCCCTGCGCGCCTTCGAATAGAATGCGTTTTCCGGCATCAATGGCATCATTCAGTACAACAGACGTATCCGTCACATAATGGCGAAGAATCTCCGCGTATCCCAGATATTCTTGAAGGATAGCCTCGCAATCCAGCGGCTCGCCGCCGTAGACCTGTTCAATCATCTGATTCTTCTCTTTCATAATCACGCGGAGTCTGCTCTCGAACTCCTCAGGGTCCATCAGATCGGCGATCCGAATGCCTGCACGGGCGGCTTTGTCCATGTAGCACGGGCCAATTCCCTTGCGTGTGGTCCCAATCTTGTTGTCGCCCTTGCGCTCTTCTTCCAGACCGTCCAGCACCAGATGATAGGGCATGATGACATGCGCGCGGTCGCTGATTTTCAGGTTCTCTGTACTGAAGCCGTTATCTTGAATATATTTAATTTCGTCGATGAGTGCGGATGGATTGATGACCATGCCGTTACCGATGACGCTCACTTTATTCTCGTTAAAAATACCCGATGGAATCATCGTCAGTTTATATTTTTTATTACCGATAAGAATCGTATGTCCGGCGTTGTTTCCCCCTTGGTAGCGGGCTACGACGTCCGCGCCTTCTGCCAGAAAGTCAGTGATTTTCCCCTTGCCTTCGTCTCCCCACTGCGTTCCGACCACAACTACTGTTGACATAGTTATACCCCCATTCGACGTTAAGCGCACATCGAAAATTACCGCCATTCGCAGGCAGCATGTTCAGTTTAGCAGGCACTCCCAGCAAAGTCAATAAAAAACGAACAATTGTATGGCTGCCCATATAATTGTTCGGAATTGTCTTGTCTTATTTCCACAAGCCTCCTATTACGATGCTTGTCCAGGTTCCTGATGCGAACGGTCCAGCCCCACAAACTTATTATAATTTTTTAGAAAAGCCAGCTCGACCGTGCCGACAGGCCCGTTCCGCTGCTTGGCGATAATAATTTCAATGATATTCTTCTTCTCCGATTCCTTATCGTAATAATCATCCCGATAGAGGAAAGCCACAATATCCGCATCCTGCTCAATAGAGCCGGATTCCCGCAGATCGGACATCATTGGCCGCTTATCCTGCCGCTGTTCAACGCCCCGGCTTAGCTGTGAGAGTGCAATAACCGGCACTTCCAATTCGCGGGCAATCTGCTTCAGTGTCCGCGAGATTTCGGAGACTTCCTGCTGGCGGTTCTCTCCGGCCTTGCCCCGGCCTTGAATCAGCTGCAAATAGTCAATCAGAATCATGCCGAGGCCCCGCTCCTTCTTCAGACGGCGGCACTTGGCGCGGATATCGGCTACGGTAATCCCGGGTGTATCATCGATATAAATTTGAGCCTCGGAGAGCGAACCGATTGCCATGGTCAGCTTCTCCCAGTCATCGCCCTCCAGATATCCGGTACGCATTCTTCCCGCATCGACGTTGGCTTCCGCGCAGATCATCCGCTGTACCAGCTGCGCCGCCGACATCTCCAGACTGAAGATCGCAACGGTCTCGCGCGCACGCACGCCCACATTCTGAGCGATGTTAAGCGCAAAAGCCGTCTTCCCGACGGAAGGCCGGGCAGCCACGATGATCAGATCATTCCGCTGAAAGCCTGACGTCATCTTGTCCAGATCACTGAAGCCCGAGGGTATCCCGCTCGGTCCGCCTTTGTTGGTATAGAGATGCTCGACGCGCTCGAATACTTCCATCAGCACATCGCGAATGGAGATAAACCCCGTACTGGACCGGCGGTTGGACAGCTCCATAATCCGCTGCTCCGCTTCATTGAGCAGCATGCCAACATCGTCCGCGGCCGCATATCCGTTGGAAACAATCTGCGTTGCCGTCCGGATCAGGCGGCGCAGCATGGATTTCTCCTCCACGATCTGCGCGTAATAATCGACGTTCGCCGCCGTTGGAACCGAATTGGCTACTTTAGACAAGTAACTGACTCCGCCCATTTCCTCCAGCTGCTGCCGGTCCTGCAAATATGCCGTCAGCGTCACCAGATCAATCGGCTGGTTGGCCTCGCCGATTTCAACCATCGCCTCATAAATCAGCTGATGAGCCGGGGAATAGAAGTCTTCGCTGCGCAGCCGTTCCATGGACGTGATCAGCGCTTCCGCATTCAGCAGAATAGCGCCGATTACGGCCTGCTCCGCTTCGATATTTTGCGGCGGAACACGGTCAAACATCAGCTCATTGCTCATCTGCTTGTTGAACCCCTTTACCCGTTATTATTCCTCTGCCGCCTGAACCTTCAGCTTCGCTTTCACTTCCGGATGCAGCTTGATCAGCACCTGGGTGACGCCAAGCGTCCGAATCGGCTCATCCAGCTCAATTTTCCGCTTATCGACCTTGACCGCATGTCCCGCTTCCAGCGCTTCAGCGATTTGCTTGCTTGTAATAGCGCCGAATAACCGGCCGCCTTCACCCGCCTTGGTCTTGACGACGACAGTCAGCTCTTCCAGCTTCGCCGCAAGCGTCTTGGCGTCTTCCTTTTCCTTGTCCTTGCGCTTTTGTTCCGATGCCGTCTGCAGTTCAAGCGTCTTCAAATTGCCGTCCGAAGCCAGTTTGGCCAGCCCTTGCGGAAGCAAAAAATTGCGTACATACCCTTCAGATAAATCCTTGACATCGCCCTTCTTGCCCTGCCCCTTAACGTCCTTCAATAAAATAATTTTCATTCGAATAACCCCTCTTCCTTCTCGATTTCTTGCAGAACCTGTTTAAGCCGCGCTGCCACTTCCGCAACGGTGCCTTCCTGCTGCACCGCGGCATTGGTGAGATGTCCGCCGCCGCCCATCCGCTCCATGACGAGCTGAACATTCATACTGCCAAGCGACCTGGCGCTGACACCGATCAAGCCGTCCTGCCGCTGACCGATCACGAACGAGGCCAATATGTCTGTCATGTTCAGCAACGTGTCTGCCGCCTGGGCAATAAGCAGCTGTGAATACTGCCGGTCCTGCTCGGTTATCGCAATTGCAATATGCTCATAGACGATCTCCGCATGCTTGATAATCTCCGCTTTCTTGATGTACTCGGTCAAATCCTCCTTCAGCATCCGCTGAATGAGCATCGAATCGGCTCCGTTGCGGCGCAGAAATGACGCAGCCTCGAACGTCCGGGAACCGGTACGCATGGAGAAGCCTTTGGTATCGACTGTAATGCCTGCCAGCAGCGCGGTGGATTCGCGGACATCCAGCATGACCCGGTCATGAATGTACTGCAGCAGCTCCGTTACCAGCTCGCAGGTGGAAGACGCATAGGGCTCCATATAGACCAGAATAGCGTTATTAATAAACTCTTCGCCTCTGCGGTGATGATCGACGACAACGATCTTGCTTGTCAGCGTCAGCAGCTTGGGCTCCTTGACCATGGAGGATTTATGCGTATCGACTACAACAGCCAGCGTTCCCGAATCAATTAGTCCCATTGCCTGCTCGGGGGATATGAACCGTTTATAGATCCGCTCTTCTTCCCTCAGCATCTCCATCATCTTCTGAACCGCGGGATTGAAGCCCTCAATGACAATAAAAGCTTCCTTGTTGAACATTTGAGCCGCTTTCAGAACACCGACAGCCGCGCCGATGGAATCCATATCCGGCATCTTGTGGCCCATAATCACCACATTCTCGCTCTCCTTGATCAAGTCCCGAAGCGCATGGGCGACTACCCTTGCGCGGACGCGCGTCCGCTTCTCCACCGCGTTGGACTTGCCGCCGTAGAAGGATTGGCGCTGCCCGACCTTAACCGCCGCCTGATCACCGCCGCGTCCAAGCGCAAAATCCAGACTCGTCTGGGCCCACTGCCCGAGCTCGACAATACTTTCCGCACCTGCGGCGAACCCGATGCTGAGCGTCATGGGAATCTTGATCTCGGCGGACATCTCCCGTACTTCGTCAAGCAGGACAAAACGCGATAGCTCGAGCTGCTTCAAGGTCTTCTGATTGGTAATAATCAGAAAACGGTCGGAGGTGAGGCGCTTCAAATACAGATGGAACTTGCTCGCCCAATCTGTAATTTCCGCGGTTGCCCTGGAGAGAAGCGCGCTGCGCTGCTGGTCATCCATGCCCTGGGTCACCTCTTCAAGGTTATCCATCATGACAATGCCAAGCGCAATTTTCTCTTCCTCATAACGCTTCGCCAGCTGCCAGCGCTGGGTGATATCGCGAATATAGAGCAAACGCTCATCGAACCGGAACATCAGCTCATAGACCGAGCCGCCAATTGCCGTCTCCAGCGTGCCCTCCCGCTCCTTCGCCTGCGACAACGTAGGAAAAAGTTCATCCATCGACTCTCCGATGACAGATTCCTTCTCCAGCATCCGGCTGACAAAGCTGTTATGCCACTCCACCTTGTTGTCCTCGTTGTATAGAATGATGCCAAACGGCAGCTCGCTTGTCACCTCGCTCCCGGCTTTTTTGACCCGGTACGACAATGTTCCCAGATAGGTCTTCAAGTCGCGGCGAAAAGCGCGCTCGGCCAGAACCGAATAGACGCCAACCGCAGCCGCAAATACAAGGCTGATCAAACCATACAACCAATCATACCAAGCCAGCGTTATTGTAAGCACAATAATCAGCACGAATGCCCATAGCTGGTGCATTCCATGCCATCGTTTAATTAGAAACTTCGGCATTCATCATTCGCCCCTGTTGTCAAGGTTTCTTAAACGCTTTGCGGATCGGAAAACCGGCATCAATTACACCGATCAAGCTAAGCGGCGGGAAAAAAGCAACAAGCGCCGACAGCAGCAGCGGCACCGCCTTGTTCCATTTGCGTTCATGGGCGATAAAGAAGAAGAAGCCCATCGCCTGAATGGAAAAGGCGAGACGCATAAGCGGAACCAGATTAAGCAGTGTAACCGTCAGAAAAGAATCTCCTCTGTCCGGTGTCGCCATATCGACCAGGAGTACGATGAGATAATAAAAAACAAAAATTCGCGGAAGCATCCAGTCTTTGGCGGGCTGCAGCTTGGGTACCGATACGCCCAAGGACCGCAGCACAGGCCTTGCAATGGCATGCGCAATGACCGCCAGCACGAACGAAACGGTAATAAACGCCATAGGAATGGAGTGGATCAGCATTTGAATGTACGACTCTGTCAGTTCCGCATTCCATCCCGCCGGAAGCAGACCATTCGCACTGAGCTCGCTTACCGTATCCATAATTAATTGACGGATTTCACGAAGCAGCGAGAAGTCAAGCAGCACATCAAACAGAACCAGCTCCAAGAGGAGTAACCCCAGCAGGGTTAACAAGGTCGTTGTCAGCACCTTGCGGGCCGATGCCCTTTTGAGATACATATGTCCCATCACGATTGCCGGTACAAGGAAGAAAAGACCTACGATTAGTGCCGCATAACCGATTACCGCGACTGCGACAGCATATACAACCAGCATATGCAGCGCGAACGCCCGCCTGGACAATGTGGTGTACAAAATAACGGTCGGCACCATCATCACGGCAACAATTAAAGCATTGAACAGCGGAACTGCGATCGCTAGTAATAAGAGAAGCGCCGCTGCGCTCCATAAAATAGATTTTATGCCGGTTTTCAAACCGTTCACCTCTTGCTTGGTTACTTGTACACAGCTTTAGCTTTACTCCACATTATAACATAAAACCCCAGACAACACAGAGTGCGTTGTCCGGGCGTTCTCATTTCCTCGCGCGCGAATGGTCCAAACTCGCTCAGGAGCTGATCCTTACGCTTCAATAGACCAGGTATCACCGTCGTTTTCAGGCCTCAAGCCTATGGACTCAAGGAATGATAAGGGTACGAACGCACGTGCTCCGATGGACAAGAGCTCAAACGTGGCCGCTTCTGATTTCGCCAGATAGCCGCGATCCAGCATAAGCTCGCCCTTGGCGGGCGGCTTTGTCGGATCGGCTGAAGTGTCCCCGCCTGCGCCTTTGGCGATGGTGAAGGTGTGAGCCAGCTCGTCCCATGTGATGCTGTATTGGTGTTCGCCGAGTGCGGCCAAATCCACATAGGTCGCATCATTATAGCGGATAAGCGGGTAGCTTCGCTCTTCCCATTGCAGTGCGCCTGCCGTTTCCCCTACACGGTCAAAATGACTGCGTACCGGCTTGCCAGCACGGATTTTTTTGTTCAGCTTCCCGTTCTCGAGGGCGATCTGCCCGTTAACCAGCACATAGTTGATGCCGGCGGACATGATATCGGGATGCTCCACTGTAGACTTGTCATTAATCGTGTTGTAATCGAAAATGACCAGATCCGCATCCATGCCTTTGGCGATCCGGCCTTTCTTGCGCAGTGCCGGGGCCTGTTTCTCCAGCCGCTGCGCAGGCAGGAGGCTCAGCTTGGCAATCCCGTCCATCAAGGACATTACATTCTGATCGCGCACATACATGCCGATGGTCCGGGCGAAGGCGCCCGATGCCCGTGGATGATTATTGAAGCCCGGCTCCAGAATCGCGTCGCTGCCAATCATCACATAGGGCGACTGGAAGGCATCGACAATGGCTTCAGGCGGAATCGCATACGCGACCGCGAGCTTGCCCTGTTTTTGATACATGCTGAAGGTTTTATCCGTCAGACGCTCCGTCGTGCCGGCAATTTGCAAATCTTTGTACGTGATGCGGAAGCGCTCCTGCCAGCCTTTGTCAAAACGGGCCGAGTTCAGATAAGTGCCCCAGTAATTATAGGGATAGGTACAGGCCGTTATATCGAAGCCCTGCTCCCTTGCCTTGTCGATAATAGCCAGCGCCTGAGGCATCGTAAAAGTTCCGCCGGTGCTGTTGATATGATCAATATGTACGGCAGCTCCCGTTTTCATGGCATAATCCACAAGCTCCTGCGTGCCTTCCAGCTCCGTTCCCGGCTGCTCCATGTCGGAATAACGGCCATGAAAATAGACGGGAACGTTATATTCACGGGCAAGCTCCATCAGCGGCACCACTTCCTCCGCAGAGATCCCCGGCACATATTCAAGACTGAAGGAGATGCCCAGCGCCCCATCGTTAAGCGCCTGCTCCGCCTGCTTGCGGATTTCCTGCACCTGTTCGGGCTTCGCCGCGTCATATCGGCCCAGCTTGAACTGATTGCGCGCCTGCGTATAGAAGAATGAGGCTCCAAAATGGACCGGTGTCTCATTGCGTTCGTAGTAGCTGTACCACTGCTTGGGCGTCAGCGTTCCCCCATGCATCGCGATATTCGCCGTAACGCCGTCTCCGATCTTCTGCCATACCCCAAGCGGATTCGGGTCATACGAGAGATTGTCAATGAAGCCGGGAGAAACCACAAGACCCTTGGCATCAATCTCACGCGTCCCCTGCAGCGGCCTGGATGTGACTATACCGATCTTCCCATCCTTGATTCCCACGTTCAGCCCTTCCTGATCCAGCTTCGTCTCCGGATTGACGACTCTGCCTCCTGCAATGACTATGTCATACAGGATAGAGGTATCGGCATCGGTTACTTCACGTTCAAGGGCTTCGGCCGGACTTGGCGGTTCAGCTGCTGCATTTTCTTTGACGCCTCCCGTGCCGCCGGTATTGGGAGATGAGTTGTCCTTTCCTGCCTGCCCGCCCTCTTGGCTTGTCCCGTCTGCGGCATTCCCCGGTGAACCTTCATCAGGTTGAGAATAAGAGTAGACGAGATAGCCGGCCAATCCAATAATCAATATGGCCGCAATGGCCATAAACGCGCGGAACGGCCCCCTGCCGCCCCGCCTATGTTGTTCGTTCCTGTTCATTTTACGCGTGCCCCCGCTCTATCTATATAATAAAAAACACCGTCCCCCACAGGAGGACGGTGCCCGTTTACCAACTGTTTCCTATATCGTACTATGCTTCAGGTCCGAACGCAATTCGCTCCACGCTCACCCTGCAGCCATTTCCTCTTCATCCACGGATTTGCCGCTTACGATTATTTTCTCGCAATAGTCAATAATGTCGCTGCGTCTGACAATTCCGATAAACCGGTTCATATCGTCAATAACAGGTACGAAATTCTGTACTTTTGCCAGGGAAACCAGGTCTTCCATATTGGCATCGATGCTGACTGCCTTATTGGCCAGGCGCATATCGATATCCGCAAGCTTCACTTTATGGGTCTGATCAAACGATACATTCGGATTATTCTTCATAAACCATAACAGATCACCCTCGGTCAATGTACCGGCGTATCCACCGTGATTATCAAGGATTGGAACTGCCGTGTACCGGTGATGCTCCATTCTCTCCAGCGTTTGGCGCAGCGTTGCGTCTAATGTCATACAGACAACTTCTTGTTTTGGAAGTAAGAAAAATGCAATATTCATTCCATCATTCGCCCACTTTCGTACTAGTCGGTCTAAACTGCGGATCGATCGCTCTTGGGCACTAAACTTACTGTTCTCCAGCCGCGGGGGAAGCATCAGTGGACGCCGAGGAAGTCGATGCGGACAATGATTTCACCGGCTTCTCCGTCTTGTTCTGATATTCTTCAGGAAGCGGCAGCTGGTCCTTCTGCGTTGCAGGGTTCAGCCAAGCTTCGATCAATCCTTTACTGCTTGCAAGATCATCTTCATCAGCAAAAAAGTACCAGATTCCATGGTCGGTCAACCGGCGCCCTTCCCCTTTGAGTGTATGGCTGTATATCGTGCGGTTATCCGATTGAAGCATATTTTTGGCCAAATCAATCATATGCTCCGGCGTCAGGTCTGTGCTGAAATTCTTGCCCATAATATCAATAAGTTCAGGTATCTGGCTCCACTGCCCTACTTGAGCCGCTTTGTCCATAATGGCATTCAGGAACACCTGATGCCGTCCGGAACGGCTTGTATCACCACCGGCGTCTTCCCGGTAGCGCACATAATTAAGCGCGTCCTTGCCGTTGTACAAATCCTGCCCGGCTTTAACGACAAACTTCTCGTGATCAGCTTCTTTATTGACCAGATCCTCCGTAATAGGCAGGGCAATACCGCCCATCGCATCAATGACATCACGGAAGCCTGTAAAGTTAATTGTAGCATAATGGTCCACCTTGGCGCCAAACAACTTCTCAACCGTTTCCACGGACATTTTGGCTCCGCCAAATGCGTAAGCGTGCGTTATTTTATCTTCATAGATATCGCCTGACTTTGTTTCCTTACCCACAATTTCCGTATACGTATCACGGGGAATCGATATCATCAGAATGGCTCCGTCCGCCGGCCTGATCACGGTGTAGATCATGGTATCGGAGCGGCCGATTTCCTTATCCCGCTGATCCACCCCCAGCAAAAGCAGGGAAAACGGATCCTCTTTCTTATACACGACAGGCTGCGGTACCGGCCGGCCTTCGAGCGGCTTATAGGAATTCTCCAGCTTCTTTTCCACCTTTTTGGAAAGAAAGGCATCAAATCCCCACAGAGCCAGAGCGGTCCGGTTATAGTACCCGGCAATCCCGGCAACTATTACAAAAGTAAGGATGGCGATCAACCATTTTCCTTTTCGAGATAATCGACCTGTTGGTTGTGTCATGTGCTTCAAGCACTCCTATTCATTAAGATCGGCATTCCTGAATGAGGCGCATAATAGTCCCCTTATCCTTAAAGATAAACTGTTCCTTCACTAGTTTAAACGATTATTTTCGACCGAAAGTTACAATTCATTAACGATTTGTGAATGCTGCCGGATAATCATTCTCCAATGCCTGTTTCTGCCGCTGAATAGCATAGATTTGGTAGTAGTAGAATACATTACATAGAGACTTTAGTTGGGAAGGGTGATTATTCATGGCGCCGGATCCGTCTTCAACCGGACTTGACCCCAAAGTAGCCGGACTGCTTTGTTACCTTGGCTGCTTCGTTACCGGGATATTATTTCTCATTCTCGAGAAAAAAAGCCGCTTCGTTAAATTTCATGCCCTGCAGTCCATCTTTGCCACTGTTGCTCTTATTGTTATTAATATTGTACTTGGTTTTATTCCCGTACTTGGCTGGCTTATCGGACTTCTTCTTACACCGGCCACCTTCGTGCTATGGATCGCGCTCATGCTGTTTGCTTTGCAGGGCCGTTGGTTTAAGTTACCCCTAATTGGTGACTATGCACAGGATCAAGCCGGAAAATTTTAAAGATGCATGAAGTTCCTTCAGCGGTGCCATGGTAACAGCAATCCGCTCCCGCGGGCAGTGAGCCTGTGCGGCCAAATGCTTATTTAATCCGGGAGCTTGTCAGGCAAATTCAGCAGCTCGGGAACAGTAACGAACGTATAACCCTGATTGGTCAAATCGGGTATTAATTGTTTGAGTGCTTCGATCGTGTTGGATAAATGGTCCTTGCCGCCCGAACAATGCTGCAAAATAATACCACCGGGATACAGCTCTTTATGAATTAATGTCATGATTTCATCTGTCGGAGTGCCCGACCAATCCGTAGTATCAACGGACCAATCAATGATATCCATCCCCTTCCCGTGAATAGCTTTTTCCTCTTCCTTGGAAAGCGCCCCATAGGGAGGGCGGACTATGCTGGGATAGTAACCAACGATGGATTTCAATTCCTCCTGCGCATCGTCTATCTGCTTCAGCGCTTCCTCTGTTGGGATTTTGTCAAAATGCGGATGTGACCATGAATGATTGCCGATCGCATGACCTTCCTTCTCAATACGGCGCACCATATCCGGATGTGCCTTCGCCTGGGTTCCAATAATAAAGAAAGTAGCCTTGATGTTGTTTTTCTTCAGGATGTCCAGAATTTTCGGAGTGGCTATCGAATCGGGGCCGTCGTCGAAGGTCAAAGCCACTTTCTTTCCTTCAGACGGCCCGTCATAAAATATTTTATGGGGGCTTGGTTGAATAACAGCCGGTTTATTGACGACAGGCTCTTCCTGTCGGGGCTTCTCCGGCTGAGCTGCGGCAATTGGGGCCGTCTTTTCCTCTTTACCGGAAAAGTTATCTCCAAACGCGACTATAGTTCCACTGATTATAAAAATGAGGAATAAAAAGGGGACGATTCTGAGCTGCCTTCTGTTCATTCGATTCATTCGGTTCATTCTCATTCGAGTGACTCCTTTTTAGCTAACGCCAGTTGGAATAGAAGCTACTCTTAAGTTATAAACCTCAGATATCTCCGCAACGTCTATAATTTGCAACTAATTTGTATCTATTTATAATCGGAATTATAGTGAACTGTATTGTACTATCTATGATTGATGTGAAGACCTACCTTCTTCGTCATGAATATGTATGACAAACAAAAAAGACAGCCGCCATAAGCGACTGTCTTCTTTGTTTGTGAACATGCTGTTTCCAATCTATTCCGTTGTGTATGGCAGCAAAGCTACTTGACGCGAACGTTTGATGGAAATGGTCAGCAGACGTTGGTACTTCGCACTTGTTCCGGTTACACGACGCGGAAGGATCTTCCCGCGTTCGCTGATAAATTTACGAAGCAAGTCCGTATCTTTATAGTCAATGTGTGTAATTTTGTTAGCAGTGAAGTAACATACTTTACGGCGCTTGTTACGGCCTTTACGGCCGCCGAATTTGCGTTCTGGACGCTCATCGCCACCACTATCTCTTTGTTTGAAACTCATTGTTCATCCGTCCTTTCATTTAGAATGGCAAATCATCTTCCGATATATCGATCGGGCGTCCGTCATCTGAGAACGGATCGCGATTGTCGTTCCTCGGTGATCCTCCGGAACGGCCTCCACCGCCTTGCGAACCTCCGCCGCCGTAGCCGCCGCCTTGATTGCCGCCACCTTGCGAGCTTCCTCCGCCTTGGCCGCCATAGCCGCCGCCTCCACTGCTGCCTTCCTCACGCGAATTTCCGCCATCGCGGTTAGGAGACTCCAGAAAACGCACGTTATCAGCAATAACTTCCGTCACATAGACGCGCTTGCCTTCGTTGTTCTCATAGTTCCTGACCTGGATACGGCCCTCGACCGCGGTTAAACGGCCTTTGCGCAAGTAATTGGCGCATGTTTCAGCCAGCTGACGCCATGTGACAATCGGGATAAAATCCGCTTCCCTCTCGCCTTGACCACCACTGGTAAAAGGACGATCCACAGCAAGCGTAAATTGCGTTACCGCAACGCCTGCGGGTGTATAGCGCATTTCGGGGTCCTTTGTTAATCTGCCAATGAGAATAACCCGGTTCAACATCGTTTATCGCCTCCAATCGAACAATCCTTGCGTTAACGTATCGCTTGATTAAGCAACGTCTTTGACGATCAAGTAACGGATAACTTCATCCGTAATTTTCATGACGCGGTCAATTTCAGCAATAACTTCAGAAGTTGCGTTGAAATGGACCAGAACATAAATACCGTCACGAATCTTGTTGATCTCATACGCAAGTCGGCGTTTGCCCATCACGTCATGCTTTGTGACTTCTCCGCCGTTTCCGATGATGCCTTGGAACTTGTCGGTGATTGCTTGAACCGCCTCTTGTTCCACATCTGGACGAATGATATACATCACTTCATATTTGCGCATTTGTTTCACCTCCTCTTGGACTAGCGGCCCCCGAATGGGAGCAAGGAGCGAGTTTTAACTCGCATACCTAACTACTATATCAATTTACAGGGCTCCTGGCAAGCAAGCATTTCGGCTGCATCCTCTTCCGTATTCTTCCGTTCATGTTCTGCTCGCCGCATTCACACACTAATGTGCCGGGTTGTACAGCCGGCCAAATCTTATGTAGGTGGTGCCAAAGACAATGGGTGAATGGACCGAGTTCAGACCGGGTGACCGCGCTCCTAATGAAGGAACTTATATTGAGGTAGGAGAAGCTTCCTTCCATATGGGAATCAACAACCCCAAGAAGGTACATTTGGATAAAGGCGAGAAATTTCCAAGCACATCCAACAGCGACCGCAAGTGGAAGAAGATGACTCATTAATCGAAGCTGGAAGAACCGGCTAATGCCGTCTTTAGGCGAATGAGCCAAGGTTTTACCTTTATAAATATAAGCAAAGTATAGATCGAAATTGTACTTTCTTATATTTTAAAAAATTTCATGCATAAGAAATCGTCCGGTGGAGCATCATAGGTTTGACGGTGTAAAGAGAGGTGTGGTTCCGTTGGACCTTATGGAGCAAGGACCGCAAGGTAATGTTGTTCACTCAGCTTAGAAGCAAAGGGTTGTGCCAAAGACATTGTCTGCAACACACATGCGCCGGATAAAAACGGCGTACCGAGGTTTCTAACCAAAAGCATGAAGTGTAATACGTGTGCCTATTCAATGAACCACCGTCAGGAAGAGCTCGCAAGAGCTCTTCTTTTATATTTATACTGCAGGATGAAAATAAAAAAGACGATTCATGGATGAACCGTCATCTTAGGTAAGTTATGGCGGAGAGGGTGGGATTCGAACCCACGCACGCTGTGACACGCCTAACTGATTTCGAGTCAGCCCCCTTGGGCCTCTTGGGTACCTCTCCATTTGCGTCAGCGAGAATTATCATATCATGATGCCCGTCCGATTGCAAGCCAAATATTAGTGACTTTGCTCCCCGACCGGCCCATCCGGAGCTGCGGCTGAACGCAGCACTTTTTTCATGTTTTTCTCGAATTTTGCCCGGGGGATCAGTATACTGTGCTTGCAGCCCACGCACTTGATTCGAATATCCATTCCCATCCGGATGATCTCCATCTCGTTGGTTCCACAAGGATGCGGTTTCTTCATTTGTACAACATCGCCGAGCTCAAATTGTTTACGCTCCATCCGCATTCTCTCCACTCTTTTTTCTGTTTCAACTGATTTTTTTCAAACTATCCTCTACTGCTGCAAATCCTCAAATATGAACCTGATTATAACCGCCCTCCACCTGCTCAAACAATCCCCTTATTTCCACATGCTCATTCACAAGAATCTGGTTCACCTGGATCAGCTCTTCATCTGGAAAATGAATCGTCAGCGCACATCCGGCTGTAATTTCCTTCGGAGTGGGAAACAGGTCTATCTCAATATCGGCATATTCTAGCAGCATCTCCGCCCGCAGCGCCTGTTGTGTAGAATCAAAAGCAATCAGCATGCCTTGCGCCTCCGCTCATTTTTATCCTTATTAGTGGTATGATGAACCGGCTCTAGATTCCTCTGCAGGCAGTGCAAGCGCCCTCCATCCCGTACAACGGAACGATGCTATGCAATGCGCACCTTTCTGATGTTTCAAGTATAAAATGGTTGTCCCATCCATATACTAGTAACACAGATAGACGGGAGGAGATTCTATGAAATTAGCAGGAACGAAAGATACCCCTTTGAAAGTGCCTTATACCGAGCCGAACGTCTCCGTCATGCTCGTCAATCGACTGATGTATCTTCTTGATCATGTGCCTTCAGACCGCAGGCTGGTTGTTGTCTGCGTGGGCACTGACCGTTCCACAGGCGACGCTCTGGGCCCTCTGGTAGGCGCCTCGCTCAGCAAGTACCGCAGTCCGTACTTCGACCTCTACGGCACGCTTGAAGAGCCAGTACACGCGATGAATCTGGATGAGACTCTGCAGGACATCAACCGTTTCGTCCACAAACCCTTTGTCATTGGAATTGATGCTTGCCTTGGCCAATCTACCAGCGTCGGATGCATCCAGGTGGGCAGCGGACCCGTTCGCCCCGGAGCCGGGGTAAATAAAGAACTGCCGCCTGTTGGTGACATCCATATTACGGGTATCGTCAACGTTGGCGGCTTCATGGAATATTTTGTGCTGCAAAATACCCGGCTTCATCTGGTTGTGCGTATGGCGGATATTATCGCGCAATGCCTGTTCTCGGCTATTGTCAAATCCGTTCGATCCGCTTCTATTCCGGCTGCGACGCCAGAGTAATCGCCTGCTGCTCCTCCGGAGTCAATGGATAGGGAGACTCTCCCCGCTTCAGCGGTTTGACGTACATAAACGTCTGATCGCGGCTGTGAAGACCGGTCATGACCATACCGTCATTCTGTTCGTTCACAATGGCAAGTGAAAAGCTAAGATCATTGCCTCTCTCCGCAAAGGCGTTATAGCGCTGCAAGCCTATATTGCCCTTTTTCATTTTGAGCGCGTGCTCGAACGTTTGAAGAGCAGCACGCACAGCCGTGCTATTTTGCTCCTGCAGGTCGAGTCTTTCCTTAATGCTTATAATAACCTGTTCCAGATCATTTACACCGGTCTCACCCATAAACCGGGCATAGCTGGCTGTAAGCTTCTTCAATCTGCTGCCTAAACGTAACGTTCTAATGAAAAGAAACAGGACGGCAAGGACCAATGCGACCGTTACCCAATCCATCGGCCGTTGTATGACTACTTCCATCTTAAACTTCGCTCCCCCACTTGTCTGCCCATAAGAGCTGTCCTGTCAGTTGTAATGCTGCTTGATTTCCTTGATCGCCTGAATGAACGCCTCAACCTCTTGCTCCGTTGTGAAGCAGCCTACACTTGCTCGGACTGCGCCCGTCTCCATCGTGCCGGCAGCCTGATGCGCGAGAGGCGTGCAATGAAAACCGGAGCGAACCGCTATTTTATAATGCTGATCCAGAATAAACGCTGTCTCGGAAGGATCGGCACCCTCAAGGACAAATGAGACAATTCCCGTTCTGGGCTTGCCTGCATCCGGCCCCAGCACCCTCACGCCATTCACGGCAATCAGTCCTTCCATCATTAACTGGGCCAACTGCCATTCCTTTTGATAAATCCTGGCTGCAGTTTCCTGGTGAACATACTGCACACCCGCTCTAAGTCCTGCCAGTCCAGGCGTGTTTTGCGTCCCTGCCTCGTATCGGTCCGGCCGCACGGTTGGCTGTTCCGGTGACTCCGATTGACTGCCCGTACCGCCGTGCAGGAGCGGCTCCAGATCCACTGAGGGGTGAATATACAGCCCGCCCGTTCCTTGAGGCCCCAGCAGCCCTTTATGGCCCGGAAACGCGAGCATATCCACTCCCATCGCCTCAACATCAATTTCAACCGCCCCTGCTGTCTGCGCAGCATCCACAAGCAATTTGATACCGCGTTTCCTTGTGATTTCCCCAATCTCTGCAACCGGCAAAATCGCCCCTGTCAGGTTGGAGCTGTGATTGGCAATAACAAGCCTTGTATGAGGCACGATAGCCTGCTCCACCTGTCTGGCAGCTACTCCACCCTGCTCGTCAGCTTCCACATAGGTGACGGCTATGCCCAATGTCTTCTTTAACAGCTCCAAGGGACGGCGCACTGAATTATGTTCAACGCCGGTAGCAATGACATGATCGCCTGGTTTCACGAAACCTTTGATAGCCGTATTTAATGCCATGGTTGTATTCATCGCAAATGCTATATCATTGGGGTTGGATATATGAAACAATTTAGCAATCGTCTTTCTGGTATCGAACAGGATTCTACTGGCCCGTACAGCCATCTGATGACTGCCTCTGCCCGGATTGGCCGCATCATGCTCCATTGCCTTGATAACCGCATCAATAACGCTTGGCGGCTTAGGCCATGAGGTGGCGGCATGATCCAAATAGATGACGGGATCTTGATCATCTGCGCGCATCGGCAGTACCACTCCTTTTATTAAAGTTATCGTAGATTATATTCTTCTATTATATAGGAACATCAAAGAAGGAACTGTTAGGAACTTGCTTCTCAGGCACAGCAGGCTTCTTCACCCTCGACAATATACAAAGTATAACCTGATACTGATAATATACTTCATATGTTTCAAGAAGAACCTGTTCTGTCACACCTTTGTCTGCAGCGTTAATTTTCCCTCAATCCTCATAGAAAATGATAGGAATTGAAACCAAAAAAGCACCGGCTGTCGCTATCCTCTGGCGACAGGGTCATTTTATTCTTAACCATCAGAATACTGAGGTTCGGCCTGATTCCGCCTGTTATTTAAGAACTACATGCCCCTCCTCTTAATAATAGCATACTTAAGCATCAACCTTAAATCTCAAGGCTCCGCTCAAGTATGCTATAAAGGCCGCGCTATTATTGTCCGATTGCTGACCTCAGGGTGAATAACAAAACATCAACCCGAAACCGTGTAAAATCGATAATCAATGCAATCTGTTGCTTTGGCTCTTCCTGTATATCATTGGCCACAACATCATCGTATGGCAGCAATTACTTTCCTCATTATATCTATTCATCTAGCCGCCTTATTCAATGTCAGAAGTGCTTAGATCAGTAACCCATTAAATCCGATAATTTATTGCAGTAATTCAAGAAGACGTTCCAAATCCTGCTTATTGTAATACATCAGTTCAATTTTCCCCTTGTCCTTCTGCTGTTTGATTTTCACAGTTGTCTTAAACTGCTCCCTCAATGTCTCTTCCAGCTGTTCGATATATGGATCACGCTTGCTGGCTGTTGTCTTGGCTGGTTTAGCCTGACTTCGATCATCCAGAGATTGAATGGCTGCTTCCAGATCACGGACACTCCACTCGTTGGCAATAGATAATTCGGCCAACTCTTTCTTCCTTTGATCCTCCTTCACCCCAACCAGTGCTCTTGCATGTCCCATTGACAATGTTCCACGTGAAACATTTTCTTTAATTGAATCAGGCAAGGTGAGCAGGCGCAGAAAATTAGCGATATGCGATCTGGACTTCCCCACCTTCATGGAGAGCTCTTCCTGCGTTAAATTAAATTTGTCCATTAATGCCTGGTAAGCCAATGAAAGCTCAATAGCATTCAGATCTTCACGCTGCAGGTTCTCAATCAAAGCGATTTCCATTACCTGTTGATCGGAGAAGCTTCGAACAACCGCAGGTATGGTCGTATTCCCGCAAAGCTGGGAAGCGCGGAAACGTCGTTCGCCAGCTATAATTTCATAGCCTTTTAGCACAGTTCTTACGATAATAGGTTGAATAATGCCATGCTGTCTTATTGATTCAGCAAGCTCCTTAATCGCTTCTTCATCAAATGTTTTCCTCGGCTGATAGGGATTGGGACGCAGCTGAGACAAGGTAATTTCAATGACTTTATCATCTTCATTTACAGAAAGCGATGGGATAAGAGCATCAAGTCCTCTACCTAGTCGCTTGCTCATACATGATCACTTCCTTCGCAAGTTCAAGATAAACTTCGGCTCCTTTGGATCTTGGATCATACGTAATAATGGATTGACCATGAGAAGGAGCTTCACTCAATCTGACATTCCGCGGAATAATGGTTTGATAAACCTTTTGTTGAAAATATTTTTTGACTTCTTCAATAACCTGAATGCCCAGATTGGTCCTTGCATCAAACATCGTAAGCAGCACCCCTTCAATCTGAAGAGAGGTGTTCAGATGCTTTTGGACAAGCCTCACCGTGTTTAATAGCTGGCTCAATCCTTCAAGCGCATAATATTCACATTGAATAGGAATGATTACCGAATCAGAAGCGGTCAAAGAGTTGATGGTAAGGATCCCGAGTGAAGGCGGACAATCAATCAATATATAATCATACTGATTTTTCACTAGAGCAAGAGATTTCTTCAAACGCAGCTCACGCGAAATAGTAGGCACCAACTCAATTTCGGCGCCTGCGAGCTGAATCGTAGCAGGAATAATATTTAAACCCTCTATATTAGTAGGCACGGTTGCATCATTCGGATGAACGTCATTAATAAGCACGTCATAAATGCAATATGCCACATCGGCCTTATTGATTCCAATTCCACTGGTTGTATTGCCCTGCGGATCTATATCCACCAACAGAACCTTCTTGCCAAGCGATGCCAGACAAGCACCCAGGTTGACTGACGTTGTCGTTTTCCCGACACCGCCCTTCTGGTTCGTTATCGCAATCGTTTTAGACAAACCTTTCACCTCTATAGTTAGCTTGATATTCTTCTCAAACCCATTTCTGTGAAAATGAGTTTTCATTCTGTATGAATAGGGTAAATGTTTTTCAATTAGACAAAATGGCGATGCCGCCCGATAAACACGGACGGCCATGGTTGCCATTATGAAATGAATCAAAAAGAAACGGCTGCGCCGTCCTGGCGGCTTAGTTAGTTTCTATCCTCAGAAATATAACAAATAGTATGAACTACAATTTATATTATCTGATATTTCAAGAAACGGCTGCGTGACATTTCAGTGGAATCCAACCCAGCGAATATCAATAAGGACAACCCAATAGATGTATGCCTTAGAATATTTGAAGTAATGGTTGGTCTATTTGTCCTGCTCTTAAAATCTATCAGCGTTTTGGAATCTTTATGACAATCTCGTAATGATCTTCATAGTCTTTTTCATTGGTCTTGATCTGCAGCCCCGAGCCGGAAACCATATCAATGGACTGCCTGATCGTATTAAGTGCTAAACGGACATCTTTCGTAAAGGAAACACGTTTCGACTTCCCGGCTTTTGTTACTTCCTTGTAGAAAGCGACACGGGCTTCGGTCTGCTTGACGTTCAGTTCCTTGGAAAGGACATCATTTAACACCTTCGCCTGGAGGTCTTCCGTATCCAGCCCGAGCATTGCTCTGGCATGTCTTTCCGTAATTTTCCGTTCCATCAGAGCCGTCTTCACCATTTCACCAAGACCTAACAATCGAATCTTGTTGGCAATCGTAGATTGGCTCTTTCCTAACCTTTGAGCCAGACTCTCCTGAGTAAGGTTATGTAGATCAATCAATTTCTGATAGGCGATTGCTTCTTCAATAGCCGAGAGCCCCTCACGCTGAAGATTCTCAATTAATGCAATCGATGCGGCTTGAGAATCATTAAATTCGCGAATAATTGCAGGAATCGTTTCAAGACCAAGTTTTTTAACAGCTCGATATCGACGCTCGCCTGCTATGATTTCATAACGCTTATTGCGAATTCTCACAACGATCGGCTGAATTACGCCATGTGTCTTAATGGTTTGACTCAGTTCATCAATCCGGTCATCGTCAAATACAGTTCGCGGTTGATAAGGACTGGCATCAATTTCACCTATGGCGATATGCTTCACTTCATCCTGATTACTGCTCTTTGGATCGGCTAGGCCGAATAACCTGGAAAATTGTTCTTTCATCGCTTCAACTACCACCCGAATTCAAAGTGCCGAGTATTGTCGTTATTACTAATTCGTCGGCTGAAAGTTGATTTCCTGCTTGACATAGGGATAATGTAATAAAAAAGCCGACGTTAATGTTTCACGTGGAACATTTCATTTAAACCAAAGGCTGCTTAAGCGGCAACCCCGCTTTGCGAGGATATTGCAATGGAGTTGAGCCTTTTTTATCAATGACAATGATGCTTCGATCAGCCTGTTCGAAAGGAAGCTTGAACAGATGAGTTTCACGCAACTGGCCTTTGAGCAAAGCCATGCTCTTCCTTGCTTCCAGCAGTTCTTCTTCTGAATTGGCACCCTTCATGGCGGCAAATACACCGGTGATCCTGGCAAAGGGCAGGCAAAGCTCATTAAGGGCACTCAACCTTGCTACCGCACGAGCTGTTACCAAATCATAAGCATCTCGCTGGCCGGGAAGCCTTGCGACATCCTCTGCTCTTCCATGAATGCATGTAAAGTCAGCAAGCTTCAATTCCGCGGCAACATGCTGCAGAAATTGAATCCGTTTATTTAAAGAATCGACGATTGTCACTTTCAGGTGAGGAAAACAAATTTTGAGCGGAATGCTTGGAAATCCTGCCCCGGATCCGATATCTGCCAATGAACTTACCGCTCCCATATCCAGAAAGAAAGAAAGAGAAAGCGAGTCGTAGAAGTGCTTCTCGTACACCGCTTCTCTTTCTGTTATACCGGTTAAATTCATTTTTTCATTCCATTCGATAAGCAGACGGTAATACTGATCGAACTGCTTCACCTGGTAGTCGGAAATCATTATATTATTATCGTGCAGCAGCTGCACAAACCATTGTTCTGTTTGATCCATTATTACCCCCGCGCAGCTGTCACCCTATTGTAATGTTCAAGATGGACCAGAAGAATAGAAAGATCGGCTGGTGTAACACCCGATATTCTTGACGCTTGCCCAATGGATAGCGGACGAATCAAGGCAAGCTTCTGCTTTGCTTCTATCGCAATCCCATGCACGAGCGAATAATCGATATCCTCCGGTATCCGTTTCTTCTCCATTTTCCCAAGACGTTCAACCTGGACCAACTGTTTTTCGATATAACCAGCGTATTTAATTTGGATCTCCACCTGCTCCTTCATCTCCTCTGTAAGCTCGAAAGGAGAAGGGATAAAAGGTTCAATATGGGCATAAGTCAATTCCGGACGGCGAAGCAGCGTTAAGGCATCCGTAGTAAATTGCAGCGGCGTCGAACTAAGCTCCGTAAGAACAGGTTCAATGTCCTCCGGTTTGATTTTCGCTGTTTTCAATCGTTCAATCTCTTGTTCAACCAACGCTTTTTTGCGCAAAAACCGTTCGTGACGCGCTTCAGGAATCAGTCCGATTTCGTAACCGAGCGGCGTCAATCGCAGATCGGCATTGTCATGTCTGAGCAGCAGCCGGTATTCGGCACGCGATGTAAGCAGGCGGTAAGGCTCATTGGTTCCTTTCGTCACCAAATCATCGATGAGGACGCCAATATATCCTTGCGCACGGCCAATTATGACAGGCTCAAGCTTCTGCACTTTGCGTGCTGCATTAATGCCTGCCATAATGCCTTGGCCTGCTGCCTCCTCATAACCGGAGGTGCCGTTAATTTGACCGGCTGTAAACAAACCCGGTATAATCTTCGTTTCGAGCGAAGGCCAGAGCTGCGTAGGAACCACGGCATCGTATTCGATGGCATATCCGGTCCGCATCATCTCCACTTTTTCCAGACCAGGGATCGAACGCAAGATGCTTAATTGGACATCTTCCGGCATACTTGTCGATAATCCCTGCACATAATACTCCGATGTGTTCTTTCCTTCCGGCTCGAGGAAGATCTGATGCTTCGGTTTGTCGGCGAAACGAACAATCTTGTCTTCAATCGACGGACAATACCGTGGGCCGGTTCCTTCAATCTGACCCGAAAACAAGGGAGAACGATGAAGATTATCATTAATGATCCGATGCGTCTCTTCGGAGGTATAGGTCAACCAGCACGGCAATTGTTCATTGTCGGAAGATACCGTATCGTAGGAGAAGAATTTAGGCTTCTCGTCGCCGGGCTGAATTTCCGTTTTGCTAAAATCAATCGTGTCTCCATGCACCCTTGGCGGCGTACCTGTTTTGAATCGTACCAGTTCAAGACCGAGCTCCTTCAAACTGGCCGACAGCTTGACAGAAGGCTGTTGATTATTGGGGCCGCTCTCGTACATCAGCTCACCCATAATAACTTTACCGCGAAGGTAGGTTCCTGTTGTCACTACAACAGCTTTCGCCCGGTAGACAGCACCGGTCTTCGTGACTACCCCTACACATGCCCCGTCCTCAATTACCAGCTCTTCCACCATCCCTTGACGAAGTGTCAGATGGTCGGTCTCCTCGATTGTCTTCTTCATAAAATGCTGGTACATAAATTTGTCAGCTTGTGCACGCAGCGCATGAACAGCAGGCCCTTTACCCGTGTTCAGCATCCTCATTTGAATAAACGTTTTATCGATGTTGCGGCCCATTTCTCCGCCAAGCGCATCAATTTCGCGAACGACATGCCCTTTAGCCGGTCCTCCAATCGATGGATTACATGGCATAAAGGCAACCATATCCAAGTTGATTGTCAGCAGCAGCGTTTCGCTTCCCATCCGGGCGGCTGCAAGTGCCGCTTCACAGCCGGCATGACCTGCTCCTACAACAATGACATCGTATTGTCCTGCTTCATAACCCATTTTCCATAAACCCTCCTTGCTTCATAAAATTATTTACCTAAACAGAACTGAGAGAAGATTTGATCAATTAGAGACTCAGATACCGAATCGCCTAGCAATTCTCCAAGCTGCTCCCATGCCAGACGAACATCTATTTGCACAATATCAATCGGAATGCCAATTTCCGTAGCATCCATTGCATCAATAAGAGATTGCTTTGCATGCCCAAGCAGCGTAATATGTCTGACATTGCTCACGTAGGTCAGATCCGCTGATTCCAGCTGTCCACTAAAGAACATCCGGCTGATCGCCTGCTCAAGCTGATCCAATCCGGTTTCCTGCAGTACAGATAATCGAAGGATCGATTCCGGAGGAAACAACTCTTCAATTTCTGACGTATCCATTGCCTGGGGCAAATCAGTCTTGTTCAAGAGAACGATAACCTGCCGCCCGCGAAGCTGCTCCATCAACAGCCGGTCGTCCTCATGCAGCGGCTCCCCGGCATTGAGCATAAACAAAATTAAATCGGCATCGGCAAGTGCGGATCTTGAACGTTCCACACCAATCTTCTCGACAACATCGGTAGTCTCCCGGATACCTGCCGTATCAAGCAGTCTCAGCGGAATGCCGCCGATTGTGACAAATTCCTCGATCACATCCCGGGTAGTACCGGCGATTTCCGTCACGATAGCCTTATTCTCCTGCACCAACGCATTCAGCAGTGAGGATTTGCCGACATTGGGCCGCCCTACAATGGCCGTCACAATACCTTCTCTTAATATTTTGCCTTCAGCAGCGGTTTTTAGCAACAGGTTGATTTCGTCAATTGCCTCCCTGCTGCGTTGGCAAATATATGCATTGGTCATTTCCGTTACATCATGCTCCGGATAATCGATATTGACTTCAATATGCGCGAGAAGCTCGACAAGTGAATGGCGCAAGGCTTTGACCTTTTTCGACAGCGCCCCTTCTGCCTGCTTCATGGCAACCGTGAATGCCCGGTCCGATTTGGAGCGTATCAGATCGATTACGGCTTCAGCCTGCGTCAAATCGATTCTCCCATTCAAGAAGGCCCGCTTTGTAAACTCGCCTGGCTCTGCGATCCGCACAGAGCCTTCCTTTAGCAAAAGCTCCAGAACGCGCTTGACTGCAACCACGCCTCCGTGTGTGCTCAGCTCCACAACATCCTCGGCCGTGAAGGAACGCGGCCCCCTCATGACGGTCAACAACAGCTCCTCCACGACTTCTCCGCTGGCCGGATTCACAATATGACCGTAATGAACAGTATGCGAGGGCGCTTCCTCTATATTCGACTTTGACCGGAACAGCTTTGCCGTTTCACGGACGGCTTCATTTCCGCTTACCCGTATAACGGCAATGCCGCCCTCTCCGACAGCTGTCGAAATGGCGGCAATCGTATCTTCATTCATCATGACGTTATAAAGCCTCCAACCCTTTCTTTCTAAAGAAAAGTACTCCGTTCATTCAAAACAAAACGAGCAATGACCGTTAAAGAGCCATTGCTGGGAAGAAGTTGTGTTATCCAAGTGTTTATTTAAGTGTAATCACAACACGCCGATTGGGCTCGTCGCCTTTGCTGAACGTCTTTATCTTGGCGTGATTCTGGAGCTGCGAATGAATAATCTTCCGCTCATGAGGCGACATCGGTTCAAGAACCACTTCTTTTCTTGAACGAATGACCTGCCCTGCCAGTCGATCGGATAAATCCTCCAGCGTCTTGCGTCTGCGTTCCCGAAAATCCTCAGCATCGAGCACGATGCGAAGATGGCTGTCGGCATAACGGTTAGCTACGATGTTAACCAAATATTGCAAAGCATCAAGTGTTTGACCCCGCCGGCCAATGAGCATACCAAGATCTCCACTCCCAGACAGCGAGAGAACCAGCCCGTCCCTCGAATTATGACGGTCAATCGTGATCGTAAGTCCCATCGTACCCGCCACTTCGGTGACAAATCGCTCAGCTTCCGCAATAGGATCGATTGTTTCCTGCGGAGATTCCGGCAGTTCCACCGGCACCGGCTCTGGCTCGGGCAGCAGCGTAAGCTCCACCCTGGCCGCCCGCACACCAATCAACCCGAACAACCCTCTGGAGGGCTGTTCAAGCACGGACACATTCACACGGTCCGCCGTAACTTGTAACTCCGTTAATCCGTTTCGTACAGCATCTTCGATCGTTTTGCCCGATGCTACGGTTTTCTTCATTTCGCAGGTACACTCTCCTTACCCTTGGTTGAGGTGCGTACGTACAGAAAATAGTTTTGAACAATGGTATAAATGTTGCTGAAAATCCAGTACAGAGGCAGCGCAGCCGGGAATGACAGCGCCATAACGAAAATCAGGACCGGGAATATCATCATGATCCCCTGCATAGCCGGCATTGCTTTTTGCTGAGACTGCATCATCTTGGACTGGACGAAAGTCGTTATCGCTGCAAGGACCGGCAGTACGTAATACGGATCCTTCTCTCCCAGCTGCAGCCACAAAAAAGTATGTTCCCGTATGTTTTCATTCATATAAATCGAGTTGTAAAGCGCGATAAAGATAGGCATCTGCACAAGAAGCGGCAAACAGCCGGCCAGCGGATTAACCTTATGCTGCTGGAAAAGCTTCATGGTTTCTTCCTGCTGCTTCTGCGGATTATCCTTGTTTTTTTCTTTTATCTTGGCAAGCTCAGGCTGCAGAGCCTGCATCGCCTTGGAACTGCGGTACTGCTTCAGCGTCAGAGGCAGAATGATCGTCCGGACAATGACAACCATCAATAGAATGGCGATGCCGTATTCGCCGCCAAACCATTTGGCGAAATTCTCAAGAGTCAGTGAAAAGTAATAAACGACATTCCGCTGCCAGAAATTCCCGTTTGCCAGCTGATCCATGGATACCGGATGTGTGGTGGACGAGCAGCCGCTCAGCAGCAGCATCACTGCAGCTAACGCGAAAAAAGTAAACCAGGTACGTTTCGAAATACGGGACAACATGTAAAACTCCTCTCTCTGGCACCATCAAGCATGATGACCGGGCGGGTCAACCTTGCTAATTCTTTATCGTAAACTATATCACATTTTATGGCACAAAGAAACAAGCCCGGACATCCTTGATAAAGCGATTACAACCCTATCGCGTCATCTTGAGAAGACCGGCCTTTTTAAGAATATGCAGCATGCTTTTTTCCAGCTCAGCCATCTTCATGCCGACAGCAGGTTTGCGGACAATAATAATGAAATCAAGCTGTACGATTATTCGTTCCGCATTTTGCCTGACGATTTCCTTCACAAGCCTGCGCATCCGGTTACGAACGACGGCATTGCCTATTTTTTTGCTGGCCGAAACACCAAGCCGGAACGGATCCGATTTGTATTGGCGCGACCAGTAAACGACAAACTGGCTGTTGGCGAACGATTTGCCGTGTCGGTAAATCCGGCTGAAATCTTCGCGGTTTCGTAAACGCAGCTTTCTTTGCACGGCTATTCTTCACCGGACCTTTATATTCAATTATTCCCGATTAAATTAAAAAAAGACCACGGTAGTGGTCTTATGCTTAAGCACTCAGTACTTTTCTGCCTCTTTGACGGCGGGCGCTCAGCACTTTACGTCCATTTTTGGAAGCCATCCGTTTACGAAATCCGTGAACTTTCTTGCGTTTGCTAACATTCGGTCTAAATGTCGGTCTCATTTCTTGCACCTCCTGTTTTACGTACTCCCTCAACCAGCGAAAATCTATTCCTCGCCGTTTTCACGAGCGTTGATTATCACATTCACCAAGCATGAACGGCATTTCAGCCATTGCGAGCAGAACCACGTTCATCTTTAAAAAACGCCTTTTTCAATTAAACCATGATGCCCGCATAATGTCAATCATTCCATATTTCGAAGGAGTCTCTATATAGAAGAGAAAAATATTTGCCGCTGCCGCATATTGTGGATAATTGGCAAAACCGCACGGCTCCGGGCAAAAGTTAATAACATGTGGATGGATTTTCCGGCTATTCCTCGGCAATTGTCGAATTCTTAACATGATATTAACAATATCTTGTGTTGTCCATAACTTTTATACACAACCTATAGAATTTGTGGATAAATTCCGCCAACTCGTTGAAAAACAAGGGTTCTTTTGCTATGATAGACTTGTTTTCTGTGTGGATGACTCCATATCCCCCTCAGCTTTATCAACAGCCTGTGGATAACAATGTGAACAACATTCATCCCCTTTTGATAAAATTCTAGTGTCCATCCTACATAATGTGGACGATTGGTTCCCAATACCCGAAATTTCGACATCTTTATGCACAGCCATGCCGACTTTCGGCGAATTGGATAAGGAGTGACAATCTGTGGATAGCCATACGCACGAAATGTGGCAACAGGTGCTGTCGATCATACAAACAAAGCTGAGCAAGCCAAGTTTCGACACTTGGTTCAAAGCGACAAAAGCCTCGTTCAGCGGCGATTCTATGGTCATTGTGACAGCACCTACGACTTTTGCGGCCGAATGGCTCGAAAGCCGTTATACGAAGCTTGTGCGGACAACGCTGCAAGAATTTCTGGGCCGCCAATACGATATCAAATTTGTGATTGAAGAGAATAAACCGCCGGAGCCTGCCATTGAACAGCCGCAGATCATCCCTACCGTTCATGTCGGACCCGAAGAAACGTTCTCCTATATGCTTAATCCCAAATACACATTTGATACCTTTGTCATTGGGGCCAACAACCGTTTTGCGCATGCAGCATCCCTGGCTGTTGCCGAGGCGCCGGCCAAAGCCTATAATCCGCTTTTTCTCTATGGCGGTGTGGGGCTTGGCAAAACGCATCTGATGCATGCGATCGGCCATTATATTTTGGAGCATGTTCCCAGCACACGGGTACTTTATTTGTCTTCAGAGAAGTTTACCAACGAATTTATCAATGCGATCAGAGACAACCGCGGGGAGAGCTTCCGGACGAAATACCGCAACATTGATGTGCTGCTTATCGATGATATTCAGTTTCTGGCCGGCAAGGAACAGACGCAGGAGGAGTTTTTCCATACCTTCAACGCTCTGCATGAAGAACGCAAACAGATTGTGATCTCAAGTGACCGGCCACCCAAAGAGATTCCGACTCTCGAAGAACGGCTTCGTTCCCGTTTTGAATGGGGACTTATAACAGATATTCAACCGCCAGACCTGGAGACGCGGATTGCTATATTAAGAAAGAAAGCAAGAGCGGAGAACCTGGATATTCCCAATGAAGCGATGGTTTACATAGCCAGTCAAATAGATACGAACATCCGGGAGCTCGAAGGGGCTCTAATCCGTGTGGTGGCCTATTCTTCCCTTATTAACGAGGATATATCCTCCCATTTGGCTGCGGAAGCACTGAAGGATATTATTCCATCCAGTCGTCCGAGAATGATCACGATGCAGGATATACAGCAGAAGGTCGGCGAGCTGTATGGACTTAAGCTGGAGGAGTTTAAAGCACGCAAACGGACCAAGGCAGTCGCTTTTCCGCGTCAGGTTGCCATGTACTTGTCCCGTGAGCTGACGGATTTCTCGCTACCCAAAATTGGCGAGGCCTTCGGGGGCCGGGACCATACAACCGTTATCCATGCCCACGAGAAAATTACACAGCAGCTCAAGATCGATCAGGACTTATATAAAATCGTCCAGACGCTTACCGATAAGATCAAAAATCACACCTGATTTTATACACAAGTGGATACGAAAATTCTCCAAGCCTATGCACAGCCTGTACACATGTGGATAGGCTTGATTTATCAGCATTTTATTCACTTATCCACATATTCCGGCCCCCTACTACGACTACGGCTAATAAATAATTAAATAAACATCATCAATTTAGAGTGTAAAAGGATTCACAAACAAAGCCCAACACCGTGCGCAATTGTCTCTATTTTTCAGGAAGCTATTTTAGGAGTGAAACCAAGATGAAACTAATGATCAGAAAAGACCAGCTCAATGATGCCATCCAGCAAGTTTCCAAAGCCTCTTCATCGAGGCCTGCTATTCCTATCCTTGGGGGAATCAAGTTTGATGTCACCCATCAAGGCGTCACCCTGACAGCAAGCGACACCGATATTTCGATCCAAAGCTTCATTCCTGTGGAAAATGGAGAATTTGTCGTCGCCCGAATCGACAAGCCGGGCAGCGTTGTGCTTCCTGCCAAATTCTTCGTCGAGATTGTCAAAAAACTGCCGTCGGATGAGCTCGAAATCGAAGTGAAGGACAATCACCAGACGATGATCCGCTCCGGCTCCACGGATATTCAAATGATTGGCCTTGATCCGGAGGAATTTCCCATCCTCCCGACCATAGAAGAGAAAGACACGATTTCCGTTCCCGGCGATATGCTCAAAATGATGATCCGGCAAACGGTATTCGCCACCTCCACCAGTGAACAAACGCCTATTTTGACCGGTACCTTATGGAATCTGGCTGAAGGACAGTTGAAATTTGTCGCAACGGACCGCCACCGCCTCGCCAGCCGTACCGCTAACGTTCAAACGGAAGCCGACTACCGGTTCTCCAATGTCGTTATTTCCGGCAAAACGCTCAATGAACTGTCCCGGCTCATCCCCGACGACAACAGCCATGTAAATATTTTCGTCGCTGACAACCAGGTTTTGTTCAAAATTGGACATGTCCTGTTTTATTCGCGTATATTGGATGGTACCTACCCCGATACTTCTAAAATTATTCCGCAGCAGTTCAAAACAGAACTGGTGCTTAACACAAAAAAATTAACGGATTCGATAGACCGGGCGTATTTGATGTCCCGGGAAGAGAAAACGAATATTGTCCGCCTGATGACGCAGGAGGACGGCACCATCGAAATTTCCTCCAGCTCGGCTGAGCTTGGGCGGGTTACGGAGCAGCTGGAAGTCAAGGAAATGAACGGCGAGCCGCTGCGTATTGCCTTTAACTCCAAATATGTGCTCGATGCCCTGAAAGTCATCGACAGCGAATATTTGTTCATCGGATTTACCGGAGCGATGAGCCCGATTATCATTAAGCCGACGGATCATTCACACAGCCTGCATCTCATCCTGCCGTACCGGACTACAGGCTAAAGGGAGCAATCAGAACATGACGGAAGTTGAAATTACGACGGAATATATCGCGCTTGGGCAGTTTCTAAAGCTGTCAGGGTGCATCGATACGGGCGGAGCTGCGAAGTTTTTTTTGCAGGAAGCCGAGGTCAAGATCAATGGAGAAGCGGATAATCGGAGGGGCCGTAAGCTTTACAGCGGTGACCGGGTCGAAATAAAAGGACATGGCCTCTTTACGGTCGTAAAGCGTTAATGCGTCAATGCAATTAAGCATTGGCAGCAAACGGGAGGCAGCACGGTGTATCTGAATTCCATACAATTGCAGCATTACCGCAACTATGAACAGCTGGAAGTGAAAACAGACAGTCAGGTCAATCTGTTTGTCGGCCCCAACGCCCAGGGAAAAACGAATCTGCTGGAAGCGATATTTGTTCTGGCCTTAACCAAATCCCATCGTACCAGCAAAGACAAGGAACTGATCGGCTGGCAGTCCAGCGACGCAAGAATTCTTGGGGAAGTGGAGAAAAAATACGGCACGCTCAAGCTGGATCTGACCTTGTCCACTCAAGGCAAGAAGGCCAGAATCAATGGCCTGGAGCAGCGGAAGCTGAGTGATTTTGTCGGATCGCTTAATGTTGTCATGTTCGCACCCGAGGATCTGGAAATTGTAAAAGGAACACCTGGCATCCGCAGGCGGTTCCTGGATATGGAAATCGGCCAGGTGCAGCCTGGTTATTTGCATTCGCTGGGACAGTATCACAAAGTGCTTTTGCAGCGTAACAATTATTTAAAAGCCTCCTCCCCGTCAAGCTCCCAGCAGGCCATGCTCGACGTATGGAATATGCAGCTTATTGAGTATGGTGTTAAAATTATGAAAAAAAGGCAAAGCTTTATTCATAAGCTGCAAAAGTGGGCTCAGCATATCCATTCCGGCATAACCGCGGGGGCGGAGGAATTGACAATTGTCTACCGTCCCTCCTTCGATACGGACGCTGCGGAAGAAGAATCTGTTTTATTTGAGCAATTTATGATAAAGTTAACACAGGTAAAAGATCAGGAACTGCGCCGTGGGATGACGCTTGTCGGCCCCCACCGTGATGATCTGGCCTTTTTTATAAATGGCAAGGAAGCTGCCGTCTACGGTTCACAAGGGCAGCAGCGTACAACCGCGTTATCGCTCAAGCTGGCTGAGATTGAACTCATTCATGAGGAAATCGGAGAATATCCGCTGCTGCTGCTGGATGATGTTTTATCGGAGCTTGACCAGAATCGGCAGACACAGCTGATTGAAACCTTTCAAAGCAAGGTACAGACCTTTATTACCACAACAGGTCTGGAGAGCGTCGATGTGAGCAAGCTGCAGGGCTCTCGAATCTATCATGTCCGCAATGGCGAAGTCATTCTTTAATGCGGCACGAACGAAGGGTGGAAGCTATGTATATACATTTGGGCGGAGAAAAAATAATTCGCGCCGCGGAGCTCGTGGCGATCTTTGATATTTCCATCGAACAGTCCTCCAAGCTTTCCAAGCAATTCGTAGCTCAAGCCCGCAAACGCAAGGACGTTGAAGTGATCGGTGAGGAAGAGGCAAAATCAATCGTGGTCACCCAGCAAAAAATCTATTATTCCCCGATATCTTCCTCCACATTGAAGAAGCGTTCGCATCATTTCGCGACCAATTAACTGTATTCGGTAGACCCCGTAAGCTTAGCTTATGCTCGTATAGAGATTTTGGATCAAGGGTGCGTCTTTTTCTATCTGCCGCCAGGGCATTTGAGGTGCATTATCTCACGAAAGCGCCGAAGATTACGGCTGCGAAGTTGCGTTTTCCCACGAGAACGCTCAGGTATCAAGCATTGAGAGGAGCAGTGAATTCCAGCATGTCGTTGAACCAGAATACGTATGATGAAAGTCAAATACAAGTCCTGGAAGGTTTGGAAGCTGTTCGTAAGCGTCCCGGGATGTATATCGGCTCCACCAGCTCCAAAGGTCTTCACCATCTCGTATGGGAGGTTGTCGACAACAGCATCGATGAAGCGCTGGCTGGTTACTGTGACCGGATCCTGGTTACTGTGCATGAGGATAACAGTGTAACCGTCGTCGATAACGGCCGGGGGATTCCCGTCGGAGAGAATGCCAAGCTGAAAAGACCGACTGTTGAGGTCGTACTGACCGTTCTTCATGCCGGCGGTAAATTTGGCGGCGATGATTCCGGCTATAAAGTGTCCGGGGGCCTTCATGGCGTCGGAATATCCGTTGTTAACGCTCTGTCCGAACAGGTCATTGTGACCGTCAGCCGCGAAGGGAAAATTCATCAGCAGGAGTACCGCCGGGGAGTGCCCCAGTATGACTTGAAAATAATCGGGGAAACCGAAGACACCGGAACCACCGTTCATTTTAAGCCCGATGAGGAAATTTTCAAAGAAACAACAGTCTTTGAATATGAGGTTCTGCAGTCGCGTATACGAGAGATTGCTTTTTTGAATAAAGGCATTGAAATTGTTCTGCTTGACGAGCGCACAGGCGCAACCAATACGTACCGGTATGACGGCGGTATTATCGAGTTTGTCGAGTATTTGAACCGTAATCGAGAAGCTCTGCATCAGCAGCCGATTTATGTGGAAGGCTCCAAGGATAATATTCAGATTGAGGTCGCCCTGCAGTACAATGACAGCTACAGCGAGAATATTTATTCCTTTGCCAACAACATCAATACCCATGAGGGCGGCACGCATGAATCCGGCTTTAAAAGCGCATTGACGCGGATCATCAACGATTATGCCCGCAAAATGAATGCCATCAAGGATAACGATTCCAACTTGTCCGGTGATGATGTGCGTGAAGGGCTGACAGCGATCATATCCGTCAAGATTCCCGAGCCGCAATTTGAAGGGCAGACCAAGACAAAGCTCGGCAATAGTGAAGTCCGCGGTATCGTGGAGTCCTGCTTTGCGGAGAAGCTCCAGGAATTTTTGGAAGAGAATCCGGCTGTTGCCAAGAAAATCATTGAAAAAGGGCTTCAGGCCTCCCGGGCCCGCGAGGCAGCCCGTAAGGCGCGTGAGCTGACCAGACGCAAAAGCGCCCTGGAAGTCAGTTCGCTTCCAGGCAAGCTGGCAGATTGCTCCTCCAAGGATGCCTCTATAAGCGAGTTGTATATCGTTGAGGGTGACTCGGCAGGCGGTTCCGCCAAGCAAGGAAGGGATCGTCATTTTCAGGCCATCCTGCCATTGCGGGGAAAAATTCTCAACGTCGAACGCGCGCGGCTGGACCGGATATTGGGAAATACCGAAATCCGTGCGATCATTACTGCACTGGGCACAGGCATCAGTGATGACTTTGACCTTGCCAAGGCGCGTTACCATAAGGTTATCCTAATGACGGATGCCGATGTCGACGGTGCCCATATACGGACCCTGCTGCTCACCTTCCTTTATCGCTACATGCGCAAAATCCTGGAGGCCGGCTTTATCTACATTGCCCAGCCGCCGCTGTTCAAGATTGAACGCAATAAGGTCATCCGGTACGCGCAAAGCGAGAAAGAACGCGACGAGATTATCGCAGGATTCGGTGAAGGCGCCAAGGTAGGCGTACAGCGGTACAAAGGTCTTGGAGAAATGAATGCTGTGCAGCTATGGGAGACAACCATGGACCCCGAAAGCCGTACTATGCTCCAGGTTTCAATTGAGGATGCAATGGAGGCCGATCAGATGTTTGAGACCCTTATGGGCGATAATGTCGAACCACGCCGCGAATTTATTCAGCAGTATGCCAAACTTGTCAAAAACCTGGATATCTAACCAGAAAAACAAAAAACCGCGCTCGCTCGAAACGAGGGCGGTTTTTTTCTGCCAACAACGAATGGGAAGGACAGGTTCACGAACGTTTTTTTGTGGATTTGAAGCGTCCATAGAGGAGGCCGTAACGATATATTTTTCGAAATACCCGTTTATCCGGAAGTTTACGAAACAGGAACGGGTCGGGCAGCGTATTTACTTCCAGAATCCACGGCTTGAATGAGGTATCTACAGCGACATCGACGCCTAATTCTTTAAGTCGTGGGTAATCGTTTTGCAGCTGTCTGGCTACGGAGACGCCCAGCTTCCGCAGCCGGCTTTTAAGATTTCTAATTTGAACCTTGGTGAGATGGCTTTGCATTAATCGTTCGATAGTCATAGGGGTGCCCCCGCTGTGATAATTCGTAACGATTTTGGAAGGATGGCTGAGCCTGCCGATAATGCCCGTTGATTCCCACTCATGCCTGTCATTTTTTTGAACCATGACGCGAATATCGAATCTTCTCCCTTTGTGCTTAAGGAGATGGATTCCCCTCTGTACCAGATAAGTACGGGATTTTATGACCGTCTGCAGACTTGCTGCCATGGCCTCGAATCCTGAAAAGGTCCTGATCCGGGTACCGAGCTGGTAGGTGTAGTGATTCTCTAGCTTTTCGACCCGAATAACGCCGCTGCCGAAGGTGCCTTGATCGGGTTTCACATATACCATTTTATATTCGTTTAGCATTGATCGGAGTGTTTCGCTGCTCCATTTTTTCGTAGTGGGGATGGAATCACGCATTTCTTCTGACTTTACCAGGGAATTTGTTTTCGCCCATTTGCTTTTTACACGTTGGATCGCCAAAGCGGCTCCGCCTTTCGGAATCTATTCTTGACCAGTGGTGAATTACAGCGCATGCAGGAGACAGAGGTGAAAAACGATGGTATAATAGGGATTATGCCTATTTTTGCTTTCTCCCTGTTTGATCCGGAATGTGCCTGTCAAAATCCATTCCCCATCAGTTTATGCGATAGCGTTGAAGTGGAAAGTGCATTCACCCATAATTTGGAGTTTATTGGGCCTTTCTGCAGATTTATAAGATCAGTAAGGTTTAACCTCGGCAGTATTGTGAAATGACTATAAGGTTCTTTCTATGTATCCCTCGTACAAGCATTCAACGAAGAAACCTGCAAAATTTCTCTGCTGAATCATTTATGATAATCAATCAAGAAGTATTTTAGGAGGACCACAATGGCTGAAGAACATCGTTCGCAAGTAGTAAATCGCGATATCGGCGTCGAGATGCGGGATTCGTTCATGGATTATGCGATGAGCATTATCGTGAGCCGTGCGCTCCCCGATGTCAGGGATGGCCTAAAGCCGGTTCATCGACGCATTCTGTTTGCGATGTCGGAGCTGGGCATGTCCCCGGACAAGCCATATAAGAAATCTGCCAGAATCGTCGGCGAAGTTATCGGTAAGTATCATCCTCATGGTGACTCGGCTGTTTATGAAACGATGGTACGGATGGCGCAGGACTTTTCGCTGCGGTATATGCTGATTGACGGTCATGGAAACTTTGGATCCATTGACGGCGACATGGCAGCGGCTATGCGTTACACGGAAGCTCGCTTATCGAAGATTGCTATGGAGATGCTCCGTGATATAAACAAAGAAACGATCGATTTCGCACCCAACTATGATGGGGAAGAAAATGAACCTGTCGTTTTGCCGGCGCGCTTTCCAAACCTGTTAGTCAACGGGGTTACCGGTATCGCGGTTGGGATGGCCACCAATATTCCCCCGCATAACCTGGGTGAGGTTATTGACGGTGTTCAGGCGCTCATCCGAAATCCGGAGATCACGCCGCTGGAACTGATGGATTATATCAAGGGCCCGGATTTCCCTACAGCCGGTTTCCTGATGGGGCGGGAAGGGCTGCGTCAGGCCTATACTACGGGACGCGGATCGGTGACGATGCGCGCACGAGCAACTATAGAAGATAACAATGGCAAAGGACGAATCATCGTCCATGAACTGCCTTATCAGGTCAACAAGGCACGTCTCGTAGAGAAAATTGCTGAACTCGTTCGGGAGAAAAATATTGACGGAATCACCGATCTCCGTGATGAATCCGATCGCACAGGAATGCGCGTGGTCGTGGAGCTGCGCCGTGATGTGAATCCCAGCGTTGTTTTGAACAATCTGTACAAGCAAACCCAGATGCAAATGAATTTCGGCTTTAATATGCTGGCATTGGTTAATCACGAGCCCCGTGTATTAAATCTCCGAGATATTTTGTATTACTATTTGCAGCATCAAATTGAGGTTATCCGCCGCCGTACCGAGTTCGATCTCAGGAAAGCGGAGGCCCGCGCCCATATTCTCGAGGGCTTGCGTATCGCGCTGGATAATCTGGATGAGGTCATTTCTCTTATCAGAGCATCCCAAACTACCGATATTGCCCGCGAAGGGCTGATTTCCAGATTCTCTCTCAGCTATGATCAAGCCCAGGCGATATTAGAGATGAGACTGCAGCGTCTCACCGGGTTGGAACGGGAGAAAATCGAAGCCGAATATGAAGAGCTGCAGAGGAAGATCGCGGAGTATCGTGCCATTTTGGCCGATGAGCAGCTTGTTTTGCAAATCATCAGCGAGGAACTGGAAGAAATCAAAGCCAAATTCGGTGATGAGCGCCGTACAGAACTTATGGCGGGTGAGAATGAAATCCTCGACGAGGACCTTATTCCGCGGGAAGATGTGATCATTTCGGTAACCCATTCCGGATATGTGAAACGTCTGCCGGTTTCCACGTACCGCAGCCAGAAGCGCGGCGGCCGGGGAGTCATCGGTATGGATACGAAGGATAACGATTTTGTTGAGCATCTTTTTGTATCCAATACCCATCATTTCCTGTTGTTCTTCACGGACAAAGGTAAAGTTTACCGGTTGAAGGCCTATGAGATTCCGGATTTGAGCCGCACAGCGCGGGGAACGCCAATTATTAATCTGATCCAGATTGAAGCGGGCGAAACCGTCAATGCGGTCATCCCGGTTGAAGAGTTCAATCCGGACCTTTATCTGTTCTTCGCCACCAAACAGGGCGTTGTGAAAAAAACACCGCTTGATGACTATTCCAACATCCGTAAAATCGGATTGATTGCCATCAATCTGCGGGACGATGACGATTTAATTGGAGTCAAGCTGACCGATGGCAACCAGGAGATTATTATGGGGACTAGCCAAGGGATGTCTATTCGCTTCCCCGAGCAGGATGTGCGCCCAATGGGCCGTTCAGCAACAGGGGTTAAAGGGATCAATGCGGACGATGATGATTATGTCATTGGCATGGATGTTGTTGTGCCGGAGAACGAGGTTCTGATCGTAACAGCCAAAGGCTACGGCAAACGGACGCCGATTAATGATTACCGGATACAGAGCAGGGGAGGCAAAGGAATCAAAACCCTGAATGTGACCGAAAAGAATGGCCCGATCGCCAGTCTCAAAATGGTGCATGATGATGAGGATCTAATGATTATGACCTCGCTTGGAACGATGATCCGTACAAGCATGGGCGGAATTTCCACTATGGGCCGGAATACGCAGGGGGTCAAGCTGATCCATATAAGAGACGACGATTCTGTCGCTACTGTGACGCGTGTAGCCAAGAGCGATGAATCGGACATCATCGACGCGATCGGCGAGGACCAGGAATCCCCGGAACAATCTGAAGCCATACAATCGATTGAAACAGTAGATACACCTTCTGATGAATCGGATGAATCCTGACCTGATGTGCATGAGGACATAATATGGAGATGAGAGCTATGGCAACAGTAGCAGTTTCGCAAATCAAGCCTGGAGACAAAATTGCTCAAGACGTTCTTACCCCTCTAGGAAGTGTCCTCTTTCACAAAGGTAAAATTGTAACCGCGCGGGAACTGGAAATACTTCAGGCATTTCTGGTTCCGAGCGTTGTAATCAACTCTACTGATGATAAGAATACGGATGAAGATTCCAGTGCCGATAAAACGTCGGACTCCAATAAGCAATCCGTGAAGGCTGCATCTCCATTAATGGAGCAGTATGACCTCATGGTAGCTCTGCTCAAAAGAGTGTTCGCCCAAGTGAACAGCGGCGTGAATATTCCTATATTGGATATCCGGAATCAGCTCGAAGCCTTATTGCAGCATATCGGTGATTACAAAATATTAAATTTCTCTCCGCCTTCCGTTAATAACAATGATTACTTATTTCACAAAAGCGTGATGTCGGCCATGAGCTGTTATATGCTGGCACAGTGGAATAGTTTTCCCAGGAATGAGTGGATGCAGGCGGCACTTGCCGGCTTGCTTCACGATATTGGCAATGCCAAAGTCGATTCTGCTATCCTGAATAAGCCGTCGAACCTGACGACCGAGGAAGTCGAAGAAATGAAACGCCACACGGTTAATGGCTATCAGCTTCTCAAGAACGTGACCGCTCTTACAGAGGGGGCGAAGCTGGCAGCGCTCCAGCATCATGAGCGTGTTGATGGAAGCGGCTACCCCCTTGGTCTGGAGGCTCAGAAGATTCATCCATTCGCGAAGCTGGTTGCGATCTCTGATATCTTTAATGCGATGACGATGAAACGGGCTTACCGCAAGGCGACCTCTCCCTATGTGGTGCTTGAGCAGATCCAGAAGGACTCCTTCGGGAAGCTCGAGCCGGTCTATGTGCAAACCTTTATCGATAAGGTTACACAGTTTCATAACGGCACCCTTGTCCGTTTAAGCGATAACCGGATTGGCGAGATCGTATTCTCCGACCGCAATGCTCCTACCCGTCCATGGGTGAGTGTGAATGGAACGATTATTAATTTAACAGTAGAGCGGCAGCTCTTTATAGAGGAGATTATACCTAAAACAGATTCCTCCAAATAATTGTTGACGTTCAAACTCAGGCTGTGTTATATTACTCCTTGCCGCATTTTTGGCAGGCTAATATAGCACAGTTTTTTATATGGAAAGAAAAGAAGTAAACTTACTTTTTTTCAAAAAAGTACTTGCAATGAGCTAGGCGGATGTGATATATTAATCAAGTCGCCGCTGAAGCGAACGACGAGAGCTTACGAAGCAGGAAAGCCTTGCGGCGCCTGCAAGAAGAAGCATTTGTTCTTTGAAAACTGAACAATGAGCGACCTGTCAAACAGGTTTTAAAGAATGAGCTGTTTTTAGCTTATCTGTAAGTTACGAGATCTTCGGATCTCTTTTATGGAGAGTTTGATCCTGGCTCAGGACGAACGCTGGCGGCGTGCCTAATACATGCAAGTCGAGCGGATT